>VGZC01000008.1 GCA_016872725.1 Planctomycetota bacterium
GAATTGGATCCGGCACGAGTTCCTTCCTCCTGCGCGTCGGGGAGCCTGCGGTCCGCTGACGGCGGCTCGGCGAAAGCGCCCGGATACAGGATCACCAACCGCGGCCAGAACCCCTCACGAAAAATGGACGGAACGGGAATGGATTGGAGCCACGGAAGGACACGGAAGGAAGACGGAGAATGGCGAACGGGTCGCCCATGGGGAACAACCCCGAAGGGGTCGACTGAAAACTGAAAAACCCCTGTCCTCCGGTCGTTCGCGGCTGCGCCGCGAACGACCTCGGCTTCGGGTTTCACAAGAGTGCCGCGCGACGGGCTCGTCGCGCGCCGCGCGGCCGTTCCCCTAGTTGCGACGGTGGCGCAGGACGTCTTCGAAGAAGGAGTCGTCGAGTTCATCGACGGCCTGATCGTCGCTCGGACTTGTCCAGCCGCCGAACGCCGCGTCGCGCGATTCGGACCGCTCACGACTCGCGCCTTGCGCCACGATTGGCGCGGCCGAGTCGCTGGATGCGCGCGATCCGGTCTCCGGTGCATTCTGGACACCGGACCGCGCGACGCGGGTATCCACAACCGGTGACGCGTACGCGACCGTTGCCATCGGATCGGCGATCGGAGCGTCCAGCGGCTCGGTCGTCGATTCGCCTTCGCCCGCCGAACTCGAAACGCCGCTCGCCAGCTCACGCAGGACATGGAAGAGGTCGCGCGTGGTCACCTTGAAATCGAGCGTCGTATCGAAGTAGAGACGGTTTCGAAGGACCTCGCCTTCGCCTTCTCCACTACCCGACGCACGGCGGTTCAAGTAGGCGAGCAGGGAGACGGCGTCGCTCGTGTTGACGCGGCGGTCGCCGTTCACGTCGGTCGGCAACGAGTAGTTGTGCATCGGCCGTTCGCCCTCGCCGCCCCCTCCGGAGATGACATTGATCGAACCGCCCAGGTATGAAATGTCCGCGATCGCGATCGCGCTCGCCGGTTCGTAGACCAGCGTGTCATGGTTGCCGAATACGGCGGGCGGACCCGGATCGAACACATCATCGGCCGGGTCGGTCAGGAATGTGGCCGTACCGGTCGCCGTCGCGCGGAATGTCGCGCGGTACACAACCTTCGCACCGGGACCCGGAGGCGCCTGGTCAAACGTTCGGAACGCACCGCTCTCGTTGATGATGCCCGGCACCGACGTGTCGCCTTCCGGCGTATCGGTGTAGGCGCCGTTGAAGACGAGCGGCGGTGACACGGCAACCATGGTGCCCGGATAGAGCAGATCGAGGTAGGCCGCGAACGCGCCCATGTCGGTCGGCGAGATTCCCGTGCGGATGTCCTCGACCGTGACCGTCACGACGAACGACTTGCCGACTTCCACCTGGGCGATCGGGCTTCCCGTCGCCGGATCGGTGAAACCGATCTGGTATCGGATCGAGTCGTCGCTGAACGTATCGCCCACAAAGACCGTCACCGTCGCGTCGCTGAACGCGCCGACATTATCGACGATCCGGTATTTGAACTGGTCGACTCCGACGAAGTTCGTCGTCGGCGTGTAACGGATCACGTCGTCCGATGGATCGGCCGTGCCGTTGGAGTCGATCGAGGCCGTCCCGTGCGCCGGGGCGCGGACAATCGAGCCGATTCGGGTCGGAGGATTCGCGCCGAGCACATCGTTGTTGAGCACACGGATCGCGTTGTTGGGCGTATTGGTTCCGACCGCCGCCTGATCGTCGACCGCTTGCGGCGCGGTGAATGTGGGAACCACATTGACCGTGACGCGGCCGGACGCCGTCTTTCCCGAATTGTCCTCGATCGTGTAATTGAACGAATCGGTTCCAAAGAAGTTCGGACGCGGCGTGTAGATCAGCGACAACTTGTCGGCCGCGAGAGAGACCGTGCCTCCCCTCAGCGTGGGCGATGTGGCCGACTTGATCTTGAGTCCGCCCGCCGAACTCGGGAAATCGTTCGCGAGCGGGTTGATCGGATTGCCGGAGGAATCCTGATCGACCGAAACAAGATCGTCGATCGCCTGCGGACTGTCTCCAAAAATGTTGACCGTGTAGTCCTCGACCTCGCCGGCGAGCCCCTGACCATCGGGCGTCATGCCGCGTTCCCACCCGTAGCGGAAACGGGCTTGCGTGGGGCCGGTGAGCGCTCCTGCGGGAATCGGCATGCTGATCGCATGGACGCCTTCGCCAAGCCGCAGGTCGGTGACGACCTTCTCTCCCGCGTCGCTGAAATCGCCGTCCTGATTGAAGTCGATCCACGCCTGCAACAGGCCCCGGCTCTGGCCCCCCAACCGCACATCGGCGGTTCCGGTTGCCGTGCCGCCCGCGAAGAACGGAGACGTGAACGCAATGCCGTCGTTCGAGTCGGCGGCGATCGCATCGGCTTCGCCGCTGATCGTCGCTCCCAATTGGAATCCGGATAGCACGCCGTAGCGGCCGCCGTTGTCGGCGAGCGCCGATTGCTTGGCGCCCGCGGTCGCGTTGCCGAAATCGAGCAGGTTGCCGTCGGCGTAACCGAAATCCACAAGCTGGGCCGAACCGGTCCCGATGCCGAAGATGATCGTGTGGTACGGCGACGTGCCACCGGGCAATGTCTGCCGCCAGCCCGGGCCGATCTGCGCCCGCACCTTGTACGATCCGGTCGGCTGCTCGGGCAATGAGAACTTGCCGTCGGCGCCCGACTGTACGGCCACCTCACCCAGGTCCAATCGGCCATTGTCGATTCGATCGAACCAAACGAACGCGCCGGGAATCCCCGTTTCGCCCGCGTCCTGGCGGCGATTCGCGTTCACGTCGTGGAAGACGACGCCGCTCGGCCCGCCGCCGCCCGGCCTTTGGAATCCGAAGTCGATGCCGGGAATGATGTCGGTCCGCCCGGGCACCGTGACGCTGCGTCCTCCGCCCGGCGGCGAAACCGCGCTGAGTCCCGGGATCGGCGCGACGATCACGGTGAACGTGCCCGCGCCACTGAAGTTCACGATGTTGTACACGCCGTCGATACCCGTGATGGCGTACGGTTCGCCAACGTCCTCGGCGCCGTTCGAATTCAAGTCCATGAAGACGCGCGCGTTGGGAATGCCGAATTCGCCGACGTCGCGCCGGCCGTTTCGGTTCACGTCCTCGTACACGACACCTCGGATCGCGCCCTTCGGCATCGCCTGGATCGCGTTGTTGAGATTCAGCCGGCGGTCGCTGACGACCTTGCCCGTCATGGCCGGCGTCAAGTCGCCGCTCGTCATGAGCAGGCTCTTGATCTGCAGCGAGGTGAGCGATGGTTCGAGGGCCTTCAAGACGGCCGCCGCGCCCGCGACCATCGGCGTGGCCATCGACGTGCCGTCGGAATAGTCGTAGCTGCCCAGGAGAACGGGAAGCGTGCTGAGGATCTGAGCGCCCGGCGCGCCGATGTCGACCGAGGCCTTGCCAAAGTTCGAAAAGGACGTGATGTCGTCGTTCCAATCCGTGGCTGCCACGGCGAACATCTCGGGGAGTGAGAAATTCGAAGGGTAGTTCGGGCTGAAATCGTTATTGTCGCCGACCCCGTCCGCTCCACCATTGCCCGCCGCCGCCACCGGCAGATTCCCCGTCGCCGCGAGCGCCTGGAACCCGAAATCGAGGATTCCCGAATATCCCGCGCCGCCGTAGCTGTGAGTGCTGATCGCGACGTTGTAACCCTGCTGCTTGACGGTAATCACATAATTCAGCGAGCCGAGGATGCTTGCCAACGAACCGGCGGGGTCGAGCGCTTTCACCGGCAGAATCTTGGTCTTCCATGCGACGCCCGCGATCCCGACTGCGTTGTTGCCGACCGCGCCGATGATCCCCGCGACATGCGTGCCGTGGCCGTCCAGGTCGGTGACGTCGTTGTCATTATTGAAGGCGTCCCAACCCGAAACATCGTCGATGTAGCCGTTGCCGTCGTCATCGATCAGGTTCGCCGCGATCTCGCCCGGGTTCACGAAGATGTTGGCGCGCAGATCCGGGTGATTGATGTCGACGCCCGAGTCGATCACCGCGACAATGACGCTCGGCGATCCACCCGGGCTGATATCCCATCCTTCAATGGCATCGATGTCGGCGTCCAGCTTGCCCATGAACGGGATCTGCCCGTAGTTGTGGATTCCCCACTGGCCGTTCAAGAACGGATCGTTGGGAACATACTGTTTCCGGAAGGTGATGTTCGGTTCGGCGAGCTTGACTTCCGGCAGGGCCGTCCATTGGGCGGCGGCCGAGTCGACATTGCTTCCCGGCCGCAACTGGACGAGCGCCGTTTCCAACTTGTCATAATATTGTCTGATCTCGGCGCCGAACCGGTTCGCGATGAGCGCTCGGACGGCTGGCGTCGTTCCGTGTTCGAACGCGACCATGAGCTGATCGGGAATCCGAGTGTCGGCGGTACCCCCTTCCCCCTCGGGCCCGTCCAGCGCGAGCGAACTCCATGCGTCTCCCGCCAGCAGACGACGGTCCTCCAACGACTCCACGAACGGCCGCCGCGCCGCCCGCCGACGCCGTTGCCAGATGTACTTGAGTTGCTTACGAGTCTTGCTGAACGCTGTCGATTTCACGTCGTTACCCACGTCGAAGAGCTGAGAAGGAGCCGTGAATGCGGATGTGCTCGAGATTTCGCCGGAATCCAAGACGCTCGGCGATTCCCTGGGAACCGCGCGCACGCCGACCGCCCGAAACGGCCTCAAATGTATCCAGAACGAGGTCCTCTCACCAGCGCCGACCATCCGCCGACCAGCGCCGGCCGCCCTGGGTCGCCCCCAAGCGCGCCGCCACCGGTAGCCGATGCCCGCGGTGATTTACCTCCGTTTAGTCTAATCGCCCTTTTCGAAAAATCTATAATTTCGCCAAATTTCCAGGCCTGCCTATCTTCGGATTGTCAAAGTTCGCTGGACAAACGGCAAGAGATCGGATCGCCATCTCCTTGGACTTCGACGACGACGTGGGACCGGGGGTTCCCAAAAAAGACGGCGAAAGGTCCGCCGGGTATCTGGGATTGGGGCGCGGCCGGCGATCCGGCGCTACGAAAAAAGGCCTCGACTCCGAGTTGGGAGTCGAGGCCTTGGTATGGACCAGGAACCGGGGGATGGGGGCCTGGAGTTGAGTATTTCGGGTCTACCACATCCATTCGAAGCCGGCATTGAACCCGTGATAGAAGACATCGCCGTTGCTGTTGATACCGACCACGCGGCCCGCGACGAACGGCGGGGCCGCATTGAAATTCTCGGCGGCCAGCGCGACTCCGTCGACGTACAGGAAATTGTAACCGCCTCGCAGCGTAATATGCTGATTGACTCGCCAGTTACCCATGAGGCCGGCTTCGGCGATGAACGCGGCCGAGTCCCGATCCGCGGTTTCCGAGAGGGGGCCGGCGAGCGTCGCGGCCTCGATGAGCGTGACCTGATCGGCATGATTGCCGAAGATGCCCGCCTTGAGTTCCGATCCGACTTGGATGCCCGGGAACAACGTGGCCCAGAGATCGCCGCCCATTTGGAAACCGGTGACGCTGTTGGCCGTGCCGACGTTGTAGTTCATGTAGCCCGTGATAGGCGGTGCGCCGCCACCGTTGGGATCGGGATAGTTGACTCGTGTGTTGTGCCGGAATTGTTCCTCGAGCCGGAAATACCGGACGCCGGCGAGCCAAGACCCTTGGAGGCGGCAATTAGGGGCCATCCAGCGGCGGCGGAAGTCCAATTCGAGCGAATCGAAATTCGACGAGTATTCGATCGAACCATACTCGGCCGAATCCGTGTCGGTGAAACCGCCGCGAACGATAGGCGGGCCGACCTGGGGCGGCGGGTTGTTGCCGTAGTCGCTCATCACGGAATACAGATCATCGGTCGGACTGGTCACGGCGGCGGCCGAGGCCCAGTTGAACAGACCAAAGTATCCGAATTCGAGCGCGCTCGATGCGCCGACCTGGAGGGCCGCCGAGAACCGGAAACCGGCACCCTGATCGAAGTCGAGATTGTCCGTGCTCAGAACAATGAATGGCGCTCCCATGCCGGCGGGCCCGTCGGACATGAAGTTGACGGTCCGGCCCGTATCCTCGCGCGTCAGGTACATGAAGTCCACGGCGACGTCGAACCAGCGCGGCGAGCACCATCCACCACCGGGATAGGGACCCAGATTGCGAATCAGGTCGAGACCGCGTTCGGTTCGCGACCCGATATTGCCTTCGTCGATATACTCGCCCATCGGTGCCGCGCCGTAGGCGGCGTCGGGGGCGCCACCCATCATATAGCCGGACGCGTCATAACCGGCCGGAACGACGCCCGGCATCATGCCCGGCGGAACCATGCCTGGCGGAAAGGGCTGCGCCGCGAACGCCGTCGCGGGAAGCATGTCGCCCATGCCGCCCGGAGCGTAACCGGCGGGAGCCACGAATCCGGCATACGCGGGACCGCTGACCGTTCCCGAAGGAGTCGGCGCGCCGAGTGTCGAAGGGATACCGAGCGGGACTTGTCGCGCGGGAACAGGCGCCGCGGCGGATGGCACGGCGACCGACGGGTCCGTCGACGATCCGCCGGGAGCGGGCTGCGCGGGAGGCACGGTCGGCGCTTGAGCCCGCAACTCCAACCGGGAACCGGCCAGAGTTCCAAGCAGAACGGGCAGGAGCAACGCCCATCGAGTCTTCATCAGTAAGTCTCCGCGGCGCGAAATCTTAGGGGGAATCGTGTCCGGACGCGGCGTCATGGCGCCTCGCCACGCGTTGGGTACCCGACCGTTCCCTCACCTGTTTCCTGGGTGGTTGGACCGACAGAATCGTAATGCGCGGCATAAACGCTACGGCTTCACGACAACCGTATCGGCCTGGCACAATGCGTAGAACCAATACTTTCCGTTTCGCCGGAATACTCACGTTAATCGGCAAGTTCCGCGTCAAAAATCGCGTCTTTCCCATCATTCCCCGGCTCCATTCCCGAAGATCCGCAGGCGTGCGACGTCGGCATGGGAGTTTGGGAGGGAGAGGCACCTTGATGGCACCTTGATTCCGTTTTGAGGGAAGTTCTTGCGACTTGCCGCAACGGCTGGCACAATCGGGGAATCGGGGTAGCGGCTCGTCTCGCCGTGGGAATTCCATGTATGGCCAAGACAGCGATCGCCAGTTCGGCCGAGTTGATCGAGTTGTTGGAAAAGAGCCGTCTGCTCGAAGACCAGGCCTTCGACCAAGCGCGCCGCGTGGCGGAAGCCGAGCCCGACGCGGGCGCAGCCGCGCGGAAACTCGTGGATCTCGGTGTCCTCAGTCCGTGGCAAGCCGACCAATTGCTCGCCGGCCAATTCTCCCTCCGGCTTGGCGACTCCAAATTCCTGCTGTATGACGAGGTGGGCGAGTGGGAATTCGGCCGATCGTTTCTCGCGGCCGACGGCACGACGGGTGAGCAGGTCGGGTTGAAGCTCTTGTCGAGTCGCATTGCGGCCGACAAGGCCGTACAAAAGTCGCTGCTCTCGGATCTCGGCAAGGTGTCGAAGATCAGGAACCGAGGGTTCGTCAACCTGCGCGAAGTGGGCCGAGCGGGTCCGCGGTTCTTTCTCGTCTTGGACTCCCATCCCGCGCGAACGGTCGCCGGCGCGAAGGCAGCCCTCGGCGGACTCGGCAATGCCGCCGCGATCCGGTTGCTCGAACGGGCGGCCGGCGCGCTTGGGGAGTTGCATCGGCGCGGATTGGAGCACGCCTGTTTGACGCCCGCGCGGATCGGGTATTCGAGCGAAGGCGCCGTCTTGATTTCGGATGCCGGATTGCGATGCCTGATTCCGGCGTTGCGCCGTGATCCCGCCGCGCGCGACGCGATCGCGGAATGGGCTCCGCCTGAAACGTCTCCCCCAGGGTCCGACCCCGCGCGTCGCGACTGGTATTCGCTCGCGCGCATCGTGGGATCCGCGCGAGCGGCCGATTCGATCGGAAACTCGACGTCATTGGCGGAGGACGAGGGCGGGGCGGCCGCCGACGCGTGGCGCGAGTCGATCGATTCACCCGAAGCCGATCAGCGGCTCGACGCGATCCTCGCGCGCATGATGGACGACGCATCGTCCCAATCCGGCGCGTTCGGAGAATCCCGCGGCGGCATCGACGCGGACTTGGGTGAATTGGCGAGTGCCGAGTCGGTCGTCGCCGCATGCCGCGTTTGGCGTGAGCGGTATTTGGGAGATAGCGAACCACTCGTCGCGGCGGCGGACGACTCGATCGTCGCGTCGATCGCGGACAGCGCGGCCTTCCCGGCCGTTCGCGCCGACACGCCGTCGAAAACGGACCGTGATGCGGCGACCGTCCGGGAACGGGCCGTTCGTTCGGCTGCGCCGGCGAGCGGCGGCGACTCGGAAACGCGCGGCGTGGTTATTGAAACCAGGAGAAAGAAGGAGAAGAAGGAAACCGCGGCGCCGACGAAGGAAAAGAAGAAGGGGAAGGCCGACCGGGCGACGCGGGAACCAAGCGAGGCTCAGGCATGGCTCGCGGCGCGCCGCCGGAAACGGGCTCGTACCCTTTTCGTCAGCGCGGCGACGATGCTGATTCTGATTCCGCTCTTGATCACCGCCTACGTGATGCGCGACGCGTGGCGTCCGAATCGTGAGACCGATGCGGAACGTGCGGTGGCGAAACTAACGGCCGCGCGTCGGTTCGCGGACCAGGCCGACAAGGCGGACGCGCCGTTGCCCGATGTCGGCGCGCCGCTGCCGGAACCGCCTCCCGATTCCGCGCCGAAAGACGCGGCGCCCGCGGTCAGTCCGCTGGAAAACGCGCGGAGCGCTGTCGCGGGTTCGCCGGGCGCCGAGCTTTCCGGGACCCAGCCCAAGGGCGGCCAGTCCACGGCGTCGGACCTCGGTCCCGCGCCCGAACCGCAATCGCCCGCGAACGGCTCGCCGGTTTCGGCGCCCGCGCCCGACTCCGTGGCCGCCAAGACGCCGGACCCGGCGCCCGGGCCCGCGACTTCGAACGATTCCGCGACGGCGGCTCCCACCGTGAATACGCCGCCGAGTGTCCCGCCCGCCGGTTCGGCGTTCCTCAGCCAACTTCCCGAATCCCTGACACTCCCCAAACGGAAACCCGAGACGGACGCGACCGGGCCCGATGCGCTCGGAGCGATCCCCGTCGACGATCAGGCGGCCTGCATGATCGAATTGGTCGGCGGTGATCGTGTTTCGTCGAAAGCCAACGCGTCGATCGTGCTCGAAAACGCCGAAGGCGGAACGGCGCCTCGGAAATGGGACGTTTTTTCGGTCGCCGGGCCGGGCAGCCGCAAGCCGGTTGGTCGTTTTGCATTGCTGGGCGGCCAATTCACGTTTGAATGGCTCGACGCCGCGCGCGACGACGAACTGGCCGGCATGCTCGAGAACTGTTTCCTCCGGTTGCGCGTCGGTGCCGAATCGCGACAAGTCGGCCTGCGCCGGACGATTCGCGTACCCGCGCTCGTTCTGAATCTCGATCGCGGCGCAACCGCCGGGAAATGGGAGATTCCGAACGGACCCGATCCCGCCGCGTGCCGATTCGAAGTCCTTTCACTCGAAGGCCCCTTCCCTCCCCATGTCCTCGACCCGTCCGGTTCGATCGAGGCGGATGGCGGCAAGCAATGGGTCTATCTGGGCGCGAATGCGCCGGAACGCGTCATCGTTCTTCGAGTCGAAAGCGGTTTGCGCCGGACGTTGGCGGTCAACGTGACCTGCCTCATGTCGGAGGGCCAGGAGGCGAACGAGGAATGGATGAAGGACCGCAATCGACGTCCGACGAAAGCCAATCGCACGCAACTGATCAAACGCGTGGACGCGATCCTGGCTCAGGCCAAAGCGAAGCGGGACAGTTTTGCCGTGGTCAACGAGGCCTCCCTCTCGCGCGCCGACAAGGAGCAGTTCCTGCAACAACGCAATCTCGCGCAGCTCGACTTCGACAACGCGCAGACCGCGCGGAAGCGGTTGGATCAGGTCGAGAAGTTGAGCCAATCGCTCAATGACCGGGGGAAGGTCCATTTTCGCGTGGTCTTCGAGGCGGAAGGACGATCGATCGAGCTCCTTCGTTCCGAATAGACGCGGCGCCCGTCACGGGCCGTTCGAGTGGCGAGCGCCTCATGGCTCGTTGAGTCGGCCCGGCTCGCGGGTCCCCGTTCCGATTCGTTTCCGGAGCGCGTCGCCAAGTTCGTCGCGGGCTCGTTCGCCGTCAAGAGGCCTCCGATGTCGACTCCATCGATCGCTTGTTTCGGAGATCGGGCTCCGGCGATGCGGCTCAACGTCGGCAGAAGGTCGATCGTGGCGGCCATCTTGTCGCACACGGCGCCCGCCGGGACGCGTCCCGTCCAACGCATGACGCATGGAACGCGGACGCCGCCTTCCCACGTCGTGCCCTTGCCTTCCCGAAGCGGTCCGGCGCTCCCCGCGTGATTGCCGTACGAAAGCCACGGCCCGTCGTCGGTCGTGAAGATCACGAGCGTCGCGATCGTCGCGTTGTTCTCGATGAGCGGCAACGGCGGATACGCGCGGGGCGTGTCGGGATGGAGGGGCCACATGTCGTTCGAATAGGGGAGCCCGAAATAGGTCTCGAATCCGTGTTGCAGCGGAAGGAACGGCTCGCGATGGCCCAGATGCCATTTGCCGAACATGGCCGTCGCATAGCCCTGTTCGCGGAGCAGTTCGGGCAACAAGTCCTCACCGGCGTGGACGCCGTGTCTCGCCGTGTGATTGGGCGCGCCGAGCATGCCGATGCGGTTGGCATAGCGTCCGGTCAACAGGGCCGCGCGCGACGCGCCGCAGACCGCCGGCGCCACGTGGAAACTCGTGAACCGCATCCCCTCGCTCGCCATGCGGTCGAGGTGGGGCGTAGCGAACGACGTGGCCCCAAGAACAACCGACGTCCGAGTACCCCTGGTCATCGGTGAACAATGGAAGACGGAGGGCGTTCGCTCGGTCTTTCGACGCGCGGGCGATTGGCCTACGATAGGGACCCGACGGGGATCCGACCCAAAGCGAATCGCGGACGCGGCTCCTTCGACCTCCGAATGGGGAGCGCGCCGTCCGAACGCGCTGCGTTCCTGGGAGAATATGTCGATGCGAGCCTGTTTTCCGCGTTCCGGATGGCCGTTCGCGGGCATCGTTGTCCTTGCGATGTTCGGTCGCGCGGGCATGCCGCGATCGGCGGTCGCGGACGAGCCGGCCTATCGCTGGGAATGCGTCACGCCACGTGCCGCATTCGCGCCGCGCGACGGCGCGGGCGCCTTGACCTATCGAGGCCGCATGTGGTTGCTCGGCGGCTGGAACCCGAACCCCGCGCACCGAGACGTCTTCCCGCTGATTTGCAACAACGAAGTGTGGTCGTCCGAGGACGGTCGGAGCTGGGACCTGGTTCGCGCGAATTCGTTTCGCGACCGCGCGTTCGATTCCGCGCGGGACTGGGAAGGCCGCCACACGGCCGGATACGCCGTGTTCCGGGACCGCATGTGGATCGTCGGCGGCGACGTCATCCAAGGGCACTACCAGAATGACCTGTGGAACTCCGAGGATGGCCGCGATTGGACCCGCGTCAACGCCGACCGGCCGGTTCCCTGGGCGCCGCGCGCGCTCCATGTCACCATCGTGCACGACGACCGCCTTTGGGTCCTGGGCGGTCAGACGCTCCCGTCCTTTGCGCCGTCCGAGGAACGGTTCCATCGCGACATCTGGACGACGCGCGATGGCCGGGAATGGACGAAAGTTGAACCTAGCGAACCGTATTGGTCGGCGCGCGGCATGATCGGAGGTTCCGCCGTGCTCGGTGGGCGCATCTGGATCCTTGGTGGAGGAACCTATGAAACGCCTTCGACGCGTCAGCGGCGGTTCTTCAACGACGTCTGGAGTTCGTCGGATGGAGTACACTGGGAACGCCACGTCGAAACCGCGCCCTGGCATCCCCGCGAATACCACGACGTGGCGGTCTGGGACGGGAGGCTTTGGGTCATGGAAGGCTATCATGCTCAGGGCGGCAATCGGAACGACGTCTGGCATTCGCGGGACGGCGTTCATTGGATCGAACTTCCCGGCACGCCGTGGAAACCGCGCCACGCGGCAAGCCTGTTCGTTCACGGAGACGCTCTGTGGATGGTGGCCGGCAACAACATGGAATCGGACGTCTGGAAACTGATCCGCGAGTAATTCAAGGCCCCGTGTCGCCGGTTAGCGACATCGGGGGCGAATCGGAGTGCTTGACCATCATGCGGAACATTCGATGGAACCGTCTTTCCGACCGATCGATCGGGATCGCCTCGCGAAGGACCGCGTTGGCCGCGGGGTTCGTCTGGCTGTTCGGCGCGGCGGCGGCCGCCCAAACGCTCGAGAATCGATTGGCGAGCGAGGACCCGGGCGCGCTGGCGCGGGAAGCGCGCGAACAGGGTGACGCGCGGCGCGGCGCCGTGGTCTTCCACCAGCCGTCGCTCGGGTGCGTCCAGTGCCATGCGCCCGCCGACGGTAGGACGCGCCTCGGTCCACCGCTCACCGAACCGACGCCCGACTCCGACGACGCGCGGATCGTCGAGTCGATTCTGCATCCTTCGAAGGTCATTCGCGAGGGTTATGAACCGATCATCGTGCAACGCGCCGACGGGCGCTCGATCGCCGCCATTCGGGTTTCGGAAGACGCCGAGTCGATCGTGCTGCGCGACATCGCGAACGACGGCGCCGTCGAGACGATCGCGCGGAGCGACATCGAGCGGATCGAGCGGGGCACCGTCTCGATCATGCCCGCCGGGCAGGTCAACCAACTCGCCGGCCGCCAACCGTTCCTCGACCTCGTGAAGTACTTGATCGAAATCCGCGAGGGGGGAGTCGCACGCGCGAATGAACTCGCGCCGTCGAGCCTTGTGCTCGGCCCGCGCGAACTCCCCGCCTACGAGCGGAATCTCGACCACGCGGCGCTGATCCGCGACTGGGACCGTGCGGCCTTCCGGCGGGGCAAGGCGATCTACGACCGGCTTTGTGTCAATTGCCACGGCACACACGATCAGCCCGGTTCGCTTCCCACGTCACCGCGCTTCGCGACGGCCCGCCTGAAGAACGGATCGGATCCTCTGTCGATGTATCGGACGTTGACGTTGGGGTTCGGCATGATGGCGCCCCAGTCCTGGATGGTGCCTAGGCAGAAATACGACGTGATCCACTACATCCGCGAAGCCTATTTGCGGGCAAACCGCGAGCAGCCCTTCACGCCGATCTCCGACGACTATCTCGCGGGCCTTCCGAGCGGAAATGAACGGGGGCCCGCGCCGAGCGATGTGCTCGAATGGGAACGCATGGACTACGGCAACCAGCTCATCGGGACCTACGAGTCGGGCGATGACGGATCCAATCTGGTCCACAAAGGCAACGCAATTCGGCTCGACGGCGCCGCGGGAGGCGTGTCGCGGGGCCGCGCCTGGATCCTGTACGACTACGACACGCTGCGCGCGGCGGTCGGATGGACGGGCGACCAATTCATCGACTGGAACGGGATCCTCTTCACGGGACAACATGCCGTGCATCCGCGCATCACCGGACGCGTCGCCTTCGAGACGCCGATGGGGCCGGGCTGGGCGCGGCCGGGGACCGATTCGTTCGAGGACACCGCGCGGGTCGTCGGCCGGGACGGGCGCGTTTATGGTCCGCTGCCTCGTGATTGGGCTCATTACCGAGGCATGTACCAGCATGGCTCCGACGTCGTGATCCACTACACGGTCGGTGCGACCGAGGTTTGGGAACTGCCGCGACTCCACGCGCCCGCCGCATCGGGATCGGTGGTTCCTCGAGCGACGGTCGCCGCGCCGGAAGCGGCGCCCGCTCCGGTTTTCGAACGCGTATTTCGGATCGGCCCGCGCTCGCTTTCCATGCGCATGCGGGTCGCCCATCTGCCCCACCGCGGCGCCGTGCGGTTGGAATCGACCGAGTCCGGCGTCGCGGCGTTCCTTGTCGGCGCGTCCGACGGCGCGAGCCGCTCGATTTCAAACAACGCGGGTCCGGATCCGGCACCGCATGCGGGCGACGCCGTGCTCGCCGTCGCCGTGCTTCCGCCGATCCCCGGCGCGACGTTCGACGTGCGGGGCAGTGAATTGCATCTGGAGTTGCCCGCCGGTTCCGAGCCGATCGGTTTTCAATTGCGGTTGGCCGCGGCGCCGGATCGATTGACCGCCGCGAAGCTCGCGTCGACGTGGTCGCGTGCGACAGCGCCCGAGGATCCCCTCGCCTTCACGCGGGGTGGCCCGGTCCGCTGGCCCGAACGGCTCACGACGCGCGTCGCCACGCTCGATTCAGCCGAAGGACCGTTCGTCGTTGAGCGGCTTGTCCATCCGCTCGATAATCCGTGGTTTTGCCGGATGCGGTTCACCGGACTCGATTTTCTTCCGGACGGAGACCGGTTGGCCGTCTCCGATTGGGAAGGAAACGTCTGGATCGTCTCGGGGTTGGCGTCGCTCGCGGCGCGCGCGGCGAACGATCGGAGCGGTGTCGAGCTGACCTGGAAGCGGATCGCGTCGGGCCTCTTCCAACCGCTCGGCCTGCTCCATCGCGACGGCCATTTCGTGGTGACATGCCGCGATCAGATCTGCCGTCTTCACGATCTGAACGGCGATGAGGAGATCGACTACTACGAGAACGTCAACAACGACCACCAGGTCACCGAGCATTTCCACGAGTTCGCGATGGGCCTCCAAGCCGATCCGGAAGGCAATTTCTACTACGCGAAGTCGGCCCGCCACGCGCTCACCGCCGTTGTTCCCCATCACGGAACGTTGCTCAAGGTCAGCGCGGACGGCGCGAAAACGGAGATTCTCGCCACAGGATTCCGGGCGGCCAACGGCGTTTGCCTCAATCCGGACGGGACGTTTTTCGTGACCGACCAGGAAGGGCACTGGACGCCCAAGAACCGGATCAACTGGGTCAAGCCGGGCGGGTTTTACGGAAACATGTTCGGTTACCACGCGGTCGTCGATCCATCGGACTCCGCCATGGAACGTCCCCTGTGCTGGATCACCAACGCGTTTGATCGTTCACCCGGCGAGCTCCTTTGGGTCACGAGCGATCGATGGGGACCGCTCCAAGGTTCGCTCCTCAATCTGTCGTACGGTTACGGCAAGGTCTACTCGGTGCCGCACGAACGGATCGGCGATCGGATGCAGGGCGCCATGTGCGAATTGCCGATCGGACCGTTTCCGACAGGCGTGATGCGGGGACGGTTCTCTCCGCACGACGGCCAACTCTACACATGCGGGATGGTCGTCTGGGCGAGCAGTCAACCGGAGTCGGGCGGTTTGTATCGGGTCCGCTATGCGGGCGGTACCGTCCATGCGCCGATCGCGTTCCACGCGCGCAAGGAAGCGATCGACCTCACGTTCAGCGACCCGATGGATCGCGGATCGGCCGAGGACGCGTCGCGTTACGCGATCACCGTCTGGTCGCTGCGCCGGTCCGCGAACTACGGGTCGGAACACCATGACGTGCGGACCTGGAAGGTGCGCGACGCGAGATGGCTCGACGATGGCCGCACCGTCGCGCTCGGCGTGCCCGAACTCGAGCCGACCGATTGCATCGAGATTCGCTGCGCGCTGCGCGGCGAGGGAGGGCGCGAGGTCGTCCGGTTGCTGCACGGGACGATCCATGAACTCGACGCTAGTCGATGATCTTGTTGATCGGGTATTCGACGATCCCCCGGGCTCCGGCGGCCTTGAGCCGCGGGACAATCGTCCGAACGATCCGCTCGTCGACGATCGTATTCACGTCGACCCACGCATCGTCGGACAACGCGGAGACGGTCGGTTTCTGCAGGGCGGGAAGCAGCGCGAGGATCTTCGGCAGATCGGCGCGCGGCACGTTGAGCATCAGGCCGACTTTGCCTTCGGCGGCCAGGCAGGCTTGGAGCATCAATGCGAGATTGTCGAGCTTTTGCCGTTTCCACGGATCGGCGTACGCCTCGCGGCTCGCGATGAACCGCGTCGTGCTTTGCAGAATCTCGTCGACGATCCGCAGGTTGTTGGCGCGGAGTGAGCTTCCCGTTTCGGTGACCTCGACGATCGCGTCCGCAAGGCGCGGCGGCTTCACTTCGGTCGCCCCCCAGGAGAACTCGACCGTCGCCTCCACGCCGTGCCGCGCGAGGTAGGCCCGGGTGAGGCCGACGGCCTCGGTCGCGATGCGGAGTCCCTTCAAATCGGCCACCGATCGCACGGGCGATTCGTTGGGCACGCAGAGCACCCAGCGGACGGGCCGCCGGCTGACTTTCGAAAACGCCAGCTCGCAGATCTCCACGACGACGGCGTTCGTTTCGAGGATCCAATCGTGGCCCGTGATTCCCGCGTCGAGCACGCCTTGCTGGACGTACCGCGCCATTTCTTGAGCACGGATCAGCATGCACTCGATCTCGTCGTCGTCGATCGACGGATAGTACGACCGGGACGCGAACGTGACCGTGTAGCCCGCCTTGCGGAAGAGCGCGCCGGTCGCCTCCTGCAGGCTGCCGGCGGGGATTCCAAGCTTCAGCAATCGCATCGTGTTCATACCCGGGAACCCGTTCCTCGAACGACGGCCCTTCGTCCTCGCGACAGGGGCTTACCGTGAGGCGGGCTTGTTCGCGTTCGGACTCTTGTTCGCGTAGACATCCGCCGGGTCAAAGAGACGATCGCCGACGACATCGACGCGTCCGGTCGCCGGATCGACGCGCCGGAAGAAACACGAGCGGAATCCCTCGTGGCACGCGGCGCCTCCGACCTGTTCGACTTTCACCAGCAGCGTATCGCGGTCGCAATCGAGGAAGACCTCGCGGAGCTCCTGGATGTTGCCGCTTTCCTCGCCTTTCCGCCAGAGCCGGTTGCGGCTTCGGCTGAAGTAGCAGACGCGCCCCGTGCGCAGCGTCTCGTCGTACGCCTCGCCGTTCATGTACGCCAGCATCAGCACGTCGCCGGTCCGCGCGTCCTGCGCGACGACGGGAATCAACGCGTTCTTTTCAAAGTCCGGCCCGTCCACAAATGGTCCTTTCAATGCGCGTGCGCGTGGTCATGCGATTCGAATTTCGCTTCAAACGCCTTGCCTTCCAGCGTCGCGCGCAGAAGGGGCTCGCTTCCCTCGACGATGATCGCGAGCGCCGTCACGAGCGCGGGATCCTCGATCGAATAGGCGGCCCGCGCGGGCGCTTCCCGGATGGTCGCGGTAAGCGGCAATGTGTATTTCCTTGGCTCCTTGCCCGTCCGGATTTCGATCTCGATCGTTGGCGGAGGATCGGATACCGGCTCGTTGTTGGACGCGTCCGACAGGTAGACGGCGATGAGCCCCGTCTTGTCGTCATGCGTCCATTCCGCGTGCACGAGGCGATCGCCGGACATCAGGTCGAGCCAATGACCGCCGTGGGGGCCCTCGTGCCCGTGCGCGTGATCGTGGTGCGCATGACCGTCATGGTCGTGGCCGTGCGGGTCGGACGCGGCCTTCGACGGAGACGGGCCACTATCCGGCGGTGACTTGGATGTGCAACCCGCAAGGCAATACAGGGCGGCGACGCCGAGGACCACCGTCGTTCGTTTGGCGGCGGAGGCAAGGCACGCGGGCCGAGGCCGAATCGTCATCGAAGGAAACTCCTTGAAGTGGGAATCAAATGAGACGGGAGAAACGAATCGCCGTGCCGCATCCACCACGAGGATCGCGAACCACTCGACGCGCCGCTCAACCACCCGCCGCGCCGGTCCTCGCCGATTCCTGGGCGAACTGGGTCGCCCAGCGGTTCAGCGAGTCTTTTCCCATGCGGTCGCAGAAATCGCCGAATGACTCGCCATCCGTTCTCGCATGCTTGAAATAGGTCAGGATGGGCGTCAACGTCGGCAGGATCTGGTCGGCGGGCACGAGGTCCTGGTAGAGGAAGGCCATGCGGTCCCCGAGCAATCGCCCGCCGAGATAGATCGAGTACTTGTCGACCGCGCGCCCGGAGAGCCCCACGTCGGCGTTGTAGGGCCGAGCGCATCCATTGGGGCACCCGGTCATCCGTAGGGTGAACCGTTCACCGGCGAGACCGAGTCGGGCGAGCACGGGCTCCAGATCATCGATCATGCCCGGAAGGGACCGCTCGCTCTCGGTGATCGTCAGCGGGCAGGTCGGAAGTCCCACGCAGGCCATCGACCATCGTCGAGCTTGCGAGATCTCGTGCAAGCCCTTGACGCCGTTCCGCCGCAGGATGACCTCGAAATCGATGCGGTCGGCCGGATCGATATCGGTGAACAGAATGCTCTGAAGGGGCGTGAGGCGAATGCCCGGCCGATAGGCGCGAGCGATTTCACGCAGGGCCGTCTTGAGCCGCAGGCCGTCGCAGTCGAGGATGCGGCCGTTTTCGACATTCAGGCCGTAATAGAGTCGGCCGTCCCCCTGCTCTCCCCAGCCGAGATGGTCTTCGAACCCGCGCACGTCGGTCGGATGAGGATCGGCGAGCGGTCGTCCATAATACTCCTCGACCTTCGCCTTGAATCGGGGCAGGCCCCAATCGGCGATCAGATATTTCATGCGGGCCAGGCTCCGGTCACTCCGGTTTCCGAAGTCGCGCTGGACCTTGATGACGGCTTCCACCACCGCGATCACTTCGCCGGCCGGCACGTACGCCATCCGTTTCGCAAGCGCCGGAAACGTCTTCTTGTTGCTCGGCGTCATCCCGAAGCTGCCGCCGACCAGGAAGTTGTATCCGACCACCGTGTCGTTCTCGGGAACGGCGAGCAGTCCGAGGTCGGGTGTATAGACGTCGACGCAGTTGTCGTGCGGCAACGCGATGGCGATCTTGAATTTCCGAGGCAGATAGGTCCTGCCGTAGAGCGGTTCGATCGCGTCGGCTCCATCGGAGTCGACGTCCTCGGGAACCCGTTCGCGCGGCGCGGCCGTTGCGGCGTCCCAGGCCTGACGCTCGCCCGATTCGAGGTCGGTGAGCCAGATATCGCGGTACGCCGGACTGCGCGGAAGCAGGTGGTTTGACAGCCGCAGCGCCAATTCCTGGATCTCTTGCCGGGGTTTGTCCTGGACCGGGCATGGGCAGCACATGACGTTGCGTTGGACGTCGCCGCAAGCGCCGAGCGTGGTGAGCTTGACCTCGTTGATCCGGCGGATCGCCGTTTGGACATCGCGCTTTAGGACGCTATGGAGCTGCAAATCCTGGCGATTCGTGATGCGAAGGGTCCCGTTTCCCAGTTCCTCGCAAAGATCCAGTTCGGCGAGCAGTTGGTCGCTGGTCAGCATGCCCGCGGGGATCTTGGTCCGGATCATCAAGGAGTAGGCCTTGCCGAGTTTCCGGCCGTCGGCATCGCGGGCTCCGCGCGAGTCCCGATCATCCTGTTGGTACATCCCGTGGTGCTTGAGGACCAAAGAGGACAACGGCGCGAAGTGGTCCTCGCCATTCAGCAATTCCTCGGCAAGGTCGCCTCGCAAATAGCGGCTCGCCAGTTTCGCCTCCTCGACCGCCGACGGTTTGGGTTGGGGGTCGGCGGCAGGGTCGGGCTTGGTCGGTTCCGACATGGTATTCCTCTCCTCGCGCGGCCCGTCCGGTCCGGCCCGCTCGGCTCAAGGATACCCAATGACCGCCAAAAGCCACAAGATCGGATCGGAATCGCGAATCGAGGGCGGAATTGTCCGAAGCCAAATTGGCCGGTTACAATGAAATCCGTTGCTCGACGGCCTAAGGAATCCGAATCATGTCCGCGACCCAACCACGCCAGGCGACCCTCTGGGACTACGAAGCGTACGCCGCGATCCCCTTTGACGGCAAGAGGCACGAGATCATCGAAGGAGAACATTTCGTGAACCCGGCGCCCAGTCTGTACCATCAAGAGGTTTCACGGCATGTTCAGTTCCAGCTATACACCCAGATCGAACTGGAGGGTCTCGGCAAGGTCATCGATGCGCCGGTCGACTTGCAGCTTTCGGATCATGATATCGTGCAGCCCGATCTGGTGATCGTTACGCGGGAGCGAAAGCACATCTTGACACCGACCAAGATCAAGGGGGTGCCGGATCTGGTCGTTGAAATCCTCTCGCCGTCGAACTCGGACCACGACTTGAAAACCAAACGCAATCTGTATGCAAGGGCCGGCATTCCCGAGTACTGGATCGTGTTTCCCGACGAGCATCAGGTACTCCAACTGACGCTTGTGGACGAAGCGTATGTGGGGGAAACGCGGACCGATTCGATTCGCATGAAGGTTCCGCCTCAGGCGACGGTCAATCTCGCGCTGGTCTGGTAGGAGCGGTCGCTTGTGGGAATGGTGGTCCGCGACGCATCCGCTTCCGCCCCGATCATGATCGGCGTAAGGGCCATGACGGGCACGCACCCGATCGGTCATTCGAGGACCAGTTCGGCGAGATAGATGGCGGTGATCGGCCGTCCCTCCGCATCGTGCTCGTGGCTCGAATAGTACGACACCAGGGCTCGGTCCGGCGCCGACTCGACGAACCCCGGATACGAATTGTCCCCGCCGCTCGGGAGTTCGGCGAATTCAACCAGTCGATCGCCGATGAGCCAGCAGAGCGACGTCTTGGGGCCCCGCTCGGCGACCGAATGACGCCCTCCGACGACCCACCGGTCAGCCCATCGCGCGAGCAGCGGGCCTCCGATGGAGCGGTCGAGCTCGCGTCGGTCCCAGTCGGTGAAAGGCGGTTGCGACCGCAACAACTGGGCATGCGCGTCGCGCGCGCGCCGCGCGACGCCCAACACGCGGCCGTCGGATTCGAACACGAAGGCCGTTTCGTCTCCGGCGGTTTCCTGGAAGAACGCGTTCTTCCTCCAGATCAGGCCGTCATCGCTTTCGAGCATGATCGACTGGACGTCGTCGGGCTCACCACGCGCCGTCACTTCGAACCCGTCCTTTCGTCGGCCGCACAGGTAGGCCTTGTTTCCCCACGCCGCGGCGCGCCAGACGTAATGGCCAAACGTGCCTTCGAGCATCGACGGGCCATTCCACCGCGCGCCGTCGTCGGTCCAAACGGCGTATCCGAGGTGCTTGTTCAGATCGTACTCGTCGCGCGGCAGGGTCGTTTTTCCGCTGTACCATGTTCCCGTGTAGACAAACAGCCGATCGCGAAAGACCAGGAAATGCGGATCCCGCGTATCGCGGTCGGCGACCTGGAACCGATGCGCCTGTTCCCAGGTCGCGCCGTCGTCTTGGCTGCGAAGGACGAGGATCGACGCGGTCGGATGCACCATGTGCCCATCCGGACAGCTTCGAAAGACGAGATACAACTGGTTCCGGAACCGGCACAGATCGGTGAACGCGTTGTGCTCCCCGTTGTGGAACGCTCGGCGCACCGACGCGACGCGCACCTTCGGGAAACGTGTTCCGATTCCGCCGTCCGGCCGTTTCGTCTTGAGCCCGATCTGTTCGAACGGAATGGCCTTGAAGCCTGTCGCCCAAACGGGCGAGTCGTCGCGGAGCCGGAACACGGGTGGGTCCCGCGACACGAGTCCCGGTTCCGGGTCCACCGAATTCCGCTCGACCTTCAAGACACCTTCGCTTGCGTGCCAACCGGCTTCGAGCCATTTGCCGAAGCAGACGTTGGCTTGGATGACGTTGTTTTCGGGAGGGACGCCGGCGCGTTCCGCGTAATAGCGGTCGACGTCCGCGATCGCCGGATAGCGGGTCCGATAGAGTTCGGCGGGGACCGCGTCGAGTTGTTTCTTCATGAAGTCGCGCACCATGTTGGACCAGACGGGCGACTTGTCGAGCCCCCTTCCATCGACGCGCACGGCCGGATCGCAGTCGACGAACACGTTGTTCTCGACGCGATGGTCGCGTCCGCCGCCGATAAACATGGCCCAATGGACGCGATGAAAAACATTGCCGAACACTTCGGTGCCGCTCACGCAATCATCCATGTAGACTCCCATCGACCCCATGCCGACTCCGCCCGTGTCGTGGATGAAGTTGTGCCGGATGCGGTTGCCGCGAATCGTCCAGTCCCGGCCCGCGTAAATGGCCCCGACATCGCCCGTCTCGAGCGCGATGTGGTGGATCTCGTTGAATTCAAGCAAATGGTCATTGCCCCCGAACAGGATCGCGCAGTGCGGATGATCATGAATCAGGTTGTGCGAGACGTGGTGTCCGACCCCCTGCATGAGCACGGCGGGCACATAGCACTTGGACCAGCGGCCTTGGCGGACGAAGTGGCAGTCATCGACGACGTGCCCGGCCGGAGCGAGCGTTTGGCGATCGCCGCCGGATAGGGAAACGCCCCCGTCGCCCGTATCCCAAATATCGCATCGCGCGACCGTGTGCGAGGAACCCCCATCGACGCGAACCCCCCAGTTTCCGATGTTGCGGATCGCGCATCCCTCGATCCGGATCGACGAGCCGCCCCGGATGACGACCGCGTCGGCGCGGGTCGCTTCGAGCCCAAGATCCTGGACCGCGATATGGGAAGCGTCCTGGAAACGGAGGAGCGGCCGGTCGAGAACCGAAAGCACCGCTTCGAACGGCTTTTCGGGCTCGGGTGGCCAAAAGTAGAGTACGCCGCGTTGCCGGTCGAGATACCATTCGCCGGGATGGTCCAATTCCTCGAGCACATTGAGAAAGCAGAACCGCTGCCCCTTGCGGAATCCGTAGAGGCCGTGGGGCGGCGCGGTGACGACGCGGCGCGTCTCCCGTTCCAGCCGCTCGACGCGCTCGTACGAATTCGCCCAGTCCCAAGCCCAATAACCGTGGACCCAGATGTCGTCGGACGGAGCCCACGCGAACGGGCGGTCGTCGGCGATTTCAAAACCGTCCTCGATCCGTCCGATCCGGCCTCCGTGATCGTCGGGCTTCGCGTTCGCTTCCGGGAATCCGGCGATCGCGAGCCATTCGCCCTCGTTGGGCCGACGGGCGAGGGGCATCGGCGTACCGTTGCAAAACAGCTCGCAATGCGCTACCGAGGTCGGTCGTCCGAAGCCGCGCGACGTGAGTCTCCCCGGATCGGTGATCCCCGAGGCCCGGACATCGACTTCGAGCACCCGATCGCTCGCGTCGCCCGCCAATCGCGCTCGAACGTCGGCGTCGCTGATCGGCCGGAACGCCGGCAGCACGCGACCTCCGAGCAGGCGCACGGTTTCGCCGGGAAAGGCCCGCCACGTAACGGGCGCATCGGCCGTTCCCGAATCCTCGGCCGAAAACTCCAACTCTCCGTCGCGGCGATAATCACCGCCGCGCAGCCAGACGGTGATGGACGACCGGGACGTTCCCCGCGCCGCGCGAACGGCGTCGCGGGCCCGTTCGAGCGTCGCGAAGGGCTGCTCCTTCGTTCCCGCATGCCGATCATCGCCGTCCGGCGCGACAAACAGATCGCTCGCGGCCAATCGACCTTCACACGCGATCGGAATCCCGATCACCATGCCGATCACCATGCCGACCACCATGCCGATCGGACCGCGCCATCCCACCCGTTGCCGCACGCGATCGCCGCATCGGCGCCTCGATCGCACACGTCCGGCGAGCGCGGCGAGCGGGATTCCGGCGTTGTCTTCGCGGCCCGAATCCTCGTGGTTCATGAAATCCATGCGATGCGTCTCCCCAAAGAATATGATGTGTTTTCGAGTCGTGCGTTTCGTTTCGGTCGACGGATCGGGCGCGCGGGATCGTCCCCATTCGAGCCTACGGTCGGTCGCCTCGTTTTGGATGTCCGATGTCGGCCCGTTTCCTCGCGGATCAAGGCGGGAACGGCCGATCGCCGGCAAGCCGAGCGATGGCTTCCTCGTCGTACGCTTCACGCGCCAGAAGGACTCGGGCGATTTCTCCATCAAACACCTCGGGCCCCGTGTGATTCGGATTGCATCCGATGCCGATGTTCACGGGCCCCGGAACGAAACTCGGCGCCGCGCGCGACGTGCCCTTCTCATGCCCGTCGACATAGAGCGTCAACTCGGTGAATCGTTTCACCAACGCGACATGGACCCATGTTCCATCGGCCACCCGGCCGGCCGAAATACCGCATCCGCCCCCCGGCTGCTCGATGCCGACCACCAGTTCGCCGTCCCGCACGGCGACGCGGAGCGGGTCGTTGGAAGGGGCGGACCATGCCGAGACGATCTGATGCCACTTTCCGCCGTCGGGCTTGGGATCGCGCGGGCGGATCCAAGCCGAAAACGTGAACGTTCGGAGGGGGAATCGCGGCGCCGCGTAGGTCAAATGCGAGGTTGCACCGTTGAACGTGAGCGTCCGGGTCGAGTCGGCGCCGGCGGGCGCGATATCGCGATGCGCCAGGAGCCGCCCCTCGTCGGGCTCGGCCGTCCCCTCGAGCGCCGCGCGAACGACGATGCCCTTCGTGTTCGACTCGATCGACGGGTCCACCGTGAACGCGCGCGGACCGTCGATCGCCGCCGATCGGTTCATGCCGCGGCGCGCTTCGACGTTCCAGGAATAGGTCGCCCGTGTACCGGCGGGAGGTTGCCATGCGAGCGCGTTTCCACGCACGTCGGTCCAATGGGCCACAACATGTTCGAATCCCGCGTCGGTCGCGATCCGCACGTCGTACGTCGAGTCCGGTTCGGCCGATCCCCATGTCAGCAGGGTCTCTTCGAGCGGCAGATTGGCGTCCGGCTCGGGTTGTTCGAGAGTGAACGGAACGGGCGGCCCGTTCTTGACCGGTAGCCACGACCGATACTCGGTTCCGTGGGCGCCCGCCGTCGCGAAGTCGCAGAGCACGATGTCGAGCCCGTCGACGGCCCGCGCGGTTACAGCGACGATCGGCTTGAACGCGTCCGGGGATGCGTCGCCCGGTGCTTCCGGCAGCCGGTCGAGCCGAAGGGTCGCGAAATCAAGTTCGGGCATCGCTTGCGGATCGATCGTGTTGAGCTTCTGATCGCAGGCGAGCAGGAGCGGTCCGCGATACAGGGACGTCCGAAACTGAACGTGGCCGTCGCCTCGCAGCGCGCGGGGCCGCATGTCCAATTCGATCGAAACGCGGTCGCCCGGTTGCCACGTTCGCTCGATCCGCGCGTATGTGCCCGGCCGAACGGGCTTGATGTCCTCGCCGTTCACCGCGACGCGCGACGCGGTCGACCATTCGGGCACGCGGACGAACAGCGGGAATCTTCGGGAGGCCGCCGGCCGCACTTCAAGTTCGATCGCGCCCTCGCGCGGGTAGTCGGTCGTCTGGATGAGCGAGCAGATCGAGCCGTCGCCGAGCCTCACGTCGGTTCGGCCCGGCCCGTAGTAGTTGACATACAGTCCGTGTTCGTCGCCGAGCACGGCCCATTCGCTGAGCAGGCCGAGCCCGTTGGGGCCGTTGACGCTGCAGCAGTTGAGTTCGGGCGTGCCCGGACGCGATTGGAAGACGATGCTGTGCGCCGAGGCGAGTCGCTTGCCGTCCATCGGCGTATCGTACGTGCACCACCGGCCGCTCGGGTGTTGGTATCCGAGCACCGCGTTCCAAGTCGCCGACTCGAGCGCGTCGGCGATCCGGCTGTCCTCGGTCAATCGAAGCGTTTCGACACTGAGCAGCATCCATGCGACCGTGCAGCACGTCTCGATGGCGCCGGGTCGGAACGGGTTGCCGACCGCCTGTTCGTTCGTCGAGAAACTCCCCGAATTGTGGATGTCCGTTCGGCGGATGCTCCACCACCAATGCGCGAGCGCGTCGCGGTACGAATCGTCCCCGGTGATGCGATGGAGCTCGGCGAGCGCGGCCATCGGATGGAGGCTCTCCCATCGGGGTTTCGGCGTCCGGAAGAACTCGACACGGCTCGCCGCGAGACGGTGGTAGTCTCCGGCGGGCGGTTGTCGCCAATCCGTTTCGATCTCGCGAAGCAGTCGAAGGTAGGTCTCCTTGCGCGTTTCCCGGTAGAGCATGCCGAGCACGTGCATCACGGCCATGTTCATCTCGTGCGAGCCCGCCTCGTGCACGCGGCGTCCCGTGTCCAGGAACGTCGCGCACATCAAATCGGCGGCGCGCGTGGCCGCTTCGAGCGCTTGGGGACTGCCCGTGTCGCGATGCCAAAGGACGAGCGCGAGCATGCAGTGATAGTGCCCCCACAGGTCCCACCGATCGAGGAGTCGCTTGTCCGGGAACGGGCCGAGATACCCGTCGTCGGATTGCGTCGCGATCAATGCGGCGATCGTCCGTTCGGTGACCGCCTGGAGTCCGGGGTCATCGGTCAAGCGGCGCGCGAGCACGCACGAGGTCAGGTACTTTCCGACGAATTCGCCCGCCCACGGAACCGGATCCTCGTACGGCGGTTTGCGGTCGCGCAGCCGCATCATCTCGAGCATGCCGGGATTGGCTCGCGGAGCGGGGATCAACCAGTTCTCCACGATCGCGTCCAAACGCGCGGCGATCGGACCTTCGAGCCGCATACGGACGGTCGGCGCATCCAGGGCCCTGTTCGATTCCCGCGCGAGGCCCGTCGGCATCCCGAACGCCGCCAGGACGGCGAATGCCGCACACGCCGCCGCCGCCGCGCGCAAAACGGCCGAACACGGCGCGAAAACGGGCCGACGCGGATTCATTTCGACGGGGGGGCGTCGAGTCGGAAGAATCGGGACGCGTTGGCATGCCATAGGTTCCTCCGGAATTCGAGCGGGCGTTCCGCGACGACGGCGCCGAGCGCCTCGATCCACGCGCGCAGCGTCGCGCCCAAGAGGCAGACCGGCCAGTCGCCGCCGAAGACGACGCGGTCGGGCCCAAAAGCATCGAGACAGTGGTTCACGATCGGCGCCAGGTCGTCGGGCCCCCAACCGGCCTGCGCTCGGGCGACGATTCCGGAGATTTTGCAGATGATGTTGTTCCTGGACGCGAGCCGGTCGATCGATCGCCGCCATGCGTCGGCGTCGTGTGACGGCTTTCGGTCACTCGGGAGCGTCTTCAGGAACGCCGCGACGTCCGCGTTGCCGCAATGGTCGAGCACGAACCGCGTGCCGGGGCAGCGCGAGACGAGCTCGCATCCGTCGTCGAGTTCGGCGGGACGCAGGCAAAGATCGAAGGTGAGTCCGGCTTCGCCGAGCCGCCGGATGCCGCGGACGAACGGATCGGCGAGGCAATATCCGGCCGGAGTCCCGCCGCCGTGAAGGACCTGCCGGACGCCCCGGACCTCCTTCCGGTCGCGAAGCCTCGCGAGGTAATCGGCGAATCCGTCGGACGCGGGCCGCCCTCCCACGATCGCCGCGATCGTGGGATGCTCGCCGCTGCGGCTCAGCGCGATCGCCTCGTCGGCTTCCGCGACATGGTCGCTCGGCGCGACATCCACTTCCATGTAAATCGCGCGGATATCGAGCCCGCGCGTCGCCTCGACGTACTCCGGATTCGTGTACCGGCGCCTCAGGATATCGGGCGCTCCGGCGAGCCACGGCGGTTCGCGGCGGGCCGGGTCCCAAAGATGCTGGTGCGTGTCGAGGATCGGCATCGCGTCGCCGACCGACGCGCCGCGCACGGATCCGTCCGATGCGGCTCCCGCGGCGAGGATCGCGCCGGCCGAACGGAGGAACGCGCGCCGGGAAACGGACATGGTCGGAACTCCGCGGAAAGGTGACGATCGGGGCGCGTCGCGCGGGCGACGCCCGTCGGCCCGGCGCGCGATTCGGTCGGGCAACGCGCGGCACGGCCGAGCGCGACCGATTGTAGCGGGTCGGGACGCGCCGAGCGATATGCCCCGTTGGGCCGTCGCGGCGCGACGTTCTCAGGCCAGCAGTTCGGTGAGCACACGGCACGGTTCGACGCCCGTCACCCGCGCGTCGAGCCCCTGGTATTTCACCGACATGCGCTGGTTGTCGATCCCGAGGCAATGCAGGATCGTCGTGTTGACATCGGAGATGCCGACGGGGTCGGCGACGACGTTGTAGCTGAAGTCGTCGGTGATGCCGATCGATCGGCCGCCCTGGATGCCGCCCCCCGCCATCCACATCGTGAAACACCGGGGATGGTGGTCGCGACCGTAATTGTCGCGTTTCAATTCGCCTTGGCAGTAGACGGTGCGCCCGAACTCGCCTCCCCAGACGATCAACGTCTCTTTCAGCATGTCGCGCTGCTTCAGGTCCTCGATCAGACCCCGCGCCGCGTGGTCGATGTCGCGGCATTGGTTGCGGATGTCGTTCGGGAGGTTGTTGTGCTGGTCCCATCCCCGATGGAAGAGCTGGATACACTGCACGCCGCGTTCGGCGAGCCGCCGCGCCAGAAGACAGCTTGCCGCGAAGGTCCCCGGTTTGGTGGCGTCGGGACCGTACAGATCGAGCACATGTTGCGGCTCGTCGGCGATCGACGCGAGTTCGGGGACCGACGTCTGCATGCGAAACGCCATCTCGTACTGCGCGATCCGCGATTGGATCTCCGCGTCGCCCACCGCCTCGAATTGCATCTGATTGAGCCGGCTCAATCCATCGAGCATCGCGCGGCGCGTCGACGCGTCGACGCCGGGAGGGTTCGTGACGAAGAGGACCGGATCGCCCTGCGCTCGGAGCGCGACGCCTTGCAGGCGGGACGGAAGGAACCCGCTCCCCCAAAGCCGCGAATAGAGCGCCTGCGCGCTCTTCCTGCCGGTCCAGGTCGGTGTCATGACGACGTAATTCGGAAGGTTTTCGGTCGCGGTCCCCAGTCCATACGAGAGCCACGCGCCCAGGCTTGGCCATCCCGGCAGTTCGCGTCCCGTCTGGATGAAGGTGATCGCCGGGTCATGGTTGATCGCGTTCGTATGCACGCTGTACGCGAAGGCGAGGTCGTCAACGACCTTCGCCGTCTCGGGGAGCAACTCGCTCACCCAACGCCCCGATTGGCCGTGTTGATCGAATCGGAACATCGACGGCGCGAGGGGAAACCGTTTCTGTCCGGACGTCATCGTCGTGAAGCGTTGACCTTGGCGCACCGACTCGGGAAGGTCCTTGTCGAATAGGGCCGTCAGTTCGGGCTTGTGATCGTACATGTCGATCTGCGAGGGCGCGCCGCTCATGAACAAGTGGATGATCCGTTTCGCCGTGGGCCGGTGGTGCGGAACGTCGGGCAGCGCTCCCGAACGCGCGTCGTCGGCCTTCGACCGATTCCCGAGCAGGGTCGCGAGCGCGGCGGCGCCCGCCGCGTGCGCGCCGCCTCCGAACAACTGCCGGCGCGTGAGGCAAAGAAGGCGGTCGAGTTCGGGCGTCATGTGCGGTGTCTCCCTTGCGAGCGGACCATGAAAACACGCCGTCTATTTCGTGATCGACTCGTCGAGGTTCAGGATCAGGTTGCCGAGCATCGTCCATGCCGCGAGTTGCGCGGGGTCGAGCGTCGCGTCGGGTGCCGATTCGCCGACTTGAATCAACTTGCGAGCCGACTCGACGTCGGCCGCATAGCGGTCCGCATGTGCGGAGAGCGTTTCGTGCAGAACGGCCCGTTCGGCATCGGTCGGGACGCGCGCGGTCGCCAACCGGAACGCGTACGCGACCCGCTCGGCGTCCGTCGAGCCGCCTTCCTTCAGGGCTCGGGTCGCGAGGTGCCGAGCCGCTTCCACGAACTGCTCGTCGTTCATCAGCGCGAGCGCGGCGAGCGGCGTGTTCGTGCGCGTGCGCCGCACCGTGCACGTCTCGCGGGACGGCGCGTCGAGTATCACCAGGGTCGGCGGCGGCGCGGTCCGTTTCCAAAACGTGTAGAGACCGCGCCGATAAAGGGCCGGCCCGGAATCCCGCGTGAACTTCGCCGTGTTGCTGTCGGTGTAGGCGACCGCTTCCCAGATCCCCGACGGCTGATACGGCTTGACGCTCGGACCGCCGATATCCCGTACCAAAAGACCGCTCGCCGCCAACGCCGAATCCCGGACCGACTCGGCGTCCAACCGATACCGGGGCCCGCGCGATACCAACCGATTTCGCGGGTCCTTTTTCGCTCGGTCCGGCGTGACGCGCGCATCCTGTCGATAGGCCGCGGACGTCACGATGAGTTTTTGGAGCCGCTTGACGTCCCAACCGCTTTCGCGGAATTCGACCGCCAGCCAATCCAAGAGCTCCGGATGCGAGGGCGGCGTTCCCTGCGATCCAAAATCCTCGGCCGTTTCGACCAGGCCGATCCCAAAATACTGCTGCCAGAATCGATTGACGACGACCCGCGCCGTGAGCGGATGTTCGGGGGAAACGAGCCATCGGGCCAGATCGATCCGGGTCGGCGTATGGCCCGGGCCGATGTCCGCGAGCGGAGGCAGCGCGGCGGGCGTGTTGGGCGAAACGGCCGGACCCGGCTTGTCGTATTGACCGCGCAGCAGGATGAACGCCGGTTTGGGTTCGCCCGCATCGCGCCAGACCAGCGTCGTCGGCAGGCCCGCGTCGAATGCGTCGCGCGCCTTGCGAAGCGAGGCGAGCTCGTTGATCGCCGCCTTCAGCGCCCCATCGGTCGACACCGAATCGCGATAGTACGTTCGGATCTTGCCCCGCTGTTCCTCGGTCACGCTCGCCGGATCGCCGCGGATCCAATCGACGAGCTCGCGAGGTACCGTGCCGACACCCACCTCGGGGATCGCCGCCGCCGCTGTGACGGCCAGCCGAACTCGGCCGAACTGATGCTGAGCATAGATGGATTCATGACGCAGACGCACGCGAAGCCGAGCGCCTTCGGGTCCGCCGAACGGGTTCGACGCGACGAAGATCGCCCTGCGGTCCTCCTTCTTTTGATGTCCACCGATCGCCCAGCCGGATTCCGGCTTTCCGTCGATCGCGTTGGCGATCTTGAAGTCGCCGTCCGATTGCGCGTGGTCGGACCATGCGAGCGCGAAGGAAACAGACTGCCACGCTCCCGAACCGTCCGAGGCGGCCGTTTCGGCCTCGAACTCGGTAAGCACCACGTTGCCGTTGGGACTGCGGCCCGCGCCTCCGCCGCTCAGCGATTCGTGCGTGAGTCCTTCGAGTCGAATGGCCGTGAATGGGCCTTCTTGGAGGCGGAACTCGAATTCGTAGACCTCCTTCTCGGGATTGACGCCGCTCGCCAGGATCGAATGATCTTCGAGTGCCGCGAGCGTCGCGCCGCCTCGCGACAGGGACGATTCGGGGCGCATCGCCATCCACCGCGGTTCGGACGCGGCCGCGGTACGGATTCGGGATTCCCATTCTCCTTGCGCCGCATCGACGGCCGGTTGCGGCGCCGCGATCCGGGCGACGAGGTCGGCGACGCGCGCGTCCATTTGTTCGAGCTCGCGCCGCTGATCGTCCGTCATCACCTGGATCGTCGGAGGCGTGTCCTGCCGATTGCCGTCCATCGCGGGCCCGTCGAGACGGTTGAAGAACGCGGCGAGTTGATAATGGTCTTTCATGTCGAACGGGTCGAACTTGTGGTCATGGCAGACCACGCAGCCCATGGTGATTCCCATCCAAACCGTCGAAACGGTCGCCACCCGGTCGGCCGTGTAGTGCGCCTCGTATTCGGCGTCGATCGCGCCTCCTTCGCTCGTCGTCACATTGCACCGCAAGAAGCCGGTCGCGATCCGCTGTTGCAGGGTCGCGTCGGGGAGGAGGTCGCCGGCGAGTTGTTCGAGCGTGAACCGATCGAACGGCATGTTGTCCCGGAACGCGCGGATCACCCAGTCGCGGTAGGGCCACATGAGCCGCACATTGTCGAGGTGCAGGCCGTGCGTGTCGCCGTACCGCGCGGCGTCCAACCAATACCGGGCCATCTGTTCGCCATAGTGGGGCGATGCCAGGAGCCGATCGACGGCCTTTTCATACGCGTCCGCCGACGGGTCCGTGAGGAACGCGTCGAGTTCCGCGATCGTCGGGGGAAGACCCGTGAGATCGAGGGCCGCGCGGCGCAGCAATCGCGCCTTGTCCGCCTCGGAGGACGGTTCCAATTCCTCCGCCCGAAGGCGCTGGAGAATGAACGCATCGATCGCGTTGCGCGGCCACGCGCTGCCCCGCGCGTCGGGCACCGACGGTCGAGACGGCGCGGTCAGCGACCAGTGCGGCTCCCATCGGGCGCCATCCGCGATCCACTGCCGGATCCGTTCGATTTCCTCGGCATCCAATGGCTTGGCGTCGTCGGGCGGCATCCGCAGTTCGGGATCGTCCGTGGTCAATCGTCGGTAGAGCGCGCTGCGATCCGGATCGCCCGGCACGATCGGAATGTCCCCGGAATCGAGCTGAACGAAGAGACCTTCCTTCGTATCGAGCCGCATGTCGGTTTCGCGTTTCTCGGCATCCAGACCGTGGCACGGAAAACATCGCTCGGCAAGCACCGGACGGATCCGGCGGCCGAAGTCGATCGCCGGTTCCTCGCACGATCCGCGCCCCGACGCCGTGCCGAACCAAGCGAGCACGCCGACAAGAACCATGTCGCACGCTCGGACCGAACAGGCCGCGCGACCGGGGCCAACGATCGAGTCGGAGCTCGTCATGCAAAAACTCCTCGCGCCAAGCGAACGGGCGCCGCGCGCGGCTCGGACACGTCGCCGCCGGTTGTATTCGGACAAAGTTATCCACAATATCCGCTCGGGCGCGCGGCGTGTCAAGCGGAATCGACCGCGGAGATCCGGCGGAGGGAGAGGCCGCCCATCGATGGGTGGGGAGTGGTCCCGAGAGAGAGACGAGAGGCGCCGCCCGGATTCGAACCGGGGATGGCGGATTTGCAATCCGCTGCCTTAGCCGCTTGGCTACGGCGCCCTGCCTGTCCATCGAATCGGAAAAGGCGAATCGGAAGATTAGGAAATTCGTGGGGGTAGGTCAAGGGGAACGGCCCGGCCGCTGGTGGCCTGGTGGCCTGGGCGTTTCGGACGGGGTTCGTGCTCCAAATTGCCCACCTGCGCCAAGCCGTTCTCGCGAGTCCGGGATGAAGATTCCCATGCGACGATTTCGATTCACTCTGTGGAGGAAGCGTCGCGTGGCGAGCGGTCCGGCCCCAGCGGGCGGATCGATCGTCTGACGAAACGACACGCGGTTCCATCGCGGGTTCGCGCCGGATCGCCGGCGCGGGCGTCGCGCGGTCCCGGACAAAAGGAAGGTCGCCATGTCGCTCTGGTCGTTGTTTTCCCGGTTTTGGAGAGATCGTTCTTGGCACAGCCTGGTGGAACGGATCGCCATTTCCTGCGCCGCGCACTTGCACACAACGATCGATTCCTCGATCCACACGATGTCCGCGGCCGAACGCTACGGCTATTTGCGGGCCAAGTCGACCGCGCTGGTCGTTCGCGAGTCGCGACTGCACGGCGCGAACTTCAGCCGCGAGCGTTCGGAGCGTCTTGTGCACGACGTCCGCGAACGGGTCGTCGCGCTCCTGATCGACCAGCTCCGCCGGCCCTACGCCGCCGCGGCGCGCCGAGCGGCGTAGTGGAACGTCGGAACGCCGCGCATTAGAATTCGCTCCTGGCTCGAACTCGCCGCGCGAATTCTCCCCGACGGAACCGACGCCCATGAGCGGTGCAAGCGATTTTGGACTCATCGGCCTCGCCGTGATGGGGGAAAACCTCGCGCTCAACGTCGAGAGCCGCGGGTACCGGGTCGCCGTTTACAATCGCACGGTCGACAAGGTCGACCAGTTCATCGCGGGGCGCGGTGCCGGAAGACAGTTCGTCGGGTGCCGCTCCATCGAGGAACTGGTCCGGGCGCTCGCGCCGCCGCGGAAGGTCATGATGCTCGTGAAGGCGGGCCCGGCCGTCGACGAACTCATCGAACAGCTCGTCCCCCTGCTCTCCCCCGGCGATCTGATCATCGACGGCGGCAACACGCACTTTCAGGACACGGAGCGGCGCACGCGGTCGGTCGAGAGTCGAGGCCTCTTGTATGTGGGGACCGGTGTATCGGGAGGCGAGGAGGGCGCGCTCAGGGGACCAAGCCTCATGCCCGGCGGGAGTCCCGACGCGTGGCCCGTGGTTCGTCCGATATTCCAGGCGATCGCGGCGAAGGTCGGTCCGAATCGCGACATTCCGTGCTGCGAATGGGTCGGACCGCGCGGCGCCGGGCACTATGTGAAGATGGTCCATAACGGAATCGAATACGGCGACATGCAATTGATCTGCGAGGCCTACCTCGTACTCAAGGAAGTGCTCGGACTGACGAACGACGCGCTATACGACGTCTTCGATCATTGGAATCGAGGCGAGCTCGAAAGCTACCTGATCGAGATCACGCGCGACATCTTCAGCGTCAAGGACCCGCTCGGCGACGGGTATCTTGTCGATTCCGTGCGGGACACGGCCGGGGCGAAGGGTACGGGGAAATGGATGAGTCAGCTTGCCCTTGACCTGGGCGTTCCCAGCACGCTCGTGACGACGGCCGTGTACGCGAGGTGCCTTTCGGCCATGAAGGAGGCGAGGCGCCGCGCGTCGGGGATCCTGCGGGGACCGAGCGGCGCGGAGCGGCTATCGGTGGCCGAGGGGGATCGCGCCACGTGGATCGAAGCGGTCCGCGAAGCGCTCTACGCATCCAAGATCTGCAGCTACGCGCAGGGATTTGTGCAACTGCGCGAAGCGGCCCGTGAATACGACTGGACGCTCGACTTCGGCCAGATCGCCTTGCTCTGGCGGGGCGGCTGCATCATCCGCGCCCAGTTCCTCGACCGGATTCGCGACGCGTTCGCCGCGGACGGCGAGCTCGAAAACCTCCTGCTGGCCCCCTATTTCCGCGCCGCCCTGCATCGCGGACAGGCCGCATGGCGGCTCGTGGTGGTCGCCGCGACCGAGCGGGGCCTGCCGGTGCCCGCGTTCGGGTCGGCGCTCGCCTACTTCGACGGTTATCGCCGCGAATTCCTGCCCGCGAACCTGCTGCAGGCGCAGCGCGATTATTTTGGGGCGCACACATACGAGCGGCTCGACCGGCCGGGTACCTTCCATACCGATTGGCTCGCGGCGCGGCGTCCTCCGCGCGGAGCGTAGGCTGCGGACGCGATGGCGCATACGATCGTGATTCTGGGCGCGTCGGGAGACCTGACGAGCCGCAAGTTGATTCCGGCCCTGTTTTCGCTTTTCCGGAAGAACCGCCTTCCGCCCCAGACTCGGATCGTCGGCTTTTCGCGGAGCGAACTGACCGACGAGGCCTGGCGCGCGGCGCTCGCCGCGTCGACTCGGGCGCATGGGGACCACGGATGGGACGAAGCGGCCTTCGCGGCGTTCGCGTCGAGCGTCCATTACCAGCGCGGCGATATCCAAGACGCCGATGCGTTCGCGTCGCTGGGCCGACGGCTCGATGCGCTCGAAGGGGCCGACCCGGCGACCCGCGTCTACTACCTCGCAACCCTCCCCGCGCTCTACCCGACGGCCGTCCGCCAATTGGGTTCCGCGGGACTCGCAAACCGAGATCGAGGCGATCGGAGGACCGTCGTCGAGAAGCCGTTCGGAAGCGATCTCGCGTCCGCCCGCGCCCTCAACGCCGAACTCCACCAGGTCTTTCCCGAACGCGACATCTACCGCATCGATCATTATCTCGGCAAGGAGACGGTGCAGAATCTGCTCGTGCTGCGGTTCGCGAACAGCATCTTCGAGCCGATCTGGAACCGCAACTACGTCGACCATGTGCAGATCACGGTGGCGGAAGAGGTGGATGTGGGTCGTCGAGGCGCGTTCTATGACGGTTCGGGCGTTCTGCGCGACATGTTCCAAAACCACCTTCTCCAGTTACTCATGGTGACGGCCATGGAGGCGCCCGTCCGGTTCGACGCCGACCTGGTGCGCGATGAGAAGGTGAAGGTGCTGCGGTCGATCCGCGGGATGCGCGGCGCGGACTTCGCCACCGATACGATCCGCGCCCAGTACGACGGCTTTGCGCGGACTTCCGGCGTCGCGGACGGAAGTCGGACCGCGACGTTCGCCGCCGTCAAACTGCGGATCGACAACTGGCGGTGGAAGGACGTTCCGTTCTACCTGCGGTCCGGGAAGGCCATGTCCTGCCGCACGACGCAGATCGTCATCCAGTTCCGCGAGCCGCCCCACATGATGTTCCGCGTACCCGCGTCGGGCCATTGGGAATCGAACCGTCTGGTCATTCAGGTCCAGCCCGCCGAGGGACTCCAGTTGCATTTCCAGTCCAAGACGCCCGACGCGAACATGAACCTGCGCAACGCGACGTTGGACTTCCGGTTCCGAAGCGGCGCGGAGTCGGAAATGCCGGACGCCTACCAGCGATTGCTTGTGGATCTTCTCGCGGGAGACGCGAGTTTGTTCGCGCGGAGCGATGAAGTGGAACGCGCTTGGGAGATCATCGATCCGATCCTGGCGGCGTGGCAGAGCCCGGCGGCTCCGCCGCTCGAATCGTATCCGGTCGGCGCGTGGGGGCCCGCGAGTTCCGAACAATGGATGGCGGACCAGGGGCGACATTGGTTCGATGTTTGTCCCGTCCTCCACTGAACGGCGCTCGGGCCATGGCATTCGACGCGGAACGCGCCGCACATCCCATTCCGACCCGCCTCCGGTTCGACGGGCTCACGATCGGATTCCCCGTCGTGCAGGCGGCCTTGTCGGGATACAGCGATTGGCCGATGCGCGCCGTGGCTCGGGCGCACGGCGCCGACTACGCGGTCTGTGAAGTCATGCTCGACCAGTTCCTGATCGCCCTTCGGAACCGAAGGAAGACACGCCATTTCCTCCACATCGGTCCGGACGAACATCCGGTCGGCGGGCAGTTGATGGGCTCAGAACCCGATCAGTTCGCGCACGGCGCGCGGAGGCTGGTCGACGCGGGGTTCGACGTGATCGACATCAACTTCGGTTGCCCGGTCCGCAAGGTGCTCGGAAGGTGTCGCGGCGGATTTCATTTGAGCCAACCCGTCACGGCGCTCGAAATCATCCGTCGCACGCGCGACGCGGTACCCGCCGCGATCCCCGTGACGCTCAAGATGCGCCGAGGGATCGATGATTCGCAGTCGAGCCGCGACCGTTTCTTTACGATCCTCGATGGTGCGTTCGCCGAGGGTGTCGCGGCCGTGACCGTGCACCCGCGGACCGTCGAGCAGGGATATGCCGGGCCGAGTCGCTGGGATTTCCTCCGCGACGTGAAACGGCACGTCGGCGCGCGCGTGATCCTCGGCAGCGGCGATCTTTTCTCGGCCCGCGATTGCATCGACATGATGACGCGGACCGGCGTGGACGGCGTAACGGCGGCGCGCGGCGCGATCGGTAACCCGTGGATATTCCGTCAGGCGCGCGAACTCGCCGCCGACCGCCCGCTTCCGCCTCCTCCCACCGTGCGCGAACAACGCGACGTCCTTCGCGCGCATGTCGAGCTCGCCGTGATGCTCCACGGGCCCGATCGGGCCATCGTCTCGATGCGCAAGTCGCTCGCGCGCTACGCCGCCTCCCATCCGGAATACCTCGACGTCCGATCGGAGCTCGTGCGGGTCGGAACGCTCGACGATTTGGAATCGGTCATCGACCGCTGGTACGCCCGGGATCGAGCGGGACGATATCCCGAACCGGTCGAGCGGCGCGGGGAACGCGAGGCGCGCGATGGATGACACGCGCGGCGCGGCAGGCGGACCCGACGCGTTCGGACCGGACATCGAACGGTTGACCGCGTGGATCAAGGGCGAGGCGATTCGGATCGGCTTCTCCGAAGCGGGTTGCTGCGCGGCGCGCGCTTCGGAATGGTGGGAGCCGTTTGTCGACTGGCTTCGCGCGGGGTACGCGGGCGACATGCGATATCTCGACGATCGGCGCGATGCGTACCGCCATCCTCGGTCGGTGCTGGATGGAGTCCGGTCGATCGTGGTCGTGACGATGGACTATCGGACCGACGACCCCGCCTCGACGCCGATCGGCGCGGGGCGCGTGTCCCGATACGCGTGGGGTTCCGCCGACTATCACGATGTCATGCGCGACCGACTGAAGCGGCTCGCGTCCGCCATCAAAGGCGTTCGGCCCCGCGCGCGCGTCCGCGCGGTCGTCGATTCGGCGCCGATCTTCGAACGCGAGCTCGCGCGGAACGCCGGATTGGGTTGGATCGGAAAGAATACGCTGCTCATCCGTCCTCGGCGAGGCAGTTGGTGCTTCCTCGGCACGCTCCTGCTCGATTTGGAACTCGCGCCCGACCGACCATTCACCGCCGACCATTGCGGAACGTGCCGCGCGTGCCTTGACGCGTGCCCGACCCGGGCATTCGTCGCGCCGCATCGGCTCGACGCCACCCGATGCATCAGCTACCTGACAATCGAACAACGCGGGGATATCCCGCGTCCCTTGCGCGCGCAACTCGGCGACTGGGTCTTTGGATGCGATGTGTGCCAGGAGGTCTGTCCGTGGAATCGCCGGTCGCCCCGCGCGTCCGAGGCCTCGATGGAGCCCCAGACCGATCGCAACCCGATCGACCTGCCGACCCTGTTCCAGGAATCGACCGACCGGCTCAGAACCCGGTTCCGCAAGACGGCCCTGTGGCGGGCGGGGCGCTCAGGCCTCCTTCGGAACGCCGCGATTGCGCTGGGGAATCAGCTCCGAAGCGCCGGAGCCGTGGCCGCGTCGAACGCCGTTCCAAGTCGCCCGGCCGAACCGTGCGATCGGCTCCCCGCGGCGACGGGGACCACGACCTCGGATCCCGATCCCCGCCGTCTCGATCAGTGCGTCGACGCGCTCGCGCGCGGACTCGTCGATGAGGAACGGCTCGTGCGGACGGCATGCGCCTGGGCGCTCGGCCGGGATTCCGACGTCGAGTCGCGTGAATCGAACGAGACGGACCGAGGTCAGGTCGAGGGACCCGCGGCCGGCGCCGAGTAGTAGGGGTTGACGATCAACCGCGGCGCGGGGGGAGCGGTCGTCCGCGGCGCGCTTCGACGGACCTGGGGCCGCTTGGATGCGTAGGCGTCGGGGCTGTCTCCGTAAGGACGCCGTACGACGCCGCTGTAATACACAGGCGGATGCACGGCGAAATAGGGAGGCGTCGGCACATTGCCGACGCGCAGCGGAAGTCGGCTCGCATGCGATGAAGCGAGGTAGGGGCCGATGCGGCACGCATCGCACGCGGCGCTCGCCGACGATGCGATCCCCAGACCCGCCAACGCGAACAGCGCGGCGCTCAAAACAATACGGCGTGACATGGCGGCGAAGCCTTTCGTGACGTGACGGTCCTCGCGCGGGAACTCGATGCGAGGCGTGCGAGGACACGAGATTCCCCCCGACGTTCCACGGTAATTCGCCGTCCGCGAACACGCAAGTTCGCACCTTATCGCACCGGACGACGGGGACCGTCCCACGTAGGGCGATTGTCCCCAATCGCCCTCTTCCGGCTCCCAAACGAGATTCCCACGTAGGGTGATTGTCCCCAATCGCCCTCTTCCGGCTCCCAAACGAGATTCCCACGTAGGGCGATTGTCCCCAATCGCCCTCTTCCGGCGCCCAACGAAGAGGTCTTGCACCCGCCCGGCCGCGGCCGGACGTGTCGCTTTGGCGCGATTACCGATCACGCCGGAGCGTCGAGATAGGGATCGAGCCCCATTTGCTCGTGCGCCCGCGCGCGTTCCTGTTCGTGCTCCATCAGCCAGAGACGCTCGGTCGCGTGACGCCGTTCGATGCGGGATTGAGCTCGACGGAACCAGCGGATGGCCCGCTCGGCCGATTGCCGGCCGAGCGACTTTCGGATTCGCGCGGCGCGGCGCGCTCCGAAAGCCGTTTCGAGGATCTCGTCGTCGCTCGCCGCGAATTGTCGGTAGGAACCCGGCTCCCCTTGCCTTCCGCAGCGTCCGATGAGCTGGTGATCGATGCGGCGCGATTCGTGGAACTCGGTCGCGATGACGTGAAGACCGCCCCTTCGCAGAACGGCGTCGTCGACGAGGATATCGGTGCCTCGCCCCGCCATGTTCGTGGCGACCGTAACCTGATCGGCTTGCCCCGCGCGGGCGACGATCGCGGCTTCCTCGGCGGGACGCCGCGCGTTGAGCACGCGGTGTGGGACACCCGCCTCGCGCAGCCGCTCGGAAAGCCGCTCGGATTGGCCGACCGATCGCGTGCCGATCAACACGGAACGACCCGATTCGAGCATCGCGCGCGTTTCGGCGACGACCGCCGTCCACTTCGTTTCTTCATTGGCGACACAGACGGGCACGAGCCGCGCGCGGCGCGTGCCGCGATGCGTCGGAATCACGGCGACCCGCAGCCGGTAGACACGTCGCAGCTCCCTCCGCGCACCGCCTGTCGTGCCGGTCATCCCGGCGAGCCGCGCGTAGCGGCGGAAATAGTCCTGGATCGTGATCCGCGCGGCGTCCCGATGCGTCGGAGTGATCGGCAGGCCCTCCTTCGCCTCGATCGCCTGATGAAGTCCGTCTCTCCATTTTCGCCCTTCCGAGACCCGCCCGGTCGCCTCGTCGACCAGCACCGCCTCGTCGCCCCGAACCAGGTAGTGCCGGTTCCTCGAATAATCCTCACGAGCGCTTAGGGCGCGTTCCACCGCGCCGATCAATTCGATGGCGTCGAACCGCGCCAGGCCTTCCGGACGCGGCGCCGCGCGGAGCCGTTGGCGGCCGGACGTGGTGAGCACCTGGCGGCCGCTCGATCCTCCGCCGCTCGACGACGCCGTCCAGTCGATGTCGGGCGTGAGCCGCGACGCGACGTCGGCCGCCCACGTGAAGAGCGCCGCGTCGTGGTTGCCTTCGCCGCGAGCCGAGCTGACGACAAGCGGCGTGCGGGCTTCGTCCAGCAAGATATGATCGGCCTCGTCGACCAGCGCGAAATGGTGGCCGCGCTGGAGTGATTCGCGCGATTCCGCCATCCGATGACCGATCATGCGGGCGAGCATCGACGGACGCGCGCAGGACGCGTCGCGCATCGCCATGCGGTCGCGGAGGAAGTCGAAACCGAACTCCTTGGCCGTTCCGTACGTGACGTCGCAACCGTACGCGCGTCGCCGCTGGTCTCGAGGAGTCGATTGCTCGACGACGCCGACCGTCATCCCGAGGAACTCGAAGACGGGCCGCATCCATTCCGCGTCGCGCGCGGCGAGGTAATCGTTGGCGGTCGCCATGTGGACCCCGTCACCGGTCAACGCCATGAGATATGCGACCAAGGTCGCGGTGAGCGTCTTGCCTTCACCAGTCCGCATCTCCGCGACGCATCCCCGCTGCATGGCGATCGCGCCGAGAACCTGCACGTCGTAGTGGAACAGGCCGAGCGTGCGGCGGGCGCTTTCGCGCACGAGCGCGTACGATTCCGGCAGAAGGCTCGACGCGCGCTCGCCGCTCCGCGCGCGGTACCGCAGCGCACTTGCCGCTTGACTCAGACCCGCATCGTCGCGCTTCCGAAAATGGTCACCCCATCGGTGCACGCGGGCGAGTTGGCGGTGGTCCGACGAAGCGAACGACCAGACGATTCGGGCGAGGTTCGCGGATCGTCGGAATCGATCGGAGAAAAGCACGTGCGGAAAACCCGGCCGAGTGGGGACACTGCGGAGTGTCAGCGCGATTTCCAGCCTTCGTGGTCGCCCGATTCGCGTCGGATCGACGGGCCTCGGCGATGCGTGGGAGACACGGGCTCCAAGGGGCCAGAATATCCGTCGTACGACGCGGGAACGACGGCCGATGGGGGCACACCCGCATCGGCATCGCGGACGGCCGGAGTCGGCGCCAGAATCGAGTACCCATTGGACACGTTGGGCCGTGAGGGACCCTGCGACGGTAAGGGCTGCGGCGCCGACCAGACGAGGTCCGATTCCGGCTCGCCACCGTTATGTTCCGCACTTCCGGCGAATCGGTCGGCATCCGACGCTCCAAGACCTACACCGCTCCGCGCGCCGCGCGGCGGAGCACCCGTCGCCGGCGCGCCCATTGGAGCCGCTCCGGCCGCCGGCTCGCCGCTCGCCGGCGGCTGATAGTACGGATCGGGTGTCCCAAAACTACCGGTTCCCGGCGGAGGAATCCGAGTGGGACCATACGGGATCAGCGGCTTGAACGCCGGCATCGGAGCGTGGCATCCCGCGATGGTTCCCAGCAAAACGAACACCATGAAGATTCGCCGCGTCATTTCCGATTCCCGACGGCAAGGAGGCCTGCCGATCGCCCTCGCGATTTCGGCGCTATCCGGTTCGCTCGGCCTTGCGGACAACGGCGCGTACAGTACTCGCAATCCGCCGACCATCCAAGGCCGAATTTCGCAATCCGCAGGTCGTCCCGGAGCGGTAGGGTGGATTGGCCTGAATCGGTGTTGTCGACCACGAATCGCTCGAATTGCACGAATCGGACGAGGAACATGCGGACCTCGCATGGCCGCAAATGGCCTGGCCAGAATCTGGTTTGCCCATACCGGCCATTCCGCGCAGTTACCGCATTCCGCGTCCGCGAGTGACCTGGCCAAAATTGAATTCTTGCCAAGTTAGCCATTCCGCGCAGTCGCCGCATTCCGCGTCCGCGAGTGACCTGGCCAAGATTGAATTTTCCGTTGGCGGCACGATGCGATCGGACCGAAGTCAGGTCGTGTGGAGGTCTGGTCGTACGGATGGGGCGCTGCCGTCGCGCGGGAAATACGCATCGACCACGGCGACGAAACCGTCGGGCGTGGTCACCTGTGCGGCGTGGGTTCGAAAGAGACGAGCTCCTCGGATTCCCTGCGCGTAACTGCAGGCGTACTTGCGCATCAAGAAAGTCGCCCTCGTCGGACCGAATCGGTCGATGGCGTGGCGGTGGTGTTCCAGCAGGAGGGCTCGTTGATCTTCGAGCGATGGATCGGGAGGCACGGGATCGCCTCGAAGGCCGGCCGCCACCTGACGAAAGATCCAAGGCCGCCCCAAGGCCGCTCGGCCGATCATGATCCCGTCCACGGCGCATTGGCGATACGCCCCCACCGCCGACTCGGCGGAATCAAGGTCTCCGTTACCGATCAGGGGGATTTTTTGCAGATGATCCTTGATGCGAGCGATCTGATGCCAATCGGCCTTGCCCCGAAAAAAGTCCTCCGCCGTCCTACCGTGAACGGTCAGCGCGGCGGCGCCGGACTGTTCGATCACTCGGGCGACTTCGCACGCATTGATGGTATCGCGTGTGCAGCCGAGCCGGATCTTGGCGGTCACGGGGACCGGATCGCACGCGTGAACCACGCGTTCGACGATCCGTCCGATGCGATCGGGAAACCGCAACAGGTATGAGCCGCTCCGCGCCTTTTCGGTGACCTTCCTAACAGGGCACCCAAAGTTGATGTCGACGACGCTGATCTGGTACTCGTCGACCAACCGTCGAGCGACCCGAGCCATGATGTCGGCGTCGTTGTCCCAGATTTGGACGGCGAGCGGACGGGGTTCGTCGCGAACACCCCAGAGCCGATCGGGATGTTCGGCGGCCCGCGCGTCGCGCCACGCGAATCGTCGCGCGTTCACCATCTCCGTCGCCTGAAGACCGACTCCGCCGAATTGCCGGACGATCCGCCGAAACGCGTAGTTCGTGAACCCCGCCATCGGCGCCTGCAGGATGGGAGGATCCACGGTCACGGAGCCAATACGAAAAGCGGCCGCCTCCCGCACGGGGCGCCCGGCGTCGAGCTGCGTATCGAGAAGGGCGGTTCGACCCGCATCCCGAACGGGGTCCGTGGCGTCACTTGGCATTTCGTTGTTCCGCGCGCAGGCGGTCCGCCTCGAATTCACCGGCACGCAATCGACGGCAATAATCGTCGAGCGCGCCGCGAACCTTGCCGCTCAACAGGACCACGCCGAATACGTTCGGGAACGACATGCCCAGAATGAGCAGATCGCTGAAATCCAAGATGTTGGTGGCGTGCACGATCGAGCCGAGCGTGCAGAAGATCAGGAAGAGGACCTTGTACGACAGCGACGAACGCGGCCCGAAGAGCGCCGTCCAGCAACGTTCGCCGTAATACGACCACGAAATCAGCGTGGAATAGGCGAACAGGACGACCGAGCCGTAGAGGATCCACCGGAACCAATCGTAACCGCCTTCCCGGAAAGCGACCGTCATCAACGCCGCGCCCTGATTATCATCGATGAGCGGCTTGAGGTCGGGCCGTTCGTACACGCCCGTGATGACAATCACCAGCGCCGACATCGTGCAGACGACCACCGTGTCGATGAACGGTTCGAGCAGCGCGACAATCCCCTCGCGAATGGGCCATTCGGTTTTCGCCGCCGAGTGCGCGATGGCGGCCGAACCGACCCCGGCCTCATTCGAAAACACGGCCCGTTTGACGCCGATCACCATCACTCCGAGAAAACCCCCGAACGCCGATTCCAACCGGAACGCCTCGGAGAAAATCCTCTGGAAGGCAGGCACGATTTGGGCCGGATGGGACAGCACGATGTAAAGCGCGGCGAGGACATAGGCGCCGCACATGAACGGAACGACCTTCTCGGCGACGCGCCCGATCGACTTGATCCCGCCGATGATCACGATGCCGACCGCGATCGACATCACAATCCCGTAGAGCCACGGATACGTGTCCAAGATCCCGATTTCACCTCGTATGGCGCTCAACGACTGCGCCACCTGGAACGAGTTGCCGCCTCCGAACGAACCGCCGATGCACATGATCGTGAAGGCGAACGCCAGCACGACCCCGAGCCGCTTGAGGCCCATTTCGGCGAGTCCGTCGCGGAGGTAGTGCATCGCGCCGCCGGACACCGAACCGTCGGGAGCGACCTTGCGGTACATCTGGCCCAGCGTGCACTCGGCGAACTTGCTGCTCATCCCCAGGAAACCGGCGGCGATCAACCAGAACGTCGCGCCCGGACCGCCCGTTCCCACGGCGATCGCGACGCCCGCGATGTTGCCGAGTCCGACGGTCGCGGAAAGCGCCGAGGCCAACGCCTGGAAATGCGACACCTCGCCCGTCTCATCCGGATTGTCGAAATCGCCGCGCGTCAATTGAATCGCGTGCCGAAATCCGCGGATATTGATGAACTTCATCGTGATCGTGAAGAACGTCGCTCCGCTCAAGAGCCATACCACGACGAACGGGACACTCGTTCCAAGCCAACTCTTGGTGCCGAAGTCAAAGAAAACGACGGCGGCCATCGGCGTCACGATCCATTTGCCAAAGAACGCGTCGACGCGCTGCATCCAATCTTGAGGCGGTTCGGATTCCGTGCTCGTCGGCGCGCTCGTCGCCGAGTTGTCCGCGGTGTCCTGGTTCGCCGTCGCCCGTTCGATCGGCGCGGCACCCCATGCCTTGGGACCGGCGATTTCACTCAATACGATTCCGGCCACAAGGGCCCCCACCACGCCCATGGCCCGCCTCCAGCCCAAGAACGCCTTCGACAGCCCCGGTGGATTCCGTCGGGTGGTCATGGGGGCGCGGTTTTCCAATGCAATCATGGCCCTTCCATTCGACTCGGCTCGCCGGTCGGGGCGCGGACCTGCGACGGCGCGGTTTTCCAATGCAATCATGGCCGTTCCCTTCCCTCGTTCCCTAATCTTCCAATTTCGAGTCCCTTCTAGTGCATAAGTGCCCATTTGTCAATCGTTTATGCGAAGTCCCTCACGTCCGACACGCGTCACGAAGCGATCTCCCCCTCCAATATTTGTCAAATATATGCTTGTATTAATTGCGGCAATCGCCTATAAAGGCAGGTCGATCAACGGTGGCCATCCGCGATCGGAACGCGGGCGAGTCCGGCACGAGGGTCTTGGCAACGCGTGCCATCGAACGCATTGCCAACCCATATCGGAGGCGGACGCGACGTGAGGGGAAGGAGAGCAGGACGAGATGAACCAAGAGCTGCTTTCGGGTGATCGTGAAGTCCTCGACGCGATTCGGAAACGCCGTGCGATGACCGTTGCCGATCTGGCCAAACAGCTCGGCGTCACCGGGACGGCCGTTCGCCAGCGGCTCAATCGGTTGCTCGCCCAGGACTGTATTCGGCGCGAGTCATGCCGCAGCGGGCGAGGGCGTCCGACGCACCGCTATCTGCTGACGGCCAAAGGGCGCCGGTCCGCCGGAGCGAATTTTTCGGATCTGGCCATGGCCTTGTGGCAAGAGTTCCGATCGATTCGCGATCCGGGTGTGCGTTCCGGACTGATTGGACGCGTGTCCCGACGATTGGCGTCGATTTATTCGGGCAAGGTGCCCGCAGGTTCGCTGAACGAGAAGATGGACTCGTTGGTCGAACTCATGGCCGAGCGGCAGATCCCATTCGAGGTGGATCGAGGGGCCGAGCTTCCCGTATTGCACGCGATGGCCTGCCCCTATCCCGAACTCGCCGAATTGGACCGCGGTGTTTGCGCGATGGAACGGGAGTTCGTTTCGGAAGTGCTCGGCGAGGAAGTTCGATTGGGCCAGTGCCGTTTGGACGGCGATCAGTGTTGTTCGTTCGAGCTCGGGCCCCGCCGCGCGCGGGGTGGCGGCCCGTCGATGGCGGCTCCGAGTAACGAGGGCGCGTGAAGGTGAGGCCATGACGGGAAGCCGACGGCGCAATGCGAGCACCGGAGCATGGCGGTCGACGGGACGACCCGTGCTCGAAAGCGGGGGCAGCCTGTCGGTCTCGGGGAAGGCTGATATACTCGTGACTCGGTTTTTGGGGGATCTTCGAGCCTGAATTCGGAAAGGCGAGACGGTTCCGGCGGTCGGGCGGCAAGGCGAACACAGCGGAATCCAGACACGTTTCCGGGGAAAACGAGTGGCGAGCGGGACATGAACACGACGATGCCGTGGATTGAAGGTCGGATTGAAGAGAACGTGGTGACGACGACGGTCGAGCAGGCGATCAATTGGGCTCGCCAATCGAGTGTCTGGCCGATGACGTTCGGGTTGGCGTGCTGCGCCATCGAGATGATGGCGGCGGGGGCGAGTCGATACGACATCGACCGATTCGGAGCGGGCGCTTTCCGCGCGACGCCTCGGCAGGCCGATCTGATGATCGTCGCGGGAACCGTGACGTACAAGATGGCGAGCCGTGTCCGGCGGCTTTACAACATGATGCCCGAACCGAAATTCGTCATCGCGATGGGCGCGTGCACAGTGGGCGGTGGGCCCTATTTCAAGTGGGGTTACCATGTCGTGAAAGGGGTCGACTTGGTCGTTCCCGTCGACGTGTACGTCCCCGGTTGTCCGCCTCGCCCCGAGGCGCTCCTCGAAGGCCTCATGCGCATCCAGGACAAGATCCGCGGTCATCGGATCGCGAAGCAAAAGTCGGCCGACGGAACCGGGTTCCTGCGCCGCGGTGTGAAAGTCGACGACGAGCTGCCGGTTCCTCACCACACGGGCTATGTGTCCGCGTTTCGGGACAACGAGGAACCCGTGACCGACCACCAGAAAATCACCGGTTGAGCCAAACCGACGCGCGACGGACTCGATCCGTTCGCGCGGAGGAGGATGGCGTGTGGAGCGCGGAATTGAAAGCCATGGAACGAGTGGAAACGCGAATGGCCGAGACCCTGAGCATCTCCGAGTTGCACGTGTCGGTCGGCGGAAAGCCGATCCTGCGGGGTGTGAATCTGCGGATCCGCCGCGGTGAAACCCACGCGCTCATGGGTCCGAACGGCTCGGGCAAGAGCACGCTCGGACTCGCCGTCATGGGGCATCCCAATTACGAGGTCACGCGCGGCGAGATCCGCATCGACGGCGTGATCCTGAACGACAAGCCGCCCGATGAGCGGGCGAGGCTTGGGCTCTTCATGGCTTTTCAGCGACCGGTCGCCATTCCGGGAGTCCGGATGGCCGATTTCCTCCGGCACGCGGCGACCAACACGCGCAATCCCGATCGCAAGGAAGGCGAGGAGTTGATGCCGATGCGCGAGTTCCGCGTCGAGTTGCGATCCAAGATGGAACAGCTCCGCATGGATCCCGAGTTCGCTCGGCGCTATGTGAACGACGGCTTCTCCGGCGGCGAAATGAAACGGGCCGAGATCCTGCAACTCGCCATGCTCCAGCCCCGATTCGCGATCCTCGATGAAACCGACAGCGGGCTCGACGCCGACGCGGTCCGCCTCGCCAGTCAGAGCATCGCCGAGATCGGCCGCGAGAAGATGGGTTTGCTCATCATCACCCACCACGACAAGCTCCTCGTCCACAATCCGCCCGACTTCACCCATGCGATGCTCGGCGGACGCATCGTCGAAACGGGAGGCAAGGACCTGGCCGCCGAATTGCACGAGTCGGGCTATGACCGGATCCGGCGGGCATATCCCGAGGACGACGCTGAAAATCAGGCGATGGTGGAACAGGAGACGGCCGCCGTTTCCTGATCGACGGAAATACCGATTGGAATCCGGACGCCACATCGCGCGCCGGATACGGAAGGACACCTTGGACGAGCCCGACCAGCAAACGACACCCACCCACCAGCCGGCAAACGGTGAATCGATGGCCACCGAAGCTTCGACGACCGAATTTATCGGAACGATCAACAAGTACGATTTTCGAACCGAGTCCGAGGGCGTGTTCAAGGCGCGGAAGGGACTGGACGCGGAGATCGTCGAGCAGATATCGCGGATGAAGGGCGAGCCCGAATGGATGCGCCGGTTCCGGCTCGACGCGTTCCGCATCTTCGAGCAAAAACCGCTTCCGGACTGGGGCGGGGACATCGCGCTCGATTTCCAGGACATCTACTACTACCTCAAGCCGACCGATCATCAAAGCCGCAGCTGGGACGACGTTCCCAAGGAAATCAAGGATACGTTCGACCGGCTCGGGATTCCCGAGGCCGAGCGCAAGTTCCTTGCCGGAGTGAAGGCGCAATTCGAGAGCGAGGTCGTCTACGGTTCGCTCAAGGAGGACCTCGCCCGCAAGGGGGTCGTGTTCACGGACACCGACACGGCCGTGCGCGAACATCCCGATCTGGTGCGCGAGTATTTTGGGACGATCATCCCGCCGCACGACAACAAGTTCGCCGCGCTCAACTCGGCCGTCTGGTCGGGCGGTTCATTCATCTATGTTCCGCCGGGTGTGAAGATCGACTTCCCGCTCCAGGCCTATTTCCGCATCAACGCGCAGAACATGGGCCAGTTCGAGCGGACCCTGATCATCTGCGACGAAGGCGCCGAACTGCACTATGTCGAAGGGTGCACCGCCCCGATGTACTCGACCGAGAGCCTGCATTCGGCGGTCGTCGAGATCATCGTCAAACGCGGCGGCCGGTGCCGGTACACGACGATCCAGAACTGGGCCAACAACATCTACAACCTCGTCACCAAACGGGCCATGGCGTACCGCGACGCGACCATGGAGTGGATCGACGGAAACCTCGGCAGCCGGCTCACCATGAAATACCCGGCGGTCTACATGATGGAGCCCGGCGCGCGGGGAGAAATCCTCTCGATCGCGTTCGCCGGGCCGGGCCAGCATCAGGACGCCGGAGCGAAGCTCGTCCACTGCGCTCCGAACACCACCGGACAGATCGTCTCCAAGTCGATCAGCCGCAACGGCGGCCGAAGCAGCTACCGGGGACTCGTGCGGGTCGAACGCGGAGCCAAGGGCGCCAAGTGCAACGTCGTCTGCGACGCGCTCATCCTCGACCCGGAGAGCCGGAGCGATACGTATCCGTACATCGAGGTCGCCGAACAGGAGGCTTCGGTCGGCCATGAGGCGAGCGTTTCGAGGATCGGCGAAGAGCAGTTGTTTTATCTGACCAGCCGAGGCCTGACCGAGGCCGAGGCGCGTACGACGATCGTCAACGGTTTCATCGAACCGCTCGTGCGCGAACTTCCCATGGAATACGCCGTCGAGATGAACCGCCTGATCCAGCTTCAAATGGAAGGTTCGGTTGGATGACCGGAATGAACAGCCTGTCATCAAGGCCGATCGCGTGGAACGATGCCGGTTTCGCGGAGATGGCCGATCGGATCCGCGAGCCCGACTGGGCGCTCGACGTCCGACGCGCGGCGTGGCGATCGTTTCAAGAACTGCCTTGGCCGTCGGCCCGCTCCGAGGGATGGAACCGCACCGATATCCGCGCTTTCCGTCTCGAAAAGTTCCGAGCGACGCTCGACGCCCCCGAACCCGTCGCATGCCCGGAGGGGTTGCTGCGCGAGGGAGTCGATCTCGCGGGCGACATCGTGTCGATCAACGGACTTCGGAATTCGGGACGATTGGATCCTCGCTGGGAAAAACGAGGTGTCCTCTTCACGACCCTGGATCGACTCACGCGCCCGGACGCGGATCGCATGCGGCCGCACGTCGAGACGCATCGCATCGATCCGGCCGTCGACCGTTTCGCCGCGTTGCAGGCGGCGTTCGGCGGTCCGACCCGCGTGTTGCTGGTTCCGCGCGGATGTTCGGTCGAGCAACCGCTCCTGGCGATGTCGGTTGTGACGCCCGGCGGGGTCGACCTCGGTCGCACGGTGATCGTGCTCGAAGACGGCGCCGAGGCGACCGTGCTGCTGGAAACGGCGAGTCTCGCCGAGGACGACGAGGGCCTGCACAGCGGGCTGACCGACGTCGTGCTCGGCGCAGGCGCGAACCTGCGGCTCGTCCATCTGCAGAATTGGGGAGATCGCGTCTGGCATTTCGCCCACCAGAAAGCCGTGGTGGGACGTGGAGCCCGCCTTCAGTGGACCGTCGGAACGCTCGGCGCCCGGCTGGCCAAGGTCAATCAACATGTCGACCTTGTGGGACCGGGCGCGACGTGCGAGGTGAACGGCGTGCTGTTCACGGAAGGAACGCAGCATCTGGCCTACCATACGGAGCAGCGGCACGCCGCGCCGTCCTGCCGAAGCGATTTCCTTTACAAAGCGGCCCTCCAGGACCGTTCGCGCACCGTCTGGCGCGGCATGATCCGAGTCGAGCGGAACGCGCGGAAGTCGGACGGATACCAGCGCATCGACAATCTGTTGCTCTCGCCCGAGGCCCGCGCCGATTCGATCCCCGGCCTCGAGATCGAAGCGGACGACGTGCGGTGTACCCATGGCTCGACAACCTCGCGCTTCGATGACGAACCGATCTTTTACGCGCAGTGCCGCGGATTGACGCGCAATGAGGCGATCCGTACCTATGTCGTCGGTTTCTTCCAACAGGTTCTCGATCGGATCACCGTCGACAGCGTGCGCGAGGCGCTCGGAAGGGCCATCGCGCGGCGCGTGCGCGAAACCGAATAGGCCGACCCGATCGATGGACCGAACAGACCCGAAGAGTGCCTTGACGCGGGGATCGAGTCGATGCGAAGTCGTGATGGGCTGGTTCGCGTCGCCGGACTCGGGGAAATCCCGGATCCCGGGCGGAGGACGATCGAACTGGGCGACCACATCGCCGTGCTCTTCCACGTGGGAGGCGAGTACTATTGCATCGACGACGTGTGCACGCACGATGGCGGACCGCTCGGACATGGTTCCCGCGATGGCTTCGCGATCGTCTGCCCGCGCCACGGAGCCAAGTTCGACATTCGGACCGGCAAGGCGCTCACGATGCCCGCGACCGTCGATACGCCGACCCATGAAGTCGAGGTGACCGAGGACGGCGTGTTTGTCCGTTGCGAGGCGTAGCGATCGACACTCGTTTCCGTTCCCCGTACGGCGTCCGCGAGACGTAGGCGAGAGACCCATGGCGATCACCGAGGAAATCATCCGGGAAGAACTCAAGACGGTCGTGGATCCCGAGCTGTTCGTCAATATCGTCGACTTGGGCATGGTCCACGCGGTGGCGATCGAGCCGGTAGACGGGTCGAAGAGCGCGGTTCGAATCGAGATGACGTTGACCAGTCCGATGTGTCCGGCGGGTCCGCAATTGATTTCGAACTGCAAGCGGGTCCTTGGCCGGCGCGAGGACGTGGCATCGGTCGAGGTCAAGATCGTGCTCGATCCGCCGTGGACGCCCGAGCGCATGACCGACGACGCCCGCGACCAGCTCGGCATCTTTTGAACCGCGTTCCCCGTTGGGCAAGCCGGACATTCGCCCCACGGGAAAGCCCGCCCCGCGGGGAAGCGAATCAGCGTGCGCGTCCGAAAACCCGCTCGCGGCCGGTGCGCAGATTGACGCAGCGCAGTCGCGTGGCGCGCGCGAGGGTATGGGGAAGGAACTCGTCGACGTATCCGCGCCGCGCGAGGTCGTCGAGCGTTTCATGCGACGCGGCGTCGGCCGACTTGAGCAGGATCAGTTCGTCGGCGCCGATCCGGTCCGCCAGCACGGCCGCGATCGAATCGCTCGTCACCGACCAGTCCTCGGGAATCGGCGCTCCCGACGGCGTTCGAGGCCGCGTCTGAAGGAACTGCTCGACCGAATACGCGAACAGCTTGGGCGGAACGGCCCTCAGTCTCCGCTCAAGGTCCTCCTGCCGATCGCAGAATTCCGACTCGGGAAACAGCATGTGGATCAAGCGGGCCGTCGCGTCAAGGAGACGGATGCAGAGCCAGTGCACGTCGTTCGGTTCGAGCGCGTGGCGGCGGTCAAGCCGCCGCACGGCGTCGACGAACGGGCCTCCACCCGCGATCAAGACCGTCGCGCGGAGCGGCTGTGACAGAAACCAGTCACGAAACGCGGGAACGAGCCCGGGGTAGTCGATCAGGCTTCCGCCCAATTTCACGACGCGCGGTCCGCTCATCCGAGTTCCCCATCGGAAGCGGGCGCGGCGTCCGACGCCGGACGCGGACCGCGAGCCGCTCCACGCTCGACGCTCTCCCGCGCGAGGACGGCGAGCGCGTAGGCGGGCGCGGCGCGGGACGCGGCGGGGGCGAGTTTCTGGCCGAGCGGAACAATGGCCGCGTCGGAATGGTTGCGTTCGGCGACGCGCCGCGCGAGGAACTCCCCCTGCCCCGCCACGATGATCGATCGCGGACGCTCCCCCATCGACTCGACCACACGCGCGAGCCCCGACTCGATACGCTTGGTCTGGATCCGAACGACGCTCTGCGCGATCAGCACGGCGTCCCGATGATGGAAGGCTCCGTCCGGACTGCCGATCATGCGTCCGATGCGGACGCGGGCGGCGGCCCGAGTCGCCGGCCGATGATCGGCCGTGTGCCGCGATCCGGAGTCCTCGGGAAGATCGCCGGTCAGCAGGTAGACGTCCTGCGTCGACGCGAAGAACTCGCGCATGATCGGACAGGTCTTGCCGCGATAGGGAGCCGTCGCGATCAGCGCGCACACCGGTGTCCGCTCGACGCCCGTGTAGACCAACTCGCCGCGCAGCAGCCGATCCGTATCCGACCGGCTCTCCGTCGCGATCGCGCCGTCCCGCAACGGGATGATGTCGGTCGTGGTCGAACCGACGTCGATCACCAGCGCGGGGCCGTCGGACGCGAAACGCGCCGCGAAGGTCGCGAGCGCGTGCCAGTTGGATGCGGCGGCGAGCAGCGGCGCGCGCCGCGCGGCGGCGGGTGCGACCAACCGCCCGTCGACCAGATGGACCCGCGTGTGGCGGTGGTCGGCCGCTTGATCGACGGCGTCCAGGATCGCCCGAACACCGTCGGTTCGCGTCGCGAAGCAGTCGGCCAACTCCCCCGTCATCGTGATCGCGAGATGATCGGACCGCGGACTCTCCGCGAGCATCGTGCGGAGTTCGCCCGCGAGTCGCTCGGGATGCTCCCACAAACGGAACGAACGCGACGTGACGAAACGATCCCCGTCCGACGCCTTGAGGTTGGCGCCGCCGATATCGAACGCGAGCCATTTCATGGCACGGCGACTCCGATGAGCACGTCGACACGGATCCCGTTCGAGTTCGATTCCCCCGCCGGTCCCGGCTTGCCTCAACCGTCCGCGTCCCGCACCGTGCCGTCCGCGTCGAACTCGATGCGGCATTGCCGCCAACGGAGGTCGACATCCAGCCCGTTCGCGGCGGCCACGCACGCCGACGCGAGGTTGTCCCGGCACGCCCGGCGAAGCCCGATGTAGGAGGTTGTCAGACGCGGGTTGACTTCAATGACGGTATCCAGTGTACCGCGTTCGTCGGTCGAGAGGATCAGGTCGACACCGATGTAGCCCCGGATTTCGGGAAATGCGCGGGCGGCGTCGAGGGCCAACGCGCGGGCCCGCGCCGCGTGCCGATCGGTGAGCGGAAGGGAACCGCCGACATAGGTGAGGCCGTCGGGGCCGGCGAGCCTCTGGGTGCACGGCGGCAGCGCGACGTATCGACGGCGACCGCACAACACGGCGACACTCGCCGCCAACCCCTCGCACCGCTCTTCGATGCGCCACCCGCCGCGTGTCACCGAATCCCGCGGCAAGGTCCATCCGTGCCACGGGGCGACGCCCGCCGATCCCGCGCCGTCGCGGGGTTTCACGATCGAAGGACCCGACCAGGGGATCGCGGGCGTCTCACCGCGCGCCACGGCCACGCCGCTCGGAACGCGGATCCCGCGGGCGGCAAGGTGTTCGGCCGTCGCCTGTTTGTCCTGCGCGATCCGGACGCACGCGGAACCTGGGCTGAGAAGCCGTTTTCCGGCCGATTCCACAAGCTCGGTCAAGGCGAGCAGGATTCCGTGGATTTCGGGGGCGATGAGCCAAACGGCATCGGACGTTCGGCACCCTTCGAGAAACGCCGTTCGGTTCCGAGCATCCGAGCCCTCGTCGCGAACCGACCGCGTCACGAAACCGGCGCGCGTCAGATCCTCGGCGACGGCGTCGTGCATCGCCGCGCCTTCGGGTCGCAGGGCGGCGACAAGGTCCGCGTCGCGCAGAACGCCCCACGCTCCGCCCGATACGGCGTACTCGTAGAGCAGGATCGAGCGGATGTTCGCGTCGTTCGAACGATCGGCCCGATCCGACGCGCGTTCCGTTCGCGCTAGTTCCACCACCACGTCGCGCCGCCGGATCGCTTCATGTGCGATGCGAGTTCGGCGACGGCGGGATCGGGCTTGGCGGCATCGGCGACCTGCCACGACTCGATCTGGACGCCGCCCGCCGTGGCGACCAGCCAACCGCCGCGCGTGGGAGCGAAGCTGCAAACCGTGTCGACCGAACGGGGCGAGTGCCACGCTTCGGCGGCCAGCGGGCTCGACGTGTCGAACAGGATCGGCAGCGGGCATTCGGCCATCTCGCGGAGCCGGTACATGTCGATGATCGCGGCGACCACGGACATGTCCATCACATTGCGGAGTTCGCCGAAAACCGGCATCTTGAGGCTCAGCGCATCGTATTGCTCGGTCATCGCGTCGGCCCATTTCCGGGCGAGTTGGCTTGTGCGTCCCGATTGGGCCTCGGAGGAGCCGTCGGCCCGCGTCCGATTCTCCTCGGTCAGCGTCTTGACGCCGGCGCCGCGCACCTTCCAGATCGTGCCTTCCTCATTGCGTGAAACGCCCTCGTAGTTGCAGGCGAGCCACCAGCGCGGATTCGGCATCGGGCCGGAAGCGCTCGCGAGCATGTCGATGTAGCTCGGCAATCCCGAAACGGGTGACCGCACGACGCCCATGGCGAGCCGTTTCATGTGGAAGTCGGCGGCGAGCATGACGCGGGCGAAATGCGTGGACGGCGATACGCCGGTGATCGTCACGGTCTGCGGCCCCATCGCCTCCTTGAGCGCGGGGCCGAGTCGGTTCGGCGCGACCGACGTGCGCGAACGCCGCTGTTGATCAAGGACCGATTGCGCCTGGCGAACGCCTTCGGGCGTCGGGTCGATCGAGCACGAAATGCCGACTTCGCGAGCCGCGTTCGCCGCGCGCAGGGCGACGATCAAGTCGTCAAGTCGGAGCACGGGCCGCCCGCTCGTCGAACCCACGACGTTGCCCGTCTCGTCGATCCGCCAACCTTCGGCGGGGCCCGCCAGAATGATGTCGTGATTCTCGCGGTCGACCAGAACGTATTCGATCCGTTGAAGGCCGCCAAGGAATTGCACTTCGTCGGGCAACCGGCCGAACTCATTCGTCTGCGCGTCCTGGATGGCCGCTTCGAGTCCCCGGAGCGAGACCTTGCGCATCGGCACGGGCGCCGCCAAGGCGGACGGCGCTTCCTTCACCGCCTTGCGCAAATCGTCAAGGAACTGTTTCGTCGTATCGATTTCCGGTTCGCGGACGATGCCCGATGCGTCGATCGATACACCTCCGACCGAACCACCGCCCCGGAGGACCTGGAACGCGCCTTCGAGGAGTCCGCTCAGCGGCGCCATCATCAACGCGGCCGCGCCGAGCGCCACGGCGACCCGAGACCAGCGGAAACTCAACTGCATACAAAACTCCTTGAACGGCAAGCGTTGTCCGGCGATGGGGGCACGAACGGGCCGCCATGAACGGGCCGCCATGAACGGGCCGCCATGAACGGGCCTCCATGAACGGGCCGCCCGACCGGCGGACACATGCCAACGGGGTCAGGGCCAAACGGGGTCAAGCGACAGGCCGGCGCGATGGTCGCCATCGGCGACCAACGTGCACACCATTCCACAATAACTACGGCATTTCGGCAATGCAAGAAATTCATCGCGCCCCGCCGGGATTGCGCCATCGTATCCGGTTCTTTCCATTCCTGGATTACCATGATAGGGTAAGGAACGTCCATGCTGGCCTATCTGGTTATCCGCGAAGGGTCGAAATGGACCGACGTGTTCCGTCTGGTCCCGGGTCGGTCCGTGACCATCGGGAGGGCGGCGACCAACCAGATCGTGATCAAGGACGATCGGTGCAGCCGGAACCACGCCGAGGTGTTTCAGGTCCAGGGGCGGTGGGTTCTTCGGGATCTGGACAGCCGAAACGGGACGGTCATCGGCGGGACGCGCGTGCAGGGCGACCATCCGTTGACGGCGGGCGACGTCTTGCGGATCGCCAATTGCCAATTAGCGTTCGTCCATGACATTTCGAAGGCGTTTGTGGACGGCCCGGGCGCTCCGACGGTTGGTGAGGAGACGGTATCGGAGGCGAATCCGCGCCCGTTCGAGACCGAGCTGATCGAGCCCACGACGATCACCCACCGGCGGCATCAGACCCGTTTGTTGCGGCCGGGGGACGATGACACGGTGGCCTTGCCGTCACTCGGAAGGGCCGCGGCGCGGCTTTGCCGGGTCGCATACGGAATGGCGGGGCGTTCCGACGTCGAATCGCTCGCCGACTGTGCGCTCGAAGGCCTGCTCGAATCGGCCAATCTGGATGCCGGAGCGATCCTCGTTCGATCGCGGGACACGCGTCCGGTCACAACCGCCAAGCAGCTTGAGATTGTCGGCTCGCGATCCAAAGGCGACGTCGCGTATCGCCGGGTCTCGGATTTCCTGGCGGCGACCGTCCTGCGCGAAGGCGAAGCGGTCCTCGCGCGCAACGTCGCCGACGACAGCGTGCTCGGCGGACGGGACAGCCGAGGCATCATCTGCGCGTCGGGCGTGATCTGCGCGCCGATCCGTCACGGGAAGGAGATCCTCGGCCTCGTGCACCTGTACAGCACGGCGGCCGAGCGGATGCCCGACCCGGACGATCTCGAATTCACGCTGGCCGTCGCCGACAACCTCGGCCTCGCGCTCGATTCGGTCGGGCGAAGGCGCGAACTTTCCGAGGATCTTTCGCACAAGCGCGAGGAGATCGCCGAGCTTCGGCATTTGCTCGGCGCGGAATGCGAGATGATCGGGAGCAGCGCGGCGCTGCGCGAGGCGCAGCGCGACGTCGCGCGCGCCGCGCCGACCCGGGCCACCGTGCTCATTCGCGGTGAAAGCGGAGTCGGCAAGGAACTGGTGGCGCGCGCGATCCACTTCGCCGGTCCGCGCAAGAAGGGACCGTTCGTTTGCTTCAACTGCGCCGCGCTCACCGAAACGCTGCTCGAAAGCGAGCTGTTCGGCCACGAGCGGGGCGCGTTCACCGGCGCGACCGAGCGGAAGATCGGCAAGTTCGAGGCGGCCGACCGCGGTACGTTGATGCTCGACGAGATCGGCGAGATGAGCCCGTCGATCCAGGCCAAGTTCCTCAGGGTCCTCGAAGGACATCCGTTCGAACGCGTCGGAGGAAGTGCGCCGATCCAAGCCGACGTGCGGGTCATCGCCGCGACGAACCGCGATCTCGAAGCGGCGGTCGCCGATGGCCAGTTCCGCCGCGATCTTTACTTTCGGCTCCATGTCGTCGAAATCGCCGTTCCTCCGCTGCGGAGGCGAGGCGATGACATCGTCGAACTGGCCCACCACTTCCTCAAGCGGTTCAATACGGAAACCGGACGCAAGATCCGCGGTTTCACGGCCGACGCGGTCGACCACATGCGGCGATACCGATGGCCTGGCAATATCCGCGAACTCAAGAACGCGATCGAACGGGCGGTCGTCTTGTCCGGCGGCGATGAGATCGGCGTCGCCGATCTGCCCTTTTCGCACCTGGCAACGCCGGGCGACACGAACGGCCCCGAGCGGTCGCCGGACGCCTACCAGCCGTTGTCGCTCGCGGACGTCGAACGCCGGCATATCCATGAAACGCTCGCGGCGACGCACTGGAACAAGAGCCGAACCGCCGCGATCCTCGGCATCGAGCGGTCAACCCTCGATCGCAAGATCCGCCGCTACAAACTGGCCCCGAAGCGCGCGTAAGGCCTCGCCGTAGGCCGAGCGGATTCCAACATGCGCGTCTCCGTGATCATCCCGGCGCTGAACGAGTCGGACCGGATCGGAGCGGCGATCGACAGCGCGAGGGCGGCTCGCTGCGACGAGGTCCTTGTCGCGGACGGCGGAAGCATCGACGGCACGCGGGAGCTCGCCGCGCGGCACGGAGCCCAGGTGATCGAGGCGCCTCGGGGGCGGGCGTTCCAGCAGAACGCCGCGTCGCGCGTCGCGATCGGCGATGTGCTCCTGTTTCTCCACGCCGACAATCGGCTCGGCGGCGCGTGCGCGAGCCAGATCATCGACGCGTTCACCGCCGATTCGATCCGCGTGTGCGGCGCGTTCCGGCAACGGATCGACGCGCCCGAACTCGGGTTCCGCATCGTGGAATGGGGGAACGCGTTCCGCGCGGGACGGCTCGGGCTCCCCTACGGCGATCAGGCGCTCTTCTTCCGCCGCGAGGCGTTCGAGCGGTTCGGCCGGTTTCCCGAGACCCCGTTTCTGGAGGACTTCATCCTGATGCGCCGCGTTCGGCGCGCCGCGCGACCCCTGCTCCTACCCGGTCCGATCCACGTCGACGCGCGCCGCTGGAAGCGCCGGGGCATCGTCGCGCAAGTTGTGAGGAACTGGACGATCCTCGGCGCCTACGCGATCGGCGTTCCACCCGAACGCCTCGCGCGGTGGTATCCCCGCCACGATCGAGACGCGTCCGCTCGCCGGGCGCCGCGCAGTGAAGCTTGACGCGGCGCGGTCGGGCGAGCACGGCGCCGGTCGGCGGGACGCGGACCGGCCCCCCAATCCCCAGGACGACGCGATCCCGAGGCCGATCGGCGAGCGGGGGGGGCGGGCCGTCAAGGTTCCAAGCGAACGCGGCGGCCGTCCCGAAAGCTGACGCGCGCTTGACGCACGATCGTGAGCGCGCGATACGCGTCCTCGAGGTCACTCGTCTTGCGGATCAGGCTTGTCACCGCGCGATGGAATTGGGTGAGCAGGCGTTCGCCGACCGGGCGTTCGCTGTCGAGCGATTCGATATGTTGGCCGGCCTTGTCGAACCAAACGAGCGTCGCCGGCAGATCGATGAAGGCGACTCCCTGATCGCAGCAGACCTGCAGCGCGGCGGGAGGGCGGAACGCGACCGATTCCGGCCATTCCGCCGAAAGATAACTTCCAAAGCTCACGTGCGCGAGCGCGCCGTGTCCCGGACCGCCGCCCGCCGAGAAATCGAGGCTGACCATTTGGTAATCGCATTCGTCGGGCAGGTCGCCGATGCAATGGTGCAGACCGACCACCGACGTCGGCTCGTTTCCCACGACATAGCGGCACCAGTCGACCAGTTCCATCAGTTCGCGCATGCCGGAGGGATACCGGAACGTGGTGGCCGCCGGGTGCCTGCGGGCCGCCGGGTCGAACCGTTTGCGCGCGTGGCAGTAGAGCAGGCGGGGCGGGCCGAGCCGCGTGGCGATCAGTTCCTTGAGACGGAGCGTCGCGGGCATCGTGCGCCTGGGAAACTCGGCCATGAATGCGACCCCCGACGTCTCGACGCGTTCCTTCACCTCGCGCGCCTGGTCGGGGTCGATGTCGAGGGCCGCCGCGCAGTAGACGGCCTTGCCGTATTCGCACGCGGCGAGGATCGGGAGCGCTCCGAACCATTCGGAGGACAGGAGCAGGACGGCGTCGATGTCGTCGCGTCCGGCGAGCGCGCGGAAGCTGTCGACCGCCGTAGCTTCGAACTCGCGAGCCGCCTGTTCGGCGAGGTGCGATACGGGGTCGAAGACGGCGCGGACCTCGAATCGGTCCGCCATCGCCCTCAGCGCGGGCCGGTGCCGCGAGTCCCAAGCGTCGCCCAATCCGATCACTCCGACGCGCAGTCTCATACGCCGTCCTGATCCGAGTTTTCCAGACCGCGGAGTTCGTGGAGCCAGAGCCGAATCTCGTTGTCGTATTCGCTCGAAAGGTCGCCCTTGACGAGTTGCCTTTGGAACGCGGCCGCTCCTTCGTCGAGCAGATCGGCGGCCTCGGCGCTCGGGAATCGCCGAATCGGGTCCGGAGCGATCAGGCCTCGAATGAACTTCATCAGCAGCGTGTTGACGGTCACTTCCGAGGGGAGCAGTTCGTGCAGCCGGTGCGGCAGCGAGCGTTTGGACTCGAGCAGTTCGCGATACAGGGCCAATCCGGCGAACGGCGATCGGCCCGCGAGCATCTCGATGAGGACATAGCCGAGCGACGCGAGGTCGCCGCGCGCGGAACAGTCGGTGCCTTCGAGCACCTCGGGCGCGGCGTAGGCGGGCGTGCAGGTGCGCGGAAGGGGCGGCGCATCGACGGGGAACGCCGAGCCCGTATCGATCAGCTTCGCGTTGCCCGTGCACTTGAGCATGACGTTGGCGGGCTTGATGTCGCCGTGCACGATCCCCTCGCGGTGCAGCGCGCCGATCGCGCCGAGGCACTCGCGGACGATCGCCATCGCGACTCCCGCCTTCAATCGCGATTGCGACGGGCCCGCCGTCACGACCACGCGGTTGATGTACTCCCAGCGCCGCGCGCTCACCCGCTGCTGGATGCGGCTGAGCATCGACGGCTCGAGCAACCGCTTCAGGTCGTACCCGTCGATCCACTCCATCACCATCATGCGGATCCGGTCGCGCACGACGAAGTTGTGGATATCGAGCAGATTATCGTGTTGGATCATGGCGACGCGCGACGCGATCGTCGCGATCCGCGTCATCGCGGCCTCGTAACTCGCCACGTCACTGAAACGCGCGGGCGAAAAGACCTTGAGCGCCACGGGCAGCGTGAAACCGTCCGACCCGCGCCGGTCGGTCAGGTAGACGACTCCCTGGCCGCCTTCCCCCAACTTGCGGATCAGCCGATGATGGGTTGTCCAACTGAGCCGCATGTCCTTGACGACGATGCGCTCGTAGTGGGCGGCCAATTCGTTCTCGTGGTGGACCTCGCGCCCGCCCGGCGTGATCGTGGCGTTTTCGAAAAGATGGGTCGTATTGAGCATGTCACCGCGTCGTCCCGTGCCGCGTCGTCCCGTGCCGCGACGGACCCCGCGCTCCTCCACCGCGCCGAGCGCGGTGCGGTCCGTCCGCGCACCATGATAGTCGACGGTCGGTCCCCGAGGAAGGCGGATTGAAACGACCCGTTTTCGAAGGCCCTATCGTGGCCCGCCCTCGCGGCCAGGGACGGGAAAGCCGAGCCGTTTGTCGACCAGGTTGCGGAGCGGCTCGCCGCGCAGGTAGCGGCCCAGGTTGTCCGCGATGAGGTCGGTCGTCCGGTCGATGCGTCGAGCGGACTGCGCGCCGACGTGCGGCGTGATGAGGACGTCGGGAAGGTCCCAGAGCCGGCTTGTCGGCGGCAGCGGCTCGATCTCGGTGACATCGAGTCCGGCGCCGCCCAAATGGCCCGATTCGAGGCTCGCGACCAGATCGTCCTCCACAACGATCGGACCGCGCGCCACGTTGATCAGGATCGCGCCGCGCCGCATCCGCGCGAGCCGGGGGCCGTCGATAAGGCCGCGCGTCGCGTCGTTCAGCGGCAGGCAGAGGATCACGATGTCGCATGCGGCGAGCAGATCGTCGAGTCGATCGGCGGGCCACACCGCGCGCACGTGATCGGGCGCGTCGTGGGGCAACATGTCCGTCGCGAGGATCGTCGCGCGGAACGGCGCGAGAACCTCGGCGATCCGCCGGCCGTTGCCTCCAAACCCCACGATCCCGACGACCGATTCGTGGAGATCGCGAGTCGGCCGCCGGATGAACTCGCGCCGTTGCCGCGCCCGGAAGAACGTCGGCAACCCGCGCAGCAGGCCGCACAGCAGGGCCATCGTCTGTTCGGCGACGGGATCCGCGAAGACGCCCGACGCGCTCGTCACCACGATCTCCGACGCGATCACCTCGGGCGTCAGACAATGGTCCAGCCCGGCGGCCGACGATTGGATCCACTTCAAACGGCCTCGACGAACGACGTCCATCCACGGCACGGGGACCTTCGCATGCCCGAAATAGAGGTCGGCGTTCAGGAGCTCGGCCGCGATCCGATCCTGTCCCGCATCGACGATCTCCGCGCGGGGCGCGATCGACGCGAGCCGCGCGATATGGGCCGGTTCCGCCGGGTAACACAAGACGATGCGCATACCGTTCCTTCCGCGGAATCCAAGGCCGCGGGGCGGACCGCGCGCGACACGGGCCTCCGCTTGGCGAAGCCTTGGTCTTGGACCATAATGCTCGGGTCGAATGTACGACATGCCGGGCGAGTTCGCCACGCCGCGCGGGGTCCGGCCGCGGGGCTCATTCGCCGGACAGCGCGCACCGAGGAGACACTCCACTGACTCGATCCACGCGCCAACTCGGCCTTTCCGCCGGTATCACGTTGATCGGACTCCGACTCGTCATCGGATTCCATTTCCTGAACGAGGGTCTCGAAAAACTCGTCCATCCCAAACCGTTCTCCGCCGTGTTTCTCGAGAACGCCAAGGGCCCGTTCGCGGGGTGGATGGGTGGCCAGGTCTGGGACGCCGACGGCCTCGCGAGGCTCGGTTACACCCCCGGCGCCGACGGCAGCCCGTTTCCGACGATCGAGACGGCGGAAACGCGCGACCATTGGGAGTCGTTCCGCCAGCGGATCGTCGCGCACTACGCGCTCGATGGGACCAAGGAGGCGGAATCCAAGAGGGTGCTGCGAGCCTACGAGGAACTGCTCGACGCCTTCGTCGCCGATACCGAGCCGGACGTGATCGAGTATTTCTCGGGAATCGAGCGGCGCGAGCGGTATCGCGGCGAGGCGTGGAGGCACGAGGTCGCGACGCTTCGAGGGCAACTCGCCGATGTCGAATCCAAATTGAAGACGAAGCGGGGTCCCTTGCTGGCGCAGGTCGACGCGATGTGGAGCGGACTCGAACGCGATCTCAATGCGATCGGCGCGACCGAGGGCGGCCGACGCGCACTGCGGATCGGGCGGCTGCGCCCCGGCGCGCTCGACTCGGTCGTGATCGACGCGGTCATTCCCTGGTTCGATCTGGTCGTCGGCGCCAGTCTGCTGACCGGATTGGCCGTACGGGTTTCGGGAACATTCGCCGCCCTGTTCCTCGCGATGGTCGTCGCGTCCCAATTCCCCGGATCGCCCGGTTCGGCACCGACCTGGTATCAAGCGATCGAAATGGTCGCCTTGTTCCACCTCGCGGCGATCGGCGGCGGACGTTGGGGTGGGCTCGACGCGATCCTGGCCCAGTGGTGCTGCCGGAAATGTCGTTCCAAACGAGGTACTTGATTCATGAATGTCTCTCCGGAAGCCAAGGCGGTTGGACGGGATAACTACTATGAAGCCGTCGGTGTGAACCGCCGCGAGTTCCTCCAAGGCATCCTCGCCGGAGGCGCGGTGGCCGGCGGCGCCGGGCTCGGCGCGGCCTATTTCGGTTACGGCAAGGTCGGCGACCCGCTGCGCGTCGGCGTGATCGGAACGGGCGACGAGGGCAACGTCCTGCTCGGCGCCATGTCGCCTGAATATCTGCGGGTCGTCGCGATCTCGGATATTCGTCCGTCGAGCATCCACCGCGCGTTCTTCGGGGATTGGGCGAGCCCCGTCGCGATCGCCGCGCGGCCGGGACTTCTGTCGGTCTACGGTTGGACCGAACAACAGGCTCGCGAGAATGTTCGAGTCTACGACGCGTCCAACGGCGGCTATCAGGCTCTGCTCGCCGATCCGAACGTCGAGGCGGTCGTGATCGCCCTTCCGTTGCACTTGCACGCCAAGGCGGCGATCGACGCGATGAAGGCGGGCAAGCACGTCCTGACCGAAAAGCTCATGGCGCACAATGTCGCCCAATGCAAGATCATGACCCGGTTCGCTCGTGAGAAGAATCTGATGCTCGCCGTGGGCCATCAACGCCATTACAGCATCCTGTACGACAACGCGGTCAACCTGCTGCGTTGGGGTTTGCTCGGCGAAGTCCACCACATCCGGGCCCAGTGGCATCGCGGCAATCTACCGGGCCGGGATAGCTGGCAGCAGCCCGTTCCCGGGGGACAAGCCCCGGCGGGAGGCGGAAAGCGGGTCGATCCGATCGCCGGACAACTCGCCTCGTTCCGCAAGCAATTCGAGTCGGCCCGCGATCCTCGGGAAAAGGACGAATTGTCCCGGAAGATCGTGCAATGGGAGCAATGGGACGCGGACAAGGCGGTCAAAGCCGAGGATTTCGGCTACATCACGCGGACATTCGGCAACCTCGAACGGTCCGCGCTCGAGGAACTCGTCCGATGGAGGCTCTTCGAACGCACGGGCGGAGGTTTGATGGCCGAACTCGGAAGCCACCAGCTCGACGCCGCGTCGATCTTCATCTCGGCCCTGCGCCGCGACGGCAAGAAGGCCCATCCCCTTTCGGTGCACGCCGTCGGCGGCCGCCATCTGTTCGCGAACGATCGCGATTCGGACGATCACGTCTACTGCATGTTCGAGTTCCCCGGACCGGGCTACGATCCCGAGTTTCCGGTCGGCTACTTCGATCCCATTCGCCTCGTTCCCGACAAGAACGTGGGTGTGCCCGCGTTCGAACAGGATCCGGAGAAACGGGTCGTCGTCACCTATTCGTCGATCAACGGAAACGGGTTCGGCGGCTACGGCGAAGTGGTCATGGGAACACGGGGCACGCTCGTGCTCGAACGCGAGCAGGAAGTGATGGTCTACCAGGATTCGGATACGTCGACGCGGATTGGAGTCAAGTCGGGCGCGGGCGGTCCGTCGATGGACACGCAGGCGAGCGGTAACGCGGCGGCCGTCGCGAAATCCGCCGAACCGACGCAGGTGAGTCGCGGGTATCGCGAGGAGCTCGAACACTGGGCCTACTGCATCCGCAATCCGGATCCGGCGAACGTGCCGCGCTGCCGCGGCGAAATCGCGCTCGGCGACGCCGTCATCGCGCTCGCCGCCAACATCGCCATGAACAACTCGCGCGTCGGATTGGGCGGCTACCTTCCGTACCAGGAATCCTGGTTCGACGTCGATAGTGACGATATCCCGTCACCCGTCGATCCGGCGACAAAAAAGGCCGTGCTGTCGTTCGAGGAAGAACACAAGAAACTGATGGGCTGACGCCCGACGGACGGGCGGGCGGCCGGAGGCCCGGCGTTTGCGGGCCGCCGATCTTGAGTCGACGGGAGGTTGCGACATGGATAAGTGGCCGATCGGCGTCTTTACGAGCGTCGACGCGGGGCTCGGCGTGAAACTCGAAGTCGCCCGCGAACTCGGAATCCCGACCATCCAGCTCCACGCCCCCGCCGCGTCGACGCGGACCGCCGAACAGGCCGCGCGGTTTCTGGGACGACTCAACGACTATGGGATCCGGCTGACGTGCGTGTTCGGCGGATTCGAGGGAGAGAGCTACGCCGATATCCCGACGGTCGCTCGAACCGTCGGACTCGTGCCTCCGGAAACGCGCGCCGCGCGAACCGCGGAAATGAAGGAGATCGCCGACTTCGCGAAGAGGCTCGGATGCGACGTCGTCGCCCTCCATCTGGGGTTCATTCCCCACGACCGCCGCGATCCGCTCTACGCGCAGGTCCTCGATGTCACACGCGACGTCTGTGACCACTGCAAGCGGAATGGGCAGTCGCTGCATCTGGAAACCGGACAGGAAACGGCCGACGGGTTGCTCGCCTTCATCGGCGATGTCGCGCGGGACAACCTGTTCATCAATTTCGATCCGGCGAACATGATTCTCTACGGGACCGGCGAACCGATCGATGCGTTGCGGAAGGTGGGACGTCTCGTGCGCAGCGTGCACTGCAAGGACGGCACATGGGCCGCCGATCCCGGCAAGGAATGGGGGCGGGAAGTTCCGCTGGGCCGCGGAGACGTCGGCATGGAGAACTACTTGCGAACCTTGCTCGACATCGGCTACCAAGGACCGCTGACGATCGAACGCGAGATTCCGCAGGATCCCGAGCGGCAGAAGGCGGAGATCGGCCACGCGGCCGGCCTGCTCGCCAATCTGAAAAGAAAGCTCGGCATGGCGTGATCCGACTGGCATCGCGCACCCGTCCGCGCGGCGTTCGTCCGGGGCGAGTCCTTCGATCCGGTCGGCTCGCGCGCGCCGATCAACTGCGGGCCGCGTTCGAATCCTCGTCGCGCCGGGGCTTTCGGGTAAACCACCCAAGGAAATGGAGCGCGATGAGGACCCCCGCCGCGGGAATCGCGTACGTCAGCGCCTTGGGCTGGATAATGACCAAACCGATCAGTGCGACTCCCGTCGCAAGCAACCACGGCGGGTACTTGCGCATCAGGTCGGCGAGTTGCGGCAGGGCGAGCCACAGGACGGCGAACAGCGTTCCGACACGTATGCAAAAGGCGCGTGCCGCATCCACCGATGCCCCTCGCTCGAATTGGACCCAGAACAGGACGCCCGCGATCAACAGGCCCACGGCGAGCAGGCCGATCGTATTGCGACGCCAGTCGCCCGATCGCCGCACCCCCTCGCGCGCGTTTCGGCCCGCGGGATTCCATCGGGGTATCATTGGGCCGTATTCCTCTGTATCATCCACCGTTTGAACCATCGGCATCGGGAATCGTATGTATCGATACGCGATCGGCGAAACCGAAACGCGTGCTTCCGCCAAGTTAACGTCGCCGCACGGGAATGACCAGTCGTCGTGGATCAGGCCGGCGCCGCGCGCGACGACATCGAAGATCGAGACGCCCCGCCAAACGCGGACCGGCCAATAGGTGCCTCTATGACGCAAACCCGTGTCTTCTCTTTGGCGACGGTGCCCAAGGACCTGACCGCCGGTCTCGTCGTGTTCCTGGTCGCCCTTCCGCTCTGTCTCGGCGTCGCCCTCGCCTCGAACGCGCCGCTCATTTCGGGAATCGTCGCGGGGGTCATCGGAGGCATACTCGTCGGGATCGCGAGCGGTTCGCACACGAGCGTCAGCGGACCGGCGGCGGGCCTCACCGCCGTGGTCGCCGCGCAGATCACCGAATTGGGGTCCTTCTCGGCTTTTCTCCTGGCCGTGCTCATCGCGGGCCTGTTCCAAATCGCACTCGGATCGGCTCGATCCGGTTTCATCGCGGCGTATTTTCCGACGAGCGTGATCAAGGGCCTGCTGGCGGCGATCGGGACGATTCTGGTCCTCAAGCAGATCCCGCACCTGCTCGGCCATGACGCCGATCCCGAAGGCGAGATGGCATTCCGCCAGCCCGATCATGAGACGACATTCTCGGAGTTCGGAGAGATTCTCGCCGACTTCCATCTCGGCGCCGCCGCGATCGGCGTCGCGTCGATCGTCTTGCTCCTCCTGTGGGACCGCATCCCACGCCTGAAGAAGTCGGTCATTCCGTCGCCGCTCGTCGCCGTCGCGCTGGGTACGGCGTTGAGCGAGCTGTTCCGCGGGTCCGGCGGATCGTGGGAGGTCGGGATCCAGCATCTCGTCCAGGTACCGATCGCGGAGGAGTGGTCCGAGTGGTTGGCGTACTTGCACGCTCCGGACTTCACGCAGTGGACGAATCCCGCGATCTACACGTCCGCGCTCACCATCGCGCTCGTCGCGTCGCTCGAAACGCTGTTGAACGTCGAAGCCGTCGACAAGCTCGATCCACGCCAGCGCACGACACCGGCCAGCCGGGAGCTCATCGCGCAAGGCGCGGGCAATGTCGCGTCCGGACTCTTGGGCGGGCTGCCGGTCACGTCGGTCGTGGTGCGCAGTTCGGTGAACATCAACGCGGGCGGCCGATCCAAGCTGGCGACCGTCACGCACGGCGTCCTGTTGCTGACCTGCGTCACGCTGCTGCCCGAGTGGCTCAATCGAGTTCCCCTTTCGTGCCTGGCGGCGATCCTGATCGTGACGGGCTTCAAACTCGCGAGCCCGCGCCTATTCCGTCAGATGTGGTCGGAAGGTCGAAACCAATTCCTGCCGTTCGCCGTTACCGTCGGCGCCATCGTCCTGACCGACCTGCTCATCGGCATTCTCGTCGGTTTGGCCGTCAGCATCGGATTCATCTTGAACAGCAATCTTCGGCGGCCCATCCGACGATATGTCGAGATGCACCTCGGCGGCGACGTGCTCCATATCGAACTCGCGAATCAAGTGAGCTTCCTGAACCGAGGGGCATTGCAGCGCGTTCTGTTGAGCGTTCCGCGGGGCGGCCATATCCTGCTCGACGCCACCGACACCGACTATATCGATCCGGACGTGCTCGACCTGCTCCGCGACTTCCGCGGCGTTACGGCGCCGATCCGCGGCATCGAGGTCAGCATGGTCGGATTTCGCGGGAAATACGCGTTCGAGGACCGAATCCAATACGTCGATTACTCGACGCGCGACCTGCGCGACGCGATGACTCCGTTTCAGGTCTTGAAGGTCCTTCGCGACGGCAACGAGCGGTTTCGGTCCGGACAACAGTTGACTCGGGACCTCTGCCGGCAGGCGACGGCGACGGCGGACGGCCAGCATCCGATGGCCGTTGTGCTGAGCTGCATCGACTCGCGAACGCCGGCCGAGCTGATCTTCGATCTGGGAGTGGGCGACATCTTCAGCGTGCGGATCGCAGGCAACGTCAGCAGTCCAAAAATCCTCGGCAGCATCGAGTACGGATGCGCGGTCGCCGGCGCGAAACTGCTGCTTGTCCTTGGTCATTCGCGCTGCGGCGCGGTGACGTCGGCCATCGAGTTCCTCGGAAAAGGCACCGCGGCGGACGCGACCGGTTGCGGGTTTCTCGATGCCGTGCTGGGCGACATCCAGCGCGTCTGCGACAAGGAGACGCGGCGGGGTTTCGAGACGTGGGACGCCGAACGGCGCGCCCGTTTCATCGACGCGACCGCGCGCGCGAATGTGCAAGGCACGGTCCGCTCGATCCTTGAACAAAGCCGCGCGCTCGCCGAACTCCAGCGATGCGGCAAGATCCTGGTCGTCGGCGCATTCTATGACCTGGCCACCTGCGAGATGACCCTGGTCGAATAGGGCCTCACAGGCGGTCGAGCGCGCCGAGCCAGCGGGCGATGTCCGATCGCTGTCCGTCCGATACCTCGCGCGGCGCGTCGTCGGCTATGGACAACACGGTGACCGGAAACCGGCGCTCCCGAAGCGCGGCGATCCCTTCCTCGACCGCCGCGGCGATCCGCGATCGGTTTCGCGAGGAAATGAGCAGTTGTAACCGAAGGGAGGGCTCATTGTCCGGAAGGCGGATCCGGGCCGGAAGCGCCGCCTCGTGCATCACGATCCCTCGCACCAGGTCGCGCTGCGTCAGGCCGATCATGCACGCCATAGCCGCGCCCGTTTGACTCCCGCCGACGGCGATCCGCTCCCGATCGATCCGGTACGCCGTCCGAACCTGTTCGATCGACTTCCGGATGAACTCCGCTTCCGTCATCCTCCATCCCGATTCGTCGTGGGCACGCGGAAGGAGCAGGATGAACCGGTGCTTCCGGCAATGTTCTTTCCACGCGACGATCGGCGCGTCCGTATCCGGATCGCCGGGCGCGTGGAGCCAGACCAGCAATCCGAATGACTCGCGAGGATCAAGATCCTCGGGAACATAGGCCGAGCACGTATTCGCCTGCTCCGGGATGCGGATCGGGAGCTTCCCGACGGAAGGACGTTCCTCGGGCGGCAGTCCGATCGGGGCCGCGATCTCGGGTAACGACTCTGGAAGCGATTCACTAACCGGGCTCAACGCGCAGGCGATGTCGAGTGTTTCCGTTCCCCGCACGCACCGAACGGCGATCGTGTCGCCGGGCGGATGCTGCGCGAGTTGCGCGCGGAGCGATGCCGTGTCGGTCAGTTCGACGCCGTCGCATGCGACAAGGAGGTCGCCGGGTCGAATGCCCGCCTTGGCGGCCGGACTGTCGGGGAAGACATGGAATGCGGCGACGCCCGGCGCGCCGCTCGAAACGCGAGGAGGCAGCACACCCAAATAGGCGTGTGCGTACGGAATGAGCGTATCCGTTAATTGAACGGAAACGCGGACCGTCTCGTCGCCCCGCGCCAGTTCGAGTTCGACCGAATCCCCCGCATAGGCGCGCCCCAGTACGTGTTTCAATTGGGCCACGCGATCGGTCGGTCGGCCGTCGATTTTCGCGATCCGATCCCCCTTGCGGACGCCCGATTTCCCGGCCGGCGAGTTCACTCGTACGATTTCCACGATCGGCGGGTCGACGTAATCGTTGTCGCCCTTGAGCGAAATGCCGAGGATGCCGGGAACGAGATCGTTGCCTTCCTTCCATCGGTCGAGTCGCGCGAGGATATCGACGAGCGGAACGGCGAAACCGATTCCCGAGTCATACCATTCGACACCCGCGACCTCGTCTTGGCTCTGAGGCGACAGGGGGACGAGTACGCCCAGGACGCGCCCGTGGATATCGATGAGCGGACCGCCGTAGTTGCTCGGCGAAATTTTTGCGTCGGTCTGGATGGCCTTGCCCCAGATTCGATCCACGGCACTGATGACCCCCACCGAGAGATTGGGGACCTTGGGATCGAGCGTCCGTCCCACGGCGATGCTCCACGCGCCGGCTCGCACGGCGTCGCGAGGCACGGCGGCTGGGACGGGGAGCGGCCCGTTGAATTCGGCCTTCAGGAGAACCAGTCGGCGGCTCTCGTCGCGGGCCACAACGCGAGCCGCCGCGCGCGTGCCGTCGGGAAGATAGACCAGAATGGACGACGGTTGCCGAATGAAATTGAACGCGCTCGAAACGATGAACCCGTCCTCGTGAACAACCAATCCGGTCGTCGGGCCCTCCCCCAGGACCATCTGCTCGACGCGTTCGAGTCCGCCGATCGTTTCGATCCGAACCACCGAGGGGCCGACGAGGGCGACCGCCGCGCGCACGGCCGCTTCCTCGCGGGCCCGGAGGTCGTCTTGCGCCCGCGCGTCGAGCGCGGCGGAGCCCGACGCGCATGCGGCGAGCACGGCCATCGCGCGGAGCACGGTCTTGATCGCCGATCGGTTCTCGCTCTGCATCATCGCGGTCCTCGATTCGTGGCCTTGGCCCACCTGTCCGGGTCGTGCTGTCGGAGTGGGGACGCCGCGCCGTTCGCTCGCCGTGACGCGCGGGTCGGCATCCGGCGCCTACTCGACTTTCATGACGACGTCGATCAACTCCTGGTCCCGCTGCACGGTCATTCGCACTTCGTCGATGCGGTCGATAAACGACAATTCGTCCGCAACCGTTTGACACGACGGGGCCATGCGGTCCTGGATGAACAGGACCAGGTCGTCGGGGCGAAGGCCCGCGGCGGCGGCGGGCGACCCGGTCCGGATCGAGTCGATGAACGGAGGCGTCTTGGGAAGAACGTCGGGAACCAGCGTGATGCCGAGCCGTTCGAGCGTAACCGGGTGTTCCGGCTTTGAGGATTCCTTGCGCGGACCCGACGAAGGCGCCCGTCCGGCGAGGATGTCGTCAATCGATGTTTGGATCTCGGCAATCGGGATCGCGTAGTTCAGCCACGTATTCGTTTGCGCGTTGCGCAGTTCCTTGCCGAGGATCCCGGCGAGTCGTCCATCCCGATCGGTCAACACGCCGCCCGCCGCGCCCGGGTTATTGGTCATGGCATCGAGTACGAACACGTCGCCTTGATAGGCGCTTTGGTAGGCGCCGCGCCGCGCATGCAGGGGCGTTCTCGCGGCGACGTGGCCGTGCAGCACGCTCGCCGCCTCGTCGCCCGTCGCCACGCCGAACAGGTTGCTGAACGCCAGGACGCGGGCGCCCGCGTCCAGCGGCGAGGCGCGCCGCGTGTCGAAGAACGGCAGATCCGCCGCGTCGACCTTGAGCACGGCGATTTCCGATCGCGGATCGGCGCCGACGAGCGTCGCTTCGTATCGCCGCCCATCATTCAATACGACGGTCACCGCGTCGGCGTCGAGGACATAGCTCCATACGGTGAGGACATGCCCTTCCGCCGAGATGACAAGACCGCTCTGGTACGCCTCCAAGCCGCGCACGCCTCCCGCACCGTAGACCTTGACGACCTTGGGCTGGACCGTTGCGATCACCGTTGCGAACGAGGAATCGGACGGCGCCGCGAACGCGGGCCGCACGCATCCCGGCGCGAACGGGATCAGGGTCGAGGCGACCGCCAAGACGATCCCCCGCGTGCTCGACACCCCAGGACTCTTCGCGGCGCGCATCATCGGCTCTCCCGCTCGGGGGAATCGGCATTGCCGGTCGCCGGCGCGCCGCCGGCTTTCGGTTGTCCGCCTTGGTTGCCATCGGCCTTATCGGATTCGGTCTTATCGGATTGCGGAGCGAAAACCAGTTCCGCCACCTGGATCTCCGCGAACACGAGATCGCCGTAGAGGATCCGAAGTAACCGCGGAACCTCGCGGCCGTCGACCGACTGATAGTCGTCGAACTGGATCGCGCAGGCATCCGATTCGGAGTCGGGAATCATCTCCATCGCAACCATGCGACCGCTGACCGGCTCGAAATAGAAATGGCACTCGATCACGTCGTGCGTCGCGACGAGGACGTCGCACAGCTCGGCGCGCCCGGGAAGCGGAGCCTCGCCCCAGTAGTGGACCTCGCCGAATTTCCCGGGGCCGAGTTGCAGCATGCGCCGCCAGAGATGGAGCGCGACGAGCAGTCCGCCGCTTCCGATCGGCTGGAGCTGCGCGCCGAGTTCAGCCGTCGTGTCGATCCGGCTCGGCCCGTCGGGAAAACGACCGAACACGGCCCCTTCGGTCCACTCGATTTCAACCTTGCTCCCTGCCGCATCGCCTCGGATCGCCCAATCCCCGGTCAGCGCGGCGAACGAACCGTGCGCGACAAACTGGTTCCAGACGCGATCGCGATTCATCCGGTTATAGAAATGGTTTGCGTAACCTCGGCGCGCCTCGAACCGCGCCGCGACCTCGTCGGGAACCTTCCGGACCGCCCCTCCGGGATGCCCGGGCGGGGTCTCCGGCGCGGGGTGATCGGGCGCGTCGGGCGGGCCGGGCCGGGGTTCGCCGGGCGCCGGTTCCTTCTTGTCGCCGTCGCGCCCGGGTTTGGGCTCCGGCTTGGGGCGTTCCGGGGCGATCGGACGCTGGACGCTGTCGAAGAGTTCGTCGGGCGCATGCACGCCTGCCAGCCGTACGACGGTGTCGAACCGCTCCCCGCCCCGCTGGAACGCGATCGGCACGCGCCATCCGCGCGGATAGATGCCGAGCGCGTTCTTGAATCCGTTCACAGTCGTAATGCGTCTTCCTCCGAATGACAGGATCTCGTCACCATAGCGCAGGCCGCGACGGAAGGCGTCGGAGGAAGCCAGGATATTCGAGACGATCACCCGGCCTCGATCGTCCGAACCGACCGTGGCGCCGAGCGTCGCGTGGTCGACGATCCGGCCGCTCCGGAGCTGGCCGAGGAACATGCGGATCTGGTTCGTCGTGATCGCGTATCCGACGCCGACATTGACGCGCCCCCGCTTCTCGAACGAACCGCGCCCATTGATTCCGATCAGATGCCCGTCGGAATTGAAAAGCGGCCCGCCCGAGTTTCCCGGATTGATCGCGGCGTCGGTCTGGATGCAATCGGCGTATTCGAGCAGCGTGCCGGCGGGATACTGGTATCGATGCACGCCCGACACGATGCCATAGCTGACCGTCGGTTGCAGGTCGGTCGCCAGCAGGAACGGGTTGCCGACCGCGAAACACCAGTCGCCGACCCGCACCGTATCGCTGTCGGCCCATTCCGCGACGGGGAAATCGGTCCGTCCGAGCAACTGGATCAGGCCGACATCGCCCGTCGGATCGACTCCGACGAGGACGGCGTTGTAGACTCGGCCGTCCGCCATCCCGCAGGTCATCGCGTGGCCGCAAGGCTGGACGACGTGGAAATTGGTGAGCGCGTACCCGTCGGGCGAAATGACGACGCCGCTTCCGCCGCCCTTTCCGTCGGGACCGAAAACGCAAACGGCCGCCTTCGTCGCACGCTCGATCGCCTCGATGCGCGATCGTTCGGCGGCGAGCACGTCGGGAGGAACGGGATCATCGGCTCGGACATCGCGCCCGTTCGACGCGGCGGCGCCGTGCGCGGCCAACGCGACAACCAGCCCGATCCATGAGCGCGAGGCGCCGCGGCGCGGATGCGTGCGATTCATCTGGTCAGCCTCGCCTCTCCCAAGTTCAAGTAGTCGGAAATATCGAGGTCATCGCCGAAGTCGACGATGATGCGCAGCCGATTGGCCCGCGCAATGTCGAGATCGATCGCGTACGGCTCGTCGCGGCTCGTCACGACCCGATCGTGGGCGACGGTTTGATCGACGAGGATCTTGAGACGCACGCTCGCGTTGACGCCCGATTTCCGGGCGCGATCGTCGATGCCCGCGATCGCTTGGAAACGACGGAATCCGGGCGGCAACCGATAGACGAGCTCGCCGTAGCTGTGGATCGCGAGGCCCTTTTCGAATTGGCGGTTGGCCAGCAGCAACGGACCTCCGTCAAATGACTCGTCGCGCCGCGCCGCATAACGCCGCGCGAGAAGCGACTCGGCGATCTTCGATTCGACGAACGGACGCCATGTTTGCGATTGGGGCGCAAGGTCGCTCAGGTAGCTGAGGTTGACGCTCGAAAAGTCGATCGATCGGATCGTCGCCGTGGGCGCGGAAGCGGCGACTCCGGCGACCGTCGTCCATTCCAGGACACCGTCGGCGAGCCGGACGTCCTTCGCATTCCATTCCGAGCCGTTCGCGTCCTGGATGCGGCAGACCGCGGGCGCGCTTCCCTCGGTCTGTTGCGGATGAAAGAAAACGATGCCGACGACCCGTTCGCGTTTCGGTTGAATCCGCTCACCGTCGTATTCGAAGACGACGGCGTCCGGTCGGATCTCGAAGACGATTCCCTCGAGCGAGTCCAAACGCGGGCCGGTCTGGCCGTCCCGGCGGAAAACGAGCACATCCTTCGCCGTCTTGGCCGCCGCGAGTTCCTCCCACTGGCGGCGCAGCGAGTCGTTGTTGCCGAGGTCGGCGAGCAGAATCCGGCGGATCGCCGACGTGCGCACGGGAATCGCCCGATCCTCGCCGACCGACAACGTTCCGCTCGCCCGCTCCGTCACGAATTGCGACCCGGCGAGCGTGGAATCATCGATGAGATGCACGACGACGGGACCCGGCCTCGCTGTTTGGTTGCTCGACGGAAACTCGACGCGGCGGAGCTGTTCGGACGGCCATTCGCGACGCGCTCCGGCGACGTCGACGGCGATCTTCCCCGCGTCCAGTTCCCGGAGTTCGCCGCGAATCGACTCGCCCGCCAACGTGACGACGACCGTCTCGTCGCACGCCCCCGTCCGCGCCGCCAACGCGCTCCACGCCAACCCCGCGACGATCGCCGCGAGCGCGACCAACGACCTTCCCGTCCCGTCACGGCGATCCATGATCGATCGTTCCTTCCGCCCCTCCGGGCTATTGTCGCGTGGCCCGAAGCCCACGCTACGTGTCCTTCTTGTCGCGTGGGCTGAATCCCACGCGACGTGTCCTTCTTGTCGCGTGGGCTGAATCCCACGCGACGTGTCCTTCTTGTCGCGTGGGCTGAATCCCACGCGACGGTGGCGTTGCGCAGGATGGGGCGTCAGTCACTTGCGCGAGCCAGTCTGCGGAAATACTCCTCGATGACTTCCCGGTAATGCGACGGGAGGTTCTTGGTGATCTCCTGCAGGGCCTCGTCGCGCTCGCGGGGCGGCAGATTGCCCCATCCCGATCCGCTTCCGAGGTCGCGCTGCGCGACGTTGCCGGGTCCCTTTCCTCCCGCGGGCACGCTGTCGGGAAGCGGCTGGTTCGGCGCCGTGCCGCCACCGCCGCCGGCCTGTTGTTGCTGCTGCTGTTGTTTCTCGATCTCCTCGATCATCTTGTCGAGCTTATTGACGACCTCGTCTTCCTCGTCGCGCACGCGTTTGCCGGCCCGCGCCAGCCAGAGTCGTCGCCGCACATCCTCCATCAATCGCGAGATTTCGTCGAGCGAACCATCCTCGAGCGGTTTCAGGTCGGCCGCCATGAGTTTCGCCAGGTCCCGGTAACGGCGCGGCAGACTTGATTCATTTTGGAGGAGCATCGCGATGCGGGGCAGGCACGCGTCCTTCCTCAATAGTCGGTGAAGAGCCACACTCTGAAAGAACAGGAGCGTGCTCGGCGCGATCACCTCGTCCGGGCTCAGCGTGTCCATCTGCTCGATCGCTTCGTCGTGGAACCCGTGCCGAACGAGCCACCGCCCAACATAAAGCCGCATGGTCGTCTCTGGCAGGCGTCGCGTGAACGGATCGCCGCCCGAGCCGGCGGAACCGGTTGGAGCCGCTCCCTCGGGCGCAACGCTCGACCCCGGCGCCGATCCGCCCATCGGCGGCGGATAGACGAAAACGGGGAGTGTGGGCCGCGCGTCGTCCCGGCCGCAAAACTCATAGAGCGCTTTCGCCTCGGGAATGCACCGGGCGAACGTCTCCGCGGCCAGCTCGAGCGCCTCCTCCTCGGTCATCGCGCGCTCCTGCTCGGGCCATCGACGCGCGAAATCCTCGAGCTGATCCGGAGCAAGCGACTGCGCGTCGCGCCACGCAATCATCGCGCGGCGGATCTCCGCGTAACCCGGTGATTGCCAACCCGCCCGCGTTTCGGCCGGAGTCTGCCCAACCGCCGGAAGAGACACCGCACCGGCGAACGCCAGCCCCGCGGTCAGGAATAGGATTGTCCAGCGTCGTCGCATCGTTCCGCCTCCCGTCGGCCGGCCGCGCCATGTCGCGCGCGGCGAGCCGTCACTTTTCTTGGGGCCGAATGCCGAGTCTACTTGTTCTTCTCGAGGATCAGGTCCCGCGTGATCTCCAACACCTTGCGTTCCCTCTGCGACAACTGTTCGAGCGCATCCACAAGTTCCTCATCGGTCACCTGGCCGATCGGGTCCTCGATGTCGGAGAGCAGCCGAGCGTACCGCCGCGTCCGGGAGTTGACCCGCATTTGGAGCGCGCGGATCATCTTGAGTTCGGCCAGCCCGTCGACCAGCGGCTGGTCCTGTTCCGAGGAAGGCTGCTGCTGGTCTTGTTGCCGCCGCTGCTGCTGATCCTGCTGCGCCTTCTGGAGCGCCGTGATAAGTTCCTCGAGCGCCGCGATTATCTCCTCCTCGGACTCTTGCGTGATGAAGTTCGTCTTGAGGGACGCGAGCCGCTCGCCCACGATGCCCATCTCGTCCCGCATTTGCTCGACCGTCTCCGGGAAGGCGACGGACGAGCCCTCCTCGCGGAGCAACATCAGCGCCTTGTCCGCCTCGATCGCGATCTTGCGCTGGTCGTTGGAAAGGTTGTTCGCCTGGATCGCGAAATCGCGGCCCCGATCCGTTTCCGGGATGCGGTCGAGTCGTTTGGTCGATTCGTATACGCGCAGTTCCATTTCGAGCATTTTTCGGAATCGGCTCTCGAGCAGCGCCAGCATCCGCTCGACTTCCTCCTCGCGCAGTTGCCGAAGGATCTCCTCGAGGTCGGCCTTGGCCTTTTCGAGTTCGTCTTTCGCCTTCTGTTGCTCATCGAGCGACGCGTCGCGCTGGGCTTGTTCCAGACGCTTTTGCGCTTCCCGCATCCGTTCCTCCGCCGCGCGGATCCGCTTCTTGGCCGCCGATTCGGGATCCGAAGGAGCCGACTCCTCCGGCGGCGCCCCTTGACTCGGCTCACCCGGCATCGGCTCACCCGGCATCGGCTCACCCGGCATCGGCTCACCCGGCATCGGCTCACCCGGCATCGGTTCACCCGGCATCGGTTCACCAGGCTGCATGGGCATCGGTTCACTAGGCTTGGGCGTCTTATTCGGGTCGGCTTCGGCCGGTCGATCGCCGGGTTTGGGCTCGGATTCAGGAGGCGACTTGGGGTCGTCGGGTTTCGGCTCGATGGGGTTGTCGGATGACTTACCCATCGGATCGGCTTCATCGGCGTCCTTGGGAGGCTGATTCGCCGATCGGGACTTATCGGGCTGGTTCTCTTCCATCTTCTTGCCGAGCGCCGCCGTGCGTTCGGCGACCTTGGCTTGTTCTTGTTCGAGCTGCTTGGGATCGACCCCACCCTCGGTGCGTCCTTGCACGCTCGATTGAAGCCGAATCAGGCGATCGACCTCCTTGATGAACTCGCGAATCCGCTCCTGATCGCTCTTGAGACGTTCAGGCCGATCCTCGCTGAGCAGCAGGTCGAGCAGGGCTTTCAGGTCCTTCATGACCTCGACCTGTTCCTCGGAGGCCCGCCGGTATTCCTTGTTCCGGAGGAGTTCGGAGAGCGTTTCGAGTTGCTTGCGCGTGAGATTGTCGGCGGACTGTTCGAAGGCTCGCCGCAGCAAGGCCGATCGGCGCGGGTTCTCCGCGCCTTCGAGGGCCGCGATATCGAAGAGGAGTTTTTCCAGTCGCGTGTATTGGTCGGCGACTCGCGATTGGCGGATGGCGAGCTGTGCTTCGGGTGACGCCACCTCGCCGCGGGCGGGGGAACCGGCGGCGGGAGGGGTGGTGGTGTTCGGTCGCGGCGTCGGCGCGCCGTCCTGGCCGACGGCCAGGACGGGCGATGCCGACGAGGTGAACGCCGCCGCGGCAACAACGAGGCACGACCAGCCCTCGTGAAATGGGAATCGCGCCGCGCGCATGGCCTTTCTCCTTTGCGGTGTGCCGCCTTGCCTTGATTCCACCCGAGCGGCGCTCGTTGCACGGCCCTCATGCGAACCAAAACCGTACCGCGCCGAATCCGGGCGGCGGGAACTTCTTTCTTACCTATTTGAGCAGATCCAACGCGTCCTGCTTGCGTGCCTTCCTCGTTTCGTCCATGAGCCGCTGTTGCTCGTCAATCAGGTTCCGCACGATCTCGATCAGTTCATTGTACGACTCGATGTCGAGCATATCGGCGAGAACTCCTTCGAGCTGGACGAGGAGCGCATTGGCCTGGGTGATCGCCCGTTCGGCCGCCGACAGTTCGTCCTTCCGAGCGGCGACGGACTTCTCGAGCGCGGCAAGGTCGGCTTCGAGTCTTGGAAAACTCTGTTCGCCGATCGCGGCGAGCGGGTCGGCGACCCGGTCCTTGAGTCGGGCCTTGCGGTCCTCGGAATCAACACGATTGTGGATCAGCTCGTCCCGGATTCCGAGGAACGCGGCGGAGACGCCGAGCACTTCCGCCGCGGACTTTTGGCATTGCCTCAGGGCTTGCTGCGTCCGGATGCCCCGCAGGTCGACTTTGGGTTCGGACTTCGCGGCCGGATCCGCGGATTCGGAGCCCTCGGGCGCGGCGCCGCGGGTTTCCGCGGGATCGGAGCCCGGCGTGATCCCTTCGATTTCGTTGCGGACTCGAACGAGCGAATCCCGCATCTGCGTCGTTTCCTCGATGATATGCTCGAATCGCCGTCGCTCGGCGAGTTCACGGCGATCGAGGCGGATCAGCAATTCATCGGGAGTCACGACTTCGAGCTCGAGACGTTCGCCTTGTCCGACATTGGAGCCGCCGTCGAGATTGAAGTGGTCGGACGCCTTGACGGCGAGGAGCAGCCGATCGCCGGCTTGGATCGCCGCCTCGGGACGCGTCAGTTTCAAGTCCCGAAAATCGAGCATCGTATCGACGGCGCCGTCGGCGTTGAGCGGGAACACGTGCCGAAACTCGCGTTGGTCGTTGATCCGAACATCGAACCACGATTCGTCGACCGCGTGGTCATCGCGGACGGCGCCGATCGCGGGAACCATGACGTCCGAAGTGACCGCGCTCCCGATGCCCCGCATCGCCACTTCGATCCGCGGCGCGGTATCGGGAACGGCCGCGAGCAGAATGCGGTGCGCCGTTCCGCTCAGCACGTTATCGGTGTCCCGAAGGGTGATGTCGATGGCCACGTTGCCGGTGAGTGTTTCGATGGAATGCGAAAAAGTGGTCGCCGGGTTGTCCGAGGGGAAATCGATCGCGCGAGCGGATCCCGCCGAGGGTTCGGAAAGGTCGGCGCGCAGGAGGGCCTTGTTCGTCACGCATGTGACGGTGACCTTCGTGCCCGCCGGCAACTGCGTTCCGCTCGACCGGTATTCGATCTCGCGCGGCAGCCACAACCCGTTTTCCCGATCGACGAGGTACTCGGGGAACTCGCACCGCAGCACGGTCGAGACCACGGCGGGTGTTTCGACAACACGGATCGCGTAGTCGCGCAGGCGATGGTCGTTTCCCACGACATCGAACCGGACGTCGTCGAGGATCCCCTGGAACGGTTTTCCCGCGAACGAATAGTACTGGTACCCGTCGCGCGGCGCGCCGTCCCGCCGCATGGCGACCTGTCCCCGCGTGCCGTCGGAAAGGCGATAATGGACGCGGCACGCCTGAGGAACGAGTTTGCGGTTCGCGTTCGCTCGAACTTGAAGCGAGAAGGCGGCTCCGCGCGCGACCTTGACCTGGTTCGCGGTGAACGGGAGGTGTTCGGAATACGAGCGTTCACCCGTCTTGGGCGAGAGTCTCTCGATATCGATGCCGACGATTTCGATTTCGGCGTTCCGAGGCCAAGGCTCGTCCGACATCAGGTAGAACCGTCGCAGACTCAGCTCGAAGAGGTCCTCGCGAAGCGCGGCGAACGCGACGATCGGCGCGGCAAGGGCCGCGGCGACCGCGAGTTTTCCGAAGAGGGGCGCGCCGCGAAAAACATCCCGAAGCCGCACCGACGGCAGACGCGTCAAAGCCTCGCGGCGCGTGGCGTCGAGCATCTCGGGGCTGAATCCGCCGTCAACCGTCCGACCGATTTCCACCGCCGTGACCAGGCTGTCCTGGAATGCCGGAAACCGGCGTTCCAAGAGAATGGCCATGCTCCGGTCGCGCAGCCGCGTGAAGATTCGCGACAGGATCGCGCGGAACACGATCCGCGCCAGGATCGCGGCGATTACGGCCAATCCGACCGCGCGGACCGGCCGAGGCAGCTCGCTCGCCCACGCGACGACCGGCAGGTAGTCGATCGCGAGGAAGCACCAAAACGTGAGCGCCAACCACGCGGCGGCGGCGGCGGCGCCTTCCGCCAAAACATAGGCGCGGATGCGCCACCGCAGGCCGCTCAGGACGCGGCGGAGTTCCGGCGCGGGATCGCGCGTCGCGTGGGTACGGATTGCATCGGTTCTGGCCATGCCGGACTCGATAGGGTCTGCGATCGGCCGTCATTTTACGGACACCGGCGCGGGCGAGGAAGGCGAATTCCCCAGCTTCCCCATTATAGCCTCGTGCGGCTGGAGCGAAACGAAGCGGAAAACGGCCGTCCGTCGGGGCGCGTCCGCGCGTGCCCGGCCGGTGCCCATCCGGGGCGACCCGAGCGACCAAACGGGGCTCGCGGACCGATCCCGTCGGCAAGACGGCTCGGTCCGCGTACGGACTCGGGCCTACGCCAACCGGCTGAGACGCCGCGCGAGCCATTCGCAGCCGAGCACGCCCGCGATCAGGCCGATCAGCCAGGCATGGAGCCGCCGTTTGAAGTCCCGGTCGGGCGTGCCCGGCAATTGGGTCTCCTGGTCCCGCGGCGACACGCTTTCGACGATTGCTGGCACGTCGGACGTTCCCGGTCCAAACGCCGCGTCGATCGATCCGTACGCGCGACCCCGCGTCCGATCGGCGATCTCGCGCATCGCCGCGTCGTTCCGCAGGGGCGACCGCATCTCGGCCAACGAGCCGGCGCAGCGGATTTCCTGGGTGAGCAGGTCGTCGGCGCTTTCGGGCGGCGCCAGCTCGATCCGGTAGTCGCCCTCGGCGGCCATGGCGATCTGTTCCTGATACTCGCCCTCGCGGGCCGACTCGCGCACCTGCCGCAGGACGATCGGCGTTCGGGAACCGTCGGGTCGGATGACCGTCGCCTCGACCGTTTCCAGCCGCAACGGTTGGCGCTGGGCGTCGGTCAGGACGGCGTTGACCGTCACGCGGTCTCCGATGAAACACCGTTCCTTATCCACGAGGAGCACGCCGCGGCTCGAATCGCGCATCAGGCGGCTTTGCGACACCCACCGCAGGAGCTTCGTGTAATAGCGCTGGAAATACGATTCTCCCATTTCGCGGAGCCGCCACATCTCGCCGCTCGCCTGGAAGAAGACGCGGCCCGAGCCGTAGAAATGCGATGCCAGATAGACCGGTTGCTCGTCATCGAGCGATTGTTCGCGCGGATCGGAGAATCGCGCGTACACGCGGGCCCCCTTCTTCACGTCTCGGATCGCGAAATAGCCATAGACGCCCGCGAAGGAAGTCCACGTTTCCTCGCTGCGAATCGCGTCGTCCTCGAGCCAAAGGAACTTCTCTTCGAGCCCGTCTCGCGTGAATTGGAGCGGCCACGGTTGGTCGCCGCCCACACGCCCAAGCGCCAGCGATGTGGCGTTCTCGGTCATGAATACGACCGGGTGGAGCGCCTTGAGCAAATCGACCCGCGCGTCCGTGCCGCGGCGAACGGTCGACCATTCCGGCGTGAAGACCGGCCCCGCGATGACGACGAGGCCTCCCGCCTGCTCGGACACCCAGCGTTCCAAGAGGCGGATCTGGAGTTCGTCGAGCCGCAGCCAGTCGGGATCGAACGCGACGATGCAATCGTACTCGAACAGGTCGTTTTCCGATCGCGGAAAATCAAAGACGACTTCGTCCGATTCCTGCGACATGCCCGGTTCGCCCGACTGCAGCAAGACGACCGACGTCGTGTCGCGGTCGCGAAAGAGCATGTTGCGGAGGAACCGGTACTCGCGGGTGGGGCCTCCGGCGATGAGCAGGACTCGGGATTTCTGGTCCACGATATCGACGTTGGCCGATTTCGCGTTGTCCGACGCGTCCCGATCGTCGGCCGGCGCGACGAGCCGCACCGAATAACGCCGCTTGCCGATCGACTCGGGCGTTGATTCGAACAAGACGGGCACCGTCGCGCCGTCCCCACCGAGCACGACCGATTTCTGTTCCTCGAACGTGCCCAGGTCGCCCGCATCGGCGTCGGATCGATTCGAATAGAGTTCGACCTGGACGGACCGTCCGTTCATGCCGAACGACTGGACGAACGCTCGCATTTCGAACCGATCGCCCGGGTACACGCGCGGCGGCGCTTCGAGGTCGACGACGCGCGCGTTGAGCGGCGGCCGGTTGCCGCCGACGGCGACCGTGAAGACGGGGATGCCGGCCTCTTGAGCGCTCGTCGCGCCCAGCGCGGTCGCGATCCCCGCGTTCCCTTGCCCGTCGGAGACCAGGACGACGGCGGCGATCGGTCCGCCTCGTTCCTGATTCACGATCTGTTGCAATGCCGCGCCGAGCCGCGTTTCCTTGGCGCGCGGAGCGAGCTCGGCGGTCCAATCGACTTGATCGGGAGCGCGCGCCTCGGGAACCGTTGGTTGCCGGGACTCGCCCGATTCCGACGCCCGCGGATCGTCGGCGAGCCCGAGCAGGACGGCGATCGACCGGTCGGGGCCGCCGAGGTGTGCGGTCGCGAGCGCGACGGTGCCCGCGATGCCGAGCACGATGGCCGCTAGGAGCGACCAGGCGCTGTCGCGATCCTCGGACGAGCCGCGGCGCCGGCGCGACGACGCGACGAACGCGGCGATGCTGATGAGACCGAGCGCCCAAAGGACGGCCGCGCCCCGTGCGATCGCGCGCGCCGTCGTGAATGGAACGGCCGACCGGACGCCATGCGACGAATCCACCCCTTCCGCATCGGCGGGCGACGGGCGTTTCGGAAACGCCGCGATTTCGATCGGGCGATCGGTGTCGCCGAACGCGTAGACCGCCACGTCGTGCCGATCGCGGAGCCGGTCGAGGAACGCGTGCGCGCGCAACCCGCGGACCACCGCATCCGCGCGGACCACCGCGTCGGCGGGGTCCGAGTTCGCGTCCGACGTACCGGTCGGCTCCACGTCGCGCTGCGCCATGCTCTGACTCACGTCGACGAGCACGACGGCGCGCGAGTGCAGCGTGATCGATTTCTCGGTGCCCTTTTCGAAGTCCAGGAAGAAGAACAACAGGCCGATGAACGCCGCAATCCGGAGCGCGACAAGGGCGGCGGCGAGGCCTCGCGATAGCTCGACGCCGTCTCGCCGATAGATGTATACGACGTACGCGGCGACCGCAATGCAAATCGCTCCCAGCGCGAGCCATTGCCAGCCTTCGGTGAGCGATTCGAGCCGCGCGAGGCGGTGGTACGTGCGTTCCGTCGCGCCGAGCAACGGCGCGCATGCCCCCACGATCGGCGACAGGCCGTCGACGTTCCATCGAAGCCACGCCGGCACGATCATCGCGAACCTCCGCGCGGCGGATGATAGCCGGCCGCGTACGCGAGGGCCTGCTCGGATACCATCAACCCGAGCAACATCACCAGCAGTAGCAGATTGGGCGGAAGATTGGCCGCCGTCAATGCGTCGAATTGCGATTGGTCCGCGTAACGCCAGTCGGCGCGCACGGGATTCAGGTCGCCGATCAGCTTGCGCATGTCGGCGAGCGTCGGATCCGATTCGAGCGGATCCACATTCAGCGCGAACCGGCGGATTTCCGTTGCGCCGGCGAGGCCCGACGCCCATGATTCCATCACTCCGGCCCGTTCCGTTTCCCCGGGGAATCCCTGCGGATCGGGGCTCGCGCCCACCGTCGCCCGGCCGATCTTCGAGCCGCCTTCGATCGGCTCCAAACGCCGATCGAGGGTCCGCTTCGGCATGCCGGACGTCCCCGGAAGCACGAACTTCACATCGGGGCGGAACGCGTCCAGGTTCCATTCCACCCGGACGGGCGAGCCGACCCGCCGGGTCTCGAATCGGCGCCGGCCTTGCGCGAGGTACGCCTGAAGCTGGAGGGCCAAGAGCGCGTTCGGGCCGAGCGCGAGGTCGTTCCAGATCGGCGCGTACGTCGACAACGTCGCAATGACGCGTCCGTCACCGAATGGACGCTCGATCATCAAAGGGTCCCGATTCCTCAGCGACGCGATGACCTGCGCCGTCGAAGTCCCCGATGGACGCCAATCGGGCGGAGGCGCGAAGTACCGGTCGACGTGGATGAGCCGGATGAGCGGATTGCGGCCGGCGAGCAGGTCGCGGAAAACGGGATGCTCGCTGCCCTCGACGTTGACGTCCGGTTCCTCTTCCTCCGTGGGCGGCAACAGGTCCTGTTCCTCGATGGGCAACGGAAAGACGCCTTTGCCGTCGCGGTAGAGCCATTCGTTGACGAAGGCGCGGTCGGTGCGCGGGCCGAGGAAAAAGGCAAGTCCTCCTCCACCCGAAACAAACGCCTCGAGACGCTCGACCGCCCGGCCTTCGAGTTTCCCCACATCGAGCAGATAGACCGTGGCGAACCGTTCGAGATCCTCGGCGGGCGCGTCGCGCAGGAACGCCCCGTCCTGAATGACCGGTTCGATCCCCGTCCGCGCGTTGGGACCCGGCTGGAAGATCGATTCGAGATAGAACGCGTTGCGCCGTTCGGGGTCGCCGTCGATGACAAGCACCGGCTCGCCCGATCGGAAGTCGATCACGCACCAGCGCCGGTTGTCCGCCGCGATCGGATCTTCCGGCAGGACCGCTTCGACCACATGTCTGCCCGGGCTCGGAAAGAAGACCTGCACCCTCCTCCGCACGATGTCGCCCGGCGCGATCGATTCGAGCAGATCGACGGGCAGTTCCTCCACCTCGCCCTCGAATTGGCCGGGCGCGGCACTCGTCGCAAGCGATTCGTCGAAGAACCGCGTGCGGACCTTGAGCTGGACGTTGCGCGCGGCGACCGAGCCGAAATTCCGTATATCGACGTTGATGAACAGGGGTACGCCGGCGACGCGCGGGCCCGGTTCGGGTTGCGCGTCGACGATCGCCAGATTCGGCTGCGCCTGCCGAACGCAGTGGATCAACTCGATTTGCGCGCCGGCCGTCTCCAGTTCGAACAGGGACGATCGGAGTTCGGCGGGATTCGCCCAGGGGTTCGCGCGGAAGTCGGAAACGACATAGACCCGCTTCGTTCCGAAATCATCGGCTTCGACGAGCCGCCGGGTGATCGCGAGCGCGGCGAGGGGCGAGGGGGCGAGTTCGGAGACGACGAGTCGGCGCCGGATTTCCTCGAAGGACGACTCGAAACGCCCGTCGACGACCGCCGCGTTCCAGTCCGCGATCCGTTCGGCGCGCTCCGCGGTTTCCGTTTCAGCCATCGGAGCCGCGGCGCGGGAAAAACGGATCAACGTGATCCTCTGCGGACCGTCCTGCTCCAACGCGCGTTCGCCGACCTCCCGGATGGCTCGCAGCCCCCGATCGAAGGCCGACATGCCTCCGCTCCGCTCGTCCATCGAGAAACCATCGTCGAGCAGCACGTAGTGGTGGGCCGAAGCGCCGCTGAATCGCGCGAACAGGGAATGCCGCGGCTTCCACTGGGCGAGCATGGCCACGAGCAGCGCGATCGCCGCCATGCGCGACGCAAGCAGGAGCATCTGGCGCAACCAGATCCACTTCCGATGCTTCTTGTGGCTCTTCAGCAGAAAGTCCATCGCCGCCCACTTGACCCGCCGGTGGCGCAGCAGGTTGATCAAGTGGATCAACAAGGGAACCAGGACGAGAAGGAATCCTGGGATCAGGGTTGGAAAACCGAATTGCCACATCGGCCGTTCACCGTTCGTGTCGTATACGCTCGGCCCCCGGCGAGCCCGTCCGCGCTCGGGGCCTCGAGACCTAATTCCGGTGGTGCATGCCCAACCGGTTGCTCAGATAGGTCGCCAACGCGGCGTCGAGCGGGGAGCTCGTCCGGATCAGCGCGTAGTCGCAGGTTTGCCGGGCACAACCCCGCCGGACCTCCTCGAGGAACTCCCGCAGCGCCTCGAGGTATCCTTCCCGCAAAGCCCTCGGATTGCAATTCAGAAAGACGTCGCTTTCGAGCCCGTCGAATCGCATCGGGCCCGAGAAGGGGAAATCCAGCTCGTCATCGTCGAGCACGTGGAAGACGAGCACATCGTGGCCCCGCTGCCGCAACAGCTTGAGGCCACGGACCAGCGATTGGGGATCGGCCAGCAGATCCGAAAAGACCACGATCATGCCCCGCCGCGGATACGACTCGGCCACCGACCGCAGAACATGGTACAGGTCGGTCTTGTCGCGAGGTTCCTGCACGTCGAACGTGTCGATCACCGACTGCAGGTGGTTCCGCTTGCTCCGCGTCGGCACCTGCGCCCGCACCTGATCGTCGAACGCGACGACGCCCACCGCGTCCTGCTGGCGCAGCACGAGGTACGCGAGGCTCGCGGCGAGCGTGCACGCGTACTCGAACTTGGACATCGGCCCCGCTCCGTACCGCATGCTGCCGGAAACATCGAGCAGCAGCGTGCAACGCAGGTTCGTGTCCTCCTCGTATTGCTTCACGTACAGTCGGTCCTGGCGCGCCCACACTTTCCAGTCGACGTGCCGAAGGTCGTCCCCGAACGCGTATTCCCGATGCTGGGCGAACTCGACCGACTGCCCGAAGTACGGACTGCGATGCATGCCCGAAAGGAAGCCCTCGACGACGTGCCGAGCGCGCAAATCGAGCCTCGCGATCCGCTTGATCGCCTCAAGATGCAAAAATCTTTTGGAATCGGACATCGCTGGTCAGCTCGTCTTCCTTCGAGGGGGTGATCGCCACGAGGCGGTCGATGATGTCATCCGGACTCACTCCGTCGCTTTCCGCCGCGAAATTCACGACCAGACGATGCCGCAGCACGGGCTTCGCAAGGGCTTCGATATCCTCGGTCGAGACATGCGTGCGGCCGTGCAACAGGGCCCTCGCCTTCCCGCCGAGTATCAGGAACTGAACGGCGCGCGGACCCGCGCCCCAACTCACCATCTCCGTCACGAAATCGGGAGTCCCCGGATAGCCGAGTCGCGTCTGCCGGACGAGCGAGAGCGCGTAGCGGATCACGTGGTCGGTGGCGGGAACCTCCCGGACCAACCGCTGCAGAGCCAGGATCTCGCCCGCATCCAGAACCGGCTCGATCGAATCCGTCTGGTTCGCCGTCGTCCGCCGCGCCACCTCGAATTCCTCCTCGAACGTCGGATAGCGCACGTAGACCTTGAACATGAACCGGTCCTGCTGCGCCTCGGGCAGCGGATACGTTCCCTCCTGCTCGATCGGGTTCTGCGTCGCGAGTACGAAGAACGGATCCGAAAGCGGATGCCGGACCCTGCCGATCGTGACCTGCCGCTCCTGCATCGACTCGAGCAGGGCCGATTGCGTCTTCGGCGGAGTCCGGTTGATCTCGTCGGCGAGGATCACATGCGAGAAGAGCGGACCTTCGAGGAAACGGCGCTCCCGCTGACCGGTCGACCGATTCTCTTCAATGATCTCCGTCCCCGTAATATCCGCCGGCATCAGGTCGGGCGTGAATTGGATACGGCTGAACGAGAGATTGAGCGTTCGGGCGAGCGTACTGATGAGCAGCGTTTTGGCGAGCCCCGGAACGCCTTCGAGCAGGCAATGCCCTCGACTGAAAAGGGAAATCAGCAACTCCTCGATCACGTCGTGTTGCCCGACGATGACTTGCGAAAGCTGCTCGACGATCCGCTCCCGAGCCTCACACAATCGGCGCACGGCCTGAACATCGATCGCGGCCGACCCCGAGGGCATTCCATTCGTCATGCTGCGTCCCATCGTAGAACTGATTGACCGTCCAATCCGTTCCAGAATACACGCGACCGTTCCATTTGCCTAGTTTGCCCCCGCGCCGTCCGTTCGGACGGTGGGAGCCGGCGGAGGAGGTTCGTCCAGGAACCGCAGCGTGACCGCATGACCGGCAAGCGCGACATAGACGCTGTTCGTCTTCGGATCGGAACTGATGTCGTAGGTCAGGTTGGCGCCAGGTTGCGCCGGGAACTCATCGTTCGAATAGAGGATACGACCGTCCCGTTTGTCCACGCACAGAACGGACGCCTGCGCCCGCGATTGGCCCGTGCGGAAGAGCATGCTTCGAACGAGCACCAGGACGGGCGAGCGGGCCGGTTGGATGAGCGGGATCGAAAACGACTCGATTTCACCCGGCGTCTGCCAGAGCATGTCGCCGGTTCCGGCTTGGAGGGCATAGAGCTTGCCTCGGAGCACGGGCGTCGCCGTATCGACGGACGGCGCCGTGATCGAGACGTTCGGGTCCGCGGTGATTCCCGCGCCGGGCAAGACGTGGTACGCGTCGCGATACCGTTGCACAAAAAGGTGCGCCGGGGCCGCGACCGGCTCGAGCGTCGTGCGAAGGCGTTCGGCGCCGTCCCGCAAACTGACGACGACCAATTCCCCCGTCGCCTGGAATACGGCGACTTCGTCATCCCCGACCAACTCGCCTCGGGATCCGACGGGAAACAGGCCGCGCCAAAGATCCTGGCCGCTCCACGGATCGTGGACCCGAAGGGTGAGTTGTCCGTCGCCCTCGGACCACGCGAGCACATGGCGCCCCCAGGTTGCCCAGCGGTTTTCGAGCTTGTCGATGGGGCGTTGGCCGAGCCATTCCCCCGTCGACGCGCTCAAGACGATCGCCTCGGTCTGGTCGTAGGGCACGACGAAGAGCAGGTCCTCGTCGCCGAACAACTGGGCTCCGGGTTCGACACCGTCGCGGCTCCAAACGGTCGTGCCCGTGAGCGGATCGACGCAGACGAGCTGCCGGAATCGTTGGAAGCAGACGCCGCCCGACGTGACCGGGCCGATCGCGCCCTGGGGGACTCGGGCCTGTGAATAGTCGGACGCCATGACCCGCACGCCCGTTTGGCGCCACGGATGCCGCAGCGTCTTGTGGCTGAGCCGTCGCTGGACGGCGTTCGGAATCGACTCGGTGAGATCGTGGCGCCAGAGGATGCTCTCCTGCGGGTCCTGCGAACCGCGCATCGCGTCTACGGCGAGCACCTCGGTCTGGGCGTTGATGACGATCAGGTGGCCGTTCGCTTTGCCGTGCGCGAGGTTGTACATGTTGGCGAACGAGGGGCCGGAATTCGAGATCATCGCCGACTGCACGTCGCGCCCGCTCGCGTCGCGGATCTGGACCGAGTTGGACCGGCTGTCGATCGTGACCGTGGTTCCTTCGGGCCACGGCCCTCGCGCCTCCTGGATTTGCACCGGATACGCGACGGACGGGAACGGAGACCCGCGCTGCGGATCAAAACCGGTTTCGGTCGTCGCGCGGGTTCTCGGCCATGGTCGATCGGCCGCCTGGGCCGCGACCATAGCGGGCTGCCCTCGGGCCGATTCCATCAACTGCCGCCCCGTTTGACCATCGACGACGACCGCGTCGGGCCATTGCCGTTCGATCGACTCGTACCATTGCCGCGCTTCGTTCAGTTTCTGGCCTTTCAGCAAGGTCATCGCCATCAGTCCGGCCGCTTCCCTCGCGATATCGGCCGATGGATCGGCGAGCAGTCCGGAAAGTTGGAGCTCGGCGGGCAGCAGTTCATTCGACTCGAACAGCATGCGGGCGTATCGGAGCCGGCCTTTCGCGGCGAGCGGATGCGACGCGAATTGTTCGAGGAACCGGCGGAGCGCCGCGCGCGAGGCCGATTCGAGCGCCGCGTCGAGCCGTCGGGTGACTTCGTTGTCCCAATCCTCTCGGAGAGCGCGGAACGCGTCTCCGCCGGCGGCCGCGAGTAAGGAGGCGACGCGTCCGCGCACCCACCGGTCCCGCGTCACCGACCATTGCCGATCGACCCGTTCCAACGCCGGCTCGGACAGCCCGGATTCGTCGCGGTCCTCGTCGGCAAGCCGGAGGACGGCCTCGAACGCGCCCGCCAGATCGCCCGCTCTCTGTCGGCCGGACGACACCAATCGAAGGTAGGCGGTCCGCTGCGCCGGTTGTTCGATGAGCGGCTCGACGTCGGCGGCGCGCGGCGCGTACGATTCGAAATCCTCGTCGAGCGCCTCGAGAAACGTCCGCACAAGGTGCGCTCGGATCGTCTCGTCCGATCGGTCCGCCTCGTAGGTGAGCCACATCGTGTCGAGCGCTTCCTTGCGTTTTCCTTCCTGCAAGAGGAGGTCGCATTTCCGGGCGAGCGCCTCCCGGTCGGCGGGGTTCGCCGCCAACCGCTCGGCGACCCAACGGCTCAACGGCTCGAATTGATGGTAGGCTCCCAGACGGTCGACGCCTTGTGACAGGATTTGGTCACGGTGGCAGACGAGATTTCCGAGCGGCGCGCGGGTCGCGATGGTCTCGACGATCCGGCCTTCGTTCAAATCGATCCGGTGCAACCGCGAGCCGGAGGTCGGCAGGTAGTAGTGCGCGTCGGTGTGGAATCCCCGACCGCAGACCGACTCCTGGAGCAGCTCGATCGGCTTGGTCCAGGCGAGCGAGCCGTCCTTCAAGGCAACGGCGGCGACCGCGTGCTTACCGACAAGCACCGCGTTTCCGTTGTGGACGCACGCGACATAGAGCGCGCCGTCGCGTTTGCGCGCGTTCCAGAGCGGCGCGCCGGTCAGCAGGTCCAGGCAATACAGTTCGTCCGATTCCACGGGCGTCACGAGGACTTTGCGGTCGACGATCGTCGCCGTCGCATCGATCCACGACTCCTCCGACGGCGCCGCGATCGCCCGATTGAAATTGAATCGCTGCGCATGGATGCCGCCCGGGCCGGGCGCCGTTCCGTATTGGAAACCCCAGAGGAGCGATCGGTTGGAGACATCGAGGGACACCACGGCGCCGGCCGACGTCGGGCAGACCAGCACGCCGTCCGCGAACGAGGGCGTGGCTCCCGCGAGCCGCCTCAGCGGATCGAAATCAATCGTCGCGGCGTCGACGTGCGCGAGCTGCTGTTGCCATTCGAGCTTGCCCGTCCGCGGGTGCAGGGCGACCAGCCGCAGTTCGCCCACGATCTCGGCGAGCGCGAAAAGCTGTCCCATTACGGGGAGCGGCGGGCCGAGGAAAAACGCGTTGGCCAGCGCCGGTTCATCGGCCCCATCGTCGCCGCCCACGACCCATTGCAAGGCGCCTTCGCGCGCCAGACTGACGGCGACCAGCTTGTTGTGCGGCTTCGGCCATCCGTCGTTCGCCTGCGGGAGGCCGCCCGGTCCGACGAACGTCGGATTGCCCGCCGTCATCGCGTAGCTCAGATCGTGGAGCAAATAGACCAGTTCGCCGTCACTGCTGATCTGCCCATACGCGGCGTCGCGCCAGAGTCGCTCGCCAAGTTCGAGCATCCTCGGGTTGCCGCCTCCGCGCGCGAGGGGAAGATCGAGCGATCGGCCGGCCAGTTCGTCGGGGCCGTCGTCCCAGGGGAATTCCCAGATACGCTTGCCGCTGTCGAGATCGACGGCCATCAGGCGGCGCGGAGTCCGCATGAGAATGGTCTGGCGCACGGCGAGCGGTTGCAGGCTGGGGATGAGCACGCCGTCCGAACCGCCCAATTGCCTCAGATGCTCCCGCACCAACTCCTCGTCCGCCGGATCGTTGGCCGTCGGCACGAGCCAGCGGTGATTCATCACGGGTGTGCCACCCTCGGCCCTCGCGTTGCGCGACGCGTCGCCGCGAAAAAGGGCCCATTCCGTCTTGCCCTGCGGAGGGGCGATCTCCATGCGTCCGAGGACCCGCGTCAACCATGCCGACGCCTGCCCTTCCTCCTGGAAAATACGGACGTCCTCGCCTCCGATCCGCAGACTCGCGTTCGGATCCCTCGCGCGCAGGGCGATGAGCCCTTCGATCGATTTCTCGGGAGGGCCGGCGTAGCGGCGGCACGCGGCGAGCAGGACCGACAATTCGGGATCCAACGCGGCCACCGCCGCCGGATTCGCCGCCAATCGCTCGAAACAAAGCGCGGCGGCGAGCTGCCGGCCCTCATCCATGTGGTACCGGCCCAAGAGGAGCATCGCCTCGTAACCGGCCCGCGTGTGGAAATAGCGGCGCGTGACCTCGGTCAGCCGATGCAGATCGCCACCCGCGACGGCTTCCTCGAGCATGGCCCGCGCGAGGGCCCCGTACCGCAGTTCATAGAGTTCGCGGCCCTGGGCGGGCATCGCGCCGATCAGGCGCTGCGCCTCCGCCTTCAAGCTGGGCATGGCTCCCGAACCGGCCTCGCCCACAATGAAATAGTCCTGATCGACGTCCGCGTCCGCGTCCGGACCCGGTTCGGGAGAGAGGATTCCGCCGAGCTCGTCGACGGCGACGTTGTACTGTTGATCCTTGACCGCCTGCCGTCCGCGAGTCAACCGCTGGTGCAAGGCGCGCGGCGGCGGCAAGAACTTGTTGTTGATCGATTCATCCTGCGCACCGACCGGTTCGGACGTCGGAGCCCATATCGCGGCGATCAGCACCACGGCCGCCGCCAACGGCGCGCGTCGCGCCCCGGGCCTCGAACGAACCGCGCTCCCAGAGCACTCCGTCATCCCGCCCATTGCGTGCTCCTCTCCTTCCCGCCCGTCCGGCAAGTTGGAGACCGGAGGGGACCGGACGGGCGCGCGACGGCGCGTCCGCCCGAGCGCATCTTAGATCGCGTCACGACGCGCGGCAAGAATCAACGAAGACGCCGCCCCGCCCGGCGGCGAGGCGGCGTTTCGACGTATCGCGAGGCGGTCGATCGCGCAAGCCCACGCGATCGTCCCGGGAGCACAGCTCCGCACCCGAACGACAAGAGCCGTCCGAGCGAATCCGTCGAAGGCGAGCCGACCGGCGCTCTAGATCATGTCCTTGAGCGACTTGAGCGCGCGGACCTTGATCTTGACCGAAGCCGGCTTGGCCGGCACGTCCATCAGCTCGCCCGGCTTGAACGGGTTCTTCACACCCTTCTTCGCGGGTCGAGCCGGGACCTTGCGTTTTTCGATCTTCACCAGATTGGGAATGGCGAAAACGCCGGGCCCGCGGCTGCTCAACGCTTTCTTGATTTCCTCGGTGAGCGCGGCCATCACGGCGGTCACGTCCTTCCGGGACAGGTCGGTCGCCGCCGCGATGTTGTTGATGATCTCGGACTTGCTCGGTGTCTTCTTGGCTGGTGCTGGGCCTTTGGCCATCGAGGGGTACCTCCCTGTGAGGCGTGACAAATGGGATTCGGAAATGTCCGTCCGCAGCGCGGAACCCGCGTGATTAAATCGAACGGGACGAAAAATGCAACCCTTCCGACGTGGAAAATGCGAAAAAAACCGGGAAAAACGGCACTTTTCGGCCTTTCTCCCGCGTGCCGCACCCGCTTACGGCGCGTCGCGGGCGCCGAGCAGCTGCTGGCCGAGGAACGTGTAGGCGAGCGCCTGCATGTGGGCGAGCTGCTCGTTGTTGGCCGCGCCGCCATGCCCGCCCTCGATATTCTCGTAATACAAGACGTTGTGTCCCTGCGACTCCATCTTCGCCATCATCTTCCTCGCATGGCCCGGATGCACGCGGTCGTCCCGCGTCGATGTCGTGAAAAGGACGCGCGGATACGAGACGCCCGCCCGCACATTGTGGTACGGCGAGAATTTCCGGATGAACGACCATTCCTCGGGATTGTCGGGATCGCCGTACTCGGCCATCCACGATGCGCCGGCGAGCAGCTTGTTGTAGCGCCGCATGTCGAGCAAGGGGACCTGGCAGACGGCCGCTTTGCAGAGGTCGGGGTAGAGCGTCACCATGTTCCCGACGAGCAGACCGCCGTTCGAGCCGCCTTGGATGCCAAGCCGTTCGGGGGACGTCACCTTGCGGGCGAAGAGGTCGCGCGCGACGGCCGCGAAATCCTCGTATGCGCGAAGGCGGTTCGCCTTGAGCGCGGCCTGGTGCCACCGGGGACCGTATTCGCCGCCGCCCCGGATGTTCGCGACAACGTACACACCGCCTCGGGAAAGCCACGCGCGACCGACGCCCGCGTTGTAGTTCGGCTGCATCGAGATTTCAAAACCGCCGTATCCGTAGAGCAACGTCGGTTGCTTGCCATCGAGCCGGATGTCTTGGCGGGAGACCATGAAATAGGGGACCTTTGTCCCGTCGGCGCTCGTCGCGAACTGCTGTGAAATCGTCAGCCCCTGGGCGTCGAAGAAATGGGGAAGTTGCTTGAGCTTCTCGGGAACCGAGCCGATCTCGCCGTACGAAAGGGTCGTCGGCGTCAGATAGTCGGCCGACACCATGAAGATCGCGTTCGATTCGTCGGGATCGACCGCGCGCACGTCCACCGTTCCGAACGCCGGAGCGCCGGTGAGCGGTTCGCGCGTCCAATCCTGGTCCGACGGCCGCAGCACCTCGATGCGGTTCTTCACGTTGTCGAGCACATTGATATAGACGAAGTCCTTCGTGGCACCGAAGCCCGCGAGCGCCGTATGGTCGGTCGGTTCGAAAATCGCCCGGAACACGCGCTCGCCCGCGAGAAACGCGTCGAACCGCGTCACGAGCAGCGAGCCGGCGGCATAGGCCTTTCCTCCGACTTCCCACGCCTCGCGCAGTTCGATCGCAAGGTAGTCGCGGAAGACGGCCTTGTTCGCCGAATTCGGCGCGTCGATGCGGACCAGCGCGCCGTCCTCGGCCCGCAGGAACAACTCGTCGTTGTAAAACGCGATGCTCCTGTGGACGAAATCGCGTTCGAATCCGGGGGAATCGTCGTGGATCGCCGAGATCGACATGTCCCGCGCGGTGCCCTCGTAGACCGTCACCGCCTCTTCGATCGGCGTGCCCCGCTTCCATTCCTTGACGATGCGGGGATACCCCGATTCGGTCATCGATCCCGGGCCGAAATCGGTGAAGACGTACACCCGGTCCCGGTCGATCCAGCCCATGCCTCCCTTCGATTCGGGCCGTTGGAATCCGTCGGCCACGAATTGACGCGTTTCGAGATCGAATTCGCGCGTGACGTTCGCGTCGGCGCCGCCGCGCGACAGGTCGATCAGGCACCGCCGGTAGTCGGGCCGGAGGATCGACGCGCCGTCCCAGACCCAGTTCTCGTTCTCCGCCTTGGCGAGCGCGTCGAGATCGAGCAGGACATCCCAGGCGGGCGCCGGTTTGCGGTATTCGTCGAGCGTCGCGCGGCGCCAGATGCCGCGCGGATGGGACTTGTCTCGCCAGAAATTGTAGAAGAAGTCGCCGCGTTTGGTGACCGCCGGAATCCGTTCGTCGGAATCCAGGATGGCGAGAAGTTCCTTGCGGAGCCGTTCGAAGATCGGATCTTCTTCCAGAACGGCTTGCGACGCCTTATTGCGTTCCCGGACCCAATCGAGGGCCTTTTCGCCCGTGACGTCCTCGAGCCAGCCATACGGGTCCTCGTCGGCCCCCTCGTCCGCAATCATGACACCTCCCCGCGCCATCAGGCAACCGGCCAGCATGGCGCTCCACATCCACGCGTTCATCCTCATGAGCCTTCTCCCATCGCACGGCAATCAAGCCGTCGTCCAACGTCCAACAAACCGCGCCGTCGCCTTTCGGAAACGGAGTCACACGCTCAGCCACCCACCCGCAGTGCTTCCGTTCCGCGGGATTCGGACATTCTCGCGTCCCGGCGGACCGGCACGGCCGACACGATGCGCCCTGATTATACGTCGCTGCTCCCGAAGGAAAACTCGGCTACCGGGAGTCCCCGAGTTGGACCAAATGCGACGGTCGTTGGAGCCTTCGGAGGCGATCCGTTTACGACTCAAGGGAATCTCGGATGGTCGGCGTCATTATGGGTCCTGTGAACAGAAGCGAACGAAGGCAACGAGGAACAGGGGGATTGGGCTTCGGACGCGGGTCGGCCCGTTTACGCGGACCCGTTCATCGAGACCGCCCTTCGTTCCCTTTGTTCCCTTCGTTCCCTTACTGTTTCTATTCTCCGATCGCCGTTTTTTTAGGGGCGTCGTCCCCGTGCGGTGATTACAAAGAGGCTGATCGTTCCCGAACGAGTCGGTTTCGAACAGGAGCGTACAATGAACCGGATCAAGACGACTTCATGTCGCGGGTTATCGACGACCGTGGATCCATTGGGGTTGGAGGGTGGCGTTTCCGGTTCACGCGGCTGGTTCGCCGCGCATGTCGCCGTTTTCCTCGTGGTCCTGGCGCTGGCCCTGGTGCGGTCCGCGCCGCCCGTCCCGCTCGGACTCGACGCGCCCGACGACGTATTCTCCGCCGGGCGCGTGAGGCGGTTGCTCGAGACGATCGTGCGGCCCGGCGTACCGCATCCCAAGGGAAGCCGTGACCACGCTCGCGTTCGCAAGGCGATCCTCGACGCGTTCGCTCGACTCGGACTCGACGCGCGCGTCCATGAGACGTTCTTCCGGGATCCCGTCTCGGGGTTCGCCGAGCAGATCCAGAACATTGTCGTCCATCTTCGGGGAACCGAAGGGGAACACGCCGTCGCGCTGGTCGCGCACTACGACTCGGTGCCGGCCGCGCCGGGCGCCGCGGACGACGCGAGCGGTGTCGGCTCGATCCTTGAAATCGCGAGAATCCTCGCCGCCCGGCCCGCTCCGCGAAACGACATCATCTTCCTGGTCACCGACGCCGAGGAACTCGGGCTCGTCGGCGCGCGCGCGTTCGCCGCCGAACATCGGTTGATGGACAAGATCGACGTCGTATTGAATTGGGAAGCGCGCGGCTCGCGCGGCGCGAGCTACATGTTCGAGACGGGGACGAACAACTGCGGACTCGTCGCCCTCATGGCGCGGCACTGCGAACGGATGATCGCCACGTCGCTCTTTCCGGCGGTCTACGAGCGGCTCCCCAACGATTCGGACTTGACCGTGTTCAAGTCGCGCGGCGTCCGGGGGATGAACTTCGCCTTCATCGGCGGCCTGCCCCACTATCACTCGATCCGCGATGATCTCGAACACCTGGACTTGGGAAGCGTCCAGCATCAGGGCGAGCATTTTCTCGCGATGGCGCGTGCGCTTGCCGACACATCGATCGCCGAGCCGCCTCGGGAAGACGCCGTCTTCTTTGATGTCCTCGCGTGGCATGTCATCTGGTGGCCCATGGGTTGGAATCGGCCGTTCGTCCTCGCGGTGGCCGCGCTCGCGGCGTGCCTGATGGTCGTCGGCATGCGGAGCGCGGACCGGCCATGGCGCAGCCTGGGGATCGCGCTGGGCGTGTGGCCGACCGCGTTGGCCTCGGCCGCCCTGCTCGCGTCCGGCGCTTGTTGGCTCGTCGTCGCCGTGGCCGGGGAGCCGATCCCTTGGTTTTCGTATCCACAGCCGATCTGGAGCGTGATTCTCGGGATCAGCCTGGGCGTTCCGTCTCTTGTGTGGACCTGTCTTGGCCGTCGCGTGGCGGTCAAGATCGTCGTGCCGGTCATGATCGGTTATTGGGCCGCGGCAGCGATCGTCGTGGATCGGTTGCTCCCGGGCGCGAGCTACCTCTTTTCGGTTCCGGCCGCCGTCGCGTGCGTCGTTGGGCTGCTCGGGTACCGATCGGCCTGGCGCTGGGAGTTCGCCAACCTGGCCTTCCTGTTCGCCGCGTGCGTCCTTTGGCTTCCGCTCACGCGCGGCCTGATCGACGCGCTCGGATTTCGTCCGTCCCTGGTGCACAGCATCCCGTTGACGCTCATCGGCCTGCTGATCGCCCCGCATACGGGAACGGGTCGCCTCGGGCGCGGGTATCGCCGTGCGGCGTTGGCGTTCGCCGCGGCCGCGTTCGCCGTCGCGATGGTCGTTCCGACCTATACCGAGCAATGGCCGCAGCCCGTCGACGTGTTTCTTGTCCAAGATGACAAGAACGCGTCACTCGCGGCGCGCGCCCGGCTCGGACGGGTTCCCGAATCCATGCGGCGCGCGAGTCCCGATGCGCCGGCGACCGACAAACCGCACTATGTGCAGTGGAACGTCGAACCGAGCCTCGTGCCTCCGACGGTGCGGGTCGTGTCGAGCGAACCGGTCGCCAAAGGACGCCGCATCCGGCTGCGCGTAACGCCCGGAACGGGTCAGCATCGAGTCATCGTCGCGGCGACGGTCGATCGCGGATCGGACATCGCGACCGATGGGATGACTCCCAATCTCGGATCCGATGTCACGATCGATGGGCGCGCGATCGAAGGGCCCCTGCGGGGCGTGGGACTGGATTTCGCGGAGAAGGCCGAAGTGGAAATCGCGTTGACGACCGCCGCGCCGATCCGGATTCGCGTGACGGCTTATTACTATGGGCCGCATCCCGCGTCCGAACGCCTGCGGGCCCAACGTCCCCCTTGGGCCGCGCCGATGGGGCGAGGCGACTACGGCGAAGTCGAGACCGAAGTCACATTGTAGCCGCGAAAGTCGTGGTTCGTGCGGACAGCAGACCGGCCGCGTGGCGACTTGGTTGGCAAGGCGGACTTGTTGGCGAATCGGGCCGCCGTTGGTGAGGTCGTCCCGCTATCGCATCCTTCGACGCCGGCGGTCTGACGTCTTCCGAATCGAGTCCCGGGATTCTGGCCGAAGGACAATACGGTCCTGGGGCGTTGCCCCAGTCTACGGTGGGAATAGGCCTTCGGCCAAACACCGCCGACGTCCGAAGGCCCGACTTGGCGGACTGAGATCCGTGGCTTGTTCGCCGCCGCGAGTGAATGATCTCGTCGCCGCCGATTGAACGCAGGTCGTTCGCTCCGCGAACTACCCGAATCCTCTTGTTTCCCGATCGGCCTATTCAACCACGAATCACACGAATCACAGCCTCTCGCGTCTCTCGTGGTCCTTCTTCCCGCCGACTCGAATCGCCCTTCCGCCCGCATGGTGCGGCCGCAACGAAGCGACCAGGCCACGATTTCGGATTTGCCGATTGTCCGGTCCTGTCGTCGATCCCGTTTCTCTACACGTGGCGGGTTTCGACGACCAACAATCTGTTCCGTTTGGGGGAGAAGCGACCGTGGCCAACAATCAGAGTCCGTTCCGGAATATCCGTTCCGATGTGAAACGCTCGCTGCAATTCGAGTCGATGGAGGACCGCCGGATGATGGCGTCCGATCCGGTCGTCGATACGACAGCCCTGAAGGTCGGTCCGTGTTTGCCATCGGTCCCAGGATTCTCGCTTCCCGACGTTTCCTCGGACTTCGTTGATCGCGAATGACCGGTCTACGGCTGTTGCCGACACAACCGCCGCGCGGCACGCAAGTCGTGTCGCGCGGCGGGTCGGCTTTCTTGGAACGACCGGGACGGTCGTTCCACTTAACGCGATACGCCTTGAAACGCGTACCCGCCGCGAACGGCATCGCCTAGAATGGCGGGAGTCGGCGCGGAGGGCGCAAGGCCATGCCGGGAAAATGCCGTTCCCAATCCGTACTCCTCTTCGATTCGCGAGGTATCGCCATGAAGTGGTCGGAACGCTGGGTAACCGTGGGGCTATCGGTCGTGACGACCATCGGCGTGCTGCGTGGATTCGATGCGGTGACCGCACGTCCGGTCCACGGCGAACCGACCGAGGCGACCTCGCGCGAAGAACTCGTCGTCGATCGACTCGTCGTGCGCAGGGAGCTGATCGTCTCCGATACGGGACGACCCTGGGAAGACGGTTTTGAATCGCACCAGATCCCGCGAGGCATGGTCGCGCGATCGTTGGCGGGTACGGGTGATGGTGAACCCGGAACGGCCGGGATCTGGGTTCGAGGACGCCTCATCAAGGCCGAAATCGACGATCCGTTCGACGACCGATTCCATGCGATCCAGCGCGACGGAACGATTTTCAAGGCGCCAGGCCATGTTTCGTGGAATGTTTGGTTGGACGGTGCGTGGAGGCAACTTGCCGTCATTCAGGGCGAAGGCGTCGAGTTCAGCGAGGTGCCTCGCGACCAATGGGGCGGCGGGAACCATCCGGGCCGCTTGCGATTCCAGAGCTTCCGTCCCGGACACGGCGAACCGTTGACCGACGCCGTGCTGGGGCAGGGCCGCATGTCGGTTGGCGGGAGAGGATACGGCGGAGGCGGACTGCCGTACCCTGGTGAAGTGATCGATCTTTGGGGAGGAACGGTTCATACGCATCCGCTCAAGTCCCCTGCCCCGCCGCGCGTCATCAAGGACGATGGCACGCGCGACCACCGCTATTCCCTGATCGCGGTGGGGCCACAAGGTGTTCGCAGTCCTCCGTCGGCGGCGACGCCGTCGCGTGGTCGCGCGGAACTCGCGTGGGACAGCGTCGCCGGCGCCGACTCCTATATCGTGGTGCGGGACGGGAAAGAGGTTCCGGACGTGCTGCGCATCGAAGGCTCCGAAAAACGGTGGAAGGACGAAGCGGGGGATCGATGACCGCCGAACCGAAGAGCGGGCGGTGGCCCGAATCGGCGGCGGCCGCGCTCGCCGTCGCCGTGGCCCTGCTGCCTCGACTGACATGTCCATGTCAGTTCCCGGCGTACGCCGGTTTGCTCGGTTCGGTCGGGCTCGCGTTCCTCGCCGCCGACCGGTACCTGTTTCCGCTCACCGCCGCCTGCCTCACGCTGGGAGTCGGCGGGCTCGCTTTCCAGGCGCGGCGGCGCTGGGGCTTGGGTCCGTTCCTGATCGGACTCGGCGCGTCCGTCCTCCTGCTGACCGGTAAGTTCCTCGTCGACACGCCGGCCCTCGCGACGGCCGGCGTGTCGATGCTCGTCGCCGCGTCGGTCTGGAACGCCCTTCCGCGCCGCGAAACGGCCAAGTTCAGGTTCAACGCCGACGGATCGACCGAACCGGCTTCGGACGACAGGGACTGTCGTCCTACGTAGGTCGATCGTCCTCGATCGACCAGGGTCCTGGCGCAATTCCGGACGACAGGGACTGTCGTCCTACGTGGGTCGATCGTCCTCGATCGACCGTTGCGCTGGAAACAGGCTTGGTGCACGCGCGCCGGCTTCGGAAAGCCGCGCGAGGGCCGTGAGCGAGCAAGGACGATCACTCTACGTGGACCGGCCGGCTGGCGTGACGGCGCACGCCGGGGGAACGCTCCCGTTCGCTCCGCACGCGGCGCCGGGCACCTCGAGGGTGACAAGATCCGGCGCGCCGCGGAGCGTGTTGGCGAAACGCAGCGCGGCCGTCGGACACGCCTCGACGCATTCGGCCGCCACGTTCGTCAAGGCCTCATCGAGCCCCCTGCCGAACGGAACGCTCACCACCACGTCGAACCCCCGCCCGACGAACGAAAGGCCGATCGGTTCGCCCCCCCGACGCGCGATCTGGATGCACAGTTCGCACTTGATGCATTTTCCGGGTTCGAAGACGACCGACGAGTTCCGTCCGATCAGCTCGTAGGGCGGACGTTCCTTGGTGAACCGGTTGGGATCGGCGCCGTAGATCGCCGAGTATCGTTCGAGTTTGCATTTGCCGTGGCTTGGGCACGCGCATTCCATGCATCGGATCGATTGGGCGATCGCCGACTCGTGATCGTAGTCGGTTCCATGCGACGGCACCCGCCGCTCGGAGGGGCTGGCCCGTTCCATGAGCGAGGGCAATTCGCCGGGAAGGAGTTTGCCCATGCGCGACGAGAAATCGCTCGCCGGTTCGAGCTTCCGGCCGGCGGCGAATCGTCCGACGATGTGGGCAACCTCCTTGCCGTCGGCGCAGCTCCGCACGACGAGTCCTTTGCCTCGGAGCGCGTTGCCGATCGCGAACACACCCGGACGGTTCGTCGCGTACGTCTCCCGGTCGACGTCGATCCCCTTCCGGCTCGCCTTCAATCCGAACCGCTCGACGCCATGCGACGCGAGCACGCCGCAGGCGAGCACGACGGCGTCGAATTCGGACGCGAGCGAGTCGAGCTGCGGCTGATCGGTGATCGCCGTGTTGAGGTGGAGGTCGACTCCGAGCCGAGTGATTTGCGCGATTTCGGCGTCGAGCAGATCGCGAGGCAGGTCCTCGGCGCGTTCCTCGGTCCGCAGTCGGCCGCCGAGTTCCGGCCTTTGTTCGAACAGCGCGCAGGCGTGGCCCGCTCGGCGCAGGTAGTAGACGGCGGACAGGCCCGAGGGACCGCCGCCGACCACGGCGATCCGTTTGCCCGAATCGGGGAGGCACGGCGCGGCGTACGGGTCACCGGACGCCAGATCCGCGTCGGCGACATAGCGTTTCAAGTCGCAAACGGCGACTGGTCCGTCGGCGTCATTCCGCCGGCAGCCCTTCTCGCACGGCTTCGGACAGACTCGGCCGAGCGCCGCGGGCAGCGCGATGTCGCGTTTCACCGTCACGATCGCGTCGCGCAGGTGTTGACCATGGATCTGTTCGAGCATGAGCGGGATGTCCATGTGGCACGGGCATGCGAAATCGCACGGCGCCCTGCAGTCTCCGACATGCTCGCTGAGAAGCAGCTCGAGCGCCACGCGCCGCGCGTCGTGGACGTCCGGCGTCTCGCTCTCGAACCGCATCCCCTCGACGACCCGAGTGCCGCACGCGGGAACAAGCCGGCCGTTGCGGGCGTCTTTGACGAGGCAGACCTGGCATGACGTCGACGGGTCGTAGCCTTTGAGGTAGCAGAGCGTCGGGATTTCGATTCCGGCGCGCGCCGCCGCGTCGACGATGTTCTCGCCCGGTTCCGCGTCGATCTCGCGCGAGTCAATGACGATCTTCGGCATGGTCGTTCCTCCGCGTCGCGGGGGTTCGCATCATCGGATCACGCCGGACCCGATGTCACGTGGACGGCGTCCTCGGGGCATACCTGTTTGCACGTGTCGCACCGGGTGCAGATATCCAGGTCGATCCAATGGCGTTGGTACGCCGTCATCGGGATCGCGTGGACGGGACAGTGTTGCGCGCAGATCGTGCAGCCGATGCACTTGTCGTTGATCCGGTAGTCGATCAGGTCGACGCACTTGCCCGCCGGGCAGCGTCCTTTCAGATGTTCCTCGTATTCGGCCCGGAAGTACTTGAGTGTCGAGAGGACCGGATTGGGAGCCGTCTTGCCGAGTCCGCAGAGGCTGCCGGCTCCGACCATGCGCGAAAGCTGTTCGAGCGCCTCGAGGTCGCCCTTGCGGCCCTTTCCGGCGCAGAGCCGATCGAGGATATCGAGCATGCGTTTCGTTCCGACTCGGCAGTAGGTGCACTTTCCGCACGACTGGTCCTGCGTGAACCGCAGGAAATAGCGCGCGATATCCACCATGCAATCGGCGTCATCGAGGACGACGAGTCCGCCGCTGCCCATGATCGCGCCGACCTTGGCGAGCGATTCGTAATCGATGGGCGTATCGGCGAGTTCGGCGGGGACGCATCCTCCCGAGGGACCGCCGATCTGAACGGCCTTGAAACGGCGGCCCGGCGCGACGCCCCCTCCGACGTCCTCGACGATCCGCCGGATCGACACGCCCATCGGAACCTCGATCAGTCCGCCTCGGACGATCTTGCCCGCGAGCGCGAACACTTTTGTGCCTTTGCTCGTCGCCGTACCCATTTCCGCGAACGCCGATCCGCCGTTTCGGAGGATCCACGGTATCACGGCGAACGTCTCGACGTTGTTGATGAGCGTCGGCTTTTCCCAAAGACCCGACTCGGCGGGATAGGGAGGCCGCAGGCGGGGCGTGCCTCGGCCGCCCTCGATCGAATGGATGAGCGCGGTTTCCTCGCCGCAGATGAACGCGCCGGCGCCTTCCTTGACCTCCATCCTCAGCGCGTATCCGGTGCCCATGACCGACTTGCCGAGGATGCGGCGCTCCTCGCACTGGCGAATCGCGTCGCGGATGCGTTTGACGGCGAGCGGGTATTCGTGGCGGATGTAGAAAACGGCCTCATGCGCGCCGACGGCGCGCGCGGCGATCGCCATCCCCTCGATGATGCGGAACGGGACCGATTCGAGCAGCATGCGGTCCATGAACGCGCCCGGATCCCCCTCGTCGCCGTTGCAGATCACGTATTTCACGGTGTCCGGAGCGCCGTCCCCGAGCGCGGCGCGCACGGCGCTCCACTTGATGTGCGTCGGGAATCCCGCGCCTCCCCGGCCGCGAAGACCGCTCACGCGGACCTGCTCGATGATCTGTTCGGGATCCAGCCCGGTCAGGCACTTGTTCAGTGCCGTGAACCCGTCATGACGCCGATACTCTTCGAAATCGAGCGGGTCGATGACGTCGCAAAGCTCCATCGCGAGGTGTTTTTGCGGACCGAGGAACGACGCGACCGACGTTTCGCGCATGTCGGTCGCGTGCCTCGCGATGACGTCCCCCGCCTCGTCCGACTGGAATCGGTCGAGCCATCGCGAGACCGCCTCGCGCACCGGGCGCAGCAGTCCGCGAGGTCGGAAGTGCCGCAGGATGATCTCGCGCGCCGTCGGCGGATCCACCTTGGAGTACACGTGCGTCGTGCCGTCCCCCATCACGAGTTCCACGAGGGGCGTCCGATGGCAAATCCCCGTGCAACCGACTTGCTTGACGAGCCCCTTCGCGCCGATTTCGTCGAGCGTCTCGCGGAGCGCGTCGTGCACCTTCGCGCTGCCTTGCGCGAGGCAACACGATCCCAGGCCGACCCGCACTTCCGTCACGCCGTTGGGATTCCCGTTCGCCATCGGCCGATGGATGGCCTGTCCGCTCGCACGCTCCGCCTGATCGAATTCCCTGAGCACGCGCGGCACGCCTTGCGGGCTCACGTAACCGAATGTCCCCTCGTCGATCTGGACGACGGGACCGAGCGTGCAGCATCCGAGGCAGGCGACCTGCTGCACGGTGAATTCGCCGCTCGCGTCCGTATCGACGCCCGCGCCGAGCTTCAAATGGTGTTTGAACGCGTCCTCGACAAGGCCCGCTCCCTTCACATGGCAGGCCGTACCCTGGCAGACGCTGACCATGTGCCGTCCGACGGGCCGGTGCCGGAAATGCGTGTAAAAGGTCGACACGCCGGCGATCGACGCCGGAGTGATCTCCGTCAGCTCGCAGACCTTTTCGAGCGCTTCGGCCGGAAGGAACCGGTACTCCTCCTGGATCGCCTGCAGGATGGGAATCACGGCGTCAGGGTGGAGGCCGATTTCCGAGACGATGCGGTCGACGGGCGTGAGATCGAGGTCGGGCATGCTAAGGGCCACCGATGCGGAACAAGTGGGTTTCACCGCGGATGAAAATCGTGCCGTCCTGGAACGCCGGGCTCGTCACGCAGGCCTCGCCCAGATCGGCCTCGCCGACTCGCTCGCATGCCTCGGGAGTCGGTCGAACGATCCATGCCTTGCCGCTCTTGGCGAACAGATAGACCGTGTCACCCACGAGACTCGGCGACGATGTGAAATCCTCCTCGAAATCCTCTTCCCACTTCGGATCGCCGCCCTTCGCCTTATCATAACAGGTGAGCGTTCCGAACGACGCGAGGACGAGGAGCAGCCGGTCGGTGGCGAGCGGGCTGCACGCGTCGGGAAGACCCTCGGTCGCTTCCCACGCGACGTGGCTTTCGGTCACGTCGCCCGTTCCGTCGACGCGAATGGCGGCGAGCTTGGCGTTCTCGTTCACCGCGAACGCCAGCCCGTCCGAGTAGACCGGGCTCGGACCGATCTCCGCGCCGCGCAGGCAGTTCGCCCGCCAAAGCTCCTCGCCGGTCTTCGCCGCGTATCCGATCACCCACGGTTCGCCGCTCGTGAGCACTTGGAATCGACCCGCGTGTTCGATCACGGCGGGCGACGACCAGGATGACGCCATCTTCCGAACGGCCTGCCATACGACGCGCCCGGTCGCTCCGTCGAACGCCATGACCTTGGAAAGCGCGTCGTTGGGTTTCCCGTGATCGACCTGCGCGACGACCCACTCGTTGAACGTATCGAGCGACGCCGCGTGGCCGTAGGTGTTCTTGAGCGGCCCGAGCGCCGTATGCCAGAGTTGGTTTCCGTCCTGGTCGAACCCAGCGATATCGCCCGACGCGAACATCGAATAAACGAATCGGCCGTCGGTCGCCATCGTCGGCGCCGCATGGCCCGTATCCGCGCTGACCTTGGTCGGTTCGGTCGATGCCGATCCGCCGGCGACTTCCTTTTCCCAGACGATGCGTCCGTCGGCCGCATCGAAGCAATAGACGACGCGGCGTTCGGCCGTCGCGCCGGTCAGGAAGACTCGATCCTTCCATACGATGGGTGAGCTGACGCCGGGTAGGGGCACGGCCGTCTTCCAAACGATGCCTTCACCCGCCGCGCCGTTCCATTGCGTGGGGACGTTGGCGTGGGACGAAACGCCCGCGCCGCCCGGGCCGCGGAACCGCGGCCAACTCCGCAAGTACTCCTCGCGCGAAGGCAAAGCCCGTACCCCGGCGTTCTTGGAGCCCGCGTTCGGCGCGATCGGCTCGCCTCCCGCGCCGTCGCGGGCCGGCGCCCCGTGTCCGTCCCGCTCCGCGTCCGGTGCGCTGCGCAGCGCGGCGAGCGCATCGAGCGATTCCGGCAATCGCGACGGCCGCGCGGCCCACATGGCCCAGATCGTCACGACGAGCGCGACGCCCACCACGGCGACCGCGGGCGGTCCCGCCAAGCTCAGTCGTTCATCCGAGTCGGGTCCGATCCCCTTGAGCTCGGGCCTCGGAATGATCCGATGGCGCGCGGCCATCGCCTTGCCCGTGACCAACATGACGATGATCCCGGTCAGCAACATGCCGACCCCCGTCCTCGTGAACCGCTGTTCCCGGAAATACTCTTCGCGCAACGTGAAATCGAGTTGCCGGATCGACTCCTTCACCGATTCGTTCGTCGGGTCCTTGAGGAACTCCTCCTTGACCGCGAGGAACTCGGGAGAGTCGAGCGGGATCTTGGTGAGCCGCCGCGTCGCGTCGCCGACGAGCAGTCCGCAGACGACGAGCGAATAGACACCCGCCACGATCGACGTCGGCAAGAGCGAACGCGAATTGGTGAGCCAGGTCATACGGCGGCGTCCTCGGGAGCGCGGGCGACGGCGGATGACGCTCCGGGCTTCGCGCCATCGATCGCCTCCGAGACATCCTGGATGAGACCCAACCGGACTTTCTCGACCGGGCAATACCAATAACACCGGCCGCAGGAAACGCAGCCCGACCGCTCGGCCTGATAGTCGTCCCGCTTGCGCCGGATCGACAGGTGGACGAGCTTGACCGCGATCACGAATCCGGTCCAAGCGCCGAGCCATCCGCCGAGCGTGCGGTATTTCTCGCGCCATGCGATGCCCGACGCGTACAGATCTTCCTTCGACCGCCCGCTGTTGCGGAACGCGTCGCTCGCGTCGGTCGATTTTTCGGCGAGCCCCGATTCCTCGATCCGTACCTGTTCGGCGAGCCGCACTTCGGGATGCCATTGCGAGAGGGGTGCGGCGAGGACCGTCGCCATCCAGGTGAATCCCACGATCACCAGAGGCGCCGCGACCACGCTCACCGCGAGCTGTTGGCGTCCCCGAGCGCGGCTTTGCGCGGAGGGAGTCACGGTCGGCGGATGGATCGCGCCGTAGGGGCATACGTTCTCGCAGAGCCGGCAATTGACGCACGCGCCCGGCGGGATGCTCAGCCGCCATCTCGAAAACGTCGAGAGCACGCGCAGGATAGCGCCGTAGGGGCAAAGATAGCGGCAATAGGGCCGTCCGATCACGAATGCGATCAACAGGACGCTCGCGCTGTAGATCAGCATGTTCGTGTTGCCGGCCCTCCGGAAAAACGCGATGAACGGATCGAATCGGCAAATGACAAACGCGGTTCCCGTCGCCGCGAAGATCACCGACGCGCCCAGATAGACGTACGCGATGAGTCCGAGCGAATGGTCGAGCCACCGGGGCACGGTCGCCGTCCGGATGGCGACGAGTTCCTGGACGGCGCCCAAGGGACAGACCGCCGCGCAGAAGGTCCGGCCGAAGAAAAGTGTGAAGACCAACGGCGGCAGAAAGAAGGCGATTGTCGCGATCGGCACCACGTAGGTCGAATCGAAGATCCCCAGCGCCACGTTCTGCGTCGCGCCGATCGGACAAACGCACCCCTCGCGGTAGAATCCGAACCAAACGAGCGACGCCACCGTGAGCGCGAGCAGGTGCTTTCGGGACCGGATCACCAGCGTGAAGTAGGAAGCGAGCCCCAGCGCGCCGAGCAAAATCGCGACGTCCAGGACCATCGGAACCTCGCTCCCGACATCCGGAACCGTCGAGGTCGGGATCGCATGGTCCGAGAATTTCGGAGTCGGAATCAGTTCGCCCCGCGCGCCGAGCGCGCCGGCCGGGATAAACAGGACGCCGATCACGCACGCGCGGACGAACGGAGGGACCCGACGTACCGTGTGAGGCGGAAACGCGGATCCGCGCGAGCCGGGCGACGACGCGCGCCTCTCCGACGCAACGGGCAATGCGCGGGGCGGATCATGCATCGGTGTTCACTCGCTCGATCAAACGCCTCGCGTCGCCCGTATCGTCCTCACCACTCTCCGATTTCCGCCGGATCAGCGCGACGGCCGCTCGTTTCAATTTGTACGGGCGGGCCGACGGCAGACGCACGAACGCCTGCGTCGGGCAGGCCACCGCGATCGCGCACTCGTTGCAGTTCACGCACCGATCGTGCATCACCTGCAGGTAGAGCGAACCGTTCATCAAGGCGCAGCCCTTCACGCACTTGCCGCACCCAATGCACGCCTCGACGTGGATCGTGTACTCATAGAAATTCTGCCCCGCCTTCCCCTCGACAAACGTCCGGATCAGCGCGTCGGTCGGGCAAAGCTGATTCTCGGCCGCCGTATCGAGCTTCTTGTAACGCGGATCGAAATACCCCGTGCAGATGTCGCAGTACCCGCACATGTCGAAACACTGGACGCACTTCACGGCCGACTCGTCGAGCACGCAATACGTCGCGCAGTTCCCGCATCCGATGCACTCGTCCGGATCGATTTGCCACCGCGACTCGGCGGCGTAACCCCGGCGCCCGGCGAGAAATCCGCCAAGCGACCCGGCGGCGACCACCCCCGCCACCCGAATCCCGTCCGCGAGGAACCGTCGTCGATCACCGGTCGGTTGCGTGTCGGTCATCGTTGGACCTCGTCGGTGCGCCGCCCCGCGCGTGCCGCGGCGGCCTTGGGCAGATCACAACCTTTCCACCAACCGCACGCCTCGCACGGCGATCGGGGCGCGGCGCACCCCGCCGATGCCGCCCGCGATCCAAGCACGGCTCCGAGCGCGGCGAGCGCGCCGAGCCAAACGAGGCGTCCCGCGTCGATGAGCCACGCGCGCCGGTGGCGTTGCCCCCCTGGGCCTCCGATGGCCGCCTCGCCCGCGTTCGCCGCCGATCGCGAAACGCCGTCCCGACGCGCGCGCTCCGATCCGATCGGGCCGCCGTCTTCGATCGCGGGCCGTCCTTCGAGGCCGTCTTGCATCGGACCCCTCCCGTCCGCGCCGCACCCGGTCCCGGGCCTCGGCGGACAATAATCGACATGTCTATCCAGAATACGCATTGCGAGCCGCGAAGCCAATGGTCCTGGTCTTGGTTTGGGTCTTGGTTTTGGGTCTTGGTTTTGGGTCTTGGTTTTGGGTCTTGGTTTGTGTTCGGGTTCGGGTTTGGGTTCGGGTTTTGGTTAGGGTTTTGGTTCGGGTTTTGGTTAGGGTTTTGGTTCGGGTTTTGGTTAGGGTTCTGGTCTTGGTTTTGGTTTTGGATCGGGGGCCTCGGCGATCGGCTCGAAGAACCGCACGCGCCGGGATCGAGGGTCGAGCACGAGCACGCGGCCGGCACGGTCGGTCGCCACATCGAAGACCTGGCCGCCCGAGTCGGCTCGCGGATCGCCGACTTCGCTTTCCGCAATCCCCAGTTGCTCGGGTCCGGCGACGACGCATTCCAGTCGCCCCGAGGCGTCGTGGATTTTGACGCGGGGGATTCCTTTTTCCGATGTGACGAACCGTCCGTCGGCGGTCATCGCGAATTGGCTTGGATTGCAGCAGCCGAAGAACCGGTCGATATCCGAGCCCGCCTCGCCCCAGAACGACTGGAGCTGGCCATCGAACGCGAACGTCTCGATGCGCAGTTTTCCTGGGTTGGCCACGTGCAACAATTCGCCGCCGTCGGTCGGTTCGACCGCGATATCGAAGAACGGGCTCGGAACGACGAAGCCCGGCATGTCGCGTTCGGGGTCGGGCTCGCCGATCGTCCCCAGCCGTTTGCCTTCGAAATCGAACCGATGAACGACGCGGTTGGCCGCGTCGGCGACGAACAGATCGCGCGCCGCGACGGCGATCGACGTCAGGTGGGCGTTCGGACCGGGCGTATTCCATGCGCCGAGCGATTCGCCGCCGGGGCTGAACGCCTCGACCCGGTCGCCGACTCCGACGAAAATCCGCCCGGTCGCTTCATGGCCCGGGCCCGCGACCGCGAGGCACGTCGGTTCGCCATCGAGGGGAATCGTGGCGGTGGTTCCTTCGACGGGCCACGCGATGAAGATCGCGCGGTCTCCGGCGACATGGATGCGGTCGCCCGGCCCGACGGCCATCGCGCGGACCGCGTCCAACGGCACGGCCATTCCGCGCGTCTCGCGGTAGCGGATCCAGGCCGGGTCGACGCGGATGAGCGACTTGAGGTCGAGCGAGAAGACGGGCGCGAGCCCGCTCCCCTTGTGGCCGAACGGGTCGTTCCGCGCGAGGGCGAACGCGGCCGCGCCGACGGCGAGGGCCACGACAACGAGCACCGCACGGTTTTGCGTTTCCCGGGAAATCCGCATGGCACGTCTCCACGTTATTCCGCGAGATTCAAACAGGTCATCCGCGTCATGTCGCGCAGGATCAGGCGCCCCGCGACGATCGCCATCGGGCCCCACGCGTCGTGGCCATGGGCAAAGACCTCGTGCCGGGCGAGCCGTTGGTAGCCCGAGGGCGACGCGTCGGCGAGCGTGAGGACGCCTTTGTCGTCGAGACCCAGGAAGAGACCGCCCGCGAACAGGTAGGGGCCGTGTCCGAACTTGTCGGCTCCGCTGTTCCACGCCTCCTTGCCGTCGAAGGTGAGGCAAACGAGTTGTCCGCCACCCCGCTTGCGCACGGCGAAGAGGTGCCCGTCGCGAACGATCGGTGTCTGTTGTTCGGAGTTGAACTGTTTGGGGGTAAGCTCGAAAGCCGTCTCGGCCTCGATCCGTTCGGCGCCTTTCCGGATGCGCAGCATGAGGCTCCCCGTCTCGTTGCCATAACCGCTGGCGAGGAAAACCCGCCCCTCCGGAACAACGACCGGAGACGGGCTGGTCGCGAATTGTTCGGGCCACACGGTGCTGTCCCAGAGCCGTTCGCCCGTGTCGGCGGCGATCCCCGCGACGCCGCCGCTCCCGCAATAGACGTACGTCCGCCTGCCCTCGAATTCCATCGGCGCGATCGAAACGTGCGTCATCGTCCAGCCCCGCGGATTGGGGCTTTTCCATAACGGCTTGCCGGTCTGGACGTCGAGCGCGACGAGCATCGCCGGGCCGCTCGGCGCGATGATGAGCCGGCCGTCGTCGATCAGCGGGCACTGGCCGGTGTACCACCGGGGCACGGTGGCGCCGTATTCGAGGACCATGTCGACGAGCCAGTGACACTTTCCTGTCACTGCGTCCCAGCAGGCGACATGGCAGCGCGGGCCGATCGTGACGACGAGGTCGCCGACGACGGCGGGCACCGTGCGCGTCAGGCCGTGGTTGCGGGTGAGCTGCACGGGATAGGCGTTGCGCCAGATCTCGCGTCCGTCGTCGAGCGAGAGGCAGCGGAGCGTGTCGGCCTGCGCGGGTTCGTCGTAGTCGAGCACGAAGACGCGCCCGCGCGAGACGGCCGCGCCCGCGTAGCCTTCGGCGAGTTCGAGCGACCAGAGGGCGGGTGGGCCCTCGGCGGGCCACGCGCGACGCAGGGGCGTCGCCTCGGGTCCGATATTGTCGCCGTTCGGACCGCGGAACCAGGGCCACTCGCCCGCGATCGACGACGGAACGCCCTTCCCCGCCGTCGGCTCGCCCGCGACCGGCGCCTCGACTGCCTCGATCACCGCCTCGGTTCCCGCGGGCCGATCGAGACCGGGCACGCGCACGCGAAGATCGCGGCCCGAGTCCTGCCCGACCCAATGGACGATCGAAGCGGCTCCCAGCGCGGCCGCCAGCAGGGGAAGGATGGCGTCAGTGCGGCGAAAGGTCATCGGTGGCTCGGCATCAGTCCGGTGGACGACCGTGCGGCGACGAACGCGGCCGTCCGTTCAGCCGCCGACGCAGTAGAGATTCTCGAACGTTCTCACGAAGATCTGGCCGTCGGAAAACGCCGGAGTCGCGTTGCACGCTTCATCGATCTTGTTCCGCGCGACCTCGGCGAACTCCGCCGGGTCCGCCTTGAACACGACGGTCGTTCCCTTGCCGCCCGTGACATACAAATGGCCTCCCGCGAGGATCACCGACGCCCAGTAGTTTTCACCGGCGGCGCGGGCCTTCCACAGGACTTTGCCCGTCTTCGCGTCGACGCATTCGATCGTTCCCGGACCTCCGTTGGCCCGGTACACGTGGCCGTCGACGAGCACTCCCGTGCTGATGCTCTCGGGATTCCGCGTTTCGAGCCAAAGCCGTCCCGATGCGGTGATGTCGCCCTGGCCTCCGATGCGGATTCCCATCGATGGCCCACGGAATCCCGCGTGGATGACGCACAGTCCGTCGCCGACGATCGGCGAGCCGCTGACGACGCTGTAGTTCGGGCCGCTGAGTCCATTGCAGGACCAGACGATCTTGCCCGATTCGCAGTCGTAGGCGTTGAGTCGCGTGGGCATCGCGCAGACCAGTTGGTTGGCGCCGTCCACGGGGACGACCACGGGCGTGCTCCACGATCCCATGTCGCGCCCGTCGGCCCGCGTTTCGCCGTTGCCGTCCTGTGGTTCCTCGGTCTCCCACACGGTCGTGCCGTCGGCGAGCCGGAAGGCCGCGACGAAAACCCGTTTTCCGGGTCCGCTATGCAGGTACACCCGGTCCTGATGGATGACGGGCGACGTGCCGTAACCCCATTGATGGCGAAATTCGCCCAGATCGCGCGACCAGACCGGTTTTCCGGCCATATCGTACGCGTGCAGGCCGGCCGTCGCATGCCAAACGACGACCCGTTCGCCATCCGAGGCGGGGGTCGAACCGCCGTAGGGGTTCGACGCATGCGTCGGCATTTCATCCTTGCAGCGTTCCGTGCGGGTCCAAACCTCTTTTCCGTTCGCGCGGTCGAAACAGATCAGCGATCGTTCACGGCCCTTGTCGGCCGAGCTCGTCACGAACACGCGGCCGTTCGCCACGATCGGGCTTCCGTTCGCCGGCGAGGGAAGCTTGACCTTCCAGACGACGTGCTCGGTGGAGCTCCAGGCCGTCGGATAACTTCCTTCGGGCGCAACGCCGTTGCCCTGGGGGCCTCGGAACATGCCCCAATCCTCGGCCGCGCCGAGCTGGATTCCGAGTCCGAACGGGAACACGGCGCATGCCATTAGCCATGCCGCGAGCCGCCTGCGCATTGTGGGATTCCTCCGCGATGGAGTCCGAACGTGCCGTTTCGAGTCGATTATAGGGGGACGGCGCGCGGTTCGCGAGTGCGGTAGCCGTCCATCGCGCGGTGGGCGGCGCGAACCTTGTAGCCCTTTGATGGCCCGATCGGAACGCGCACCGGAGTCGGGGAGCCCGACAACAGGCTCCTTGCTTGTCTCAAGCCTTGCCCGAGGCCGGCGCGTTGCCGCGGTTGGCCGCGTGTCCGTTTCCCCCCGCGCCGTCATGCTCCGCGCCGTTGCCGTTGCCTTCGCGGGGCGCCGCGCCCTCGAGCGCGAAGGCCGCCTCGTGGAGGGCCGTGTGACGCGCGTGATCCTCGGCGACCCCCGCGAGCAGCCGGCCCTCGTCCGGTTCGTCGCCGTGCCGGCCGCCGGGAATCAGCGTGTGGACGATGAAATAGTTCAACGGGACGATGAACAGGCCGAGCATCGTGCTGGCGGCCAGGCCGAACACGAGGCTGACGCCCATCGGAATGAGCGCCTGGGCCTGGAACGATTGATCGGCGAGCAGCGGCGCGAGACCGATGACCGACGTGACCGTGTTGAGCGCGACGGGGCGGATGCGACGCCGGCTCGCTTCGACGATCGACTGCCGGAGCGATTCGCGCGGGAACTCGGCGCGGCGCGTGTTGATGAAGTCCAGAAGCACGATCGAGTCGTTCACCACCATTCCCATGAGGGCGACGAGCCCGAACACGCTGAAGAGCGTGACGTCGAGCCCCATGACGACGTGACCCCAAACCGCGCCCGCCACCGCGAACGGGATCAGGTAGACGATCATCAACGGTTGGAGGAACGATCGAAGCTGGAATGTCAGGAGAACGCACATCGCGCCGAGCGCGACAAACGAACCGATTCCCAGGCTCTGGATCGATTCGTCGTTCTGTTCCTTCTCGCCTTCCCACCGGACATGGATGAACGGGAAATCCTCGAGGATCCGGTCGAAGTAATGCGATTGGAAATCCGCCAGCACGTTCCCCGCGTTCGTGCCGGGCCGCAATGACGCGGTGATCGTGATCGCCCGTTGCTGGTCGACCCGCTGGATCTCCGAATAGCCTCGGCGCACGTCGATCTTCGCGAGCTCCCGGATCGGCCGCTCGACCAGATCGTTGCCCCGCACGCGGATATTGTCGAGCGAAACGAGATTCGTCCGTTCATCGCGCGGGTATCGCACCATGAGCTTGACTTCGTGCCGACCGCGCTGCAGGCGCTGGACTTCCTCGCCGTAGAACGCGGCGCGGACCGTTTCGGCGAGATCGGCGGTCGACACGCCCATGCTCTGCCCGCGCTCGTCGACGCGCATCTGGTACTCCCACTTTCCCAGATACGAGTCGTCGTTCACGTCATAGACGCCCTCGAACCGCGCGAGCCCGTCCTTGATCCGTTCGGCGGCCTGTTCGAGCTGTCCCCAGTGCTCGTTCGAGGCCTGGATCTTGAATTCGATGTCCCGACCACCGGGCCCCATCTGCTGCACATCGAACACGGCCGATTCAATTCCCACGATCGTGCCCGACACCGCGCGCCATTTCGCGGCGATCTGTTGCGCCGTGAGCGAACGTTCGGCCGAACTCACGAGCTCGATCGACACGCCGCCGACGAATTCGCCGTTCGTCCGCTGCTGCAAGCCGCCTCCGCCGCCTTCGACTTGACCGACCGATTCATGGACGAGCGTGACAAGTGGCTCCCCGCGTTCGGTGTACTCGCGGTCGAGTTTCCGGATCGCGGCCGCCACCTGGCGCACGGCCGCGTCGGTCACCTTCGCGGGCGTTCCGTCGGGAAACACGAGATGGGCCGAGAGGAATCGCGCGTCCATGTCGGGGAATACGGTGTACCTCGTCCACCCGGCCGCGAACGCCGTCAACGTCACCGCGAGGAAGGCGAATTGCAGCGCGTAGCCGAGTGGGACGTGGTCCATCAGCCGGCGCAGCACGGGTATGTAGATGACCTCGACGCAAAACACCACGAAGCGGTCCGCCACCCGGTTGACCACGTCGAAGAACTTTTTCAAGAGCCACGCGAGTTCCCAAAACAGGATGAGCGCCTGTTCGCCGAGCCAGACCAGGAGGATGGCGGTCCAGCCGCCGAGCACCAGATAGAGCCGATCCATGGCGAAGAGGGTCCGGCGCATGTGCCGCGTCGTGGCGACCATGCCCGCGATCATGCCGTCGTGCGCGAGGTGGCACGGGAGGATCGTGAAGCCCTCGACAAGCGAGATGAGCAACATGACGACGACGGTGAGCGGCATGCACGCGATGAACTTGCCCATGACGCCCGAGACGAAAAAGAGCGGCAGGAAGGCGATCACCGTGCAAAGCACGCCCACAATCACGCTCGGCGCGACCTCCGCGGCCGCCTCGATCGCCGCACGCGTCGCCCCCTTCCCCGCTTCCATGTGCGAGTGGAAATTCTCGCTGACGACGATCGCGTCGTCGACGAGAATGCCGAGCGCCATGAGGAACGAGAATAGGGTGAGCATGTTCAGCGTGTCGCCCGTGGCGAACAGGACGCCGCACGTCGCGAGGATGGCGAACGGGATGCCGAGCGCGACCCAGAAGGCGAGCCGGAATTCGAGGAACATGGCGAGCACGAGGAAGACGAGCAACAGGCCCTGAATGCCGTCCTCCGTCAGCAGCTCGATCCGTTCCCGCACGTCGATCGACGTGTCGTTCCAGTAGGTGAGCGAATAACCGAGGGGAAGGCTTGACGATTTCGTCGCCACGTACGCCTTCACCTCCTCGACGATGCGCAACAAATCCTCCGAATTCGTCCGGTCCACCGACAGCACGATCGCCGGTTGCCCGTTGACTCGGCTGTACAACACCGAATCCTCGAATCCATCGACGACGCGACCCAGGTCACCGACCGTCAGAACGGTGCCGTCCGCCTTGGTGACCACCGGAATCCGCGCGATGTCCTCGCCCCAAACCCGTTTGTTCTTTCCCCGCAAGAGTACGGTGTCGCTCGACGCCTGGATCTTCCCTCCCGGGATTTCGATATTCTCGCGGCGGATGACCGCCGCGAGCTTTTGCAGGCTCAGGCCGTACTTGCGCAGCGTGCTTTCCGATACCTCGACGTCGATCTGGTACGGCCGCTCACCGACGATCGTGACCTGCGAAACGCTTTGGAGATCGAGCAATTCCTCGCGGACCGACTCGGCGAGCTCCCGCAACTGGCGCTCGCCACGCTCGGTTTCCGGCTCGTTGAGCATGATCCCCAGCCGGATCGCCGGTTGGCGGAACGTGATCTGTTGGAATTCAGGGTCCTCGGCGAGTTCCGGCAAGCTCGGAATCCGATCGACTTCCGAACGGATTTCGTTGAGCACCTTCTGGGCGTTGACGCCGGTGTTCAGGTCGATAACCGTGAACCCAAAACCCTCCCGCGCGACGCTCGTGACCCGCTTGATTCCGTCGATCGACCGGACCGCTTCCTCGACCTTGAGGCATATCCCCTGTTCGACCTCCTCGGGACTCGCGCCGGGATAGGGGACTTGGACGAGGACGATTTCGAGTTCGAAATTCGGAAACACCTCGCGGCGCAGCAGGCCCATGGAGAACAGTCCGGCGAGGACGGTCCCGATCAGGATCAGGTTCATCGCCGCGCGATGGTGCACGGCCCAGGCGATGGCCGCTTTCATGGCTGCGAGGCTCGTGTCAGAGCCATCCCATCCCTCGGAAAGGCGAGCGCCGAGACGATGACGTCATCTCCGGGACGCGGTCCCTTCGATTCGGCGTACACCAAGACATCCGTATTCCACCGCCGCGCGACGCGAACCGGCAACTCGCGCAGCACGCCCTCCCGCATGACCCAGACGAGGCCGCCGAGCCGCAGGCCTTCGGACGGGATCCGGATCACGGGGATCGCAGGGCGGACCCGCGCCTTGACCGTTACGAACATCCCCGGGGTCAGAGGCGGCGGAGGGATCGATGGCTCGGGCTCGCCGTCGTTTCGAACCACGCGGCCATCACGGGGGCGAGGGATCGTGACCACACATGGCACCGTGCGGGTTTGCAGGTCGAATCCCTGGCCGCCGTATCGATCCAAGCGACCGCCCCAGACGCACCGGTAGGCGTCGATCGGGAATTCGATCTCGGCATCGGCGGCGGGAAACGCGTAGAGCGATTCCCAGGCTTCCTTGAGCGGTCCGTCGCCCGATGCGGCGGCGGCCGCGCCGGATGGAACGAGCGGTCCGTCGCCCGATGCGGCGGCGGCCGCGCCGGATGGAACGAGCGGTCCGTCGCCCGATGCGGCGGCGGCCGCGCCGGATGGAACGAGCGGTCCGGCCGACGACGCCGCGCGTTCCCTTGCCGATTGACGCCACAGCCAATACATGTCGGAAAGTTCGAGCTGGCACTGCACTTCCCCCGCGCTCGTATCGTTCATGACGAACGCCGCAGCGCCGACCTGCACGAACGCGTCCTTCTCGACCGACTCCCGGACGATCGTGCCGTCGCACGGGGCGACGATGCGCGTCCGAGCCAAAGCAAGTTCGGCCTCCTGGTGCCTCGCATGCTGCATGTCCCGCGCGCTGACCGCCCGATCGTGGCGTGCGTCGAGCATGCGAAGCTGGCTCTGCAGCGTCAGCAATGCGGCACGGGAGGCGATTTCGGAGCGTTGGGCTTTCTCGATGTCCGCCACCGACGCGCCGTTGCGTTCGGCAAGCTGCCGAACGCGGGCCGAATCGGACTCGGCGAGCCGCACGTCCTGTTCGAGCAAGCCGAGCTGTTCCACGACGTTTTGCCGCTCAACGTCCCATTCCCGGAGTGCGTTCTCGGCCTGTTTCAATTCCTGTTTCGATCGCTCGACCGCCAGCGCGTAGTCGGTCGGGTCGATTTCGACAAGAGGTTCCCCTTGCCGGACGAACTTGCCTTCTTCGCATTGCTCGGATTTCCACCGGATGCGGCCCGCCACTTCCGCCGCGACGCCGACCTGGCGCAGAGGCCGCGCGACGCCCTCCACGGCGATTTCAAATGACCCCTCGAACGGCTCGGCGCGAACGGTCAATACGGCGGGCGCAGCGCCTCCGTCATCATCTTGGACGGGCACGGGCGGACGATGACCGAACTCACGGTAAAAAAGAACCCCGCCCGCGATGACCGCGAGCGGCACGAGCGACCGGACCCAGCGACCGATCGCGCTCGAGACGGTTCGCGGGCCGGACGCGGCATGGTGTGAGGCGGCGGCCTCGGAGCCCGTCATGGAATCGAGAACTCCCCTGCCAGGGATGGACGATCACGTGCGATTGGGTAAGTTATAACGATCCTGGATTATAGCACGATCGGCCGATCGGCGAGGCGGGTGGGGTGCGGGAACTCGTTGGTCGCGCGATTGCGGACGCGGCGGCCGCCAACGGCGAGCGGGGGACGTCAGTCCCCTGTTGTCCGCCAACGGCATTCACATGCACCATATCCGAGTATTCACGATATCCGAGTATTCAACGCGGGGGGCCCCTGCCGACCGAAGGCCGGACGACTTCTCAATAACTCCGCTCCGCCACGTTTTTCCCACCGCCGCCGAGACAAGCGCGGCGGCGGCGGGAATGCTCAAGAAACCGCGAAGCCCGGCTTCTGGAAACGGCGACGCCGATGGCCCTAACACGTTGGAAAACAACGAATTAGGCGGCAATCGGCGAGTGGTCAGGGCCGGGATCGAACCGGCGACACATGGATTTTCAGTCCATTGCTCTACCAACTGAGCTACCTGACCAAGGTCACCCCTTCGGGATGGCCCCGTATGGCGAAAGACGCGACGCGGTCGACCGACTGCCCAGTCTAACATCGGGCCATCGGGCCGCAAGTCGTCCTGAGGGGGCTGGCGATCGACGAGCCGGGTTCGGCGATTGTTCGTGACGACGGTCCGGGATTGGGCCCGATCGCGGCCGCGACGCACGGCTCGACCCCGCGAAACGTCGGGCGATCGGCCCTTGTCGCGGAATCGATGTCCCACCGCAACCGATTCGATGGCTACCCGTTTGGCTCGACGCACGATCTTGACAACTCGTGAGGCGCCAAGGACTTCGGCCTCGCCCTTGCTTGACAGGCCCCGTTGCCGTCGTTACGATCGACGGCAGATCGCGCGGTTCGGTCCTCGGCAGGCTTCTGGCGGGATGGTGCGGGTGCCGCGACGCGCTCTGTGGAGTCGTCGCGGTATGGTCTTTGCCTCGCGCAACGACCGTGCCGCGCGGTCAGGGCGGGCCCGTTGATGGCTGGCTGGGTACGGCTCCACCCCCGGGACCCCACGTCGCGCGAACGGGCGGCGCGTGTCGGGGCGGCGTTCGTTGTCGTTGGTCGTTTCAACCGCCCGACGCGTCTTCCGGCTCGCGGACTTGACGGATCGAACGAAGGAAGACGGATTGTCGGTGATTCAGGGAAAGCCGCGCCATGGCATCCGCAACCCGTTCGTCATCACTTGGGGAGCCGGCTCCCGATTCGTTCGCGGCGGCCGCCGCAGGCGAGTCGAAACGGTCTCCCATGCGCGTCACGCTGTACGAAAAGGCCGCAAGCTGGCTCGTCGCCCTCCTCGTTCTCGTCGGGATGACGGCCGCCGCGCTCTTCATCATGTGGCTCACCACCGTCATCATCTTCCGCAAAGTCTCGACGCCCGTCCAAATGATCCAATATCCAGGGCGCGGCGATCACGCCGAAGGATATGAACGGGACGCCGAACCGCCGGGCCTCGAAGAACTCGAAGTGGTCATGGAGCAACCGTCGCTCGAAGCGGCCCTCGAACCGGTCACCGATCTCGCGTCGACCGTAGCCGCATCGTACGAGACGTTCGAGACCGACGCCGTCGCCTCGTCGCGCGGGTCGGGGCGCGGCGATAGTCGGCCTCCCGGGCCCGAGGGTGAAGGAGAGGGCGTCATCCCACCGTGGGAACGTTGGGAGATCCGCTACTCGTCGGCGAGCATCGCCGAATACGCGAGGCAACTCGACTTCTTCCAAATCGAGCTCGGCGCGGCGGGCGGCAGCAAGATGGCCGACTATGTGTCGCAGTTCACGAGCAACCCGCCGTCGAAACGGCAAGGCGCGAGCAAGGAAGAGAAACGCGTTTACCTGACGTGGCGCACAGGCAAGCTGAAGGAGTTCGACGAAGTCCTGATCGGGCGGGCGGGTGTCGCGACGAATGGCCGCATCCTGATGCAGTTCATCCCGCCGGCCGTCTATGATCGCCTGCATCAGCTCGAATTCGAGAACTCGAAGGGCCGTTCCCCCAAGGAATGGCTCCGCACGATTTTCGGCGTCCGGAAGTCGGGGAGTGGATACGACTACTACATCATCGATCAGACGTTCCGCGCCGTGGCCGGTTAGGCGAGGCCGGTTCATCGAGGGGGGATAGGAAAAGCAACGTATGAGCGCCAGTGAAATCTACAACTTCGTCGGGAACCTCACCTACGGTTTCCTCGCCGTGGCCGCCCTTTGGGGCGCCTACTGCACGGCGATGATTTGGTCGCGAATCAACCAGAAACGGTTCCGCACCGAGGACCAGCAGGACGAGTTCCTGAACGAGGTCGACCAATCGCTCAGCGCGGGTCGCTTCGACGAGGCGCACGCGGCGTGCGACGGCGACGTGAGGGCGGTCTGCCAACTCGCGGCGCTCGCCATCCACAATCGGCGGATCGGCTACGACAAGGTCCGCCAACTTGTGCTCGATCGGTTCCAACGCGACGTGATGGCCGACCTCGAACAGCGTGTCGTCTGGGTCAACACGGTCATCAAATCGGCCCCGATGCTCGGCCTGTTCGGCACGGTGCTCGGAATGATGGGCGCGTTCGGCAAGCTCGCGGCCGCCGAGAATGTGAAGGCCGATCAATTGGCGAGCGACATCTCGCTGGCGCTGATCACGACGGCGTGCGGACTGGCGATCGCCATTCCCGGCATCGTGGCGGTCACACTGATCAACAGCCGCATCCGCCGACTCGAGGACCTTGTCGCCGTGGGCCTGACGCGGTTCTTCGAGACGTTCCGAGCGGCGATCGGCAACCGCTCCGGCAAATAGCCGTCAGGAAACGGAAGCCCCTCGACGCGTTCGGACCCAAGCCGCTTTTCCCCCGGGATGTCCGTTCGATCCGACCGCTCGCCCGTGAAAGTCGAATCCGATGGAGCAACTGCACACGTATGAAGCGCCGAGCGAATCGCAGGCCGCGGATACGGCCGACCACGAGCCGATTCTGGCGCGGCGCCGGCCGATCGAGGAGGCGGAGATGGACATCACGCCGATGATCGACATCACGTTCCTCCTGCTCATCTTCTTCCTGGTCGCCTCGAAGATCGATACGCAGGGCGCGGTCGAACTACCGCCGGCCGCGTACGGCAAGCCGGTGGCCGTGGGCGACGCGGTGATCATCACGGTGAGGGAGGGCGGTCCCGACGGTTCGGCGCTCGTGTTCCTCGGGGACGGATCGGCCGAAGGGAAGGTGAAGGCGGAGAATCCCGCCGATCAGGAGGACGAGATCGCCGCGTATATCGATCAGATGATGGCCAAGGAACAAAAACACTTTGTGTTGATCAAGGCGTCGAAGAGCGTGAAACACCGCGACGTCGCGCGCGTCGCGAACGCCGTGGGCCGGACCGAGGCGGCCCAGACGCTGCACATCGCCGTGCTCGAGGAATCGTAGTCGTTCGAAGCGATCGAGGTCGTTGCCGTGCCTTTCCTGTTCCGATGCCCCTATTGCGAAACGGAGCAACGCGCCGCCAGGTCGCTCGTGGGACGCCGCGTGCGCTGTCCCGGGTGCGACCGATTCGTCGAGGTATCGGTCGACGACGAATCGCACGACGGTGTGGACGAGGAAATCGGCGATCCGGACGACGGCGGATCGGACCGCCTCGATGCGGCGCGTCCCGAGCCGATTTCCGAGCCCGAAGGCGCGTCGATCGGCGACGATGTCTCGATGTTCGGCGGCGCGCCGCCGGCGCCTCTGGAACCCAAGGTCGAAATCCAGCGCAAACAGCCGCTCGTCGATGCCGAAATGGACATGACCCCCATGGTCGACGTCTGTTTCAACCTGCTCATCTTCTTCATGGTCACCGCGGCCTTTTCGCTGCAGAAGTCGATCGAGATCCCCAAGCCTCAGCAATCCGACCAACCGAGCACGGTCGTGCTCGAAATCGAGGACAACCCCGACTACGTCACGGTGACGGTCGACGAGTTCAACACGTTCCAGGTGATGACGCCGGAGTGGGAGCGCGAGTGCCCGAGCGAACAGGAGTTGTTGATCCAGCTCCGCGAGGCCAAGCGGGGGAGCGGTGGAACGGCCCCCACGAAATTGCTTGTCAAGGCCCACGGCGAGGCCCTCCATGAGCGGGTGGTCATCGCGTTGGACTCGGCGTCCGCCGTCGGGTTCGAGGGCGTTCAATTGGCAAGCTACGAAGATGAATAGCAGGTGACGCGGACGAATCCGCGCGAGCGACCGAAACGATATCGGCGGCATGTCGCCGATCGACAGCCCCAAGGACCCAACCGGCATGTCTGCCCGCGAATTTCTCGATCGACTGGAACGGCATCGCCTGTTGGAGGACTCGGTGATCGCCGACCTTCGGCGTCAACTGGAGGGAGCCAGTCGCGGCGTTTCGGCCGAGTCGATCGCGAAGCTTCTCGTCGAAAACGGCCACATCACTCGGTTCCAGGCGACGAAGCTGATCAACGAAGTCACGTCATCGGCGGAGGAGATCCGCGATTCGCGGGCGGAGACGGCGGACGCGAAGCGGCAGCAGGGGCAATCGGTCGCGACGGGTCGGGCGGCGGGCGACGAGGACGACCTGATCGATTTGCCTCCGACGCCCGAGGAGATCAAGCGGGCGGCCGACGCGCGTCGAGCGAAACCCGCGCCGGGTCCCGAGCGTGGGACGCCGGCTCCGCGCCCCGCGCCGGGTCCCGAGCGTGGGACGCCGGCTCCGCGCCCCGCGCCGGCTCCGCGCCCCG
>VGZC01000009.1 GCA_016872725.1 Planctomycetota bacterium
TGCCAGGCACCAGTTTTCCTCCTCGGAAAAGACGAAAGCATGGATGGGTCGGTCAGCCTGGTGGTCCCGCCTCACGTTGAGAACCTGCTCGCGTGTTGAGAGGTCCCAGCCCCGCAGACCGCCATCGTTACTGCCCGTGAAAACGGACCGACCATCGTGAGAGACGTTTATGCACCAGATGCCGCTGTAGGGGGAGTCCTGAACGATCCGCTGCGTTTCCCGATACGAGAGTGGCTGCTTCGCCGACACCAGCGTTCGGTCTCGATCTGGCACGAACTCGCTAGCGGGCGTGATGGCGACGCAGTCGATGAACCCTCGCTCGCCTCTACGTAGCTGACCATCGCGGATAAGTCGGACTCGAATCGACGGAGCATTAGGCACGAATTCAGCCCACAGGAATTGCCATCCCTTGATGTTCGGCAGCGAATTGATGCGAACATTGAACCCGGAATCGGAGAGATCGAGCGAGAGATTCCCGACGGTCATCCGCGATGTCTCGAACGCCGCACTGAGGACGTATTTCTGACCGACGACCAGCGGGTGCTCGTCTGAAATGCAGGCGAATCCCTCCGACGCGAAATCAGCGATCGGAATCGAGCAGGCCGAACATCGGCCATCAAACGACTTCTCAGTCGATTGCTCGAATAATCCCTTGTCACGAGGGTCGTTTGGGTCTTGAGCAGGCCAGCCCGCCATACCCGACTCAAAGTCTCCACTCCCCACGAGTTGCCAGTGTGCAGGTCGATCGCCAGTCGTAACGGGCAGCATGTTGGCCTTGGGAGTGGCGTCGTCAGTCACTGCCGTCGCCTTTTCGTTCGACTGGGTCCATGCCCACCACCCAGCCACGGTTCCACACACGGCGAGCAACGTCAGCACGATTATTCCCGTCAACCAATGCAGACGACTATGCGTTCCAAGGGTGGCTGTTCGGCGATTCTCGCCCATTCGCCGCGTCGGTTCACTTCGCCGTGGCGTTTGCGTTTCTGCGATGGTATTTGCTTGCTGCACGAGGCTGGTCAGCGTGGAGTCATCGACAAACGGTGCGAGGGCTTCCGCAACCTCCTTGGGCGTGCCGAACCGCTCCTCCGGCGTTTTGGCACACATGCGTTCGATGATCTTCGCCAACTCGTCCGGCACGTCCGATCGGCGATCCTGAATCGGCACCATGGGGCGTGAAGAATGAGCCAACGCCTTCTTGAGCAGATGGCGGTACTCCGGACCGCTGAACGGTGCGTTGCCGACCAGAAGTTTGTAAAGCGTGCAGCCCAGGCTGTAGATATCACTGCGAATATCGGCCAGATGCGTATCGAACGCCTGCTCCGGAGCCATGTAGTCCACGGTGCCCAGAAGCTGCCCACTATGCGTCAATGAGTCCTCATCGACATGCAGCGGTCGGGCCAAGCCGAGGTCGAGTAGTTTGACCGTTCCTTCGTTCGTGAGAAAGATGTTCGACGGCTTCACATCGCGATGAACGAGTTGATGCTCAAAGGCATGCTGCAAAGCCAAGGCAGTCTGGCGAGCCATCGAACAGGCGGCACCGAGCGGCAATGGCCCCTGCAGTTCCACGAGCCGCGACAGGTCGAAGCCTATCAAGTGTTCCATCACCAGGAACAACGTCTGGCCCGTCTCCCCAGCATCCAGAAAACGAACGATATGGGGATGGTTCAGCTTACCGACCAATTCCATCTCACGGCGAAAGCGGGTCGTCGCCGCTGAGTCATCAATCCGTGAAATGGGAAATACCTTAATGACGACCGAATCACCGGTCTTGTCTTCCACCGCCCAAAAAACGACGCCCATCCCCCGGCGGTTAATCCGTTCCCGAAGGATGTAGCGACCAAGGCGTCGCGGCAGCGACTGGAATTGCTCGACTTCCGGATCAGCGTCCCTCGTTGGAGGACCGAGACGAATTGAGCAAGCCTGTTCCAGCCCCATCCATAATTGCGGCTCCCCCGCAAACGCATCAGTAGGCTGCCGGAGATCAGTCAGGAGAGAGTCGGGTTGGAGTTCGGCATCAGCGAGTTGCGAAATCACCTCTGGGTGACGGTCGATAAACGCGGCGATGGCGACTTGCTCATCGGCGGAAACATTGCCGAGCAGATAGGCTCTCAATTGTTCATCGCTGGGACGTTCCAGGGTCATCCAGGCTCCGGTGAATCTGAATCGCGTTCAAATGGATCGACAAGTTCTTCCCGCAGGCGGCGAAGCACACGCGACTTCGCCAGGTAGACCGCGTTCGCTGTAATCTCCAATTCCTTCGCAACATCCGCGACTGGCCGGCCTTCCACAGTGGTTCGCCAGAAGGCGTCCCACGTCTTCGTCTCGAACTCGTTGCGGACGAGGTCCATCACGCCTCTGACCAGGAGTGGTTCGCCCCGGAGACTCGACGGCTGATCCGACAGAGAGTCCACAAGTTCGAGCCACCGCTGCTGAGCCGCGTCGCCGCCAACGGCATCCGGTCGCGTCTGTTGCCGCTGCCGATGGTCGATGATCCGCCGCTGCGTGATCCGTCGCACCCAGCCTCGAAACGTGTCGCCCGGTTGTTCTCGGTGAAAGTTCACGATGCTGCTGGCAATGCCCCGAAAGACCTCCTGACACACGTCCGAAGAATCGTTGGGCTGTAATCCGACTTGCCTACACCACCCGTAGACCATCGGATAGTAAAGGCCCACCATGCGTTCCCAGGCGGTCTGGTCGTACTCTCGCACGCGACGCAACAGGCTCGACGTAATCGTGCTCGGAAGGTCAGCGGTTCCTCTATTGGACTTATCCGGCGGGTCTGTCAGCATTTTGTCGGCACCACCTTCATTGGTCGTAACTGCTACTTTGAAGCCAGTTTATGCTGCCGAGAACTTGTCGTTAAGCCGAACGGTCCTCATCTAGTTCCGCCAAGCCCCGGTTGTCAAGCACCTTTCGTGCAGCCTCGATGAAACCTTGCTCGCCAATGTTTTGGTCCCAGAGCTTAAGGAAGCGCTGGATGTCCTTCACGAATCGGTCGCTGGCCCGCATCAGTTCGCCGTCGATGTCGATCTGGGCTTCCTGAAAGAGTCCCGCCGAGTCTTGCCGGTACGAGAGGGGCAGCCATTCGCCGGTGTTGGGCAGGATTTCGATCTCGACATCTGGGTCACGCATCAGGTCCCCATTCTGCTCGTACCAGTGCATGACCGAGATCAACATTCCACCTCGCGGGCCGGTGCCGATTCTCTCGATGGACAAAGGCATGAAGCCATCGACCCGTAGCGAGATCGGGTTCTTCGCGAGGTTGTCGAATCCGCCGAATAGCTCGATGATCTTGGTGACGTTCTTCACGACTTGTTCCCCTCCCGTCGCTGGCCGCGACCGCGAGGCTTGGCCGATTGTTTGGCACGGAAACGCTTCGACTTAGGCACCGGAGCGTTGGATGTTGCGGCAATCACGCAGAGCGTGAGGAGTTGAATCGCGGACAGGCCAGTTTCAGTGCTGGCAGCACGGAGCGAATCGAGCGTCCCGGCCTCCGTCGAGAATGGCAGTCGAACAGTCTGCCTTGCTCCCTTTTGGCCAACGAGTCCTATGACACGAAGCTGGTCGATAATCTTGGGCAAGTTCTGCGTGACGGTCTCCGCGACAAATACAACATTGGTCGTACCTGTCGCGTCTCGTTGCCGACGCATGGCTTCGACGAGCGGACTAGGCAGTTTGACGACGCGAAACATCTGGTCGAGCGTCTTCTTCATCTGGGGTCTCCTGTCTTCAAGTGGAAGAGATCGAGAACCCCACCAGCCAATCACGGGTTCACGGCTGGGACAATTCTTCTCCCAGCAACCATGATGTGGCCGCAGCGACTACGTGCGTAAATCGACTTGGCACGTCGCTTCACCTAAGAGGTGATCGAGAGAGCGATCAGCGAGGTGTGGAAAGAGGCACCTGAGACTCAGCAACTGAAGATTTGAGCGGAGAGGCAGGGATTCGAACCCTGGGTCGGGTTACCCCGACTCTGGTTTTCAAGACCAGTGCAATAGACCGCTCTGCCACCTCTCCAAGTTCATCGCCGATGTCGTATTCAAAGACGGCGTCGGCTGTTTGAAAGTTCGTCAGTCTGGATTACTTCTCCCAAGCATACGGCTCGCGTCGTCGGGCGACATTTCTGAAAACCGGGGACGCGTCGGCGTCTGCCCGAAGGACAGCGGGACAGCCGGGAAAGCGGCGTCAAACCCCGACGGCACAACGGGAAACGCGAACCGGGCGTGCGGGACAGGGCCGGGACGCTGGTCTCGTCGGCCGCGCCCCAGGGCGACCAGCGGGCGGCGGGAAACGCGGACAGCGGCGGCGGAAGGGGTATTCCGGCTACTGACCGAACAAGCGGCTGACAAGCCGCCCATTCCCGCTGTGTCGTTGGAGTATTCCATCAAGCCTTCCGAAACCTTGTTTCTCTCGCGTCTGACCGTCATTCCCAAGGGTCCCCGGTGCTCCAGGTTTTCAAAACTGTGTGTCAGTTTTCAAGACCAGTGCAATAGACCGCTCTGCCACCTCTCCGAGTTCATCGCCGATGTCGTATTCACAGACGGCATAGGCTGTTTGAAAGTTCGTCAGTCTGGATTACTTCTCCCAAGTATACGGCTCGCGTCGTTGGTGGATCGAATACGGGGACGCCTCCGCCATTTCCAATCCTAGTCTCCGCGCCATGTCGGCTTCTTTCGCCGCGCGCGGGGGTGCGGCTTGAGGCGTTTCAGCGTGGGGTCCACGAGGGTAGCCCCCGGCATCCGATCGATCAATTCGACCCGTTTCGCCTGACGCTTCACGGCGGCCCGGCGACCAGCCGCCTCGCGTTCCTCGCGCTGCGCCTCACGCTCGGCCTGGGTTCGCTCCGCCAATTCGTACTTGACCGGTTGACCTTGGCGAATATCCCAATCCGGACGACAGGCGCCGAGCGACGTCACGTGGAAGTAGACGTCAAACCGGTCATCGTGCGCAGAATCGGGACGGATGAACCCGTAGCCTTTCGCGGAGAAAAACGCGACAACCGTACCATAACGCACGCAAGACCTCCCCGGAATGACCGCTGTCCACCCTCGACCGACCGATGCGCGCCCCCCTTCACCGCGATGCGGTCCGATCGGCATCCACCGAACGCGAGGACACACGCCTAACACCATCATAGCCCGCCAGACAGGTCCCGGCATGGGGTCCACCTCACCCATCGGCCGTGTGCACGTCCGACGCCCAGCCCCGGATCGCCGGCCGTTCGCACGCCCGATCGCATCGTCGCAGGTTCCCTATCGCGGGTAGTCCCAAGCGTCGAACGACTGCCTCCATTCGTCGGCCAGCCGCGCACGCATCTTGGTGGAAAACTCCGGAAATTGATTCCGCCGATAGGTCGTTTTGGCGGCGGCGTACGTCTCCAACGCCGCCCGACGCGTTTCGAATTCGCCCAGATCGAGCGCCCTGTAGATCGACTCCAGTTCCGACAGCGGCGATGCGACCAGGTCCTCGTATTTGAGTTCATGATACCGTCCGGGCGGTATCCGCGACACCTGTTCAAAAAACGCGGCATACAGTCGGCGATACGTCGCGATGATCATCTCCGAGAACCACGAGCGTGGCTCCGCCGGAAATCGGCGGAATCCCGGAAAACGGAGCCGCGAGGCGCGTCATGCGCCGCTGAAAGGAATCGCGATTCCACTCGATGGCGCGGATCGGATCCAAAACCCTCACCCAGAAACCGGCATTGCGAATCGTCGTCGTCGTCGATGAGGCGTCCCGCCAGAACCGAGGGGCGCGGGATGCGCGATGGCCGTAATACGCGAAGCCGAATTGGAACCGGAGCCCCCGTTCCCGGTGACGCGTCCGAACGGCTTCGATGAGTCGCCGCGCCACACCCGTCCCCTGCGCGTCGGGCGAGACACTGAGCCAACTCGCCTGCGAACCCGCGAACCGAATCTCGTCGAACGCAAACTGCATGGGGAAGTAGCCCACCACGCCAACCAACCGCGAACCATCGTAGGCCGCCACGACGTGCTCGTGGGGTCCCGGCTCGTCCATTCCCAACTGCCAACGAAAAAAGTCGCCGCTCCATCGCGGCACGGCCATTGCGCCCCGATAGGTGGATTGCCACTGCGCGACGACAAAGTCGGACAAGGCGTCCGGCGTACCCTCGTAGGATCGAATCTCCACCATCGACCAACCTGCTCGCTTCGAATTTCCGTCCGCCGTCCGCGGACGCCGCTCCGCTCCAACCGATGGGCAGGCCTTCATGCTATTCGTGGCATGCCATCGAGCAACCCGCGGCCACGCGAAACCCAATGCGATTCGATGTGGAATTCGACACTGGGCAAACTGAACCGGTTCGGTCGGCTTTTCAGGTCGGTGGGTTCCGATTGGATTCCCCTTGCCGACCGCGTCGATGCAACTCAGGGTTCCCGCCGGTCGGCGGCCCCCCTTCCCTCCCACGAGTCCAAACCCGCCTATGACCTGCCCGTCCACCTCGCCTTCCACCGACAGCATTCGCGGACGCGTGCGGACGATCCTCGAGTGTTTCGGAGTTCCGTCCGACGCTGTGATGCGCGAGACGATCCTCATCCGCGGAGGATTCTACTGCGGACGCCGGTTCTCGTGCGACGGAATGCAGGTCGTCTGGTTCATCGAGGAAAACCAGCTCAAGGTGTTCGGTCGCGGCGGCGAACTGAACGAAGTGCGCGCGGCGGTCGAGGAGCGCCTGGTCCTGGCTCCCGCCGCGTGATCGTCGTCGAGCATGGCCTAGGCGATCGACGGTTCCGAGTCGCTCGTGTCGCGGAACCGGTATCCGATCCCTCGGACGGTTTCGATGAGCGGTCCGGCGGCGCCGAGTTTCTTGCGCAAGGCGCGGATGTGCACGTCGATCGTGCGTTCCAGGACCATCGTGTCGCTTCCCAGCGCGGCATCGATGAGCTGCGATCGATCGAAGACGCGCCCCGCGTGGCGCAAGAGCGTTTCGAGGATCCGGAATTCGTTGAGCGTCAGCGAGATCTGACGGCCGCGAACCGTGACGCGATGGCGCTTGCGGTCGAGCTGGACTCCGTGCGCGACGACCACGTCCTCGTCGCCCGTCTCGCCCGTTCCGCGGCGCAGGACGGCCTTGAGCCGTTCGAGCAACACCTTCACGCTGAACGGCTTGGTGACATAGTCGTCGGCGCCGAGCGTGAACCCGATCAGCTCGTCCGATTCGTCGCCTTTCGCCGTCAACATCACGATCTTGAGGTCCTTGAGCGCCGGTTCGCTCCGCAACCGGCGGCAGACATCGAGCCCGTTGACGACCGGCAGCATCACGTCGAGCACGACGAGGGAGGGCAGCCTGGCGACGGCCTGATTGATGCCGTCTTGTCCGTCCGAGGCGACGAGCACTTCGAAGCCCGATTGCCGCAGGTTGTACGCCAACACGTCGGACAAGGGACGGTCGTCTTCAATGATGAGGATCTTGGGTTTGCTCATGGGACGCGCCCGATACACGAGGCTCCAGGAATTGCTGGTGCCGCACAATATCTCCCTCGACCAGATAGATCACGTCCTCGCAGATGTTCGTCGCGTGGTCGCCGATCCGTTCGATGTGCCGCACGGCCGAGAAACAGTGCAGGGCCGGCGCAACCAGACTCGGCGATTGCCGCATGCGCTGCGTCAGGTGCTCGATGATCTCCACATTGAGCGCGTCGACGTCGCGATCGGTCCGAATCACGCTCCGCGCGCCCCGCGCGTCGAGATGGACGAAGGCGTCGAGCGCCCCCTGGACCATGCGCCGCGCCATCCGAGCCATGACCGGCACGTCGTCGGGGATCGGGAATTCGGCGAACCGATTGATATGGCTCGCGCGCTGCGCGATGTTCACCGCCAAGTCGGCGATCCGTTCGAGGTCGTTGTTGATCTTGAGCACGCTCGCGATCCGACGCAGATCGACGGCGACCGGCTGGTGCAGGGCGAGCAGCTTCAGGCATTCCTCCTCGATCAGTACCTCGCGCTGGTCCACCTGGCTGTCCGATTCGATCACCTCGGCGGCGAATCGGTCGTTCCGTTCGCACAAGGCGAGCGTCGCCTTGTCGATCATCTCCTCGACAATCGAGGACATCGAGAAGATCTCCCGATGCATGCGTTCCATATCGCGTTGCAGGTGGAGGCTCATGGTTTCAGTATCCCGCCGGTTGTGAAGATCGTGTGAAGATCGCGTGAAGCTCGGTTGGGGCTCCTATCGTTCGGCGAGCGACCCGACGCCGGCCCGCCGGGTCAGGTCGCGCCGGGCGAGCGGCAGCCGAACGCGGAAGGCGCTTCCTCGGCCTTCCTCACTGCTGAGATGGATGTCGCCTCCGAACGCCTGGACCAGATGTTTGACGATGGCGAGTCCGAGTCCGGTGCCGCCGGTCTCGCGCGACCGGGCCTTTTCCGCGCGGTAAAACCGTTCGAAGATGCGAGGCTGGTCGCGCGAGGGGATGCCGATTCCCGTGTCGAGCACTTCGAGTTCGGCGTAGCCGTCGCGGATGGTCCACGCGACGCGAACAACGCCGCCCTCGGGCGTGTACTTGACCGCGTTATCCACGAGGTTGTTCAGGATGGTGCCCAGGCCTTCGGCGTCGACATGCACCTGGATGTCGGGCGACGCGGTGTCGGTTTCGAGCGTGACGCGTTTGTGTTCGGCGAGCGTCGCGAACATCGCAAGGCACTCGGCCACGATCGGCCGGAGCGGCGTGTCGGTGAACTCGAAGATCTCCCGTCCCGCCTCCACGCGCGCGAGCAGGAGGAGGTCGGAGATCAGCGCGTGGAGGCGTTCCGCCTGTTCCTCGATCCGCTCGACGAACGCGCCGCGGTGCTCGGCGTCCTCGAGCGCGCCGAGCCGCAGGGTTTCGGCGTACGCCTTGATGGCGGCGAGCGGCGTCTTGAGTTCATGCGACACGTTGGCGACGAACTCGCGGCGCACGTTCTCCAATCGGCGCAGGTCGGTGACGTCGTGGATGACGATCATGATCCCGCGCAGCGAACCGATCGCCAACGGCGCCGCGCGCATCGACAATGTCCGGCGCGATTCGCCGGCCATCTCGAACTCGTCGCGGACCGGCTTCGCCTCGGTCCCGCACCGACGCAACAAATCGAGCAGCGGCCGGTGCCTCGCGATGTTGACGAGCGGTCGGCCGGCGGCGGAACCGGCGGCGAAACCGAGCATGCGTCCGCTCGCTTCGTTCGCGAGCAGGACCGACTCGTCCTCGCCGATCGCCAGGACGCCCTCCACCATGTTCCGCAGAACGGCGCGGAGCGCGTCGGTCTTCTCCTGGTACTCGATCGTCGTGAGCCGGCGTCCCTCGTGCGATTTCCTCAAGGCGTCCGAGAGAACGCCCACTTCGTCGCACCGCCCGGAAACAGGTAGGGTGAATTCCAACCCGGAGGCGAAACGCTCCGCGCCGTCGGCGAGCGCCGCGAGGGGTCCGACCAGGCGTGAAAGCCGCCAGGCGGCCACGAGCCCGATTCCCAGCGCGGCCGCCGATCCGGCGGCGGCGAGCCGGATCCACGTCGGCGCCGCGCTTTCCACATCGACGGCGACGTCGACCGCTCCGTCGACGCGACCCTCGCGGACCACCGGAGTGATGTGATGCGCGCGTGCGGGGGCCCGCGATCCATCGATGAACGCGACCGGGCCCGACCCGCCAAGCACGCGGAGCCACTCGGGACGTCTCGCCGTTCTTGAACGCTCCCGCGGCTCACCTTGTTCCGCGGCATCCACGACCGCCACGGTCATGCCGGGCAACGCCGCGAAACCCGCCCGCGTCGCGCCGGCCATCGCGGCCTTCAACGCATCGCCCGGCGCGATCGCGGCGCATTGGTCGGCGATCGCCGAACTCCAGCTCGACGCGAGGTTTCGAGCCCGTTCGACCTCGCGGCGGCGCAGCTCCGCCGCGGCGATCGCGCCCAGGAGGATCGTGAAGATCGCCAACCCGCCGACCAGGATCGCGATCGATTTCCAGCGCAGGGACCATCGCATGGTCGAGGGATCCGCCGTACGCGTACCGTCCGTCGGCGGTCGGACCGCCTTTCGCCCGGCATTCTAACGGCCCGCCTCCGCGGCGGAAAGCGATTGTCGCCGCTAGAAATGCAGGATCGCGTCGAATGCGGCGAGGAACTGATGGTCGTTGCCGCCGTCGTCGAACGGCAATCCTGTCCCTTCAAACCAGTCCCACCGGATCTCGGGCCGCACGACCAGGTTGGCCGTCGGCGTCCAGTTCAGTCCCGTGCTGATCTCATAGAAATCGCCGACGAATGAGGCGCCCGCCACCGGATTGTCGGCTCGAACACCCGTGACCCGCGCTCCGTCGTCGTCGCGGAACCACTCGGCCCGCGCGCCCCATTTCCAGCAGTCGTTGATCGTGTAGAAGACCATCTTATGCAAGCCGTACCATTCGGCGTCGACGCCGGGAGCCGAATAGTCCTTGTTCCAGCCGCAGTCATGTTGGAGAACGACTTGCAGCCGATCGGTCACCTGGCGCGTCGCGACCAGGCTGTACATGGTCCGATTCGAGTAGGTCGGAATCGCCTGCGCGTTGAATTCGTCGCCCGCGGTCAAGCCGAACGACAATGTCGTCCGCTCGTCGAAGCTCTTCCACGTGAACCCGGTGAGCAAACCCGCCCGTTCGCTCGCTCGATCGAAGATATCCCAACCGTTGTGGATTCCCGTGGTGACGCTGAGCTGATCGGAGAGCGCGTACGTCGCCAGCACGCCCGTGTGCGTGAATGGCTCGCCGTACTGCATCGTATACGCGTGCGTGTAGAAGAAATTGTTCGGCGCCATGACCGATTCGTTGCCGATGATCGTGTAGAAATGGCCGACCTTCACGGCCAGATCGCCCGCGGCGACCTCGACGTACGCCTGCGGCATGGCAAGCCCGTAGAATCGATGGTTATTCCATTTCGGGGCGCCGGTCAGATCGGTTTCGAGACCGACCGCTTGCGTGAAGATGTAGTCGGTGCCGAACAGCAGATCGAGCCGTCCACCGATGTCGAAAAACTCCTCCGACGTGTCGGTCGGTCGCTGCATGACGAGGTAGAGCTGATTGAGCATGACCTCGTTGCGATCCGGAAACGTCGTGACTCCGTTGTAGCGGCTCACGGGGTCGCCGGCGTTGGCGACGGCGCCGCCCGCCATCCACCCCGTGATGCTGAATCCGCACGCCGACTCGGGGAACAACCGCCACGGCTCGGCCGCGCACGGGTCGCACGCATCATCGCACGGGTCGGCGCCGCACGACGCAGCGCATCCGGATGCCGCGTCACAGCCGCACGCATCGCCGGACGCCACCGAATAGGCCGCCGAATAGGCGACCGGGTGATTGGTTCCGGCCGTGTCGTCCAGCGAATGCGACTGAGCGGAAAGCGAACCGACGGCGCCGAGTTGTTGGGCCACGAGGCCCGCAACCAGGGCCCATTTCCAATTCCGAAGCGAGTCCATTTGCTTGGCTCCGTTCCGACCGGGTCAAAGGCCCGACCTGCATGGCGGGCACTCTGTCGTTGATTCGATCGGAAGCGGGCGGAAATCCAGCATTTGAGTCTTCGCCGGAAATTCCAGCCCGGACTTCGCGATCGACCCAGTCTTCCCGAATCGGCTCATCGCCCCTCTTCCGGTGTCAGAGGGCGGCCGTCTTGCCGGGCATGGCGATGGCGTATCGGCCTTCGGCGTCGGGCGTGAGCGGCGCGGCGTCCGACATGGCGTGCATGGCATCCACGTCGGCGAGCTTTAATTCGGACTTGATCGCCTCGTCCCACGTGACGCGTTTGCCGGAGTAGGTCGCCATGCGGCCGAGGATCGACGTCATCGTGCTCTTCGCGCCGTATTCGCCTTCGTTCGGGATGACGCCGCGCCGCAGATCGGCGAACAGGTCGTGGTGCTCCTCTTGATGGCCATTGCGTTTGCCGTCGGTCTTCCAGACGAGTTTTCCCTTGGGGTCGTAGATCTTGCCGCCGCTGATATCGGCTTCCCCTTCGGTCCCGTGCGCGTGTTCTGAAACGCTGTTCCAGCAATTCTCGATATGGCGGCATTGGCTGAACATCTTGGAACCGTCGCCATAGGTGAATTCGACGAAATGGTGATCGTAGATTTCACCGTACTCGACGGCCGTACGGACCTGCCTTCCACCCATTCCGTTCGCTTCGGTGGGATAGGCGTTCATGAGCCAGTTGATCACATCGATGTTGTGGATGTGCTGTTCATCGATATGGTCGCCGCACAGCCAATTGAAGTAGTACCAGTTGCGCATCTGGTATTCGAGTTCGGTCTGGTTGGCCTGTCTTGGATTGACCCAAACGCCGGCGCCGTTCCAGTAGGCTCGGGTGAGCAGGATACGGCCGATCGCGCCTTCCTGCAGCTTGCCGATGATCTCGCGATAGGCGACCTCGTGACGGCGCTGGAGTCCGACGGCGACGGCCAAGTTTTTTTGTTTGGCTTCCTCGGTCGCGGCGAGGACGCGGCGCACTCCGGGGGCGTCGACGGCGACGGGTTTTTCCATGAACACATTCTTGCCCGCCTTGATCGCGGCCTCGAAGTGGAGCGGCCGGAATCCGGGCGGCGTGGCGAGCAGGACGAGATCGATGTCGGTCTGCAGGAGTTGCTGGTAGGCGTCGAACCCCGAGAATTGGCGTTCCTTGGGCACGTCGAACTTGTCGGGATGCTCGCCTTTGATCGACCGGATCGCGCTTCCGATTCGGTCGGCGAACGCGTCGGCCATGGCGACGAGCTTGACTTCACCGCCGGTCGTATTGAGCGCCTGGACGGCCGCGCCGGTTCCCCGGCCTCCACAGCCGATCAAACCCACTTTGATCGAATCGCTTCCAAACGCATGGGCAGCCCGCGCGATGTCGACCTGGCCGGCGACCGATCCGGCCACCGCGCCGCTCGCCAACAAGATCGACGACCGCCGCATGAACTCACGGCGCGAAGGGAGGATGTCCGCGTTCTTATTCGGTTCGTTCATCCGGCGTGCTCCTTGGCAAGGACCGTTGGGTTGGGATCGTCTGAAGGCGTGCAAAACCATGGCTCGCCCTCGATAGGATACCCGCTCGCCCGTTCGGCATCAATCAACCGGGGCCGTTCCGCCCTTAGCGGTCGCCCGTCGGCCAACGCGCGGGCGCCTCGATTTCCCACTTCGAAAATCCGGGCGACGCGGTCGGCCTCAGGGACTCGCCGTCGAGCCGGAGAATCAGGCAATCGGCGTCGAATCGCCGCGCCAATGCGACACCCTTTTCGGGTCCAAGCACGCAAAGGGCCGTGGCGAGGGCGTCGGCGAGTCCGCCATCCCGGGCGATCACCGTCGCGCTGATCCGGCGCGTCAATCCGATCCCCGTGCGGGGATCGAGGATATGGGAGTAGCGGACGCCGTCGATGTCGAGAAACTGCGACAGGTCTCCCGACGTCGCGATCGATCGGTTGGCGATGCGCACGAAACGAACGGGACGATCCTCGCGCCGCATGCCCGCGATGCCGATCGTCCAGCCGGTTTCGCCCGGCGGCGGATCGCCGACGGTGAGTCCTCCGCCGGCATCGATCGACGCGCGGGGCACACCGCGTTCCTTCAGCGCGGCGCACGCCCGTTCGGCGGCGAAACCTTTCGCGATCCCACCCAAATCGAGGCGAACGCCGGGCCTGGCGAGCCGGATGCGATGGTTGACGGCGTCCCGTTCGACCTGCCGGTAATCGACGTGCCGCAGGGCGTCGGCGAGCAACCGGGAATCGGGCAGCGCGTGCTGGCGGCGGGCGCGCCGCCATAATTTGGTGAGTTGGCCGACGGTCGGATCAAACGCGCCTTCCGACGCGACGCTCACGGTCCCCGCCTGATCGAGGACTTCCCACAGATCGCGGCTCACTTCGACCGGCTCGGCGTGCGGCGCCGCATCGCACAGCCGCATCAACTCGCTGTCAGCGCGATAATCGCTGAGTCGCTCGTCGAGATCGGCGATGCGCGCGAAGGCGGCGGCGACGGCCCGTTCCGCGTCCCGCTCGGAATCGGCGTGGACGACGATCCGGAACAGGGTCCCCATATGCGGTTCGCTCCGTTCGACGCGGACCGGCTCGGCGCGCGACGGGCGGGCCGGCGCCGGGACGGCCATCGCGCCGGCCAGGCAGAGCGCGGCCTTCCACGCGGCGCGGCGCGGGCGCCGAGCCGAATTCGGAGCGAGCGGGCCGCGGCATCCGTCGAGCACCGCGTCGGGCCGCCCGTCCCTTCGCGCCGAAACGATCTTCATCCCCATCCCGGAACGCCTCATCCCGCGGTCGTCCGCGCGATGACAGGAGCCTGTCATCGGGGACCAACACCCGTTGCCTATTGTATATCGGACGCGACAATGCGTGGTGCGAACCGGTGGCCGGGTCGGCGGCTCGAAAGGACAGGGCATGCTGGCCAAGCTGCGTACGTTTTCGTTGGTGGGCATCGACGCGTTGCCGGTGGATGTGGAGGTCGATCTTTCTCCGGCCGCCCAGCCCAAGACGGTCCTGGTCGGATTGCCGGAGGCGGCCGTTCGGGAGAGCACGCACCGCGTCGCGCGGGCCATGGTGAACTCGGGGTTCTTCCGGCCCCAGGACCGGCTCGTGATCAACCTCGCCCCCGCCGAGCTTCCGAAGCAGGCCGCGTCGTTCGATTTGCCGATGACGCTCGGGATCCTCGCGGCGAGCGGTCAGTGCAGCGCGGACCGGTTCGCCGAATTCGCGGTGGTCGGCGAATTGTCGCTCGAAGGCGCCGCGCGGACTGTGCGGGGCGCCCTGTCGATGGCGATGGCGGCGGCCCGACAAGAAGGCGTTCGCGGACTCGTCGTGCCCCGCGCGAACGCGGCCGAGGCGGCCGTCGTGGAGGAGATCGACGTGATCGCCGTCGACAGCCTGATCCAGGCGGTCGGCTTCTTCGCCGGACAAATCGAGATCGACCCCGCGCCGTCGCGCGTCGATCAGTGGTTCGATTCGTTCGCGCAGTACGACGTCGACTACGGCGACGTGCGGGGCCAGGAACTGGTCAAACGGGCGATGACGATCGCGGCCGCCGGATCGCACAACCTCCTGATGGTCGGGCCTCCCGGTTCGGGAAAAACGATGCTCGCCAAACGCCTTCCCACCATCCTGCCTCCGATGCAGGCCGCCGAGTCGATCGAGACGACGCGCATCTACAGCGCGACGGGCCGATTGCCCCCGAATCAACCGCTCATGGGACGCCGCCCGTTCCGATCGCCCCATCACACGATCAGCGACGCGGGGCTGGTGGGGGGCGGCAGTTGTCCGACGCCCGGCGAGATCAGCCTGGCCCACAACGGCGTGCTGTTCCTCGACGAGCTTCCCGAGTTCAACCGCCGCACGCTCGAAGTCCTCCGCCAACCGCTCGAGGATGGTTGCGTGACCATCTCCCGCGCGCTCCGGTCGACGACGTTTCCCGCCGAATTCATGCTGGTCGCGGCGCTCAATCCGTGCCCGTGCGGTTACCGCAACGATCCGCGGCGACGCTGCCAGTGCTCGACGCAGCAGGTCGAGCGCTACATGGGCAAGATCAGCGGCCCGCTGCTCGACCGCATCGACATCCACATCGAAGTGCCCGCCGTCGCGTTCAAGGAACTCGCGGCCGACCGGGCGGGGTTGGGAAGCGACGAAATGCGAACGCTCGTCGATCAGGCGAGGATCCGGCAAAGGGACCGATTCCAAGGCCAACGCACGCGGAGGAACTCCCAAATGACCACCCGGCAACTCGGCAAGTTCTGTCCGCTGGGCGCGGACGCGATGGATCTGCTTCGAACGAGCGTCCAGGAACTCGGGTTGTCCGTGCGGGCCCACGACAAGATCCGACGCGTCGCGCGAACGATCGCCGACCTGGAGGCGTGCGATTCGATCCAGCCTTCGCACGTCTCGGAAGCGATCAACTATCGGCTGCTCGACCGGACGCTGTGATCGCCGCCGAAATCGGCGTGCGAGCGGCGCGGCGGGACTCGCATCGCTCGGCCTTCGACGCTATGATGGTGCGTCGGAGGTGCGCGCGACTTGGGCGGCCCTCCGGGTCATCGTCCGCTTCCCTTCTGCCCATGGCGATCCGATCATGAGTTCACTCGATCTGCGCGAAGAAGAAAATGTCCTCGTCGTGTCGTTCACCAAGGCGAAGATCCTCGACGAAACGACGATCGAGCAAATCGGAAAGGAACTGATGGAGGCGATCGGCAAGGCGCCCGATCAGAAGATCGTGTTGAACTTCGGCGGCGTCTCGTTCATGTCGTCGGCCATGATCGGCAAACTCGTGCTGTTCAACAACAAGTGCAAGGCGGCCGACGTCAAGCTGAAACTGTGCGGCATTTCGGACAATGTGATCGAGGTCTTCAAGATCACGAAGCTCAATAAGGTCTTCGATATCCAGAAGACCGAGGAAAAGGCGATCGCGTCGTTCGAGAAACGCGGTTGGTTCGGCTAGACGAACCGGCGGCCCTGCCACGTATTCCGCTCCAGGAATGCCCGCTGGATCTCCTCGCGAAGACGGTTCGCGTCGAGGCACCACGCGGGGCCGACCAGATATTCCGGCGGCGCGTGGCCTCCCACCCGTTCGACGATCATGGACGGGGGGATCCGTTCCAGGAAGTCGATCAGCGTGTGGACGTACGCGTCGCGTTCCATGAGCTCGACGCGACCCTCGGCGACCTGGTCGGCGAGCGGCGTTCCTTTCACGGCGTACAGGTTGTGGATCTTGACGCCGTCGACGGCCGATTCGGCGATCGCCAAGGCGGTGGCCATCATGTCGTCCCAGGTTTCGCCCGGAAGTCCCAGGATGACGTGCGCCGTGATTTCGAACCCGCGTCCGCGGGCGCGGGCCACGGCGTCGCGGAACGCGTCGTACGTGTGGCCTCGGTTCATCCAGGCCAGCGACCGGTCATGGATCGTCTGCAGGCCGAACTCGACCGACAGGCTCGTTCGACCGGCGAATTCCTGGAGCACGTCGAGCACATCATCGGCGACGCAATCGGGGCGTGTCCCGATCGCCATGGCGACCACCTTCGGATGCGAGACGGCCTCCGCGTAGATGCGCCGGAGTTCTTCCGCCGGGCCGTACGTATTGGTCGCCGGTTGGAAATAGGCGATGAACCGATCGCACGCGGGATAGCGACGGCGCAGTTTCGCGATGCCCGTTTCGAGTTGCCCGGCGATAGTCGTCCGCGGAACGCGTCGGCTTGGGCTGTAGCTCGCGTTGTCGCAGAAGACGCATCCGCCGACCGCCACCGTTCCGTCGACGTTGGGACAGGTGAAACCGGCGTCCAGGCTCACGCGCCGCACGCGCCCTCCGAACCGGCGCCGCAGATGGAAGCCGACCGACCGGTATCGGAGCCCCGCGGCGCGCCAGTCCGGGACATCGCCCGGCGTTTCCCAAGGCAATTGCGTTGACGACACAAATCCCCTCTTTTAGACTGGAATGTGGTGCGACGACGTTCCGTGACCCAAGGATGGAAACCCCGAGACCCAACCGTGAACTACGGCGAATTGATTCCCCAGGGCGGCGGCGACACCATTCCTCTGCTGAAGGGCAAACTGCTCCTCGGACGCCGCGAACAGTGTGATATTTGCTTGCGGTTCGCGAACGTGTCGGCCCACCACTGCCAACTTATCCTCGAACACGGCTACTGGTTTGTGAAGGACCTCGGAAGCCGAAACGGCACGAAGGTCAACGGGAAGCGGGTGACTCGCAAGCGGGTCGATCCGGGCGACAAGCTGGCATTCGCGAAGCACATTTACGAATTGCGCTATGTTCCGTCCGACTTGGGCGCGACCGGCCCGCCTCCACCCGACGAGGAGACGATCTCCGAGATCATGGGCCGCTCGCTGCTCGACCGAGCCGGTCTCGACCGGCGTGCCCGCGAGAATGAGTTCGGTTTCTGATCAAGGCGTCCCGGCTAGAACGGTTCGGGGGGCGGAGTGACGCCGACCGCGCCGAGATCGCCCGGATCGTATCGCACTTCGTACCGGTGCTTGGCGACATGCAGCACGTCGCCCGGACTCACTCGACGACGCGTGACGGGAACGCCGTTGAGCTTCACGCCGTTCTTGGTTTGAAGGTCCTTCACGTACCACCAACCGCCGATCACGAACATCTGGCAATGGTGGGCCGACACGTCGGGCCACGGAATGACGATGTCGCACGTTCGGTCCCGGCCGATCACGATCCGCGTTTTTTGGATCTCGATCGACGGCCCCGATTCGACGGGGGTGAGCCGCGCGAGGGGCTTGGCCCGCGCGGCGGTGGCCGGCGCCGAATGCGCCTTCGCAACCGGAGGCTCGCCGTTGCCGGGCGCTTTCTTGCGGAGTGAAACGACATTGCCGGGCGGTTCGAATACGACCTCGTCCATGAAGGCGCGCATTAGGACGAGGCCGCGCCCCTGGTCTTCGGCAAGGCCGGCCTCGCAGTCCTCGCCGTGCGCTGTCCAGTCGAAACCGGGGCCCGAGTCGCGGATCGTGCACGCCATTCCGTCGCGGTCGATTTCAGAATGGACTTCGATCGACCGGTCGCGGTACGGGCCTTCGGCGCGGCGGGTTTCCAGGTCGGGCACGGCGGCCCCCGCCGCCACGGCCGCCGGCCCCGGGATCTCGAGATTGCCCCGGAACATCGCGTTATGCAGTCCTTGAACGATGGCCACTCCGGCCCGCAGCCGTTCGTTCTCGTCGAGACGGCAGATTCCGGCGCACATCTGAAGCAGGAGATCGACCAAGGGCTGGATGAGCGCGGGATCATTATCGAGCCGGAAATCGAACGCGGCGCGCGTCGCGTCGGCGATGAGCCTGTCGTAATGCCGCTCCGTGGACGTTTCGGAAACCAAGTGCTCGATCGTCTCCGGCAACAGGGTGCGCGCCTCCTGTTTCAGAATGAAACTCGCCGCGCCGCTCCGCAAGGCCTCGACCACCGCTTCCTCGGATCCATGCGCTGTCATCAGGATGACAGGCAGGCGGGGATGCCGTTCATGGAGCTGGCGGACCAACTCCATTCCGCCCACATCGTGCATTTCAAGATCGGAAACCACGATGTCGGGCGTGGCGGACTCGATGCGCGCCAGCGCCTCGCGGGCCGTTCCCACGCCTTCGACGGCCCAATGGTCGGTCTCGAGCCATCCGCAAATGGCTCGGCGCTGCAGGGCCGAATCCTCGACGAGCAAGATCCGCAACATGATGTCGGCTCCCGTTTCGGACGCGCCCGTCCGCGCGGGCAGTCCATTCGAACCGAGCCGACCGGCGGGGCGAGGAACGGCGTCCGGGCCCGCATTGCGTACGGCGTCGTGTCGATCAGGGCTGCAGCGCTTCGTGCGGCGCGTCGATCTCCCGTAACATGACGATCGGCGGCGTCCAGGCATCCCGCCGAGCGGCCATTTCGTAATTGGCTCCGTATCCGGCTCGGACCCGATGTGTCATCTCGCTCCAGGTGCGGCGAATCTTCGCACACAGGTGGACGATTTCGGCGGGAGCGGGGTCCCGCCGCGACGACTTGCGTCGCGCCATCTTCGTACCCTCTTTCCTGTTCCGTCGGGCGAATGCCCTCGAGATAGGTGCCTCCGGCCGGGATTATGCCACGGCCTCCGAAGCAATACCAGCACAATCCGTGCCAACGGCCTCGGGCTCGACCCGCCATCGATCGGCGGCCCATCGACGGGAGGCTCGGGGGGGATTGTGTTCGCGGGGCCGTCGGCTACCATGCACAGGTGGCCCGAGTGCTAGCATCGCGGTCGCAGGTAGGATGCCCAGGAGCTAGCGGGTATCGCATAAAGGATCGGTTATGGCGACCAGCTTCCCGACAACCATGGCCCCGGCGGTCCATCCGCGTGGCCAGGAAGTCCATGGGCCGGTGACCGTTGTCAGCGCCAACGAGTTTCGGCGGTTGGCGATTTCGAATCGCCGTTTTGTGCGGGCCGACGTTCCGCAGAAAGGTTGGAAGGGGCTGCGCGACGCCGAGTCGGGCGAGTGGTACGTGACGCCGTCGCAGGATTTGTTCCGATAGTCGTACAGGCCCGTTGCCTCGTCGCTCGTTGTTTGGGGACGGCGCGCCGTTGGCGACCGTGACGCGTTTCTGTCAGTCGAACGGGGCCAAGAACGGACCAAGGCCCGTCGCGACGTTTCCGCGTCGCGACGGGCCTCTTCTGTTGGGGGAACGCCGATCGTCGGCTACTTACCCGCGTATTCCTTCGCGAAGAACGCCTTGCTGTCGGCGGGCGTCGCCTTGATCGTGCGGGCGCCCGGTTTCCAGTTCGCCGGACAGACTTCGCCGTTCTTTTCGAAATACTGAAGCGCGTCGACCATCCGGAGGGCTTCGTCGACGCTGCGTCCGAGCGGCAGGTCATTGACCACCTGATGACGAACATCGCCGCCCTTGTCGATCAGGAAGAGGCCGCGCAGGGCGATCCCGCCGGTCAGGAGGACGTCGTAGGACTGGGCGATCGACTTCGACAGATCGGCGACGAGCGGGTACGCGATGTCACCAAGCCCTCCCTCGCAGCGCGGCGTCTTGCGCCAGGCCAGATGCGTGAAGTGGCTGTCGACGGAGACGCCGAGCACCTGGACGTCGCGGCTCGCGAATTCCGCGTTCCGGTCCGAAAACGCGATGATCTCCGTGGGGCAAACGAACGTGAAATCGAGCGGATAGAAATACAGCAGGACGTACCGACCCCGGTAGTCGGAAAGTCGGATCTGCTTGAACGTGCCATCGGGCATGACGGCCTGGGCCTCGAAGTCGGGGGCCTGTTTTTGAACCAATACGCCCATGACGTGTGTCTCCTTCACCATATGGGGAATCACCCGAAAACGCGCCGTTTCGCGACGCGGAAATGCGTGTCTGTTTTGTAGGGTCCAACCTCCCCTTTCGCAAGTCCCACCGCGTTCCAAGTCCCGCCCTGTACAGAACGGCCGGTGGTGGGCGAGAATAGGGAACGCGGGAACGGGCCGGCCAATCGCGCGAGGCGAACATCGGGCCGATCGCAGACCGACCGGATCGAGAACCGTAATCGGCCTTGCCGAATGGCCGTCGGGGGCGACCGTACGATGCAGCTCGTCACCTATTGCCTCCTGATCTTCGGCGCATCCTGGTTGGGCGGTTCGGCGCCGCTTTGGATCGGATTGGGGCACGTCCGACTGCAATTGGCGATGAGTTTCATCGGCGGCCTGATGCTGGGCGTCGCCCTGTTGCATCTGTTGCCCCATTCGGTCGCGGCGAGCGGTTCGGTCGATCGCTCGATGATGGCCGTCGTCGGCGGGTTGCTCGTCATGTTCCTGCTGATTCGGGCCTTCCACGTGCACCCGCACGCCCCCGGCGATGAACCGGGAAGCGCCTGTGATCATGGCGTCCCCCAATCGCATGCGCACGGTTCCCGCGGAACGACCCGGCATGGGCGACCGCTCGCGTGCTCGGACCGTGCCGACCGTGCCGACCGTGCCGACCGTGCCGACTGTGCCGACCGTGCCGACTGTGCCGACCGTGCCGACTGTGCCGACTGTGCCGACCACGATGAATCAACGACCCGACCGGGGGCGTCCGTGTTTGGTTGGTGTGGCCTGGCGGCCGGGCTGAGCCTGCACACGATCCTGGACGGCGTGGCGCTGGCGGCGAGCGTCGACGTGGAGCGGGAGCACGGGGCGAACTGGCCGGCGCTCGGCCCCTTCTTCGCCGTGCTCCTTCACAAACCGCTCGATGCCGTCTCCATCGCCACGGTGATGCGTGCGGCCGGCTGGTCGCGCGGCGCCATGGGAGTCGTGAACACGCTGTTTTCGCTGATGTGTCCGATCGGCGCGCTGCTTTTTGCGCAAGGGCTCGGAAGTCTCGGCGGCGAACGGCATCTCGTGCTCGGTCTCGCGCTCGGTTTCTCCACGGGTGTCTTTCTCTGCATCGCGCTGGCCGACCTCTTGCCCGAGGTTCAATTCCACCGCCACGACCGCTGGAAGCTCAGCGCGGCCCTGATTTTCGGCGTGGTGCTTGCCTACGCGATCGGATTCGCGGAACCGAGTCACCTGCATCACGGCGTCCCATCGCGCGGGCATGGACATCCGGCACACGCGCCGGAAGATCACGAGCGCGCCGACCCGGACGAACGACGGGACCCGTCCCATGGCCCTGATTGAACTGCGCGATATCGCGAAGATCTACGACCTTGGCGAGGTCCAAGTGACGGCCCTCGCGAGCGTGACGATGTCGGTCGAGCGAGGCGAGTTCCTTTCCTTGATGGGACCGTCCGGCTCGGGCAAGTCGACGCTCATGAACACGCTCGGCTGCCTCGATCGACCGACCCACGGCAGTTACCGGCTCGACGGCGAGGAAGTCGCGACGATGACCCGCGACCAGCGGGCCAGGATCCGGAACAGGCACATCGGATTCGTCTTTCAGAACTTCAATCTCCTTGCGCGGACCTCGGCGCTCGAAAACGTCGAGCTGCCGTTGCTCTATGGTTCGACCGTTTCGGTCCGCGAGCGGCACGACCGGGCTCGGGAAATGCTCGATCGAGTCGGCCTCGGACAGCGACTCGATCATCATCCCGGACAGCTCTCGGGCGGGCAACAACAGCGGGTCGCGATCGCCCGCGCGCTGGTGAACCGACCGTCGATCCTGATGGGAGACGAGCCGACCGGGAACCTGGACAGCCGGACGAGCCGCGAGGTGATCGAGTTATTCCAGCGGTTGAATGCGGAGCAGCGTATCACGGTCGTACTCGTGACGCACGATCCGGCGGTGGCCCGTTCGGCCCGGCGAACGGTCGTCCTGCGGGACGGCGCGGTGGTTTGCGACACGTCCGACTTTCGCCAGGCGCTACACGCCATACAAACGGACGAGTCGGATGAAGGGGCTCAGCAAGATCTTCCGAGAGAAGGGGATTTGTTGGGCGCGGGTTAGGACGCGGGCCGAATTCAATCGCGTGATGAACGCCAGAACCCGCATTTTCGTTCTTTTCCTGATTGTCGGAACAATCGGCGCCGCTTGGCGCGCTCCGTCGGCTCGGGCACAAGGCCTTTACGGTCCCGAGCAACTCGGGGTCGAGGTGCGCGACCCGGCGGATCTGGCATCGATCCGCATTCCGGAAACGCCGCCGCCTCCGACCGTGCGGACACCCCTTCCGGAGGACGCGCCGGTCCAGCACCTGTCGCTCGACGATGCCCTCCGGTCGGCGCTCGACAATACGCGCGTGGTGCGGATCCTCGCGGGGATCTCGGCGTCCGGTTCGGGCCGCACGATCTACGACGTCGCCGTGACCAATACCACCATTGACCAGCAGAAGGCGCGATTCGATCCGACCTTTCAGGTCCAAGAAAGCCATAACCGGAACGAGTCGCCGGGTGCGTCGTTCGACCCGGTGATCCCCGGACAATCGGTCATCGACGGGATACGCACCGACGCGTTCAACACGCGCGCGTCGGTCTCGAAGCTGAATGCGTGGGGCGGCACGGCGTCGGCGGCCGTCAATTCCGCGCCGAGCCGCTTTCAGCCGGGAACGTTTCCGTTGAATCCCCAGGACCGGTCGTCGGTCGAGCTGTCGTATGTGCACCCCCTCGCGCAGGGCGGCGGTTTTCGCGTGAACCAAGCGCCGATCGTGCTTGCCCGACTGGATACCGAACGGTCGTATTTCCAATTCAAGGACACCGTTCAAGAGCAGGTGCGGAGCATCATCGAGGGATATTGGCAGCTTGTCGCGGCCCGCGTGGACGTGTGGGCCCGCAATCAGCAGGTGCAGCAGGCGGAAGAGGCACTCCGGCTCGCCGAGGCCCGGTTGCGGAGCGGGCTTGGGAGCGCGGCCGATACGGCTCAAGCGCGGTCGGCGCTCGCGAGTTTCCGATCGAGCCGGATCGCGTCGCGCGGCGCGTTGCTCAACCGGGAAGCCGCGTTCCGCAACGCGCTCGGATTGCCGCCGTACGACGAACGGCGGTTGATTCCCGTCACGCCGCTCACCGTCGAGCGGTTCGAGGCGGATTGGATCGGCCTGCTCGAATTGGCCGAGGTGCGACGTCCCGACTTGATCGAATTGAAACTGATCCTCGAAGCGGACGAGCAATTGCTGCTGCAGGCCGATAATCAGGCTCGCTCGCGGCTTGACGGCGTCGCCCTGTACCGCTGGAACGGTCTGCGGGGGGAAATGCCCAACGGGTCGGATCTCGCGTCGCCCGCGGGCCAATACACCGACTGGACGCTGGGAGTCAATTTCTCCGTGCCGCTCGGCCTGCGCCAGGCGCGCGCCTCGCTGCGCCGCCAGGAGCTGGTCCTCCTGCGGGATCGGGCCAACCTCGACCAGGGCATGCACAACGCCGTGCACACGATCGCCGCGACCCTTCGAGCGGGAGACCAGTTCTACGAGCAGTACCTCGCGCTGCGCGAGGCCCGTGAGGCCGCGCGCAAAAACCTCGAGATCCAGCGGGCGCAGTACGAACTCGGACGCGTGATCTTCCTGAACTTCCTGCAGGCGATCAGCGACTGGGGCAACACGGTGACGGCCGAAGCGCAATCGCTCGCGCAGTACAACGCGACACTCGCCTCGCTCGAACGGCAAACCGGTACCATTCTCGAGACCCACGGCATCCGGTTGTACGAGGAGCGATTCGGTTCGCTCGGACCCCTGGGACGCTGGGGCCGCGTCTGGTGTTATCCATCGGCCGTGTTCCCGATGGGTGACGGCGACCGGTATCCCACAGGCGAGCGCCCCGCCGAGGAGATTTTTGATTTGGAGGAGATTCCGGCGCGCCGCCGGCCCAGGCCGGTTCCCGCGGAACCGCTCGACGAGGGCGCCCTGCCTGCGCCCCGGCGCGAGGCCGCGCCCCGCTTGGAACCGCCCACCGGAACGCCGCTCGGCCCCCAATGACGCCGCCATGGACGGAACAGGCGGCGTTCCCGGCCCGTGCGTCGGGCGGGAGCCGATTCGAGCGGACGGCCGCCGATTCGCCTCTTCTTGGAGCGTCGGCTTCGAGGCTATACTGGGAAGCGGATGCCGGGAGCTTGCGGCGCTGCGGCGCCGCAGCGCCGGGGCCGTTCGGCGCCGGGGCCGTTCGGCGCTGGGTCGTTTTGATCCGGGTCCCGGTTCCGATCGACAAGTCGGACGCGAATCCGAGTCCGTGCCGGTCGCAACGAACCACCAACACGCCGCGCTCGGCGGAACTTCGAGGTTGATTGGCATGCAGATGGAGATTCCTTCGGCGGTGAACGGCTTTCCGATCGTCATGGGGTTGCTCGTTCCCGAATGGGTCGGCAATTGGGTGACTCCCATCTGGCTGCTCGGGGTCGGGTCGGCCGCGGGGCTTGTCGGGTTGATCCTGTTGTGGGGGATCGTGCGGGCTCTGGCCGCCGTTCCCGCCGTTCCTTTGGGGTTCCGGCGGATGGCGATCGAGATTCCGCTGACGGTCCGCGAGGGGTTTCTGTTTCCCGTATTCTGGATGGTGACCGGGGCCGCCTTCTTCGGCCTGTTTGGCGGTCTGTTCGCGCATCGACCGACCGAGTTGCTCGCCGCGCTCGGCCGCCTTCGCGCGGCGGGTGACGTGGCCGTTCCGATCGACGTCCCCGTAACGCCGCGCGACGCCGAGGGCGACGTGGATTTTTCGAAGGAGACGCCGGTCGCGATCCATATCCCGGCGGATGAGATTCGCGCCTTGCGATTCACGAGCGATCAGGACTTGACCGTGTCGGCCCGCCCGTTTGTCGTCGAGGACGTGGGCGTGGAGGGAAAGGAGCGCGTGACCTATCGGATCGCCGGTGACGAACCGTATCAATGGAAGCGGGGCGATCTCGGGAACATCCCGTTCACGGGCGAGTGGGTCGAGACGTTTTACGTGTCCAACCACGGCGCGTCGCAGGCTCGCGGGGAAATCGTCGTCACCGTCGCGCCGGCGTTTCCCGAAGTCCGATCGATTCCGATCACCGCGCTGTCGATTTGGGTTCTTTTCATCGTGACGATTTTCGTCCGCACGGTCGCTCCGAAACTCAACGCCATCGCGCTGGCGACGTACAAATCCGAAATCGCTCAGCCGCTTTTCGCCATCCTGATCGCACTCGGTGTCTTCGCGATTCTGGTCTTTGTCCTGCTGCCTTACAACACGCTGGGCGAGGACATCAAGATGCTGAAGGACTTGGGTTTCTCGCTGATCATGATCCTCTGTCTGGTGCAGGCGATTTGGGCTTCGAGCACGTCGGTATCGGAGGAAATCGAGGGTCGGACCGCGTTGACCGTCCTGTCGAAACCGATCCGCCGCCATTCGTTCATTTTCGGCAAGTACCTTGGCATCACATGGACCGTGGGTCTCATGTTCCTCGTGCTCGGCCTGGTGTTTCTCATCATGGTCGCGTACAAGCCGATTTACGACGGGCGTGAGAACTCGAAGACCGACGTGACATGGCAGCTCTGCCACTTCGAGATGATCGCCACGGTGCCCGGCCTGTTGCTGTCGTTCATGCAGTCGCTCGTGCTTGCGGCGGTGAGCGTGGCCATATCGACGCGGCTGCCGCTGCTCGCGAATTTCGCGATCTGTTTCACGGTGTACGTGCTCGGCAACATCACGCCCGTGCTGGTTCAGTCCGCCGCGCAGCAATTCGAGTTGGTGGCGTTTTTCGCCCAATTGATCGCGACGGTCGTTCCGAACCTCGAGAGTTTCAACATGCAGGCGGCGATCGCCTCGGCCGTCGAGGTGCCGGTCGTCTACCTGGGCTGGGCCCTGTTGTACTGCGCGTTGTACAGCGTGGTCGCCCTTCTGCTCGCGTTGGCGATGTTCGAGGACCGGGACCTCGCCTGATTGCGGATCCATGCGGGGAACCGTCATGCCTCCATCGTCGTTCGAACGAGCACGCAGCCTGGACGCGGGAGGCGGCTTGGGTGGATCGGTTTCCGGCTTGATCGCGGCCCTGTTCCCGCCCATGCTGATCGTCGTCCTGGGGCTCGCGCTCCAGGTCCTGGTGGATGGTCGGCGGACCGGGGTTCCGCGGCGCGGACCGCTCGGCGCGCTCTGGTCGACCTCGGTCCTCGAACCGGTTTGGTCCGAGCCGAACACGGCGCTCGGGGGCCTCGCGCTCGCCGCGGCCCTGCTTGCCGTTCTCCACGCGGCGGCCATTACCTGGCAGCGATGTTCGTCGCATGCGTCCGCGCGGCGCGTGGCGGCTGAGATCAAGCGTCGGATCCACGACCAGGCGTTTCAGTTGGGTTCACACGACGCGCTGGGCGACGAGCGTTCGCTGCCGGAGGAACTTTTTCTGGACAAGACGGAACTCGTGCGGCAGGGTATCGCCGCGCGGCTTCGCGCGCTGCCGCATGCGGTGATTCTGCTCGTGTTGCTCGTGGGGCTCGCGCTCGCCGTCCATCCCTGGTTGACGCTCCTGGTCCTGGCGCTGGCGGCCCTGCTGTGGAGAACGGACGCGTGGTGGAACGAACGCAACGGGGCCCGCGCTCGGCGACACCGGGAGCGAGCGAGGCTCATGGATGAGCGTCTGACGGAGACCTTGAACCTGGCGCCGCTCGCGACGGGCTATGCGATCGCCGAGTTACCCGGCGGGTCGTTCACCGAGTGGCTTCGGCAGGAGCGGGCCGAGTCATACCGGGCCGACGTCATCGACGCGGCGCGATCCCCGTGGTTCTGGATGATGGCGATTTGGAGCGTCGCGTTCGCGGTTCTCATGATCGGCCTGGCGAAGGAATCGTCGGTTTCCGAGGCGACCGTTCTCGTTGTTTCGTTGGCGAGCGCCTACTTCCCGCTCAGACGACTCGCCAAATTGCGGTCGCGTCACGGAGCCCACGAACACGCGGCGCGCGACATCTTCCACTATCTCGACCGGAATCCGACGGTCCGCCCCATGCCCGACTCCAAGCCGCTCGCCCCCCTGCGGCGCGAACTTCGGGTCGAGAACGTGACGCTCTTTGATCGGATGGGCAAGAAGGTGCTCGACGAAGTCTCGATCACCGCGCCCGCCCTGTCGCGCATCGCCGTGCTCGCGGGCGACGTTCGCCCCCCCCGCGCCCTCGCCGGCCTCTTTCCCCGATTCTACGATCCCGTCGCCGGCCGGATCCTGTTCGACGACATGGACGTGCGCTGGGGCGAAGTCGATTCGGTCCGCGCTCAGACAATGCTCGTCTTCCGCGACTCGCTCTGCTTTACCGGGACCGTGCTCGAAAACCTGAACTGCGGCAAGACCCCGTTCACGGCGGACCGGATCCACGAGGCGGCCAAGTACTGCCATGCGATCGACTTCATCCTGGGGCTTCCGGACGGATTCGAAACGACCATCGGGCGGCAAGGCGCGCGTCTTGAGGATTCGCAGGCGTTTCGGATCGCCCTCGCCCGGGCCGTCGTCCGCGAACCGTCGTTGCTGGTGGTCGAAGAGCCCGACGCGGCCTCGTCCGATTCCGAGCAGGCGGCGGTCGACGCCGCGCTCGCGAACGCCGCCCAAGGAAGGACACTGATCATCGTGCCGTCGCGCCTCGCGACGCTCCGGTCGGCGGACCTGGTCGTCCTGCTCCACGACGGCAAGGTCGTCGCGCAGGGAACACACGCCGAATTGTTGCAGTCGAGCGAACTGTATCGCCACCTCAATTACGTCCGTTTCCATCCCATTCCGAGCGGCGGAGGATGACATGAAGCTGGTCGTCGCGGTCATTCAGCCGACCAAACTCCAGGCCGTCCGCGAAGGCCTCGCGAACGTCGAGGTCGAACGGATGACGATTTGCGACGCGTTTGGGTATGGGCGGCAACGCGGCCGCGCCGCTCTCTACCGGGGCGTGGAATACGGAGCGCCCCTGCTCCGCAAGGCCGTGCTCGAAATCGTGGTCAACGACGATTTCCTCGAACGGACGATCGATACGATCCTCGCCTGCGCGGTGACGGGGCCGGAGGGCCAATTCGGCGACGGCAAGATCTTCGTCATGCCCGTCGACGGCGTTTGTCGGATCCACGACGGACTCCACGGCAAGGAAGCGGTCTGAGGGGAGCCGTCCTTTCGGTCCGTTGCGGCCGAGTCCTTTCCGCATCGATCGAGGCAATCCATTGGGTACGACGGCGTTCGCCGACATCCTCGCCCGGTATCCGCGGATCGGCGCGGCGCCGGTGGCCCGGAAAGTCGTCGGGGGATTCAGCGGCGGCGAGGTCTGGCGCATCGATTCGGAGGGTGCGTCGCACGCGCTGCGCCGATGGCCCGACGGCTCTCGGCCGTCCCGCGTCGACGAAGTCCACTCCGTTCTGACCGCGCTCGCGAGCCGCTCGGGGCTTCCGATCGCCGCTCCGCTCGCCGCCCGCGACGGCTCCCGGTGGACCTGGTGGGGCGGGGACATTTGGGAATTGACGCGCTGGTTGCCCGGCGAGCCGCCGCGAAGCCGAACGACGAACCCGGCGCTTGTCGCCGCCGCGATGCGGGGACTTGCGGCGTTTCACTCGGCCGCGCGAGGGCTCACACCCCCGGCTTTCGGAGAATCGCCGTCGATCGTCGAGCGCCGCGGACTCGCGCGCGACGGAATCGCATGGAATGCGTCGACGTTCGAACGGGCCGTCGCCACGGCCCGCGATCCGCAACTCGCCCCGCGTGCCGAACGTGTCCGGAACGCCGCTCCGCCCTGGTTGCCGGTCGTTCGCGCGGACCTCGACGGGGCGCACGCCGGTCCGCTGCATTGGATCTTGCGCGACGTGTGGCGGTCCAACCTGCTGTTTGAGGGAGAGCGGTTGTCCGGATGGATCGATTTCGACGCGATGCGGATCGATAGTCCGTCGGCCGACATCGCTCGATTGCTTGGGTCGCTGGCTTCCGATCGCCCGACGTGGCAAGAAGGCCTTTCCGCGTATCGGGAAAGCGTCGCGCTCGGCGCGGACGACGCGCGACGCATCCTCGCGTTCCAGCGTTCGGGAGTCCTGTTTTCGGCGATCAATTGGCTTCGATGGTTGGTGGCGGAACGCCGAACGTTCGACGATCGGGCGGCTGCCATTCGGAGGTGGGACGAATGGATCGGCGACCTCGAAGCGGGCCCCGCCGCGTTCGCATGGATCGGCGACCGCGCGGGATGGTGAGGCGGCGGGATCCGGGGCCAACGCAACCCCGCCTCACCGAACGCGGCGGCGGGTCGGGCCGCGCGGTCGGCGTTGACGGTCTTGCGAACGGGCACCTACAATGCGCACGGACAGGCGAGGATGGAGGTTGAGCATGATCGTTCGTATGCGCGCACCGATGAACGCGGCGTGGCTCGTTCGCTTCTTCCTTTGCGCCTGCGCGATCGTCGCATCGGGCCCGGGACTCCGGGCGCAGGGCGCCGGCGCCCCTCCATCCCCGACTTTGGAGTTTCCTCCGCCCCTCGATGGCCTCCTGGGCGAATCGGACGACAGTCGGCATGTGACCTTTCAGGCGAAATACGAGTTGCTCAAGGATGGCGACTCCGGCATCGTTTCGCTGATGGCCGTGATCGATCCGACGTGGCATGTCTATTCGCTGACGCAGGCACCCGGGGGGCCGACCAAGTCGACGATTCGCATCGAGTCGGATCGGGTCGAATCGACCGGGCCGTTTGTGCCCGACGACCCGCCTCATGCGAAACAGGACGAGATTTTTGGAATGGTGGTCGAGGAACACGCGGGGCAGGTCGTTTGGACGGCGCCCATTCGATGGAAAGGCGGCGCGGACCCGGCCGCCTCGACGATCCGGCTCGTCTACGACGGTCAGATCTGCAAGGACATGGGTAGTTGCATTCTGCTTCCCGATGTCGCGATCGACGCGGTGTTCGGCGGGTACGTCGAGTCGTTGCCGAACCTGGGGTCGGCGAGCGAGTCGGCGACGGGCTCGCCCGCCGCCGGCGCGGCGCCCGTGCCCCGCAAGGCGGTCAGTCCGGGCCTGCTCCTCGCCTATGTCGGATTGGGCTTTCTTGGCGGGATCATCCTGAACCTCATGCCGTGCGTCCTGCCCGTCGTCGGGCTCAAGATCCTGTCGTTCGCCGAGCAGGCGCACATGCGGAGGGGACGCGTCTTCTGGCTCAACGTCTGGTTCTCGCTCGGGTTGGTTTCGGTCTTTCTCGTTCTCGCCACGTTGGCCGCCGCGTTCAACATGAGTTGGGGCGAGCAGTTCACGCACACGTGGTTCAAGGTCGCCATGATCGTGCTCGTGTTCGTGATGGCGCTCAGCTTCCTTGGGGTATGGGAAATCCCGATGCCGAGTTTTCTCGGGCGCGGCGCGGCGAACGACTTGCAGGATCGGGAGGGGGCGAGCGGCGCGTTTTTCAAGGGCGTCTTCACGACGCTCCTTTCGACTCCGTGCAGCGGGCCCGCGTTGGGTCCGACATTCAGCTTCCTGCTGTCCCAGCCCGCCTACGTCACCTATCTCCTGTTCCTCAGCATCGGCCTGGGGATGGCCTCGCCCTATCTCGTGATCGGCGCGTTCCCGAAACTCATCCGTTTCCTTCCGCGACCGGGCATGTGGATGGAGACGTTCAAGGAGGTCATGGGTTTTGTCATGCTCGCGACGGTCGTCTTCCTTTTCACGACGATCAGCGCGAGGTGGTTTGTCCCGACATGGACGTTGCTGGTGGGTGTCTGGTTCGCGTGCTGGCTCGTCGGCCGAGTTCCGATCACGGCCGAAGGCCCGGTCAAGTTCCGGGCGTGGATCGGCGCGGCCACGGCGTCGATCGCCGTGGGGCTCCTGGGATTCACCGTCCTTGCGCCGCACGACTTGACCGCATCCGACGGGGAAACGGCGAAGAGCGCGCACCAATTGCCTTGGAAACCATTCACGCCCGCGATGCTCGAACAAAACCTCTCGGCGGGCAAGACCGTACTTGTCGATTTCACCGCGCAGTGGTGCCTGACCTGCAAATACAACCTCTACTGGACGATCAACACGCGCGAGGTGAAGGAGCTTGTCGAGCGAAACGGAGTGGTCCCTTTGCTAGCGGACTGGACGGACCGCAACGACGAGATCAAGCGGGCGCTCGCGAAACTCCAATCGAATTCGATCCCCGTGCTCGCCATCTATCCGGCGGGTCGCCCGGCCGAAGTGATGGTCATGCGCGATGTGATACGCAAGGAGTCGCTGCTCGACGCGCTGCGGAAAGCCGGTCCTTCGCCCGGAGTCGACGGACGCGGATCGGAGGAAAACGACGCGACGGCCATGGCGACCGGCGGAACCGGCGGCGGCGCGCGGTAGGCGAGGCGAAAGCCCCGGCTAGGCGGCGAACCGAACGTCGCCTTGTCCGGCGACGACCGTTCCGATCGGAAACACGGCCTCCCCCGATTGTTCGCATGCGCGGACGATCGAATCGACGAAATGCGGGCTGACGACGAGCGCCATGCCGATTCCCATGTTGAATACGCGGTCCATTTCCTCCGTATCGACATCGCCGAGTCGCCGAAGCCAGTCGAAAACGGGCGGAACGGGCCAACTTCCCCGTTGCAGGACGACGTCGCATCTCCGGGGGACGATGCGCGCGATGTTCTCGCCCAGGCCGCCGCCCGTGATGTGGGCGATGCCGTGCACCACCTGTTTCACGCGGTAGTTCCTCAGGATGCGGCGGACGGTCGGCGCGTAGATGCGGGTCGGAGCGAGAAGGACTTCCCCGACGGTCGCGCCGAGTGACGGAATCATGTCATTCACGTCGAACCGACCGATTTCGAAGACCAGTTTGCGGACCAGGCTGTAGCCGTTGCTGTGGACGCCCGTGGAGGCGAGTCCGAGGACGACGTCGCCGCGCGCGATGGCGGAACCGGTGATGAGCCGTTTGCGCTCGACCACGCCGACGCAGAACCCGGCCAGGTCGTAGTCCCCGGGCGCGTAGAGGTCGGGCATGATCGCCGTTTCGCCGCCGAGCAGCGCGCAGTCGGCTTGGATGCATCCGTCGCTGATACCCGTGACGATCGATTCGAGCAGGCCCGGATCGTCCCGCGACATGGCGACATAATCGAGGAAGAAGAGCGGCTCCGCCCCGCAACACAACGCGTCGTTGACGCACATCGCGACCAGGTCGATCCCGATCGTCCCATGGAAACCGGTCCGCTGGGCGATCTTGAGTTTCGTGCCGACTCCGTCCGTGCACGAGACGAGCACCGGATCGTCGTATTTCCGCGAAAAGATCGAACTCGGAAAGTCGAGTTGGAAAAGGCCCGCGAATCCGCCGTCCAACTTGAGCACCCGGGGGCAAAACGTCCGATGCATGAGGCGGGGCAACCGGGCCATCGATTGTTCATAGATGTCCAGGTCGACTCCCGCGTCCTTATACGATACCTTGGCCATGCCGGTGCGCGCCCCAACGGATCGATTCGCCAAACGCCGTTCGCGGGCCATTGTTGCCGACCGGTTTCCTTTCAACAAGGTGGTCCGCGGCGACTCGATCCGTACTCCCGCGCGACCCCGCCGACCGGCATAATCGTTTCGCCCGGACAACCTTGCGGGACGCGCGCCGAGCGCCGCCGTCGGGCTCCCGACGGCTCCCCGGTTCCCCGCCAGAACCTACAATTTCCCAGGCTGGCCGGACCCGCCGGTTTCGCGAGGATTGCCCAACCGGCGCGCCGCGCGGCGAGCCGCCTTTTTTGGGCGGGAAACGGAGCGACAAACGAGGATCGGTTCGTTGTCGGGTGGTATTTTTCTGGCATGACACCAGGATCGGCCCCCATTGCGACGCGCTGAGACTCAACCATGCTGATGCGACACCCCCACCCGGAACTCCAATTCACGCACGCGATCCCGTTCGGCGCCATCCTCCAGGAGGGCGGCGTTCAGTTCGTCGTCTTCAGCCGGACGGCGACCGCCATGCGGCTCCTGCTCTACGATCGCGTGGAAGACCGCGAGCCGTCCGACGTGATCGAGTTCGATTCCGAGACGGACCGCTGGGGCGATGTCTGGAGCATCTACGTGCCGGGCATCGGCGCCGGGCAGCTCTACCATTTCCAGACCGATGGACCCCGGATCCCCGAGCAAGGACAGTGGTTCGACGGAGCCGCGCGGCTCATCGATCCCTACGCAAAAGCGCTCGCCGGCGACTTCCTGCCGAGCCCCGATGGGACGATCCGGCCGCCCAAGTGCGTCGTCGTCAACGACTATTTTGATTGGGAAGGCGACCGGCACCTGAGGCGCGAGTACTCCGAGACGATCATCTACGAGCTGCACGTCCGGGGATTCACGCGGCACGCGTCGAGCGGCGTCTCCGAACCGGGAACCTATCTCGGACTGATCGACAAGATCCCCTACCTCAAGTCGCTCGGCGTCACGGCCGTCGAGCTGATGCCCGTGCATGAGTTCCCGATCCGCGACTGTTGGGGGCACGCGCCCTCCCGGCCGAATTACTGGGGATACGATCCGCTCGCCTTCTTCTCGCCCCACCGCGGATACGCCGTCAGCGAGGCGCCCGGAGCGCAGGTCCGCGAGTTCAAGGAGATGGTGAAAGCCCTCCATCAGGCGGGCATCGAGGTGATCCTCGACGTCGTGTTCAACCACACGTGCGAAGGAAACGAACAAGGGCCCGTGCTCAGTTTCAAGGGACTCGAGAACCGCGTCTACTACATGCTGACGAACGGGGGCGGCGGCTACGCGAATTACTCGGGCTGCGGCAATACGATCAACGGCAACCACCCGATCGTGCGCGAGATGATCTTCCATTGCCTCAGGCACTGGGTCCACAACTACCACATCGACGGGTTCCGATTCGATCTCGCGTCGATCCTGAGCCGCGATCGGAGCGGCGCATTGACTCCCAATCCGCCGCTCGTCGAGGCGATCGCCGAGGATCCGCTCTTGGCCGACACGAAGATCATCGCCGAGGCGTGGGACGCGGCGGGCGCGTATCAGGTCGGTTCGTTCGGCGGTTTTCGATGGGGCGACCACACGGCGAACCGGCATTGGGCCGAATGGAACGGCCGGTACCGCGACGATGTTCGCCGGTTCTGGCGGGGCGACGCGCGAACGCTCGGGGCGTTCGTGACCCGCTTGTCCGGTTCGAGCGACTTGTACGAACTGGCCGGAAGGCCTCCGTATTGCTCGATCAATTTCATCACGTCGCACGACGGATTCACGCTCAACGACCTCACGACGTACAAGGAGAAGCACAACGAGGCGAACGGCGAAGGCAACCGCGACGGCGAAAACAACAACTACAGCGACAACTACGGAGTCGAGGGGCCGACGCGCCGCAAGGTCGTCAACGAGTTGCGGAGCCGCCAGATCCGAAACATGCTCGCGACGCTCATGCTGAGTCAAGGCGTTCCGATGCTCGTCGCCGGCGACGAATCGCGCCGGACGCAGCGCGGCAACAACAACGCGTATTGCCAGGACAACGACGTCTCCTGGCTTGACTGGAGGCTGGTGGACGAACATGGCGATCTGGTCCGATTCTACCGGGCACTCGCCCATTTCCGCCGCGCGCAACCGACGCTGCGCCGCGAGAAGTTCCTGACCGGACGCCCGAGCCGCGACGGCGGTCTTCCCGACGTGAGCTGGTTCAGCGCGTTGGGAACGGCCGTCGATTGGCACGGCGACGACAGCGCGCTGATCGCCTTGCTGAGCGCTCCGGGCCCCGATGAGGATCCGAAGGGAGCCGGTCGGGATGTGCTGCTCTTCATCAACGCGACGCCCCATCCCCGCGAGTTCATCATGCCTCCGGTCGCGAAGGGCACCGCATGGCGGCTGTTCGTCGATACGGCGGCGCGGCCGCCCCACGATGTATTTCCCGATCGGGACGGACCGCCTCCCCCCGAATCGCAGCGTCTCGTGCTTACCTACCGGTCGCTCACCTGCTATGTCGCCGAGCCGCGCGGCGGCATCCACCGATCGGCCTGACGGAGGAAGGGCGACGAACGGGCCTCGACCGCTCGATGCCGCGCATCCGCGGGGTCCATGGGAGTACGATGGCCGACCCGCGCGCGGACGGCTCGATGCCGAAGTCGCGGAATTACGACTCGTCGACCGTTTCGAGTTCGTGGCCGAATCGCTGGATCGCCTGTTCCGGATTGACATTGAACAGAACGCGGCCGGTCGTCGTCCACGCGTCGGTGTCGTACAGGAACACGGCGGTCGCCGCTCGGCTCCGCTCGACCATGTCGACGTCCTCCATGCCTCCGCCTTCGATCGCTCGAAACCGGACGGTGACACCCACGAGGGCGCGGAGGTTCCCCGTACCGCGCTCGCGCGCGAAACGCACGCTATCCTGGAAGTCGACGTCCGACCATTCGAGGCCGCGCGGAATGCCGCTTCGCGACGCGAGGGAAACGAAACGCGCTTCGAGGTGTTCGCGGCGAAGATGGAACAGATCGCGCGCCTGCCTCAATCGGATCACGCGCTGCCGAAGCCGCCGATGCGGACTCCACCCATACCACGCGGCGAGACCGCCGATGACAGCCACCGTAAGCCCACCCGCGCCGACCAGCCAATACGACCCCATGGCGACAAGCTCCTCGATCGCCGGTCGACGGTTCGAATGCTTCCTGCGACGGCAGCCCGCCCGCCGACCCGCCTTGATTCTAGGGACTCACCGCTCCCGTTCGCAACCGTTTTTTTTCAAACGAGCCGTCTGATGCCCATGCTCGGCGCTCATATGTCCGTCTCGGGGGGTTTTTTCAAGGCCGTCGAGGCGGCAGCCGCGCTGGGGATGGAGACGGTCCAGATTCTCACGCACAGTCCGTCGCGATGGGCCGTCGAGCCCCGGATTCCCGAGACGCGGATCGAGTCGTTCCGCGCGGCGATTGCCGCGTCGGGCATCGACCGAACCGCCGCGCACGCGTCCTATTTGATCAGCCTCGCCGCGCAACCACCCCGACGCTCGCGACCACGCCCTGTTGGCCGCGCGCGTCGCGGAGTATCATCACGAGGCGGCCCGCCCGAATGACGCGGGTCCGCGGCGGACGTTCGGGAGCACAAGGAGTCGCGGATGAGTTTTCTGCCTCGTCGTCGAGTCGTTGCGCCGGTCGATTTCTCCGATCGGTCGGTGGAGGTCGTCAAGACAGCGCGGGATATCGCGGGCGTTCAAGGGCAGGTCCTGGTCGTCCATGTCCTTCCGGAACTCAGCCCCACCGATCCGGGTGTGATCTGGGAGACGATCGACGACTCGTCCCGGATCGAAAAGGCCGGTCGGACGCTCCGCGATACCTATCCGGCCGACGATCCGTCGAAGACGCGGTTCGAGGTCGTGGTCGGCGATCCGGGACATGAAGTGGCGGCGATCGCCGAACGGACAAGTGCCGACTTGATCGTTGTCGCGTCGCACGGGCGCACCGGCGTCAAACGACTGTTGATCGGCTCGGTCGCCGAGCGCATCGTGCGGCTGGCCCACTGCCCCGTCCTCGTCTTGCGGTCCTAGCGCTCACCGCGATCCAAGCTCGCCAACGCGACGTCGGCATGCTTCCCCTCCGCGACAACATCCCCTCGCGCACGGTTCCGGCGGTCAACTACGCGCTGATCCTGGCGACCGGACTTGTGTTCCTGGTTCAAGTGAACGCGCGGGACTCGGGCCAGGACCTTGTCGAGCGTTTCGGAATGATTCCGCAGCGCGTTTTCCACCCGGACCGGCCCGTCACGATCGTCGACAAAGGCCACGCGGGGCTCGGTATCGTGCGGGCCGAGCGGACCTTGGCGCCGACTCCGTTTTCTCCGTGGCTGACGCTCCTCACGTGCGTCTTCCTGCACGGCGGTTGGACGCACCTGATCGGAAATCTGTGGTTCCTGCACATTTTCGGCGACAATGTCGAGGACCGGCTTGGGCACTTGGGATACCTTCTTTTCTTCGTCATTCAGGTCATCGTGCTTCCCGCGCCGCTCTTTCTCGGAATCTGGTTCCTCTTCCAGTTCCTGCAAGGCACGATATCGGTCGGTTCGGTCGTGACCGAAGGCGTCGCGTGGTGGGCGCACATCGGCGGATTCGTGGCCGGAGCCTTGATCGCGTTCGTGTTGAGCGCATCGGGCGCGGCTCGATCACCGGTGCGCGACCGGTGGACAGGGCGGCGTCCGTAGTGGCCGCGCCGCGTTCCAACGACCCATTCACGCGTGCGGCGCGCGGGAGTCCGTCGCCACGGCTCGCCGACGATTCCCCCGCCTACTTGGACTCGAAGAGGACTTGGGCCGCCGAGTCGGAGTAGGGAACGAGCGACTTGCCGCACGCCTTGCGATAGATGCGGTCGAGGTGCGCGTAGTTGGCGGCCGCCGTATAGTCCCGTTCGTAGGTCGTTCGCGCGGCGCGGCGCATCGATGCGAGGGTCGCCCGATCATCGATCGCCGCGCGGACCTGGCGCGACAGATCGCTCGCGTCCCCGGGCCGGAAGAGGCGTCCGGTACGGCCTTCCTCGATCAGTTCGCTCATCGCTCCGAGCCGCGACGCGATCACGGGAGTGCCTTTCGCGAACGCTTCGATGATCGTGCGTCCGAATGTCTCGTACCAGATCGAAGGCACGATGACGAGCGACGCGTCGCCCATCGCATCGAGGACCCGCTCTTTCGGCAGGTAGCCGACGTACGTGACATTGGGAAGTTCGGACGCCTCGCGATCGACCTGACGTTCCAGCGGCCCTTCGCCGATGATGCGAAGGGGAATATCGGGCAGATTCCGCCATGCGTCCAACAGCGTGCGCAGCCCCTTTTCCGAAGAGAGCCGGCCCGCGAAGACGGCTCCGCCCGACTCGCCGAGACCGATCCCCGGGTCGGGCGCCACGAGATTCGGTTTCACTTCGATCCGGTCGATCGGAAATCCGCCCTCGGCCAGCTTCTCCCTGGCGAACTTGGTGAGCGTGAAGAAGACATCGACTTGTCGGTCCCACGTTCGAAGCCATCGGTGAACGACCTGCGATGCGGCAACGACGGCGCTCGCGGCTCGGCTATCCCGGTAGCACGCATGCCGGATTCCCGCCCATGGGACGCTCGCGCCGATGCACGACTCGCAGATGCGCCCGTCGCGGCACAGGAACGAGTTCAGGCAGAGCATCCGGTAATTCCGAACGGCCTGCACGATCGGGACCTGTTCCGCGCGGCCGGCGTAAAGGACCGACGGCGAGAGCAGCGGAAAGGTGTTGGTGCAGTGCATGACGTCGGGCCGTTCCCGGCGGAGGACGGCGCGGAGTTCGCTGTATGCCGTGCGGTTCCAGAGCGTGCGCGAGGCGGCCGTCCACGCGCCGAGGTCGCGCAGTTCGTCGTTATGGCGGACAAACCGCACGACGTCGTTGCCCGCCTGTTCCAAGAGGCGGACTTCGTCATCGAACGACAGGTCCTCACCGCCGACCGAACGATAGTAGCTGTGGCATACCAGTATCTTCATCGATCAACCTCGGCGCGAGCCCGGCGCCGCGCGGCATCGGTGGCTATTTCAGCGCGAGCCGGCCTCGCACCGGGCGGGTCCATCGGCCGATGGTCGACCGTACGGTTCTCAGGCCCGGGAGCGCCGTGATCCGTCGCGCCGCGCGGACCGACGCGCGCGCCGCTCGGCCGAGCGGCGTCGTGGCGACGATCCCCGCGGCGACGCGAAACCGGCCCGAAGCAAAGCTCGATTTGTAGGGAAGATCCCCCTTGCCCATTTCGATGCGTGCGACGCCGAATCGTCCGCATTGAAGGGCGAACTCGCGTATCAGAATCAGGCCGGGCGAGTATTTGGCGAAACGCGGATTGTAGACGGGAAACCAATCATGCAGGACATCGGCGTATTGGATCGCGTATTCGATCGCCGCGATGTCCCCGTTGACCCGCAGCACGCGGATGAGCGGCTTGAGCGTCGGGCTCTCGCACGCCGCGATGCGCTCGAGCAATCGACCCGTCCACGAGTGCGAAAAGACGTCGGCTTCCCCCGTGCGCCGGTACTGGTCCGACTTCCATTCGATCAACATCCGCACGCACTCGACCGAATGGTCGAGTTCAAACGTCACCGCGCCGCACTCCCGTTCGATCGCCCGCCGCTGCTTGGCGACCTTCCGCAGCTTCTGGGATCCGGTCGCCCGCCGCTGGGCTTCGTAATGCCCAAACCCCCGCGACAGGTCCATGAACACGGCATCCACGACCTGATCGCAATGCGGCCCAAAGGGTCTCTGTTCCGCGAGCAGCATGTGGAAACGCCAGGATCGCAGTCCGCAGGCACGAACCAACTCGACCGCGTCCCATTCCATGCGCGGATCGCAGACGACGGCTTGAAGGTCGTTGAGCCTGCTTCCGACGGGGACGCCCGCATTGCGACGCGTCCGTTGAAACGGAAAGAACCCGACGGCCTCCCCTCCGTGCCGGATCACGCCGACCTCGACGTCGTCCCGAACCGACGCGACCAGCATGGTGAAGTCGGGCGTCAGGAACGGACTGTGAAAGGCGCGATGGGCCGCCTGCAACCGGGCCCATTGGTCGAGGAGCGCCGAGTTCATTTCGGCGGGACGCATCCGCTCCACCTCAAAGGCTCGAGACGCTGATCGCATTGGGGGGAAGAGCACCATTGCTTGCCAAACCTCTCTTGATGCGGACGCGTTCGGACTCGCACCGGATGGACTCTGATGATCCGTCGCTACGTCGGATTCGCGATGTGGATGCGGCTCACCGTGGCTCGCGCGTAACCGAATTGCTTCGCGAGGTCGCAGGCGGCGAGAAGGCGGCGCCGGCGGTTTCCAGACAGCGACGCGCCGATCCACCGCGGAACATCCCACAAAAGGGCCTTGCCGAGTCGGCAGCCGGCTCGCACGCATTGGCGGACCCGTCCGTCGAGGCGTCGATCGATCACGGCGAACGACACGCCGAACCAATAGCGCCGCTTGACGGCGTACGTGGTGGTCAAACGCGGACCCTGGGTGCGATGGTGCATCACGGCTTTCGCGCAGTAATGGATTCGCCCGCCCGCGCGACGCAGGCGCGTCATCAACTCGGTGTCCTCGCCCGAAAGCAGCACCGTCCCGATCCGGCCCAATTCATGGGAGAATCGGAGTCCGTCTTCAAAGACGTCGCGGCGGAACCCGGCGTTGCCGCCCCCGGGAAGCCGGGCGCCGGTGAGTGCCATGTCCGTTTCGCCGAAGTCGATCGCGACCAATTCCGTCTCGCACGCCTTGAGCAACGGATCGGGCGCGCCTTCCCATCGAACAAGCGTCCGGCCGCCGATGCACTCGGCGCCGGTCGATTCGAACGCGTCGAAAAAGCTAGTGAGCCATTCCGGGTCGACGAACACGTCGTCGTCGAGGAATATCAAGAAGCGCCCTCGCGATTCCTCGATCCCGCGATTCCTCGCATGGCTCAAGCCGGTTCGCGGTTCGTGGATATAGCGGAGCGAGAACGGCAACGGGCGTGAGGCGGGGAACCGATCGGCGACCGGTTGGGCCGACCTTCCTTCGTCGTTGTCGATCACGAGCACTTCGACGGAGCGGCCGTCCGGAAACCGCATTCGGCAAAGGCTCTCGAGCGTGTCCTCCAACATGGGCGGACGGCGAAAGGTCGCGATCACGATCGTCGCATCGCACGAAACGGTAATCATGTCGCAATGCCTCGCGCAACGGAAAGCGGACTTGGTCGGGAGTTCCGGTCCGCGGGAATAGGGCGGGAAATCGCGTCTCGGACATCCGGTTCCGACACGGCCGGAAAGAAGCCGAGCCGCGCGATGACGGCCATGCACAGGAAGCTGATCAGGTAGGGACCGAGTTGAACGGCGACGAAAAGCGAGTTGAACATCGTCGTCACCAGGACGCCGATCGCGAAGATGTATTCCCGTTCCCGTCCCGAATGACGGCGGCGAAACGCGGTGACGACGGACGCGAACAGAATCAGCGAGTAAACCGCCGACCCGACCATGCCGACGCCGAGCGCGAGGTTGATGTACCCGTTGTGGGCGTCCGGCACGCCCCAATTCTGTTCGCCGATCGCCCGTAAGTGGGTCTCGGACCAGAACGATTCGTAACCGTATCCGGTGACGGGGCGCGCCAGGATGTACGGCAAGAGCCCCGTCCAGACTCCCGCCCGGCCCGAAATGTCGCCCGCCGATTCCTCACGGCCGAGATTGACGGTGTGAACGAGCATGAGCGGCAGGTCAACGCCGAGGAACGCCGCGCCGAGCAAACCGAGTCCGACCACGAGCGCCGCGAGAACGGTCGCGCCGACCTGATTGGGGACGGGGACCGTGAGCGCGAATTGCCCCGCGCCGGCGGCGATGAGGGACGCGGTCCCGGCCCGGGTCCGCGTCAGGAACGCCAATGCGATGGTGAGTGCGCCCGGGATCCACCATGTGCCGATCCGGCGCCCCGCGACGATCCACAGGCTCAACAGGAACAGCGTCAGATTCCAGCAGGTGAATGCGGGCCAGTTCAAGCCGGAATACCGGTATTCGGATTCCCAGGGGCGAAGCGTCCGAAAGGCGAGTTCGCTCGACAAACCGACCGCCGCCACGATTCCGGTGGCCAGCACGCACACGCGACAGAGTTCCGAAAGCGTGAATCGGCGCGCGATGCCCAAGGCGCCGAGGAACAGCGAGCCGAGCACGAACAGGCGTTTGAGCGTGATCGCCGGTTGGATCGACCACGTGACGCTCAAGAGACACCATGCGGCGAACGCGAGGACCAGATATCCGATCGGGCCGCGCGGCGCGCAGGGCGTGTTGCGGGATGAGCGGAGCCAATACAGGCCCGCGCCGGCGAGCACGATCATTCCGACCTTGCGGCCCGCATGGCCCGAACGGTGCGCCTCGACGTTCCTGTCGACGCGTTCGAGGGTCGATTCCTCGCTGTCAATGATGTGCATGCTCGGCCCCGCCGAGAATCCGATCTCCATCGGCTCGGTGACGTAAAACACGGAGACGAGGAACAGCGCGGCGGGAACGACGGAGACCGGGCGCGACGCGCGGGGGTCCGGTTCCGGCGTTTCGGGGGAGGTCGGACGCGTCATGCGGTTTCCTCCGCCGCGATGCGATCGGAAATCGCCTGCCGAAAGGCCCATGCCCGGACCGCGGTGCCGAGCACCGTTCCGGCCAGCAACGACCAGGCGACACCCGCGACGCCCCTTTCGGAAACCGCCCAAGGCAGCAGGCACGCGCTTCCGGCGAGTGACGCGATATCGGCCGCGAAATTGGGGCGGGGACGATCGAGGGCCCAGAGCCCGTTTCCGACCACGATCCCGAAACTCGTGATCAACATGCCGACGGCGAGCACGCCGATGACGGTCCCGTTCCCGGCGTATGTCGGACCGTAGACGGCAGAGACCAGGACGTCGCCGAAGACGATCATCGCGACGACGAATCCGCCGAGCACGATCCCGTAGAGAACGGCGACGCGTCGGAGGATCCGTACGAGTTCCCGGGTGCCGGACTCCGCCAACGCGGCGACGGCCCTTGGCGTCAGGTAATTGCCGACACCCGTGACGAACATGCCCGCGAGATTGACCAATGTCGCGCACGCGGCGAAGATGCCCGTCGCCCGCTCGCCGTGCCAGAGGGCCAGCAACCACGGCGCGATCCAAACGGTCGCGCGGCCCGCGATCTGGCTCGCGAGCGCCCACCTCCCGAACCGCCAGTTCGTCCGCCAATCCTCGATCGCCCGCGCGGCGTTCCATTTCCAATTCGGGCGAGCGAGCCGCCACCAGGCCCAGCTGGCCAGCGCCGATGCGCCTCCGATCACGAGATAGGCGCGAAAGACGGTCATCGAGGCCAGGAACGAGAGCAGGACAAGCCCTCCGAGTTGCAGAACGAGGACGAGGATATCGGTCAGCACGACCGGCGCGATGCGCAAATGGGCGTACGAATAGTGGCGGGTGAATTCCCGCACCAGGAGAAACGGCATCGTGGCCGCGACGACGAAACCGACCGCCACGCGGGATTCCGCCGCGCCCGCCCACGCCGGCACGGCCGTTCCGATCGCCAATGCGGCGCTGAGCGCGGCGGTCAGTATGAACTGATGCCCCGCGACGCTCCCGCCGTAGTACGGCGCGGCGTCCTCCGCCTTTCGGCGGCAATAGACCATGTAGGGTGACGTAATCAGGTCACCTTGAACGGCACGCGCGATCAGAACCAGGTTCCATGCGAGGAAGAAAACGCCGAGTCCGTCGACCGACAGCATGCGGCCGAGCAGCACCGACGTCAGGAAACCCGTCGCGCTGACAATGGCCTGATCGATCAGGCACCAAAGGCCCTTTGAGCGCGTGAGGGCTCCGATCGCCGTTCGTCCGGCGTTATCGCGGCGCGCGAGCCGATCAATGCCGGCGCGAATCGGTCGGTAGAACAATCGTATGTGCGACACGAAATTCGCGGGGATCATGAGCGATATTCAACACGGTGTCTTCATGGACCGATGGATGGCCGCTGTCTCTTCCAAGCCCCGTACGTCCGTCACGCCCAGCGCCGTCGGGAGTTCCTGCGCGCGAGCCGGATCCACGATTCGTCGATCGCACCAATCCCGAACAGTCGTGTACCATCCGCCGAGTTTCCCGGCGAGCGCGCTCGGCGAATCGCCGTCGATCACGCCGAATCGCCCCCAGCCGAACGGGTCGTTCGACGCGTTCAGCCGTTCCCGTGTCGTCAGAGCGCAGGAAACGCCGCATGTCCGGGCCGCCGCCATCATCGGCTCGTCGCAGATTCCGAACGGGAACGAGAACGGCGCGCGGCGAACGCCGAATTCGCTCTCGAGAAGCGAAATCGAACGCGCCATGTCCTCGCGAAACAGGTCGGCGCGTCCGCGGAACACCCGATGCGTGTGCGTGTGGCAACCGATCTCCACGTTGCCGTTCGCCGACAACGCCCGACATTCCGCGCGAGCCAACGGTCGGTGACATTCGGCCGCCGGCCGCTCGCGCGCGGCGTATTCGATCGCCCACGCGTCGAACGGAAACGGGCCGTCCTGGTCGAGGTACGCGGTCGCGAGAAAGACCGTGGACGGAATCCTCAATCGGTCCAGCACGGGCAGCGCGTGTGATCGGTAGTTCGAATACCCGTCGTCAAACGTCACGACAAAGGCGCGCGCGGGAGGTTTCCGCCCGAGCGCCGCATACCGCAGCGCCGCGCCAAGCGGAATCGCGCGGAAGCCAAGACGCAGGAGGCCGCTGAGTTGGCGTTCCAACCGTTCCGGCCGGACATTCCAGGAGGGAGCCGGGCCGGACTGCGGCTCCGGACAGACACGGTGATACGTCAGGATGCCGAGCGCGTGGTGTGGACGCAGGGCCAAGGGTCCGCGCCGCCAGCCCACAGACGCGGGACGCGGCCTTCTTCCAAAGTCGAACGTGGCGCCGCGGTGCCTGACCCGCGTCATACGAGGACCGAGCGGCGTCAAAATCCACATCCATGATCCCGATCCTGGTTCGAGCGGGCGGCGTGACCCGCCCAATTGGTCCAACCCCTCCCCGCGCCGTCATCGGCCTTCCCGGAATGACGACAACCGCATCGGATCGTCTCGGCGCGCGGAACTCCGCAAAGGTAGGTTGCCATTCCTTTGAGGCAACCGTTCTCGCCGGAATCGGAGTCCGTTTGCGGCGAAACCGTCCCTCGCGATCGTGTTGGACGAACGACGGACACGCGGCCACTGTCGGGTCTCGCCCAAGCTCCCGGTAACACCCTACAATTAGCCCATTCGTTATCGCAAAGAGGATAGGGCGCCGTCGGCGCGACGAGCACATGGCTGAGACGCAACCTTCACGATCCGCGACGAAGGAGCGGGCGATTCTGGGCGGACTCCAGCAGCGCCTGTTCGATGGGACTCGCCGTAACCGACTGCTCCACTTCCGCCCGACCACGGCGTCGGTGAATCTCAGCCTGGCCTCGATACCCCTGGAAGGGCCGCCGGAGGATGTCCCCGCCGACGCGGTGCTCACCTGCGACGAACGGTTCCTCGCCGTGCTGCGCGACAAGCCCGTCCTGCTGAACGAACACGTCGATTTCGCCCAAGCGGCGTACATGCCGATCGCGTTGAATCGCATCCGGCTCGAAGCCCGCCGCGATCTGATGGAATTCGGAACGGCCCAGCTTCGTTTGGCGGTGGTGTTCCTGAGTTGGACCCAACTGAAGGTCGAGCCGATCGAGCGGTTTGAATCGCCTTTGCTTCTCATGCCCGTCGAACTGACTCGCGAGAAGGGAGTGCGCGACTCGTATTGGGTGCGGGCCGTCTCCGAGGATCTTGAATTGAACCCGGTGATCCGCCGGTTGTTCGAGCAGCAATTCGGATGGGCCCTTCCCGAGACCGTCGAATGTCGGTTCGCGGCGATCGTCGACCTCCAGCAACGGATCGGCGCGTGGTTGAGCGTTTCCGGGCTGTCGGTGGAATTGGAATGCGTCGACCGACCGGACATCGCTTCGGGGCAGGCGCTGGCGAGGCGCCGGTTGGCGCAATATCAGAGGCGACGATGCGAAAGCAATCCTCGGTCCCCCGCGCGGGAGGACGTCGCGCCGATCGAGTCCGGGACGTCGGTTTCGGAAACACGGGCGGTCCGAGATCCTATGACGTCCGCGCCGGAACCGGCACCGAGCCGGGAAGACGGGCCGAACCGTGATGATCCGTACGCCTGGAAGCTCGATCTGACGAACGTCACGCTCGCCAATTTCCGCTACCAGCGAATGTCGCTGGTGCGCGACTACGATGAACTGATCGCGGAATGTCCGGACGCGGGCGCGTTCCAATCGACGTTTCGGCTGGCTCCGAAACCGGTCGACTCGACGACGCCCATTTCGACCATCGACTCGAGATTCGACGTGCTCCCGACCGATCCGACGCAGGTCGCGGCCGTCGCGCGGGCGCGAACGGGTGATACGTATATCATCCAAGGTCCTCCGGGAACGGGAAAATCGCAGACGATCGCGAACCTGATCGTCGATTTCGTCGCGAATGGCAAACGCGTGCTTTTCGTTTGCGCGAAACGCGCGGCGATCGATGTGGTCTACGCTCGGCTCAAGCAGAAGGGGCTCCATGGTCTTTGCTGTTTGATTCACGATTCCCAGATCGACAAGAAGGCGTTTGTCCTCGAACTGCGGGATACCTACGAGAAGTTCCTCGGCGTTTCGCAGCGCCGCGCCCCCTCCCGCGACGGGGCGACTCGGCGGTTGTCCGAAGCGATCGCATCGTTGGGCAACGCCGAGCGTGTTCTCGCGGCGGCGGTTCCCAGCGCGTCGATTTCGGCCCGGCGCGTCATCGAACGGCTTGTCGACCTGCGGCGGCGCGGCGTCGTGCGCGACGGTGCCCCGGCGGTTCCTTTGGCCGATTTCCTGAACGCGGAATCGGCGCTCGGCCGCTTCCGGACGCTGCTCGAACGCGTCCGTCCCGACGGTGTCCTCGCGCGGCATCCGCTCCGACTGTCCCGCGCCGACTTCGCGACCGATCCGGAAGGGGAATCCCGATTCGACCGCGCACTGGATTCGGCCCGCCGCGCGTGCCGCGAATCCCGCGAGGCGTGGACGGCGGCGGGATTGCCCGAAAAGGCGTTCGAGCGACCGGAGCTCGAGGCCGGCCTGTTGATGTTCGCGGGCGGCGCGGCGGGCCTGCTCGAAACCGGGGGAACGGACTTGCTTTCGCCAGGGTCGGAACGGTCGCGACGCCTTGATGCCCTCCGCGCCGAAATGGAGGACGCCGAGACTCTGCTGAGCCGGCAAGCGGAACGCAACGCGGGCTGGAAATTCAAGTTGACTCCCGACGACACGCGGCGCGCCGTGGACGTCGAACGCGCGCTCGCGTCTAGCCCGTTCCGCTGGTTCAAGCCGGCGTGGTGGCGGCTGCGCGCCACGCTGTCGATGCGATACGATTTCGCGCGTCACGCGATTCAGCCGTCCTGGGCCGAGGTGCTCGATGGGCTCGCGAAGGAGCACGCGTTCGACGCGGCGCGCGTCGACCTCGAACGGCGGATCATCGGCGAGTTTCCCCATGCGAAGTCCGGCCGCGAACTATTGGAACGCGTCGCGGCGGCCCGCCGCGCCGAGGGAGAAGTCCCCGAGGACCTTCGCGAGCCGTTGACGGTGTGGCTCGGGCGTGACGATCTTGCCAAGCGGGCTCCGTTGTTCCGCATCGCCGCGGAGAAGCGCGGGAAGGTCGATGCCGCGCTTTCCGATCTTCTCTCCGAAGTCCCCGGTCTCACGCTCCCGTCCATCCAGGAGTTGATCGAAGCGATGGCCGCGGCGCGGAGCGAGTTGCCGCGATTCCTCGACTGCCTGCGCGCCTTGGCGGACCTGCCGCCTTCCGTGGCCGCCGCGCTGCGCGGCGCGCCGGTGACGGTCGGCCAACTGGAAGCCGGCACGCTCGCCGCATCCGTCGACGGCCTGATTCGCGAGGCCCCTTGGCTCCGCGATTGGACATCCGACGCGTCCGCGTCCAAAGCGAGCGAGCTGGCGGATGCCTACGAGGCATGGCTCGACGCGAACGCTTCGCACGTGGCCGGACAGGCCATGCGCCTGTTTCGCGAATGCGTCGCGCGGGCCGATGCTCCGGCGACCGGCGCGGATTCGGACGAAAAGGCGCGCCGCAAGAATTATCTCAACGGCCGCCGCGATCTCGAACGCGAGTTCGCCAAGTCAACCCGGTTCCGCTCGATCCGCGAGCTCGTTTCGGGGCCGACCGCCGATGTGGTCCGCGACCTCAAGCCGGTCTGGCTGATGAGCCCGCTCAGCGTGTCCGACGCGCTCCCGTTGACGCCGGATGCGTTCGACGTCGTGATCTTCGACGAAGCGAGTCAGATCACGCTCGAGGAAGCCGTTCCGACGCTCTTCCGCGCAAAGCAGGCGATTGTCGTGGGTGATGAGATGCAACTGCCGCCCACGAGCTTCTTCCAGAAGCGCGACGAGGAGGAGCTCGACGTCGAGTGGACCGAGGACGACGCGGTGAACCAGTATGACTTGGCGAGCGAAAGTCTGCTCAATCACGCGTCGCGCCACCTTCCGTCGACGATGTTGGGCTGGCATTACCGCAGTCGCAATGAGTCGCTCATCGCGTTTTCGAACGCCGCATTCTATGGGGGACGCCTCTTGACGGTTCCCGAGGAGCAACTCGCGTCCGCCGCGCGACCGCGACTCGCGGCCGCCTCGGCGACCGATGCCGCCGCGAATGCCGACTCGCTGTTCGACCGCCCCATCAGCTTCCACCGGATGACACACGCGGTCTATGAGGATCGAGTGAATCCGGTCGAATCGGCCTATGTCGCCGAACTGATCCGGGACGTCCTCCGGCGGCGCAACGGATGGACGATCGCGGTCATCGCGTTCTCCGAGGCCCAGCAGACCCGGATCGAGGAGGCGATTGACGAGTTGGCTCGCTCGGACGATGCGTTCCGCGAGTCGTATGAGGCCGAATGCGAGCGGGAAATCGATGGTCAATTCGTTGGCCTGATTATCAAGAACCTGGAGAATATTCAGGGCGACGAGCGGGATCTGGTGATTTTGAGCGTCTGCTATGGGCCGAATTCGACGGGCGCGATGCGCATGCTGTTCGGGCCGATCAACGCGTCCGGCGGCGAACGGAGATTGAACGTGGCGTTCACGCGCGCCAAACGGCATATGGCCGTCATCGCGTCCTTTGACGATGCGGCGATCACGAACGACCACAACGTCGGCGCGAAGTGCCTCAAACAGTACCTGCGTTACGCCTCGGCGGTGTCCATCGGTGAGACGTCGACGTCCGACCGAGTGCTCCGCGATTTCCGCCACGCATCGGACGCGTTCGAACATGTGTCGGAGGAACCGAACGCATCCGCGCGGGAACTTGCCGAGGAACTCGCCAAACAGGGATGGGCGTGCGATTTCGACATCGGTCACTCCCAGTTCCAAGTCGATCTGGCCGTTCGAAAACCGGGCGAGAACGCGTATCGGCTCGCCCTGCTCTTCGACCGTACGGTTCCCATCGAAGGGCGGACCGGCCAGGCGGCGGCGGACGGTCGATCGGCGGCGGAGTTGAGCCTCCTCGAATTCCGCGTCCAGCGCCCGCGCCTTCTCGAAGCGTTCGGCTGGAAGGTGCGCTCCTTGGTGACTCTGGATTGGCTTCGCGATCGCGCCGGCGTTCTCGAACGCGTACTGAACGATTTGGCTTCGGATTCGAAGGATTCGAAGTGATGTCCGTTCGGGAGGATCCGCGCGCCGAACCTCGGAGGAGGCTCGGTATTGGACCGCGCGTCCCGATGCCTCGATCGAACGCGAGCGCCGCGCGGTCGGCGTTCCTTGACGTCACTTGTCGGCGCGGGCCGGACGGGCATCGAGTCCGGAAGCGAAGCCGCCTCGACGCCAATCCGCGACCCCGTGGTACTCGCCGGTTACCGGGTCGACACGAATCGAGTGGGCCGAACCCTGGATCGTGGGTCGACCGATCGAGTGGCCCATGGCGCGCAGCGTTTCCGCGGTCGCGTCGGTGATTCGCGGTCCGGATTCGAGGTCGAGTCGATCGGGCATCCACTGATGGTGGACTCGGGGCGCGGCGATGGCCTGCGCGAAGTCCATCTCGAATTCGAGGACGTTGAGCAGTATGGATGCGACCGTATTGATGATCGTGCGGCCCCCCGGGCTGCCGGTCAATACGTAGGGCCTTCCGTCCTTGAGCACAATGACGGGAGTCTGGGAACTCAACATGCGTTTCCCGGGAGCCACCGTATTCGCGGGAGTTCCGATCCGTCCGGTTGCGTTCGTGGCGCCGGGAAACCAGTTGAAGTCGCCCATCTCGTTGTTGAGCAGGAACCCCGTCCCGGGTACCACCACCCGCGACCCGAAAGGCGCTTCGAGTGTGTACGTGTTGGAGACGGCGAGTCCCTCCCCGTCGATGACGCTGAAATGCGTCGTGCTCGACGATTCGTGCGGTTCCAGGATGTCCGCACCCAATTCGGAACTGGACGTCGCGCGACGTTCGTCGATGGAATCTCCCAGTCGAATCGCGTGTTCCTTGGAACGCAATCGATCGGGAATGGGAGCAAAGGCCGGATCGCCAATGTATCGAGCCCGTTCAAGGAATGCGCGGCGCATCGCCTCGGCCGTCAGATGGATGGCTTCCGCGCCGTACGGGGATTTCTCGGCCAGATGTCGCGGTTCGAGCATTCCGAGAATGAGTCCCAAGCATATCCCGCCCGAACTCGGCGGCGGCGGCGCGAGGATGCGAAAGCCGCGATAGGAGATCTCGATGGGCGTCCGTACGATCGCCTCATATGCTCGCAAATCCTCGTCGGTGATCCAACCGCCCGAGGCCTTCATATCGTCCGCGAGCCTGCGCGCGATGGAGCCGCCGTAGAATGCGTCGGGGCCGTTCTCGGCGATGGCCTGCAGCGTCGCCGCGAGATCCGGCAAGACGATACGGTCCCCCTCGCTCCACGGTTTTCCGTCGGCCCGCCCGTACACGCGGCGAAGTTCCGAACAACGCGGGTCGCTCCGGACTTCATCGCGGGAGAGAACGCTGTTGAGTGACGCGGCCAGGTGGCGATCGACTTCAAACCCGTCGCGGGCGAGCGCGACGGCGGGTTCGACGAGCCTCCGCCACGGCAGTTTGCCGAACCGGGCATGGGCTTTCGCGAGTCCGCGCACGGTTCCGGGAACGCCGACGGCTTTGGGGTGATTCACGGAGTCGTTCGGCGTGTACATCGTGGGGTTGGCGTTCCTCGGCGCGCACTCGCGATAGTCGACGCAGACCGATTCGCCGCTCGGCGCGTGCACCATCATGAATCCGCCTCCTCCGATATTCCCCGCTTCGGGCCAACTCACGGCCAAAGCGAACGCCACGGCGACGGCCGCGTCGACGGCCGAACCACCGTCGGTGAGCACGTCGCGTCCCGCCTCGCTCGCCGTTCGCGTCGCGGACACGACCATGCCTCCCCGACCGCGCGCCTCATGCACGGCATGCGCCGGTTCGTCGATCGTCACCCGTTCCGCGCAAGCGTCGTCATGGCGAAGGCCGAGCCCCGCGACGCACGCGGCGAGCGCAATCAATCCGATCCACCGGCTCCGAACGGCGGGCGATCGAGCCGGAGGAATGGGTTGATCGAGTCCACCGGGATGGGCTCGCCACGCGATCGTGCAACGAATGCGATCCGGCATGGGACTACCCGTCTCCTCGATAGGCGGCGTCCAGGATGGCCATCGTGTGCATTACGGGAATCGGCCTTCCCAGACGGCGGAGATGCGACTCGATTTGCATCATGCAACCGATGTTTCCCGTGACGACCGTATCGGCGGAGACGGACGCAATCGCCTCCGCCTTCGCCCTACCCAGAATGTCCGCTGTTTCCGGTTGTTCCATGTTATAGGTTCCCGCGGACCCACAACAGAACTCGCCGTTGGGGATTTCAAGAACGGTGAGTCCGCCGATCGACTGCAACAGTCGTCGAGGCGCTTCGCGCACTTTCTGCGCGTGCGCGAGGTGGCACGCGTCGTGGTAGGCGACTCGGCGAGCGCGTTTGAGTGGAGGCGGAGACTTGGAAAGGCCGAGTTGATCGAGGAATGCGGCGACGTCGCGGGTCCGATCCGCGAATCGCCTCGCCTGCGATTCAAGAGGCGTGCCGACGAACCACAGTCCGTATTCGCGCATACCCGATCCACAGCCCGCCGCATTGGTCAGGATGGCATCCACATCGTCGGGGAAGGCGGCGAGGTTGGCTCGGGCGAATGAGCGGGCCCGCGCGAGGTCGCCCGTATGGGCCGACATCGCGCCGCAGCAAACCTGGGCGCGCGGAACGACCGTTTCGACGCCGTTCGCCGCGAGCACGCGCACCGTGGCCCAATTGATGTCGGGAGCGAGTACCTGCTGGGCACAACCCGCCAGTAGGGCGACTCGGGCGCGGCGAGGACCCTGTGCCGGGATCGTCGCGGGAAGGGGTTGGGACGGCTCGATCCGCGAGGGAAGGAGCTCGGTCATCGCCCGCATTCGAGCGGGAAGGAGCGGCGCGAACCGGCGGGCCCATTGACCGAGCCAAGCGGCGCGGCGAAAGCGGCCGGGGTAGGGAATCGTGGCGAGCACGAAACGACGCGTCCAGCGTTCGAACCAGGGACGGCGACGACGCGACTCCGCGCGGCCTCGATAGAGCGTCAGGAGATCGCCGTACGGAACGCCCGAAGGGCACGCCGTCACACAGCCAAGGCAGCCGAGGCATCGATCGATGTACGGCGCGGCTTCGTCGAGTTCCACTCGGCCCTCGAGCACTTCCTTCATCAGGAAGATCCGGCCTCGCGGCGAGTCCATTTCACTACCGAGGACCTGATAGGTCGGGCATGCCGGGAGGCAAAACCCGCAATGCACGCATGTGCGCACGGCGTTGCTCATCGCCGGCCCATAGGTTCCCAATTCGTCAATCGACATCTCGTGTTGCATGACACGCGCTCTTTACTGCGTTACCGAAGCAAACATCTCGGCGGGGAACGCGAACGGGGGGGATTCCATGCCTGAATTCGAACTCGCCCAAAACGCCGTTCATGGATGATCGGTGGGGCCGGTTCGCGCGGGAGCGAGCCGGAACACGCCGTTCGGGTCAAACACGCGGGCGAGGCGTTGTGCGAACGGCGTGGGATTCCAGACGCCGTGCTGGACCGTCTTGCCGTCGCCGAACACGACCAGGGCGGAGCGTCCGAATGATCGGAGCACGCGATCGACGGCGTCCCAGGGGCGCCCGCCTGGCCAAGCGAGCCAGAGGACGTGGCCGCCGGCCGCGTAGCGCCGCGGCCCCGCGCCGACCGACTCCCATTCCGACTCCAGTGCGCCGATCTGCGATGTCGTGATCGGGACTTTTGCGAGATGGTGCCCCGGCGGCACCCATGCGAACTCGCGTGATTCACTCCAGAGGCCGTCATCCGAAACCACGACATCGACTGTGCCGCGCAGCAGGCGGCGCACGCGTTCGACCCGATGGGACAGCGCCGACGCCATTCCTCCGATTCGAATGTGCAGCGTCGATCGGTCGACAAGATCCAAGCAGGCGGGTTCTTCGGCCGAGTGCGCGATCCGCTGCAGATTTTCGATCGCTTCGTCCATGGACGCGGACCTCGCGATCAAAGTCGCATACGACTCGGGGCGCGGAAAGACCTTGAACGTGGCCTCGATCAACGCGCCGAAGCAGCCGAGACTGCCGACGGTCAGTCGAGGAATATCGAATCCCGCCGCATTCTTGACGACACGGCCACCGCCCCGCACGATGTCGCCGTCGCCATTGACGAGCCGGACGCCGAGCAGGAAGTCCCGGATTCCGCCGTAGCGGAATCGGCCGGAGCCCGACAGGCCGGATGCGATCGTGCCGCCGAGGGTCGAACCGGCGTCAACGAGCGGCGGATCGAACGGGAGGAACTGACCGTGTTCGGCAAGCACGGCGGCGATGTCGCGGACGGGCGTGCCGGCCAGCGCGGTGATCGTGTATTCGCTCGGTTCGTATTCGACGATACCGCGAAGGCCCGCCACGCGGACGGTCGCCGAACGACTCAAGGCGGTTTTCGTGCCGCCGCCCGCGACCCGCACTTCGGGAATCCCGCGGACGAGGCCGCGAAGTTCGTCAGCCGTTCCCACATCGATCGGATCGGACATGAGCGTGGTTCCCTCTCGGTTCCGCGCGGTGGACGAACGGCCTTGGATGTCGCGGCGCATTCGAAACCGTCATTCGCGGGAGATGATTCCTTGGCGTTCGAGCGGGTGAGCGCCGCGGGCGGTCAATGCGGGCGCGGTGGCGGACGGCAGCATCTTACCCGGATTGGCGAGTTCGAGCGGATCGACGGCCCTGCGAAGCGCATGCATGAACTCGACGTCGAAATCGCCGAACATGTCCCGTAGGTAGGCTCGCTTTTCGAGTCCCACGCCGTGTTCTCCGGTGATCGAGCCGCCGAGTCGTACGCACATGCGGAGAATATGTCCGGCAAGCTCCTCGGCCCGTTCCCACGCGCCGGGTTCGCGACCGTCGTACATGATCAAGGGATGGAGGTTTCCGTCGCCGGCATGAAAGACGTTGGCGACCCGAATGCCGAAACGCCTGCTGAGCGATTCGATTTCGGCGAGCGCCTCTCCCAGTTTCGTTCGGGGCACGACTCCGTCTTGGACGATGAAGTCGGGGCTCAGTCGGCCGACCGCGCTGAACGCCGACTTGCGGCCGGTCCAGATCTTCAATCGTTCGGTCGCGTCCTGGGCGACGAGCGTCTCATGGGCGCCCGATGCGCGGATGACGTCGAGCAACTTGGGGCGTTCCGCCTCGACCTCTTCCGCCGTCCCTTCGAGTTCGACGATGAGCATCGCCTTGGCGTCGCGCGGGTAGATCGCCCCGATGGCGGCGAGCGCCGCGTCCATCGCGATGCGGTCCATGATTTCAAGAGCGCCCGGAAGTAAGCCCGACGCCACGACCATGGCAACGGCGTCGCCGGCCTTTTCCAGCGAATCGTATGCGGCCTGCAGCGTGAAATAGACCTCCGGTCGCGGAATCAACCGAAGGGTGATTTCCAGCGCGATGCCGAAGAGCCCTTCGCTCCCGATGAACATGCCCGTCAGATCCGGGCCGACCATCTCAAGGCTGTCGCCGCCCAAGACGCATATCTCGCCGTCGGGCAGTACGATCTTGAGGCCAAGGACGTGGTTGGACGTCATCCCGTACTTCAGGCAATGCGCGCCGCCCGAATTGAACGCGACGTTTCCGCCCAGCGTGCATACCGGACCGCTCGATGGGTCCGGGGCGAAATACAGGCCGTCCGGAGCGGCGATCGTCGAGACTCGCGTATTGATGACGCCCGGTTCGACGACGGCGATCCGGTTCGCGGCGTCATATCGTACGACGCGGTTGAGTCGATTCAGGGCGATCACGATTCCCTGGGCGACCGGGACGGCCCCGCCGGAAAGGCTTGTGCCGCTTCCCCGTGCCACGAACGGAACCGCGTGGCGATGGCACGCCCGCACCGCGCGAACGACTTCCGCTTGGGTCGTCGGCAGGACGACCGCAAGGGGTTGAGCCCGGAAGGCCGTGAGGCCGTCGGACTCGTACGGAACGATCTGCGCCTTTTTCAACAACAGCCGATCGGGTGGAAAGATCTCCCGCAGCTCGGCAAGCAACGCGTCTTTCATCAATTCGACTCGATGGTTTGCGGCGTTCGTCGCGAGGCATTCGCCGATCCCACTTCGGCCGCGTGACCATTCTAATCGGGCGCGGTCCCGGTCCGCCATCGACCCGAAACGGCCCGGAACCAACGCCGACCCCCGTTCTCGTCCGAATTCGGTCGGCGAAGATTGTGCGACGGGTCGCGAGCCCGTACGATGATCGGCGTGCGGAACGGGCGGGTCCGCGTTCGGACCGACCGCCGCACGCGGCGTTCTTGTTCCTCGTATGCACAGGAGGCCTCGCTTGATTCGAAAACGACGTGATCTGATGTTCCTCGCCCTTTTGGCGGCCGCGGTCGCCGGAGTTCGGGAACCGCGCGCCGTGTCGGCGCAGGAAGGTGGCTTCGACGCCATCATGAAAGAGTATTCCAAGGAAAATCAGGATCTGATGGCGAAGTACCGCGCCGAGAAAGATCCGCAAGCGCAAGCGAAGATCCGCCAGGAAATCCTCGGGCTCTCGCCGAAGTACGCGACCCGGTTCCTGGAATTCGCCCGCGCGAATCCCAAGGACCCGCAGGCCGCGACGGCGCTCGGCCGAGTCCTTTCCGCGGCGCGGGGTGGACCCCAGTTCGACGAGGCGATCGAATTGCTGGTCGCGAACCACATCGAGAGTCCCGAGATCGCGACCGTTTGCCAGATCCTCGCCAACAACCGCGATCCCAAGGCCGAAGCGGCCCTTGTGACCATCTCCGAAAAGAGCACGAATCCCGCCGTCAAGGGACAGGCCCTCATGTCGATCGCCGGCCGGTTGAACGACGCCGCCGGACGCGAGGGCAGCATCGAGATGGCCCAGAAGGCCATCGCGATGCTCGAACGCGTCGTCAACGAATTCGCCGATGTGGCGGGCGCCCGAGGGAAACTCGGCGATCTCGCCAAAGCCGATCTCGAAAACGTCAAGAAGTTCGGTGTCGGTCAAACGGCTCCGGAAATCGAAGGCGAGGACATCGACGGCGTCGCGTTCAAGCTCAGCGATTACCGCGGCAAGGTCGTCATGCTCGATTTCTGGGGCCATTGGTGACCGCCCTGCAGGGCCATGTACCCACACGAGCGGTCGCTCGTGCAACGCCTTGCCGGCAAGCCATTCGTCCTGATCGGTGTCAACAGCGACAAGGATCGCGAGAAGATCAAGAAAGATATCGCGTCCGAGAACATCACCTGGCGTTCGTTCTGGAACGGCGAGAAGGGGACGCAAGGTCCCATCTCGGCCGAATGGGGCGTTCGCGGTTGGCCCACCATGTATGTCCTCGACGCCCAAGGCCGCATCCGATACAAGTCGGTCGGCTCGCCAGGCAATGAAACGCTCGACAAATGGATCGAGGGGCTCGTCGAGGAAGCGGAAAAAGGAGCGGCGGGCAATTGAGGCCGCCCGGTCCGTTTCATCGCATGGAGCAAATCGAGCGGGGCGGCGGACGATCGTCCGCCGCCCCGTTTGTTCGTTCGCTCATCGGTGAGTCCGCACATCGATTCGTCCGTTTCATGGGTCCCGTGACACGGCCTTCATCTTCGATCGCATCCCCATCCGATTCGTGATTCGCATTCGGCGCCTTCCCGTTCCGAACGATAACCAACCGACCGGAGTTCCTTCCATGCCGCTCGACGTCGTCGGGAGTTTCGTGCTCGTCCTCGCGCTCGCGACCGTCCTGGTGATGGTCCTTTTTCTGCGCCAGAGTCGGTCTTCCAAGGATGTTCCGATCTGGCTCGCGTCCGCCATCGTCGGCATCCTCATCGGCGCGGCGGCCTCCGCCGCGCTCCTCAAAGGACTCGGCTACGACGTCATCCTCGCGTCCAACAACATCGACTTCGTGCCGGGCATGCCCGCAACCACGAGCCCGCCGGGCGCGTCGGGCGGCGGCCCGGGCGGCGGCCCGCCCGCCGGAGGCATGATGGGCATGGGCGGTATGGGCATGGGCGGTATGGGAGGCCAACCGAATCCCAAACGCCAATTGACGACCCTCGTCCGCAAGCTCGAACTGCTCACCGGCGACATCGCCATCGCATTGACCGACGAGCAAAAGGCGGGAATGAAAACGGTGCTCGAAGATCTTGCGAAAAAGGAATCGCTGGCCGACGACGAGGCGAAGGCGACCTACGATCAGATCCTGGGAATGCTCACCGACGATCAGAAGACGCGTCAGGACGCGGTCGGCCTACCGTTCCGGCGGGGTGGTGGCGGAGGCGGGGGTGGCCCCGCGCCGCCTCCCGAGCCCAACTCGAATCCGTTCGACGACGCCGACGCCCGCAAGGCCCTATCGTCGCTCGCGACCCGCGTCGGCGGAGCGACGCCTTGAAAACGGGGCTCCGTCGCGCCGCCGCGCCGTCGCTCCCTCGGTTCAAAAACTCCTGTTGCGGGAATTGCGGGGAATCGGCATGATACGCGCCGCGCAAGGATGTGCATTCGAGCCGCGCCGCGCGCGGTGAGGGGAATCGGGCGGGGATGGCTCGACCGAGGATAGGACGGCCGACGCGAACAGGGAGGTTCGGTGGATGGCGCTCTGGAAACGCACGAACGGGACGGCGGCCGAGCCGCGGATGGGGACGATTCGCGTGGCGACCCTGGCGGCGGCGGTCGCCGTAGCCGTCGCGGGGTGTGGTGGGAGCGACGCGCCGGTCCCGACGGCGAGTGTTTCCGCGACTGCCGCGGCGACGGACAGCGAACAACCGTCGATCGCGTCCGCGACCCTCGCGCGCGGAGCGGGCGGCGCCAAGGATCCGGCGACGCCGCCGCGCGACCCGACGGTCGTCGTGGTCACGACGTCGGCGGGCGCGTTCAAGGTCCGCCTGCATGACGATCGGGTGCCCCGAACGGTCGAGAATTTCCTCGAAAACTACGTCGATCGCGGGTTCTACGATCAAACGGTGGTGCACCACGTCGAGCCTGGGTTCATGGTCGCGATGGGCGGCTATTCGGCCGAAATGAAAGCCAAACCGACGCGGGCTTGGATTCGCAACGAATCCAAGAACAGCGCGGCGAACCGGCGCGGCACGCTCGCGATGGCGCGCCATCCCGACTATCCCCACAGCGCGACATCGCAGTTCTTCATTAATCTCGTGGACAATCCGTCGCTCGATTTCCGCGCGCCCGCGGCGGGGGACGTCACCGAGGACGCGTACGGTTACTGCGTGTTCGGCGACGTGATTGAGGGAATGGACGTCGTGGACCGGCTGGCGGAGTCGCCGACCCGCGCGGCCGAGGAGTTCCCGGCCGTTCCGGTGACGCCGATCCGCATCGAGTCGGTCGCGCGCGTGCGCTGAGCGTCCGGGGGGTGCTTGTCGAGCGGGTCCATCGACAAGGCGTTCGCCTCAGCGTGAATCCCGTCCGATTTCCGCGTACAATGGCGCGATGCACCCGGAGCATTTGGGCCCGTATCGCATCGCGCGTTTGCTCGGCCGCGGAGGCATGGGCGCCGTATTCGAAGGCGTCCATGGCGACACGGGCGAACGCGTGGCCGTCAAGGTGCTCTCCGCGTCGCTCGCGGACGAGCCATCGTTCCGCGCGCGGTTCGCCGCGGAAATCGAGACGCTCAAGACGCTCCATCATCCCAACATCGTCCGCCTGATCGGGTACGGCGAGCAGGACGGGCAGCTCTTTTACGCCATGGAGTTGATCGACGGGAACAACCTGCACGACTTGTTGCGGCAGGGACGTCGGTTCGGCTGGCGCGAGGTGGCCGAATTCGCCGTCCAAGTCAGCTTGGCCCTGAAACACGCCCACGATCACGGCGTGATCCATCGCGACCTCAAGCCGGCCAACCTGCTGCTCGCGTCCGACGGTACGATCCGGCTCACCGACTTCGGCATTGCGAAACTCTTCGGCGCGACCCATCTGACCGCGGCGGGCGGAATCATCGGTACGATCGACTACATGGCCCCGGAACAAGCGGACGGCGAGCCGGTCACGCCGCGATCGGATCTCTACAGCCTCGGCGGCGTCATGTACGCGTTGCTGCTCGGCCGACCTCCCTTCACGGGCCGCACGGCGATCGAGGTCCTGAGCCGCATGCGGGCCGGGCCCCCCGATCCGATCCGCCGGTTCCAAGCCGAAGTGCCCGAGGAGCTGGACGACATCATCCTGCAGTTGCTCGACCGCGATCCCCAAAAACGGGTCGCGACACCCATTGTGCTCGCCAAACGGCTCAGGGCCACGTTGCACGCGCTGAATGAGGATCGTCTGGCGCGTTCGACGGCGATTGACGAGAACGGAGAGCTCGACGAAGGGGCCTCGCCGTCGGGCACGGGATCGGATTCCGCCGTCGCCCGCGCGGGGAGGAGCGAACCGGATGACGAGTCCCCTACTCCCAAGAAGGCGTCGACCGGATCGTACGACGTCGCGACGCGCGAGATTTCGTCAAGTCGACTGCACGACATTCCTTGGGACGAGGAAACGATCGGCGGCGACGCCGTTCCCTCCTCGGCGCGGGAAACGCCCGAACCGTCGACGCAATTCGGCACACGAGGCGGGACCGTCGCCCAAACGCGATTCACGTCGATCGAGGAGGAACATGCCAAGTCGGGTCGCGAGCCCGATGCCGCGTCGCGCGGCGCGCGCGGAGCTTCATGGATGCAAACCGCGTCGTTCGCGGGACTCGCGGTCGGGCTCGTCGCGCTGATCGCGGTCGCGTGGACCGCCACGCGACCGCCGTCCGCCGATCGACTCTTCGCGCGCATCCAGGAAGGTGTCCTCGCCGCCGAAACGGGCGACTACCAGGCCGTGCGGCGGGAGATGGACGAGTTCCTCGAACGTTTTGCGGAGGATCCCCGCGCGGGGCGGGTGCAAGGCCACCGCGACGATCACGACGCGCACCGCCTATGGCGACGGCTCGAACGCGAGGCGCGGAAGGCGGGCGGCGCCGAGTACCTTCCCGATGTCGAACGGACGTTCATGACGGCCATGCGGGAGGAGGGCGTTCGCCCGCAACGGGCCGCCGAGCTGTTCCGCGATCTGGCGCGTTTCCGCGCGGAGCCGATGTCCGATCGGCAGCGCGAGTGCGTCGACGTCGCGGCGCGGCGCGCGGCGCGGCGTCCCGCGGCCTCCGCGCCCGACGGCGCCGGGGAGGGTGAATCAGAACAGCCGGTTCCACCGAGTGAATCCGCAAGCGGAGACCAACCATGACGGATCGTCCTGTTCTCGATCGGCGGCAGTGGATCGCGCGTCTCGGGTTTTCCTCGGCGGGCGCCGCCTTGCCATGGCTGACGGAACGCCGCGCGGGCGCCCAAGAACATGCGTCGGCCGCGCCCGCCGAACGCGCGGCCGCGGACGCCTTGCGGATCACCGACGTCAAGACGATCCTCACCGCGCCCGCGGGGATCCGGCTGGTCGTCGTCAAGGTCCAGACGAATCAGCCTGGGTTGCACGGCCTGGGATGCGCGACGTTCACCCAGCGCGCGAAAGTCGTTCGAACGGCCGTCGACGAATTCCTGCGCCCCTTCCTGATCGGCAAGAACCCGCTCGCCATCGAGGATGTCTGGCAATCGTGTTTCCTGAGTTCCTACTGGCGCAGCGGTCCGGTCCTGGGGAACGCGATTTCAGGCGTCGACATGGCCTTGTGGGACATCTTGGGCAAGCACGCGGGACTCCCCGTCTATCAATTGCTCGGCGGCAAATGCCGCGACGCCGTCGAGACCTACCGGCACGCGAGCGGAAACAGTCTGAAGGAAGTCGAGGACCACGCGCGCGCCTTGATGGAAGAGGGAGCGCGCCACGTGCGGGCGCAGATCGGGATCGTGGGCAACGCGACCTACGGCGCGCGGAACGCTCCCGCGTCCGGGCCCTCCGCGCCGCTCAACGCGCGAGCCGAAATCTGGGAGCCTCGGAAATACACGCGCCTCATTCCCAGACTCTTCGAACACCTGCGCACGCAGCTCGGCGACGATGTGGAACTGCTGCACGACGTGCACGAACGCATTCCGCCGATCCTCGCCATGCAGCTTTGCAAGGACCTCGAACCGTACAAGTTGTTCTTCCTGGAAGATCCGTTCAGCCCCGAGGATGTCGGCTATTTCGAAAAGCTGCGGGCGTTGACCACGATACCGCTGGCCATGGGGGAGTTGTTCAATAATCCGAACGAGTGGGTCTCGTTGGTAAGCGGACGGTTGATCGATTTCATTCGGATCCACATCTCGCAGATCGGCGGTCTGACCCCGGCCCGAAAAGTCGCGGCGATGTGCGAGTTCTTCGCCGTGCGCACCGCGTGGCACGGGCCGGGAGACGTGTCTCCGGTCGGACACGCCGCCAACGTGCACCTTGACCTCGCGACGCCGAACTTCGGAGTCCAGGAGGCCCGCATGTTCACGCCTCAGGAACGCGACGTCTTTCCGGGTTGCCCGGAATGGAAGGACGGGTACTACTTCGCCAACGACCGGCCCGGGCTCGGTATCGACATCGACGAGAAGCGGGCCGCCGAGTTCCCCATTCAGGAGGACCCGCCGTTCGACATGAACTGGGGCAACCTGCGACGACGCGACGGATCGATCACGAAGCCGTAACGCGGCCCTTCCATCGGTGCTCCATGTAGCCGCAATAGAAGACGGGCACGACAAACAGCGAGACGAGCTCGATGAACATCCCGAAGAAGACCGGGATGGCCATCGCGCGGGCCACGTCGGCGCCGCGCCCGGTCGCGATCATGATCGGAATCAGCGCGGCGAACGTCGTGCACGCGGTCATCAGGCAGGGACGGATGCGCCGGCGGCCGGCTTCGACCGTCGCATCGCGAAGGTCGGCGATCGACCGTATCCCGCGTCCTCGGAACAACTGTTCCATGTAGGTCGCGATCACGACCCCGTCGTCCTCGGCGATTCCGATCAGCGCGATGAGTCCGATCCAGATCGCCGTGTTCATCTCGACATGAAAGAGGCCGAGTCCGATCATGCCTCCGAAGAGGGCGATCGGAATCTGGGAGAAGATGATGAGTGCGAGCGGCAGATTGCGGAATCCGATGTAGATGATGAGGAGATCGACGAGGATCACGATCGGGATGATGACCAGCAGCCTCCGATTCGCTTCGAGCTGGTTCTGGAACGACCCGACGGCCTCGATCGAGTAGCCCGCCGGAAGCGTCAACCGTCCGTCGCGCCGCGCCTCGAGCAGCTCGCGTTCGACGATTTGGACCGTCTCGAGGTCGCCGCCGATTCCCGACGGAGCGAATGCGACGTGGGCGACCAGCCGCGCGTCCTCGCTGCTGATCATGCCGGGGCCCCACGTCGTCCGCACTTTCGCGAGCGATTCGAGCGGAACGACATCGCCCATCCCGGTGACGACCGGCAACCGGCCCAGTTCATCGATCCGTTCGCGCAAATCGCGCTGGTATCGGACGCGGATCGGATATCGCTCGCGACCCTCGACCGTTTGCGTGAGATTCATGCCTCCGAGCGCGGTTTCGATGATCTCGTTGACGGCGAGCGTCGACATGCCGAACCGCGCGGCGGCCTGGCGATCGACCTGGAACTCGACGTACGGCATGCCGAGTACGATATCGGGATTGACCGTGGCGCCGTCGACGTGCGCGATGCCGCGGAGACTCGCCGCGACGTCGCGCGCGGCGTGCGCGAGACCGTCGAGGTCGTCGCCGTACACGCGGATCGCCATCGGCGCCTTGATGCCGCTTTGGAGCATCACGACACGCCCCTCGATCGGCTGAAGGGGAGACGCGGGCGTCACGCCGGGAAGCGTCGCGACCGCGTTGATCCGGCTCCAGATCGTGTCGATCGTCGCTCCCTCGGTCCATTGCGACTCGGGGCGCAGCATCACGTAGGTTTCGATCATCGTGACCGGCGCCGGATCGAGGGCCGATTCGACGCGACCGATCTTCCCCAGCACGTGCTCGACTTCGGGGATCTGACGAATGAGAGCGTCCTGCGTCTGGAGCACTTCCATGGCCTGCGAGAAGCTCGCGGCGGGATAAAGCGTCGGCATGTAGAACCAGGAACCCTCGTCGAGCGCGATCCAATCATCGGTCCTGAGTCCGGGAAACGCGTGTTTCAGGCCGACATAGCCGGGCAATTGATGCGGTTCGCAGCCGAGCTTCCTCGCGACCCATTCGGCGGGACGCAGTACGGCGGGGAGACCGAACCAGGCTCCCGCGCCGAGCACGACGATCAGGACGGGAACGGCCGCGAACGCCGTCTTATGGGCGAGCAGGAACCGCAACGTCGGTTCGTACGCCCAGAGGATCCAGCGGCTCGTCGGATTCTCCTCGATCGGCCGAAGCCGCTCGGCGGCGAGCACTCCCGTGATGAGCGCCGCGCACGCGCCGACGAGGATCGCGACGGCCCAGTGGGGCCGTGCGGGAGCGATCGCTTCCGCCACGCCGGGCGCGGCGAAGACGGCCAGGCCGCCCGCGGCGCCCGCGACGGCCGCGAACAGCCAGGCCCAGCGGCGGGGAATCCGTGAACTCCGGAGAAGGAGTCGGCAAAGGGCCGGGACAAGCAAGACGGCGACGGCCAGCGCGGCGACCATGGCGAACGTCTTCGTCCAGGCGAGCGGGCCGAAGAGCTTCAGGTCGCGGCCGGTCAGAAAAAACACCGGAAGGAAACTCACGATCGTCGTCGATACGCCCGTCATCACGGCCGGCGCGACCTCCTGCGCCGCCGCGATGATCGTCTCCTCGCGCGATTCGGAAACGCTTCGAGCGGCGCGGCTCCCATCGAACGAACCGACCCGATCGCCTTCGAGGCGCCGAGCCGATTCCCATTCCACGAGCCTCTGGTATACGTTTTCCGAAATGATGATCCCCAGATCGGCCACTTCGCCGATCGCGATCGCGATTCCGGCGAGTGACATGATGTTGGCATCGATTCGGAACCACCACATGCCCAGAAACGAGAGGAGGACGGCCATGGGCAGCGTGGCGGCGACCACGAGGCTCGCGCGGACATGGAGGAGGAAAAGGACGATGACCGCCGCCGTGACGACGAGTTCCTCGCGGAGCGAGTCGGTGAGCGTCGCGACCGTATCGAGGATCAGACCCGTGCGGTCGTACACCGCCTCGATACGGACGCCCTGGAGCGCGGGTTCCAATCGTTCGATCTTCTCCTTGACGCGCCGGATGACTTCCCGCGGGTTCTCGCCGAACCGCATCACGACGACGCCTCCCACCGCCTCGGCGCCGTCGAGATCGATCGCGCCGCTTCGATAGTCGGGACCCAACTGGACTTGACCGAGGTCCCGAATGCGGACGGGCACTCCGGCCCGGGAGAGCACGACGGTCTGTTCGATGTCTTCGAGAGCCTGGTTCGCGTCGCGGTCCTGGCCGATGAATCCCCGACCCCGGATGACGAATTCCATTCCGCCCGATTCGACCGTCTTCGCGCCGACGTCGAGATTCGAATCGCGGACGGAGGCGATCAACCGATCGAGGGGGATATCATGGAATCGAAGCGCGTCGGGATCCACCTCGATTTGGTATTGGCGAACATGGCCTCCCACGCTCGCGACCTCGCTCACCCCCTGGACCGATTGCAGTTCGTATTTGACGACGTAGTCTTGAAGCGACCGCAATTCGGCGAGGTTCATTCCGTGCTCGCCGGTCAGGACGTAGTAGAACACCTGGCCGAGCCCCGTCGCATCCGGCCCGAGGGTCGGAACGACACCTTGCGGCAGCGCGGCGACGGCCGTCCCGAGCCGTTCGAGCACGCGGGACCGCGCCCAATAGAAATCGGTGCCATCGGCGAACGTCACCTGCACGAAGCTGTAGCCGAACATGCTCTTTCCCCGCACGCTTTCGGCATGGGGAACGGTCAGCAAGGCGGTCGACAGCGGGTAGGTGACTTGGTCCTCGACATCCTTCGGAGAGCGGCCTGGCCACTCGGTGAGGACGATCACCTGATTCTCGCCGACATTGGGGATCGCGTCGATCGGAATCGTCCAAGCCGCCGCCGCGCCCGCCGCCGCGATCACCGTCGCGGCGAGCAGCGTGAGGATCGGATGCCGAACGCACGCGGCGATGCATGTCCTCAACATGGGCCTCGCCTACCTCCCTTCGCCGACGGGCGATCCCGACGGTTCGGATCGCGTCGGATTCGGTCGGGATGTCGCGTCGTCGTCCGGCGGATAGGTTCGGACCTTCTCGCCGCACCGGGGCATCTCCGATCCGAAATAGGGATTCGAGAGCGTGCCGGACCGCTGGAGCCAATCCCCGCCGCCGCCGCGCACCATCGGGCAATAGTAGTGCGTGAATGGGTCCTGCGATGAATCGCCGCGGACGCGGGACGCGATGCGAATCGCGGCGCGGCTGATCGCCTTGAACGACTCGCGCGCGTTCTTCAGATCGAGGTCGTTCCAACCATCCGCCCGCGACGCGATCTCCAGGATGGACTCGGACGCGAACGCCGGCACCAGCGAGGCCAACGACGGATTGGCCGCGAGGGCGCCCGCCGATGCGCGCAGCGCGCGCTGGGCCGATTCGGGCGGGAGTTGGTCCGAGGCAAGCGCGGCGTGGATTTCAAAGTAGGCGGAGAAAAGCGATTCGAGCGATTCGCCCGCCGAGCCGCCGAGACGGATTCGCTCGCCCTCCTCGGCGCGTAACGGACCTTGGGGTTTCGATTCGGACGCATTGGCCAACGCGCGCGACGGATCGAACAGGCTCGGCTTTCCGGCGAGTTGCATTTGCGAATCGATCAAGAAATTCCCGGCCGTCGCGACCTGCTCCCCGCGATTCAATCCGTCCAGGACGACGATTCGGTCTCGCAGGATGGGCCCCACGGACACCGGACGGATTTCGAACCGGCCCGGCTCGGTCTCGACATAGACGACGCTGTGGATTCCGGCGAGCAGCACGGCCGAGCGCGGCACGTGCAGGGACATTGGACGCGGGACAGGACGCTCGGCGTAACCGAATCGCGATGTCGGGATCAGGTCCATTCCGCATATCGGACATTTTCCCGGCTCGTTTTGGATGACTTGCGGGTGCATCGGGCTGATCCACTTGCCGGCGAGATCGGCATCGTAGACTTGTCCTTGCGGACCGATCGGCAAATCGACGCGCGCCGTGGCATAGTCGCCCGGGCGCAGCCGACCGTCGTCATTGCGGAGTTCGACCCGCACGCCGACCGTTCGCGTATCGCGGTCGACGGTCGGGTTGATGAACGCGACGCGGCCCACGAGCGTCTTGCCGGGAAGCGATTGCACGCGCGTCTCGACGCGCTGCCCGAAGCGGACGCGCGCGGCGTCCTCGGGAAACAACTGGAGCATCAACCAAACCGTCGATAACTCGGCGACACGGTAGATCGGATCGCCCGACTTCAAATAGCCGCCTTCGACGACGAGTTTCTCGACGACGGTCCCCGTCCGGGGCGAGTGGATCGTGAGGCGTGACTCGGCTTGCCCCGCGCGTTCGAGTTCGGCGACCTGATCCTCGGTCATCCCGTATTCGCGCAGGCGGCGGCGCGTATTGGCGGCGAGCGATTCCCGCGCGGCGCGCACGGCGGGAAGCGATTCGGCCGCCTGAAGCGTTCGGCGCGCCTCGAGGTACTCGACCTGCGCCGCGAAGAGCTGCGGACTGTAGACGATGGCCAGATGGTCGCCTTGTTGGATGGGGACGCCCGTGTAGTCGGCGAACAGCCGTTCCACGCGCCCGTCCACATAGGCCGCGATGGTCGATTGGCGGCTCTCGTCGATCGCGATCGTGCCGACCGTGTCGACCGCGTCGTCGATCGGGCCGCTTTCCGCCGGCGCGGTCCGGATGTTCGCGAGCCGCCGCTGCGCGGGCTCGACCCGAACCGCGAACGCATCGATGTCGGTCGAACTCGCCGAAGCGGGAACGAGTTCCATGCCGCAGATCGGGCAGCGTCCCTTCCGCGGTTGCCGGATCTGAGGATGCATCGGGCACGTGAATTCGGCCGCCGTCTCGGCCGGCCCCCCCCCACCTCCAATCTCGGAATGCCCCTCGCCCTCGACGCGAATCCAACCGACGCGCTGCGCGAGGCCCACCAGCGCGATGAGCGCCGCGGCCGTACCGAGAACGATGGCGGCCGAGACGACGCGTCCGACGAACCACGAAATCGCCCGCGCCCGCGATGCGCTCCCGATCGAGACGGGGATCGAGTCCGCCGATGTGTCGGACGGCGCGGGCGTCGCCCCTGGGCTGCCGGGGATAGGAAATGACATGGGACGGTTCTCCATCAGGAACGATGCGCGGCCGGATCAGACCCGCGGAACAAGCATCGGGTCGCGCGATCGATGAATCGAACGAAGACGCGGGGACCATGCATCGAGTCGCGTTGACGCCGCATATCGGCGTTCGTCGTCACGCTCGGAACTGCGCGCGCAGCGGCGGCGCGGAGGTGATGCGGCTCAATTCCGCCAGACGGCGAAAACGACCTGGGGAGACCGGTTGAAGGGCCATGGCGCCGCACGCGGTTCGTCCCATCCGCGCGACCGCGCCCTATTCGTCGGCACACGCGGTATGGGCGTGGAGGAAAACGCCCATTCGAGAAGTGGAGACGCCGATCTTGGGACCTCGGCGGACTGGTCCGGAGGGCTCGATCGATCGGTCGGCTCGCAACAACACGATCGATCCGAACCGGGCTCGCAGCACGCGCACGCCCCCTCGGTCGGTTCACACGGCCGTTCGTCGCCCGGCGGATCGACGCGGCAACCGGCATCCGCGGCGACGGTGCGGGACCCGATCATCGACGAGACCAAGACACCGACGAGCGCCGCGACAGCCGCGCCGCGCGTCCAGTGCCGAGATCGCTCGATTGGTCTCCCGCGTCGAGTCATGGCGATTCGCCTCGTTGGTCGTTCCGGTCCATTCTCGCCGCGCCGAGGAGTGTTTGTCCAGATGCATCGTCGCAAAGTAGGGCGATTATCCTCAAATCCCCCTGTCCTCAATCGCCCTGTCCCCGCCGAATCACTCGGCATCGAGATCGACGCCGACCGTCTGTCGGATCCGCGCAAGCGTGACGGCGAGTTGGCCGAGCGCGCGGTGGTAACCGAGCTCGAGATTCAAGAGCGCGCGGTAGTCCCGGATAACGCGATCGAACGGCACCGCGTTGTTGATGAGCGATTGCTGGTCGGCCTCAAAAGTCTGCCGGGCCTGCGGCAAGATCGTTTGCTCGTACAATTGCACCGACGCGTACTGGGCGCTCGCCTGCTCCCAAAGCGCATGGACCATCTCGTCCAGCCGCGCGACGACATCGTCCTCGGACGCGTGCGCGGCGTAGTGGTCCTCGGACGCTTCGGCGAGCATGGCGTCGTATTTCGCGGACCGGGTGGGAAGCGTGGTTGATACCGACATCATGATCGAATCGCGCCCCGTTCCGGGCCCTCCGCCCGGCGCATCCATGACGACCCATCCGACACCGAACGTCAGGTCGGGGCGGCGCCGAAGTCGCGCCACCTCAATGCCCCAGCGCGATGCCTCGGTTCGCAGCCGAGCCGCGAGGATCTCGGGTTGCCATTCGAACGCGACGTGACGCAACAGGTCGGGATTCCATTCAGGCCACGCGACGGCGAGTTGCTCGGGCGGCTCCACCGCCATGCGACTGTCGCGGCCGACGAGCCGGTTGATTTCGAATCGAGTGGCGTTCTCTTGCCGACGATACTCGATGATCTGTTCCTGAAGGCCGCTCAGTTCGAGCGTCGCCATGAGCACATCGCCCGGCTGCGCGTCGCCCGTGGCGACGCGCGCGTTGGCGGTCTGGATGAGCGAATCGAGCTGACTTTGGTCGGCGCGCGTGACGTCGATCTGCTTGTGAACGACGTAGAGTCGGTAATAGGCGGCCCGCAGATCGCCGACGACCCGCAGTCGCTCGGCGTGATACGCGTTTTCGAGAGCCATCGCTTCCAAGCAGGCTCGCTGCGCCTCGGCGCGGAGCCGGCCGAGCCACGGCACCATCCGCATCCACTGGATGTCGGCGATCTGACGGTCGGGCATGAAGTTCATCGGTGGCGCGAGGAACGTCGCGCCGAGCGTCGCGTCGGGAAGCGCGCCGGCATAGTTCGCTCGACCCCACGCGCCGGCCGCCTCGTGACGCATCTTGCGCAGTGTCGGGTTCTGCTCAATCGCCGCGGCCTCGAGCGTTTGCAGCGATTCGACGAGCGGCGAGGCCGGACCGCTCGCTTCCGGTGATTCGGAAGCCGAGTCCGATGGATCGAGTGGAGGCGTGGACCGAAGGACCGACGCGTCGGCGCGACGTTCGCTCGGCGAAACCGGTTCATCGTGTTCTTGTTCCGCCGACACCGTGATGACGCGCGAGGTTGCTCTGGATTGGAGCGACGGCGTCGTTGCGGGCGGGCGCGGCGCGACACATGCGGGCTCGAAACGCGAGGTCACGTCCCATCGCCGGCCTTCCGCGCGGCAACCGAGGCTGAGCGCGACAAGCGTCGCGCCGACGGTCCATCCTCGCGCGGTCCACGCCATGAACACACCACTCCTCCGCGATCCGGAATCCTCGACGCCCGAACGGTCGCCCGACCGATTGTCTTGGCTTCGTTCGTATTATCGACGGATTCGTCACGACCGGCCCCGGGAACGGTGTAGATCCGCGGGGGCTTGCCGAGCCCTCGTGTCCGGTTGTAACGGTCAGGCCGATTTTGACGGAGTGCGACCGGTTTGCATCGGCCGACGATTCAGCGATAATCGGCGTACCGGTGGCTTCGGCTCCGGCCCTCCGCGCTTCGGACACGCCTTGCCTCCCCGCGATGACGGCGACTTCAACAATGCGACCAACCCGAGATGTCCCCATGGAATTCCCCGAAATGGCCGGCGAGCCGTATTGGCCCGAGTTGGACGCGCGTCCCCGACGGAATGCGGGACGGTTCGCTTCGCCATGTGCTGCCCGCGCCGTCTTCCCGTTCGCCCTATTCCTTTCCGCGATTGCGGGCCCATCCCAAATGTCCGCGCGGATCGGAAGTGCGGACGAACCGAATGACGCGAGTCGGCTGGTCGCGGCGGAGGGGCTTGAAGTGTCGGTTTGGGCGAAGTCACCCATGTTCTTTAATCCGACGAATATCGACGTCGACGAACGGGGCCGGATCTGGGTTACCGAAGCGGTCAACTACCGCGATTTCAATTCGGCGAACGGCGAACGGCTGCGCCACGCGCTTGGCGACCGCGTCGTGATCCTCGAGGATACCGATCGGGACGGAACGGCCGACCGATCGTCGGTCTTCGTGCAGGACAAGGATCTCGTCGCGCCGCTGGGCATCGCCGTGTTTGGAAACCGCGTGGTCGTCTCCTGCTCGCCGTCGATTCTCGTCTACACCGACCGGAACCGAGACGGGCGGTTCGAGGAGGGAGTCGACACGAAGGAGCGATTCCTGACGGGATTCGGAGGGCTCGACCACGACCACGGGCTGCACTCGGTCGCCGCCGGGCCTGATGGGCGATGGTATTTCAACGCGGGGAATGCGGGCCCGCACATCGTCACCGACCGCTCCGGTTGGACGCTCCGCGCGGGAGGCTGGTACACGGGAGGCACTCCGCACAACACGACGAACAGTCCGGGGCTCAAGAGCGACGACGGTCGCATTTACGTCGGCGGGTTGACGATGTCGATGAACGCCGACGGAACGGGCCTCGAAGTCCACGGGCACAACTATCGCAACAACTACGAAACGTGCGTCGATTCGTTCGGCGACCTGTTCCAAAACGATAACGACGATCAAGTGGTGGCTTGCCGGACGACGTGGCTGATGCAGTACGCCAACGCGGGGTTCTCGTCGTCGGACGGGAAACGCGGTTGGAACGCCGATCGCCGGCCCGATCAGTCGATCCCGATCGCGCATTGGCATCAGGACGATCCGGGTATTCTGCCGATGGGCGATCTCTATGGTGCGGGTTCGCCGACGGGAATGGTCGTGTACGAGGGCGACGCGCTCGGCGACGCGTTCCGCGGCGCGGTGCTCAGTTGCGAGGCGGGGCGCAATGTCGTGTTCGCCTATCGAGCGGCGCCGCGCGGCGCGGGTTTCGACTTGGAACGCGGGATGTTGGTGAGTTCGGGGCGCCAGGACGATCCGAACTACAAGTGGAACAAGGTGGAACAGGACGAACGAGCGTGGTTTCGCCCGTCGGACGCCGCGGTCGGCATCGACGGCGCGGTGTATGTGGCCGACTGGTTCGATCCGATCGTCGGCGGTCACGACATGCGCGACAAGGTGGGAGCGGGCGCGATCTACCGAATCACGCGGAAAGGCGAACAGCACTCGGTTCCGCGGTTGGATCTTGATACGCCCGAGGGCCGTATCGCCGCGATGCGGAACCCCGCGCCCAACGTGCGGTTCCTTGGTTTCGAGCGACTTCGTAAGGCTCCCGACGAGGCGCGTCGCGCGATCGCCGATCTCCGCCGCGACGAAAACCCCTATGTGCGCGCCCGCGCCATCTGGCTGCTCGCCCAATTGGACTCGGCCGGCGCCGTGGAGGTCCAGGGACAGCTCGACGACGCCGATCCGATGCATCGGATCGTGGCGTTTCGAGCCCTTCGCCGAGCGGGGGCGGACGTAGTCGGGCTGGTCCGGCGGCTCGCTCGTGATCCTTCGCCCGCCGTGCGGCGCGAAGCGGCCTTGGCGTTGCGGGATGTCGGAATCGATGCCGCCCGGGATCTGATCCTGGAGCTCATCGAGGGGTATGACGGCCGGGACCGATGGTATCTCGAAGCGATCGGAACGGCGTGCGAGGGCAAGGAGGAGGCGATCTTCGGCTCGATCGTCGAACGGTTCGGCGCGACCGGCGACGCGTCGCACTGGAGCGACGCATTCGCCGATCTCGTTTGGCGGCTCCATCCGACGGCTTCCGTTCCCCTGCTTCGGGCTCGGATCGCCGCGGCCGATGTCACGGCGCGGCGCCGCAAGCAGGCGGTCGACGCGCTCGCGTTCGTCGCCGATGGTTCGGCCGCCGAGGCCATGGTCGAGGCGGCTCGGCAGGGACCCGACGATCTCCGCGCCGATGCGGATTGGTGGATCGCCTTCCGAAGAACCAACCTCTGGCAGGAATATCCGATCGCGAAGGAATACGCGCGGCCCGCCGATCTGTCCACGTCGATCGTCGCGGGCGTTCGCCTTCCCGGACAGGCCGTCTATTCGAGCGGAACGGTGCGCGCGGGAGAGATGGCGGACATCCTGGTCGATATCGCGGGCGCTCAACACGTTTTTCTGGTCGTAACCGACGCCGGCGACGGCAACTCGTGCGAATGGGCCGATTGGGCCGAACCCCGTTTGCTGCGGGGCGGCTCCGAGTCGCGTTTGACCGAGCTCGCGTGGGAACGCGCCGAGATCACGTTTGGCCGCGTGCGCGTCGACCGCAACTGCGAAGACATGCCGCTCCGTATCCACGGCCGGCCCGTGCCGTACGGGATCGGAACGCACGCGCCGTCCGTCGTCGTCTACGATGTCGGCGGTCAGGGGTTTGAGTGGTTCGCGGCGCGCGGAGGACTCGACAACGGCCGCGAGGATCGCGGCGGAACCGACTATCCCGGCGCGCAACCGTCGGTCGTGTTCGAGGTCTACCACGATGGTCCGACGCCCGAGTCGCGTGCCCGCGGACTCGAAGCGACCATGCTCGACCCCGCGTCGACCGCCGACGCGCGACGCGACGCGGCGCTGGCGCTGGCGAAAAGCAGGCCGGGCGGCCTCCGCCTCCTCGGCCTGGCTTCGCAAGGAAAACTGTCGGCCGAGCTGAGTGAATGGGTCGCCGAACCGCTCCACCGCAATCCCGATTTGTCCGTCCGCGCGCTCGCAAGCCGACACTTTCGCCGATCGAGTGCCGAAGGCTCGCCGTATCCGGCCATCGAGGAATTGGTCACGATGGCCGGCGACGCGCAGCGCGGACGAACGATCGCGCTCGGAAAAGGCCAGTGCGCCGCGTGCCACGCCTTCGGTTCCGAAGGCAAGCCCGTCGGGCCCGATCTGACGTATATCGCGGGGAAACTCGATCGAACGCGGCTTATCGACGCGATCCTGAATCCCTCGGCCACGATCAGTTTCGGATACGAAACGTGGCTTGTCGGACTTGACGACGGCCAGGTTCTGACCGGTTTCGTCGTGGGAGAAGGCGATCCCGTCGTCCTGATCGACGCCAAAGGGGAAACCCACCGGCTACCCGCCGATTCCATCGAATTCCGAAAACGGCAAGAGGTTTCGATCATGCCCGAATTGGCTCGAGCGCAACTCACGCCGAACGAACTCGTGGACGTCGTCGAGTTCCTCGGCGGTTTGTCAAATCCGAAGTAGATCGACGCCGGGACGTTGTTGGCGACGCAAAAGGCGCCAGGACCGTTCCATGAGACGAACTGGCGTTCCGCATTCCCATTCCGGAGAACTCCGATGATGCCCGAATTGAGCCTGACGCGCCGCGATCTGCTCTCGGTCGGGGCGGGACTTGCCTTGTCACCCGCACTCGCCGCGCTGGCCGCCGATCCGGATCGCCCGTTCCGCATCGGAGCGTGCGACTGGTCGATCGGCTGCGCGGGACAGGTTCGCGCGATGGAGACGGCGCGCCGCCTCGGACTCGATGGAGTCCAAGTCAGTTTTGGAAGCCCCGATGGCGAGTTCGATCTTCGAAAGGAGGACGTCCGGCGCCGGTACATGGACGCGGCGGGCGAGCACAAGGTCGCCATCGCGTCGCTCGCCATGGGCGTGCTGAACCAGGTGCCGTACGCGTCCGACGCGAACGCCGAACGTTGGGTCGAGGAGTGCATCGAGGTCATGCCGAAGCTGGACCAGCGCATCGTTCTGCTGGCGTTCTTCGGCGACGGAGACATCAAAGGGAAGCGCGATCTTCAGGACGAAGTGATCCGCCGGCTCAAGAAGGTCGCGCCGAAAGCCGAAGCGGCCGGCGTGATCCTCGGACTCGAAACGTGGCTGAACGCCGACGACCACCTGCGCATCCTCGACGCGGTCGCGTCCCCCGCCGTGAAGGTCTACTACGACGTCGCGAACATGGACCATGAGGGCTACGACATTTTCGCGGAGATGCGCAGGTTGGGAAGCGATCGGATCTGCGAAATCCACTGCAAGGAAAACGGAGCCCGGCTCGGTCAAGGCCGAGTCGATTTCGTGAAGGTCAAGGAAGCCGTCGATGCGATCGGCTACCGCGGATGGCTCATCATCGAGGGAGCGGTGGGACCGGGCCAATCGATGGAGGAGAGCTACGTGCATAATCAAGAGTTCCTGCGATCGATTTTCCGTTAGAGCCACGGATCGACGATTCGACTTTGTACCCTGGGGCGCGCCGGGCCCCGCTGACCGAGGAGCACTGCATCATGACGGTCCATGACACGCCGATTCGCCGAACCACTCGACTCGCCGCGGGCATCCTGGCCGCCGGCTTGCTCGTTCCCCTGGGACACGCCGACGACGGTTTTGAGCGGCTCTTTGACGGGAAAACGCTCGCCGGATGGAAACAGCTTCCCGGCGGCACATGGGAGGTGCGCGACGGTGTGATCGTGGGGAGTCAGGAAAACACCGAATCGCGACACGGAATCCTGCTCAGCGAGAAACAGTACGCCAACTTCATCCTGCGCGCTCGGTTCCGCTCGATCGACGGCAACAGCGGACTCTATTTCCGAGCCCAGCCGGTGGACCATGTCGTCGCCGTAAAGGGATTTCAGGCGGAAATCGACTCGGAGGGCAAGGACATCGGCGGTGTCTACGAAACGCTCGGACGCGCGTGGGTCGCGCGGCCGGACGCCGCGGACGTCACGGCCTGCTATCACGCGAAGGACTGGAACCACATGACCGTGACCGCGTTCGGCGGAAACGTCGTGGTGTCGGTGAACGGCGTTCAGACGGCGGCCCTGCGCGAGGATCCGGGCGAGCGTCGAGGCCACATCGGACTCCAACTCCACGGCGGGCAGAAGATGCACGTCGAGTTCAAGGACATCGAGATCCGCGCGCTTCCGGACGATACGCCGCCGGTGATCGCCGATGCGATCCACGACACGGCGCGGCCGATTCCGCGATTCGTCGAACCCAAGAGCCTCGACGCGCTCGCCAAGTCGCGCACGGCGCCGGCGGGGGCGGTGGTGTTGTTCGACGGCGGGAACCTCGATGCCTGGAGCGGCGGGCCCTGGAAGATCCAAGACGGAGTGCTGGAAACCGTATCGGGCAATCTGACTTCCAAAGACCCGTTCGGCGACTGCGGGCTCCACATCGAATGGCGCGTCCCGGACAAGGACGGCCACGGCAATAGCGGAATCTATATGATGGGCCTTTACGAAGTGCAGATCTTCAACTCGCACCACAATCACTCGCCCATCTACGCCGATGGGCAAGCGGCCGCGATCTATGGCCAGTATCCGGCGCTCGTCAACGCGTGCCGACCGGCCGGCGAGTGGGAAGTGTTTGATATCGCGTTCCGCGGGCCGCGATTCGATCCGTCGGGGCGGGTCAAGGAACCGGCGGTCATTTCGGTCGTCCACAACGGCGTTCTTGTGCAGGACCGTGTGCCGCTCACCGGCCCCACCGACCATAAGAACCGGCCTCCGTACGCGCAGCACGCCGATCGCTTGCCGTTCTATATCCAATTCCACGGCGACCGATTGCAATTCCGGAACATTTGGATCGTCAACGAATAGGAGGCCGCGCGGCGGCTTGCTTGACGCGCGCGGCGGCGCGCGGTAGGCTCGCCGATCGATCGCGTCATACCGAACTTCGGTTCACCGGATTCCCGCCGGCGCGGGACGGCCGGGCCCAGCCTCGGCGTCGAGTCGGGACGCAACGAACCCGCGGACCATCTGGAGGGCGCTGTCGGGATCTTGGGGCGCGATCATGATTCCGGGGCCGTCATGGGGACATTGTGGGGACATTGTGGGGACATCATGGGAACATCATGGGAACAACGAGCGGAAGGGCCGCGACCATGTGCACGTGTTTGAGCTGGAAGACGGTTCGCGCCGGCGTGATCGCCGCGCTGTGTTTGCTCGCGGTGTGGACCGCGCGTTCGTTCGCCGTACCCGCCGAAACCGGGTTGGAGGACGACAGTCCGTTCGCCAAGGCGGAGTCGGAATGGACCGACGCCCGCGCGAAGGAACTGGCGGCGAGCGAGGACTACGATTCGTATCAGATGTCGCATGCCGCCGCGCGGGAAATCGCGCGATCGGAACGGCAGCGGGTTGACCGCGAAATGCAGAGGGTGAAGGCCGCCGAAAGTGCCTTGAAGGCGGCTGTCGACGCCAAGCGGGAATCCGAGCTCGACGCCCTGCGCGCCGAACTCGATGAACGGTGGACCACGTTCCGCAAAGCCACCGACCAGATGCTCGAGGACTCGCGCATTTCGACCAAGGCGTCCGAGGAGGTTTTGATCGGCGACGCCGACATCCAGGCCAAGATGGCGCTCTCGCGCGAGGCGGAACAGCGGCTGCTCGAGGCGAAGGCCGCGGCGGCCGAGAAGGCGAACGCGCCCGACGCGCTCAACGCGAGGCTCGCCGTGAAACAACTCGAACTGCTGCGCGGCATGGAGGCCCACCAGTGGCCCATCCTGCGCGGACACTGGGCCGCGGAATTCGTCGATGACGCGCACCAGGCGGCCTCGCTCGCCAAGAAGATCGAGGAGATGGAGACCGACGCGGAACGCAAGAAGGCGCTCACCCAATTCGCCGCCGAACAGGAGACCAAGCAGGCCGAAACGGCGAAGGTCGTCGCGGAAACGCAAAAGCGGGCGGCCGCCGCCGAACCCAAGCTCTACGCGCTCCGCGCCGCGGCCCATGGCGGACTCCCCCTCCTGCCGCCCGAGGAATGGGACTACGCGAAAGCGCGGCACCTCCTCGTCCGCGCCGGGTTCGGAGGGACGCCCGACGAGGTCGAAAAGCTCCACAAGATGGGGCTCTACAAGGCCGTGGATTATCTTGTCGAGTATTACCGCCAGCCGGGCGCCAACATCGCGTTTGATCCCGTGCCGCCGCTCCGAGGCGATCCGCTGCACGCGCGCATGACCGTCCGCACGATGACCGATCGGGCCGTTTCGCAGCGACGGGCCGTCGAGCGAGGTCAGGTCGGCGCGCTCCGCCAGGCGTGGCTGCGGCGCATGGTCGAATCGCCTCGACCCCTCCAGGACAAACTGGCCCTTTTCTGGCACGGGCTGTTCGCGAGCCAGGACAGCGTCGTCCAAAACAGCTACACGTTGCACAAACAGATTCAGTTGTTCCGGGAACACGCGGCCGGCAATTACGGCGCCATGCTCTACGGCATCGTCCACGATCCGGCCATGCTGCGGTATCTCGACAACAACCAGAACGTCAAGGGGCAGCCCAACGAAAACCTCGCTCGCGAGATCCTCGAACTCTTTTCGATGGGCGTCGATCAAGGCTACACCGAAAAGGACATCATCGAGGCCGCAAGGGCACTCACCGGCTACACCTACGACGACGCGACCGGCGCGTTCCAATACGTGCGCGCGCTCCACGACGACACGGAAAAGACCATCTTCGGCCAATCCGGCAACTGGACGGGCGACGATCTGGTTCGGCTGATTCTCGAGCGGCCCGAGACGTCGGCGTTCATCGCGAAACGGCTGTTCGAGTACTTCGCGCGGCAGGATCCCGAGCCCGAGATCATCGGTTCGCTCGCGACCGTGCTCCGCGTCAATCAATACGACCTCGAACCGATGCTCAAGAACCTGTTCATGTCGGCCGAGTTCTACAGCCCGCGCACGATGGGCAGCCAGATCAAGAGTCCAGTCGAACTGGTCGTCGGCATGTATCGCGATTTGGGTGTGCGGCAGGGCGTCAATTACGGGGCGATCGACGGGTCCATCCAGCAGATGGGCATGCAGTTGCTCGAACCGCCCGATGTCAAGGGTTGGCGTTACGGCCGCGCATGGATCAATTCGCAGCGACTCTTCTCACGCTACAATGCGACGGCTTCGCTCGTGCGGACCGGCGCGACCGCCGGAGGTCAAACCGGCGCGGACGTCTTCGCCCTCGTTCAAAAGGGCGGATGCCAGGATGCGTCGCAGGTCGTTGATTTCCTGGTGAAGGCGTGCCTGCTGCGACCGCTCACGCCGGAAAAACGGGCCGAATTGGTCAACTACCTGGGCGAACTGCCGCCCGCGCCCGAATGGGAAGCCAAACGAGCGGAGCTGTTGCCCAGACTGCAATCGCTCGTCGTGCTCATGATCAGTACTCCGGAATACCAGATGCTTTGAATGGCCCGGGCTCGGAAAGGCCCGGGCTCGGAAAGGCCCGGGCTCGGAAAGGCCCGGGCTCGGAAAGGCCCGGGCTCGGAAAGGCCCGGGCATCGATTCGAAGTCGATTCGAAGTCGATCGAGCCATCGCATAAGGAAACGCACTACGATGAACACCCGCACGATCGCCACGCGGCGTGAGATCCTGACGCATGGTCTGGGGCTGGTCGGACTCGGCGCGACGCTTCCCGATTTCCTTCTACGGTCGGCGCTCGCGTCGAAGAAGGCGGACGGCGAGGCGCCGATCGTCGTGGCCCTCTTGTTGACGGGCGGGCCCGACGGCCTGTCGCTCGCGCCTCCCTATCGGAACGACGATTATTACCGCAATCGCAAGGTGCTCGGCATCCCCGCGTCCGATGTGCTGAAGCTCAATGATGAAGTCGGCCTGCACCCGAAACTTCCCTTCTTGAAGAGATTGTATGACGAGGGTTCGTTCGCGGCCGTTCTTGGAACGAGCTATCCGAACTTCAATTTGAGCCATTTCACGGGCCGGGAGATTTGGGAAGCGGCCAAGGCGGGCGTCGCGGCGGGAAGACCGGGAGCCACGGGATGGCTTGGTCGATGGGTCGATCACGCGTGCGCCGACGCCGAACCGACCCGCAATGTCGCGGTCGGACCCGGCACCTTACCGCTCCTGCTCACCGGGCTCAGCCATCCGGGATTGGGTTTTGTCTCGCCCGATTCGTTCCGGTACCACGGCGATCGATCGGAGCAGGGGCTCAAGGCGTACGCGAAGCTCAACGAATCGCCCCGGGAAACGGCGGCCGACGATCTGCAGTTCATCACACGGACGGCCGTGGACGCGAACTCGGCGAGCGCGCGGCTCGGCGAGTTGGCCGAGCGTTACGAGACGCCGGTGACCTATCCCGACACGCAGTTCGGAAGTTCGGTGCGGACCATCGCGGGTTTCATCAACGGAGGCCTTGACGCGCGCGCGTATTACGCCGCGCAGGGGATCGCCGTGTTTGGAGGCTACGACACGCACGCCGATCAGGCCAAACGACTGCCCGTTCTTCTGACCGAACTGAACGATACGCTCGCCGCCTTCCACGAGGACCTGACCCGCTGCGGGAACGCGACCCGCGTGCTGACGTTCACCTACAGCGAGTTCGGCCGCCGCGCGACCGAGAACTTCAGCGGCGGAACCGATCATGGACAGGCTCAACCGATGTTCGTGATGGGCGGAGGCGTCAAGTCGGGAGTTTACGGCGTCCAGCCCAGCCTGACGGACTTGGATGAGAGGGGCAATCTCCGGTTGACCGTGGATTTCCGCGCCGTCTATGCGACCATTCTGGAAAAGTACTTGAAGGCGCCAAGCGAGCCCATCCTGGGCGGGCGATATCCGGTGCTCGATTTCATCGGCTGATTCCCAACGTTCTCCGGTCGGCCGCTCACCGCGGGCGGGATGCCGCGGATTCCCTACGGGATCGGTTGGAGGATCCAAGATGTCCGAAGAGCCGCGGATCGCCGTGTTCATCGATTTCGAGAATCTCGCGATCGGTGTGCGCGACATGAAGGCCGGCAAGTTCCAGATCGAACTCGTGCTCAAGCGGCTGCTCGAAAAAGGCCGCATCGTCTACAAGCGGGCCTATTGCGACTGGAGCCACTACCGCGACGCCGTTCGCGAGTTCCACGCGCAGGGGGTCGAACTGATCGATATCCCGCAATCGAAGATGAGCGGCAAGAACAGCGCCGACATCCGCATGGTCGTCGACGCCATGGATCTCTGCTCGGCGAAACAGCATATCGACGTCTTCGCGCTCGTCTCCGGCGACAGCGACTTCTCGCCGCTCGTCTCGAAACTCAAGGAAAACGACCGCCGCGTGATCGGCTGCGGCGTGAAGAGTTCGACGTCGGATCTGTTGATCGGGAACTGCGACGAGTTCATCTACTACGACGACCTGATCCGTACGGCGAAAAAGACCGAGCCGCGGAAAGGCCGCGAACCGACCGACAAGAAGCAGGAGGCGGCCGAGCGCGTGCTCGAAGTCCTCGGGTCGCTCGAACAGGACTACGATCCGGTCTGGGGTTCCATGTTGAAGCAGGCGATCCGGCGCGTCTTTCCGGGATTCAATGAGGGATATTACGGCTACCGCGGTTTCTCGGAAATGCTCGAGGATATCCAGAAGAAAGGCGGCATCGCGCTCGAATACGACGAGCAGCGCGGCAATTATATGGTCCGCCGACGCGATCGCTGATGGGCGGGCGTCGCGGCATGGTTACCGCGAGGAGCCTTTGGCCTTATCGGCGCCGGTCGCGGCGGCGCCGGCTACTTTCGGTGGAACGCAGCCGTCGAGCCGGGCCCGGAGGCCATCGGCGTCGATATAGCCCGCGACCGCGTCAAGAACTTTGTTGTCGGGCGATATGATCACGGTCGTCGGGTAGATCCGCACGCCAAGCCGTTTGACGAGGCTCGCGTCCTTCTCGCCGTCGATCCGCGCGGCCACGAACGCCTGGCCGACGCGCGACGCCACTCCCGGATCGACCAGCGTTTCCCGCTCCATGCGCCGGCAATGCCCGCAGCTTTCGAGCGAAACGTAGATGAGCAAGGGTTTCTTGGAAGTCCGCGCCGATTGCCATGCCTCCATGACCTCGCGCCGCCACTCGATGCGACCGGCTTCTTCGGCCAGTGCGGCCGTTCCCGCCGCGAGTAGCCCCAGGACCCATGCCGTTGCTGCGACGCGACGCGACACGTACGCCTCCTTGCCCGATCCACGAAGGATCCCGCACCCGGTTCCGCCGCCGGTGCCCGCGGGACTTGGGACTTATCGGTTCCCGGAACACGGCCACCATGGCGTTTTCCGACCTCCGCCTAGAACCGGCAAAAGCCGCAGAGCTTTCCAATCACGCCGATCAAGCGGGTCTCGAAGGCGTGAGGTCCGCGGCGCCGGGCGCCCCCGTCCAAACTCAGTTTTGGGATTGTACGGAGCGCCATTCGGCCTTTACGGCCGCGGAATACGCGTCGAATGCGCCCCGCATCGCGGCGACATCGGACGCCGTCTTGTGGATCCAAAACCGATAGGCGAGGTGGACCGGTTGGTCGACGGGGAGCGTCTTGGCATTCACGCCGGGCCAGCCCACGCAGAGCGGTCCATAGTGGCGGGTCAACCACGCGGGTGGGAAATCGGGATGGTCGGGATGCACGAGGAGCGCCGCGCCGCTCGGACCCTGCGCGCCCGCGAATCGGGACGTGAAGTCGGCCCATGGGAGTCGCGTGTCGGGCAAGTCATCGCGGGTCGGCCCGTCGGGAACCGTGATGACGGTATCCGCGCGGGGCCCGGGCGCGAACCGCGCCGTCATGCCTCCGTAGCTCTTGCCCTCGGCGCCGCGCAGCGTGACCGGTGAGCCGCGTGGAATGATGGTCAGTCCGATGTCGAGCACGCGGGATTGCTCGTCCGCCCGATAGACGCGTATCCAGACGCGCTCGGTCATCGCGTTCCGGTCTCCCACGAACCAGCCGTTCTCGACGGCAAGCGTCGACGTGATGGGCCCGGCGTCGCGATGGAGCCAGCGCACGGTCGCTTGGCGGATCCGATCGTTGACCCACAAATCGTATTCCGCGCCGTCGATGACGATGTGCGGCCACGCCCAGAACAGGCCGTGGTGATGGGGATGGTCCTTGGGAAAATCATCGGTCAACACTTCACCCGCCAAGCCCCATACGGGGTGCAGGTAGCACGCCCGTTCGCGCCGAGCGTCGCCCGCCGCGATGTCGTCGCGAACGATGGATCCGTGGTTGTAAACGAACACCGGTTGTTCGCCCTGGTAGACTCCGACCGACGCGGCGTTCAAATCCCGCAATGCGAAACCCGGCGCGCCGCTCGGCTTGGGAGCCCGTTCGAGTTTCCACGACCGCGATGCGCCGGGCGTTCCTCCCGCCGGGATGACCGCGAGCAGCAGGGCGCCGTCGGATCGCTTGGCGCCGTCGGGGGCGGCGAGCGGAGCGAGTTGAGCGGGCGCCGTATGGTCGGCGTGGCCGATCTCGACAAGCCGCCACGCGGTCGCGGCGTCACCCGCCGAAAGGCCTACGCACGGGACGGCGATGTGCAGGTCGGACGCGTGGGCCGGCACGCTGAGCGAACCATCGATCGCATCGCGGCGCGTCGCGGAATCCCCGCGCGGTTCGATCGCGCGGGATTCCCGGTAACCGGCAACGCACGCCGCCGCGAACGCGAGCGAGGCGACGGCCATTCGAATACCAATTCTCCGCGGCACTCGACCCATAGGATCCGACTCCACCTTCCGAGTTCGCCGCCGACTCCCGGTCGTTCGGCATGCGGACAATCATGGCTTGGGGGCGCGTGGCTTGGGGGCGGTGGCTAGGGGGCGGTGGCGGGCCGTTTCTGTTTCTGAAACAAGCCGCTGAACCGCGCCAAGAGACCCGTCGGCGCGGGATCCGGATCGCACTCGTTCCACTGGCCGACTCTTGGATTGCCTTCCATGGCGACGAACCGCATGCGAATCACCTCGGAGGGACACGCCCGCGCGCACTCCCCGTCACTCACGCAGTGATCCGCCCGATGGAGCTTCGCGAAATCCCACACCAGTTCAAGACACGCATGGGGACAGACTTCGACGCACTTGCCGCAACCTGTGCAGTAGTCGGAGATGACGGGTAGCCGTTTATATTTCGACGTCATCGTGTTTCGCCGTTCCGCATGCGGCGCGTCGGATGTCCTGGCGCGGCTCAGGCTGGGCGGGAATGCGCCGCGCGGCGTGGTTCGATGGCCTCTCAGCCACCGATTGTACTCCTTGACACGTCCATTTCAACCCATAAGTTGAATGTGGGTCGCGGCGCGCGGCTTGGCGCGGCGCGGATTCGATTCGACCCCAATACGAAACAGAACGGTACCGGAAACGGACGGGAGAGGCATCATGGCCGTGCAGGCGCACGATGAGGATCAGTTGCGGGAAGAGACGATTGGGCAATTGGTGGCGAGGAATCCGGGATTGTCGCGCGTGTTCGAGGAGTTGCGGATCGACTTCTGCTGCGGAGGCGGACGCACGGTCGAAGCGGTGTGCGCCGAGCGGGGTCTCGATGTGGACGCGGTCGTGGCGAGACTCCGGGACGCTTCGGCCGAGCGCGGCGCCGATCCCGATTGCGTCGCCATGACGCTCAGCGCGCTCTGCGATCACATCGAACACGTCCACCACGCGTATCTGCGCGCCGAACTTCCCCGCTTATCGCTCTGGACGGACAAGGTCGCCCGCGTCCACGGCGATCGCCATCCGCCGCTCGTCGACGTACGCGACGTGTTCGCGAGGCTCCGCGAGGAAATGGAGCATCACATGATGAAGGAGGAGCAGATCCTCTTTCCGGCGATCCGCCGCCTCGACCAGGAGGAATCGATGCCCCAACTCGCGTTCGGCAGCATCGCGAGCCCGATCCACTGCATGGTGCGGGAGCACGAGAACGCGGGCAGCGCCCTCGCGCAGCTCCGCGTATTGTGCGACGACTACGTGCCTCCCCACGACGCGTGCAACACGTATCGCGCCATGTTCCACTCGCTCAGTGAACTCGAACGCGACATGCACACGCATGTCCACAAAGAGAACTACATCCTGTTCCCGCGCGCTGTCGAACGCGAATCACAGCTCGGCGGCGCCAAGTAGCTCCGACGACCGCGCCGTCACAACCTTCGCCATCGGCGCAGGACGCAGATCCGGGAAATCGCTCAACGACGGGGAGGTGCGGGACGATACCGATGGAGCCGTCGGGAATCGTCCCGCCCCTTCCATGTCGCCGCGCGAGGGTCGTCCTCCATGCACGATTCGGCTCGAAACGCCTATCTCGAAGCCCAGGTCCGGACGGCGACGCCCCAGCGTCTGCGGCTCATGCTGATTGACGGCGCGTTGCGATTCGCCAGGCTGACTCAAACGGCCATTCGTGATGCGAACGGCGAAACCGCGTTCGAGGCGGGAAGCCGTCTGAGGCAGGTTTTGTTGGAGCTGATTGTCGCCATCCGACGCGACGGAAACGCCGTCGCGGAACGCACGCTCGCGCTGTACGTCTATCTGTTCAAGACGGCCACCGAGGCGCAACTTCATTCGAGGTCCGAGCCGTATGACGATCTGATCCGGATCCTTGAAATCGAACGGGGCACATGGCAATTGGTGTGCGAGCGTCATCCGGAGGCTCTGCAATCGCCGATCGACGCGGGACGCAAGGAAGTCGTCGCAACGGGGACGGGCGCGATCTTGCCGCCTATGAATCCGAACTCCCCAGTCTCCGCCCCCGGCGCGTTCTCGCTCGACGCTTGACCCGAGCGCGGCACGGAACGTCGACGCGTGGATCCGGCCGAGCCGCGATCGGCGCGTCGGCGTCACACGTGACTCGATTGCCGATCCGGCGGATGCGCGGAGAGCCATGCGGTTCCCGTCGAATGGGTATCGGAGGCGATCGGCGCGGGAATCGGCGGAGCTCCAGGCCGGTCGATACGGCGCGCGATGGGCGGCGAGTCGCTTGGCGCCGGAAGCCGGTACGCGTGCGTTCCGTGTTCAAAATCGACGAGCGTTCCTTCGTGTTCAATCAGGACGCGCCGGCATTGGATGCCGATCGACCGCATCTCGAGAAAGATGTCCGCCGCTCGCCATGGGGTCGCGATCAGGATGATGTCAACGGGGTCGGTCAGCAGCGATTCGCGCGGCTCGATCCGTTGGCCTCCGCCGGGCACGAACGTTCCCGCCTTTCCGGAATCCGAATCGACGACCCGCGGAAATCGGCGGAAGTCGAGCCCGAGTTGTTGGATGAAGGCGGCGCCTTTGCCCGTTCCGCCCCAGATGGCCATTCGCGCGTTCGAGGCGATGATCGCATCGAGTTCCGCTCGAAGGGCGGAACGCATGCGGACCGCGTCGTCGCGGAAGGCCAGTGATTCGGAGGCGATCGCGACCTGCGCCTCGCGAGGCTCGAACGTCGCCAGCGCGCAGGCAACCTCGCCCCCATAGGCGGTCCGCAACAAGTCGACTCGACCCGCGCAGCGGAGCAGCATGCGGCGGAGCGACGTCGTTGTGAAATGCGAATTGTGCTCGTAGTAGAAATCGGTCGTCCGCCGCAGGCCGAAGACCTGGTCGATGCACGGAACCTCGATGAATAGGCGGGTCGTCCGCCCCACCCAGCTCACCGCGAATTCGAGCGATTGCACGAAGCCGAGCGGATTCATGAGGTGTTCGAGCACGTGGCGACTGATCACCAGGTCGGGCCGAAGCTCCGATACATGCCGCGAAGGTTCAAAAAGTTCGTTCCTCGCCTCGATTCGCCCGCCGCCCGTATCGATCGCGCTGTTCGGATCGAAACCGATGAATCGTCCGTCGGGACGCGACTCGGCAAGCGTTCGAAGCATGTGGCCATCGCCGCACCCGACCTCGACCACGACCGGATTCGCGTCGAGCCGCGTCAAGAGCAGGCGGGCGACCGACTCGAGATGTTCCCTCCAGATCGCGCCCCGATTGAACATGAGGTTGGGCTTGGTCGAGTACGGCACGTGCGCGTAGTCGAACGCGGCGTTGAAGACATGTCCGCAGTCGACGCACCGCACGAAATCGTGTGGGAGCTTGGGCATGTCGAGCGACTCGGCGCGCGTTGTGGGCCAAGCCAGGGTCGCGAGCGGAAGTTCGCCCGGCTGGAAGAAGGGCGCGGCCACGTGGTGGCCGCACGCCGGACACATCGCCACCCGCAACAGATCGCCCGGCCCGACGGGCGGAGACGGAACACCGACACTCCGCGCCGCGTCTTTGGCCCCGTTCGGCGGGGTGGGGTCGCACGTCGCCGTCGGTCGGGGCGCGGCGTGCCGCGCGTCGGACGCGGCCCTCCCGCCTCGCGCCGCCCCGACGCGCCGGACGGCGTCCCGCAAGAACCGTTCGAGTTCCCTCACGCTCTCCATGTCCTCGTAGATGCGGTCGTTCCTCGCGAGGATCTCTTCCCGCAGCCGATCGCGGACCGACGGGCTCGAAGCGATCTCGACGGCGCGGCGCGCGTACGACTCGGCGCTGTCGACCACCAGATACGGAATGCCCATCTTCCGGCATAGCGCGTGGCCGACGCGCCCCCGCATGAATTCGCTCGGCCATGTTACGACGGGAAGCCCCACCGAAAAGGCCTCGTAGTGCGTGTTGCCTCCCCCGAAAGGGAAGCTGTCGAGCAGGACGTCGGACCGTTCGAGCAGATCGAGGTATTCGCGCGCCGACAACCTCGGAATGAACCGAACGCGACCCGCATGCGGAGCCAATGTCCGTTCAAAACGGCGGCGCAAGCGTCCCGATGTCGACTCGACCATTCCATCGATCACGCCGATGACGCCGTCCGGATCGAGTTCGAGCACGCGGCGGAGCACCGTGTCGAACGCGGGGTGCATCTTGAAATGCGAATGAGGACAGAGGTACAGCCGGGCGGCATCCGAGATGCCAGGCAGTTCGCCGATCGACCCGCGCGTCGGGACGGGCGGGCGGTAGTAGTAGGTCGGCAGCGTGTCGAGCAGGACCAGTTGTTCGGTGTAGTGGCGTTGGGCCTCGGGAATCTCCAGCAATCGGCTCGATACAAAATAGTCGACCGTGCGAAGCCCCGACGTGACCGGATGGCCCCACGTCGTGCACTGAACGGGCGCGAGCCTATGCCGCGCGAGACCGTACGTAACGGGGTCCATGCCGATATCCGGATAGAACAGGACGTCGCACCGCTCATCGGCGACCCGCTGCATGGCCTTTTCGATAGTCCGGTCGAGGATCACGGTCCGATCCGCGGCGGTCCGAATCCAATCCGCCCCTGCATCATGATGATCGTACGGGCTGAGCACGATCACCTCGAACGCATCGCGGGACAGCTCCTTGATCCAACCGCGCGTGAGCTTCCCGATGGTGTGGTACTTGAGGAAACTGGACAGGAAGGCGATCTTGATTCGGTCGCGTCGAGCGGGCGGTGGCGTGCGAGGCGCGGGCGCCGCGTGCGTTTTCCATAGCGACGCCAGGCGCTCGTTGAGCTCCCTATCGTTGTAGCCCTGATACGCGAACAGGAACGGCGTGCTCAATACCGACTTGTTCGCGTCGAGCCCTGCTCCGCGACCACACAGGTCGCGCACTTCCGTTTCGAGTCGGCGCCGCCACGCCGCGACATCCTCGACCGAATCGTAAATGACGGGGCTCGCCGTCGTCCTCATGTAGGCGGCTTCCGGCGACGGCTCGCACCTTTCGAGTTCCGCAAAGGCGGTGCGCGAACGCGCGCCGTCGCCGAGCTTGCGCGCGACGATGCCGAGTTTCGCCCACGCGAGGGCCGTAGCGGGCGCGCGTCGGGCGGCCTCGTCATACCAGCGCGCCGCGTCCTCGAGCCGTCCTTGTTTTTCGGCGATGTCGCCGAGTCCGAGGCGCGGTTCGACCGAATCGGGATCGGCTTGTATCGCGCGTTCCCACGCGCGCGACGCCGCTTCCCAGCGCTCGGCGCCCGCGTGCGCGCGGCCGACCCGATGCAGGACCGCCGCGCCGGGCGCGACGCCGTCGCCGCCTTCCGCGATCGAACCGACCGCGCCGACCGCCTCGTCCCAGCGTTCGGCATCGATCAGCGCGTCGGCCAGGTTGACCCTCGCGGAAACGAGGTCGGGACGCCGTTCCACGGCCTGTCGGAAACAGTCGATCGCGCGATCATCCCGTTTCAGGTACCGAAGTGCGAGCCCGAGATTGTTCCACGCGCCCGCCGAATCCGGATCGGAACGAAGGGACGACTCGAGCGCCTCGGCGGCGGCCACGAACCGACCGGCTCGCAGGTGATCGCCTCCAAGCCCACGCAACGCCTCGGCGCGCGACCGCGCGGCGTCGGCGTCGCTCGGGTTTGTCTTCAATACGCGCTCGAAGCAAATGACGGCCGATCTCCATTCCCGCTCCGCGATCCGCGCCGCGCCGAGGTTTCGCAGGAGGTGGGGATCGTCGGGCGTTTGCGCGAGACCTTGTTCGAGGACATCGATCGCGTCCCGAACTCGCCCCATCCTCAGCAGTGCGACACCGAGGTTGTTCCATGCCTCCGCGCGCGGCAGGTGGGAACATTCCACGCGGAACCACGCTTCGGCGTCGTCCCATCGCCCATCCCGCAGCAGCCTGCAGGCGCTTCCGTGGAACCGGGCGGCGACCCGCTCTCCAAGCGCCGCGGCGCGCGAAAGACTTGCCCCCGCACGGTCCCACGCGCCAACCGCCGCCTGGGCAACGGCCAGATCCGCATGGAACTCCCCGATCCCGGGTGCTCCTTCCACGGCGACACGCAAATGAGTCAATGCCTCGCGGGTCCGCTCCGCATCCGATCCGAGGAGGGCGACGCCAAGAAGGTGATGGGCATCCGCATTACGGGGGTCGGCGGACAACACCGACCGGTAGTATTCGACCGCTTCATCGACGGCGCCGGCGCGATGCAGGGAAACGGCTCGATCCAACAGTCGCCGCGCGTCCGTTTTCGGGAGGTGCGCCGCATTCCCCTGATTCGGCATGCGATTCCCGTCCATTCCCTTCGCGGCCCCCCCGCCGTCCGCGCCCCGCACGGCGCGGAACGCCGCGCCTCCCGTGCGATCCGCGCGGTCCGACCCGCTTCTGTTATCGTCGCGACACGACTCGATCGTTGAGCGGGAATGCGCGGGCGGCGAGCCATTTCGGATGAAGCGCGGATCCTAGGATCTCGCGCGCGATACGAGGGGAGACATGAGCTGGATGTTCGACAAGGCGCTCATGTTGTTCTGGAGCCGGGCGATCGTGTTTTCGAGCCTGTAGAACTGACTCAGGAGATTGCTTCGCTGGCGTTCAAGGCTCTCGTCCATCGCTTCGAGGCGCGATGCGTTCAGTTCGATTCGCCGCTGCAACGTCGAGCTGCGCGTGACCAACAGCGAATCGCCGACGCCCGCCAGCGACTCGACGACCTGATCGAGTCGCGCGGCGAACCCCGTCTCGGACTTCGTGAAGAACTCGCGAAGCGCCTCGGGATCGCGTTCAAACGCCGTCTTGAGCGCGCTTGGGTCGTAGTCCAGCTTGCCGTCGTCCCGCACATCGATGCCGAGTTGGGTGAGCGATCGGAACTCGCCGGCGCGAAACTGCCCGGAAACCAGTCGGCCGAGCGTTATGTCCACGCGCAACGCTTCGGTCGTTCCAAAAAGGATTCCGGTCGTGTTCGTGGCGGCGTCGAATTTCGTCCATTCCCGCAGCTTCGTGATCGCCTCGTTGTACTTGTCGACGAACAGTTTGAAGTTGGTGAGCAGGTTCTTGTCGGACGCTTCGACGGTGACCGTTACGGGATCGGTCGATGTTCCTTCGACGGTGACGGTGAGGCCGTCGACGATGTCGACAAACGCGTTGGAGGGCGACGTGACGACGAGTCCGGAGTTTCCGTCGTTGCCTCCGACAACCAGAACGGCGTCCCGAGCCGCCGCGTTCTCGATGAACCCGAGCCCCATCCCCCCGTCGTCGAGCCTCATCGCGCCGGCTGATCCGGAGACGACGCTGACCAGAGCGATCCGATAGGGCGTTTGTCCGCCTTCCCGAAACAGCGAAGCCGTTACGCCCGCGTTCGAGTCATTGATCCTGCGCACGAGGTCCTCCAGCGTCTCGGAACCGCTGAATTCGATGCGCGTCGTCGTCGATCCGTCGAGAACATGGGTGGGCGTTCCGTTGACGTCGACTTCGGTCGATGTTCCCGCGATGCCGAGGTCGGTGGCCGCCTTGCCCGAACCGACATCACGGACCGTAATCGGCGACCCCGTATGGGTCGTGTCAACAAGCGAAATACCATCGCCCGCGTCGTTGATCCGCGCCGTCAGCGCGAGTCCGAGACCGTTGATCGCATCCAGCACGTCGCCGACGGTCGTCGGTTGGATCTGCGACAGGTTGATCGCGGACGCCTTTCCGTTCGCGTCGGTGATCAGGAACGACCCCATGCGGACGGGACCGCCGTTCCGGTATTGGTCGATCGAAGTGCGGCGGCTGATTACTTGTCGATCCAAGGACCCACTGTCGACCGAGTCCGAATCCGCATCGATGGCGATTCCCAACGTGTCGGCGGTCGCCGTCGCGTCCGCGTTCGCAATGACCAGATGATGACCGGTCTGTCCCGTCGTGTCGGTCACTTCGATTCCCGTGCGCGCGGCATTCACGTTCGCGGTAACGCCCGCTCCGCTTGACGCGATGCGACGAATGACTTCGTCGAGCGACTCGCTGCCGGCAAGGTCAACGGTTGCGGCGACTCCCGCACGATCGGTGATCTGGATCCGCCCCAGCGATTCCAACCCCCGACCGCCGCGCAGCGAAGTCAGAAGGCTCGTCTTGAGCCCACCCAACAGGCGCCGACCTTCGATCGACGATCCGCTCGCCGTACCCGCGATCCCCAGGTCCTCGGCCGCCGTGCCACCGAACGCGCTTGCGACGGTGAACGAACCCGATCCGGCCGTTTCGTCGATCAGGACGATCCGTTCGCCGTCGGCGGCGATCTCGGCACGGAGCCGTCCCGGCGCCGCGCCGTTCAGCGTCTCCAGAAGGTCGCCGATCGTCGAATCGGATGCGCCTTCATCACCCAGGTCGACGGACAGTTGTTCACCGTTCGAAAGTCGGAGCTCCAGATCGGCCACCGCGTCGCGCGTTCCGATTCCGTTCCCGTCGTTCACGCGGCTCAGACGCGTCGCATTGGAAAGCCGCACGATGTCGGCGCCGAGCGCCGAGGAAACGGCTCCGCCGATGCCTTCGAGCCCGAGATCGGTGGCCGTCGTACCGAGGCCGTTTTCGCGGACCTGGAGATCGGCGACCGATTCCCCCGTCACGTCGGTCAGGCGGAACGCGTCGCCTTCGAACGACGCGCGCACACGCACGACGGATGCGCCGTTGATCGCCGCGACCACATCGTCGACGGTCAACGCGTTCCGCAGGTCGATCGTCTCGGTCACTCCGCTCCGGTCGGTGATCCGGATCTTCCCCCGCGCGACCCCGGCGCCTCCGTTGAGTTCGTTGAGAGCCACCGCCGTATCGATGAACCCGCCGCGCCGCAGCGAAAGCGTTCCGGCGCCGACCGTCGACGACGTCGCGGTGAACGACCGGCTGAGCAGTTGGTGCGTTTGAGCCTCCTGGACGGGCGTGAACCGATAGCTGCCGACGGCGGGAACGCCGCTCTTCGCCGCCGACAGGAGTTCGGGGGCTGAAGAGGTCAGGGTCCGATCGCTGAACACGTCGTCGCGCGCGAGGTTCTTGGCGGCCAATTGAAGGGAAATCGTCAGCGCCATCAGACCGTTGACGGCGACCTGCTGGTCGCCGAGCGTCTTGGTTTGGGCCAAGAGCCGGTCACGAGGGCGCGCCGCGACCGCCATGAGCTTGTCGACCGTCTCCCGGATCGGAACGCCCGTGATCAGACCGACATTCGATTGGATGCGTCCCACGTCCGTCCACCACCCTTCCCGCGGCCAAGTGCCTTTCGAGCGGAGGCGCCTTCCAGCCGCTCCGATCGGTCCTTTCCGACGAGATCACCCGGCCGCTATCTACTCTTCGGCCCACGCGGACCGGCGCATCCAATGCCAATCGTCAAAAACAAACCGCCGGCTCGCGATGGAGGCGAACCGGCGGTTGGGTGTCTTGTCGCCGGACAACCGTTTGGACGACTACCGCAGCAGGGCCAGCACGTTTTGCGGATTCTGGTTGGCGATCGCGAGCACGGACGTGCCGGACTGCACGAGGATCTGGGCCCGCGTCAACGCGGCCGATTCCTGCGCGAAGTCGGCGTCGCGGATCGTGCTCTCCGATTCCACCAGGTTCGACATCGTGTCGTTGAGCGAAACGATGTTCGTTTCGAGCGTCGTGCGCTGGAAGGCCCCGAGCCGGCCTCGGAGGCTTCCGATCTCATTGATCACTTCGTCGACGATCGACGCGGCCCCGGTCGCGTTGATGGCGAGTGCCATGTCGTTGCCGGAGGCGAGCTGGTAGAGGCGTCCGGAGACACCTCCCAGTGTCGCCGTGTTCACGCTGCGGATGCCCAGTCGGGCCTGCTGGTTGCTCACGACGTCCGGTCCGAGTTGGAACAGGGCCCCGCCGCCCGAGATCGTGAACTCGAAGCTGTCCGACGATCCGTCGTCAACCGAGATCTTCACGTCGAGCGTGCTCGTGTTGACCGAAAACGTGTTTCCGTCCCCATTCGCCTCGACGCCGTTGATCGACGCGACGATGTCGGTGCCGGTCGCCCGCGACGCGCTCAACTTGCTCTCGAACAAGCCCGCCGCGCCCTCGCTGATCACATCGACGTTCACAAACGCCTTCGTGCCGTATTCGGTCGACTCGATCGTGAGAATGCCGTTGCTCTGGCTCGCCGTGACTCCGGTCGCGTCCGAAACCAGGTCGAGCGCCGCGACCATTTGATTGATCGACGCGCCGGCCTGGAACGTGAACACTTCCGTGCCTTTGCGCCCCGCGACCTGGACCACGAGATCGTCGAGCAATGTGCCGCCGCCGCTTGTTTCGGTGTTCGCCGTCGTGTCGCCGTCACCCGTGTTGCCCGTCACGTTGCCGTCGCCGTTCGCCGTCGCGACCGCGTTGAACTCGGCCATGCCCGTGATTTCCGTCGCGATGTTGGCGATCGTCGTGTTGCCCGTGTCATTGACATAGATCTTGAGTGTGTTGGCCGCCGAGTCGTAGACGGCCTGCGGAGCGCCGACGGCCGTACCCGAATCCGATACCATGCTGATCTTCAGATTGTTGAAGTTCGGGCCGACGTTCGCCGCCGTGATGACGATCTGGTCCGCGTCGGTCGTCGCGTTCACCGCGATGTCGGTCGCGTTCGCGCCGTTGATGACCGCATTCGCCAAGTCGTTGTTCTCGGCGTCGAAATCGGCGAGCGAGTTGATCGCCGTGATCACGTTCGCGGCCGTCGTCGCCGCGGCGTTGTTGAGGTGCACGGTGATCGTCGCCGCCTCCTCGTCGTACTCGGCGTATTCGGACCCCACCGCCGTCGTATCGGCCGTGAACTGGATCGTGATGCCTTCCATCGACGCGCCCGGACGCACGGCGCGGACCTGGATGTCCGCATTGCCGTTGACAAAACCGGTGACCTGAGCCTCGGCGCGGAACAGCAGGGTCGCCGACGCGGCCGTATTCGTCGAAAACGCGCCGCTCGCCGTCGTAATCTCGGCCTGAGTCGCCGCCGTCGTAATGTCGACGTCCACGTCGACCGAGCCCGTGGCGCCGAGGTTCGCCTGGTCGATCTTCGCGCCCGTCACCGTGCTGACCGACCCGATCGTCGAGAGGAAGTCGAGACTTCCGTCGAGCAACCGTCGGCCCTGGAACGTCGTCGTCTGGGCGATCCGGTTGATCGCTTCCAGCGATGAGTCGATTTGGAGCTGGTTGGCCGCGATTTCATCGTCGGACAAGGCGCCGCCGTTCGCCGCCTCCGTGACCAGTCCGCGGATGTCGTTCAACAGGCTGCTGACCTGACCGAGCGCGCTGTCGGCCGTCGCGATGACCTGGTTGGCCCGTTCGGAGTTTCGGATCGCCCTGTCGAGCGCCGTGATGTCGCTCCGCAACGCCTCGCTCGCGATCAGACCCGCCGGATCGTCCTTCCCCGTGTTGATCCGCAGGCCCGTGCTTAGCCGAGTCAGCGCGGTCTGGAGCTGGTTGTTCGTCCGGCTCAAGGTGTTTTGAGCGATCAAGGAGCTAACGTTGGTATTGATCCGTGTCATGCCAGATACCCCTTCACAAGTTCGTTGCGAACTACGTTGTCGTCGCGACCGTTTCCAACTCGCCGCCTACCGACCTGCGTCCCTCGTGTTTCGAACGACTCCCGACCGCCTTGCGTCCTTGCGCCCGCGCCTCACACGGCACGGTCGTTCCTTCTCCTTCATCGACAAGGAGGACTGGGAGCTTTAGGTATTTTGCGTCGCATTCCGCCGCCGTTTGCTCGGCAGTCAGATGCATATAGCACTATTTCGTGTGGATCGCCGGAAACGACGAACGAAAATGCCCCGATCGTTTCGGTTTTCTCGCCTCGGCGAACGACAAAACGATCACAGTCCGAATAACCTGTGCGGCTTCACCTTCACCGGGGGCATGCGTTCATTCCATCGGTGGGGGAGCGGGGATGGCGGGTCGCCCGAGGACGGCTTGGGCTGCGAGGAAGGCGCGATGCGGGATCGACGTGGCGAGAAGGCGCCCGCAAAAGAAAACGGCTGCGCGATGGCGGCCGAGGCGCGGGGCGCGGGTGATCGACGAAACGGGCCGACCTAGTCCATCTGCTTGTGGGGCTTGGCGAGCGAAGCGACGTCCTCTTGTTGCAGTTGCGATGCGCGCCGGTTCTCGCGCTGGATCGCGTCGTAGACCTCGCGCCGATGCACGGGAATATCCTGGGGGGCCTGGATGCCCAGACGAACCTTGTCGCCTCGAATGTCGACGATCGTCACGACGACGTCATCGCCGATCATGATGCTCTCATCGCGGTGTCTGGACAGCACGAGCATCGGTGGCTCCCTTCGTACGGCTATGCCGTCCGGCGCATTCGGCGCCAAGCGGCTGTGTGAATCTCGTGGAAACCGGGCCGAGCCGAGGACGGTTGTCGGCGCGAACCGCCGGTTCACGTCCGGACCCGGGTCCGGGCTCCCGCGGCGACGGTTTCCCCGCGCCGGCATTGCAACTTATCGGTAGCGCGTAGTTTGCATATCACTGGACGCATCGCTTTTTGCGTTGTTCGGGCCGCAACGCTTGTAGGATGCGGGGCTCGCACGCCGTGCTTTCCGCGAGCGACCGGCTCGAGCGAGCTCGCCGCGACGACTCGCGGAGGCGGGCTCGTATCCCGCACGCCGCGGCGGGCCTCGGACCTGTCGCCTAGGCCGCCCGGCGAAGGGGCGCGGCGGGCAGGTCCGCGATGGCGGCGCGCATCGGCTGGTCGTCGGACGTGACAACCTGGCATCCGACGGCGCGGCGAGGATCGAGCAGGATCGGCGCCTTCAGATTGAGGCAGAGAGATCCGTTCTGGGCCGAGACCAGGGCCAGCACATGGAGGGGCGCGTCGGATCGCTGGCCGAGCGGAGCCAATTGGGATCCCGTAGCGCACACCCGGTATCCGTCGACAAACGCCGACGGATTGACGGCGGCGAACGCAAGTTGCGGATCGCTGAGCGACTGCAGCCATACGACCTGGCTGTCCCGCGAATCGGTGAGCAGAACGAAATGCCGTGCCGACGGGTAACCGACGAGACCGTTCGGAAAGACGAAGATATCGTCGGCCACGACGTCAACCAAGCCAAAACGGGTTGTTCGGATCCGCATGATCGACTCCTCTTGGCCGAACGCCCTTTCCATGTCCGATCCGCGCCGGATCGTCGACGGCGGGCGCCGGTATTCCCTATCGTCTTGGTTCGGCCGTCCGTTGCCCGCAAGATCAGAGAATCCCTTACATTCGAAAATCGTCGTGGACGCGACCGATCGGAATCGGGATCGACGGCCGGCGATCGATCGGCGTACGGTCTCCTTCGCGTCGCGCGTCGATTCTTCGACTAGATGAAATCGAGCAGCGACATTTGGAATACCCTCGCGATCAACTGGAGGGCGGCCTGGAACGCGGCTTGTTTCTGGGTCAATTCCGAGATCGTGGCGACCGCGTCGGCATCGACTTCGTTCGACAGCAATTCGCGCGTCTGCACCATCTCGTCCTCCATGCGGACCTTGACCGCGTCCAGGAATCGGCCTCGCGCCCCCATTTCCGAGCGGGCGTAGCTGAGCCGGTCGAGGTCGTCCAGGAGCAGTCCGACGGTCCGCTCGACCTGCGCCGAATCGGACGACTCGAGGGCGTCGGCGAGTTTGATCAGCGTGTTGAAGACGCCTTCCACTTCGTACGTATGGACATCGGCGCCCTGCAAGGACGCGGCGACTCCGCCCTCGGTCGTGGCGTTCGGCCCGGTTCCCCCGAGGAGGCCCGTTCCGTCGTTGGCGGGATCGGTCGACATGTCGAGGTCGACGGCGAATTCGGTCGAGGCGGAAAACGCGGCCACGACGCCGTTCGCCGTCGTGGCCGCCGAATCGATGTCGACGGTCAGGACGCGATTGAGCGCGTCGTAGGCATAGACGGCCGTATCACCCGATACGGCGCCGGAATCGGTGAACTGAACGACGATCCCGTTGCCCGACGATCCGGGCGGCAGAACGGTGAAGACGAGTCCCGTATCGGCATCGTTGGGCGCGGGAAAGGTCTTGATGGCCCGAGCGTTTTGGGCCTCGACGGCCGATTCGGACAGCGCGCCGCCTCGGGGCACAAGTCCAAGATCCCACGCGGCGCCGCCAAGCCCTTTCCGTACGGCGAGTTCCTCGACGCCCTCGTCCGCCTCGTCGACCAGTTCGATGCCGTTGCCGAACTCGGCAAGCCGGGCCGTCACGCGCGCGGCGTCCTGATTCGACGCATGGTCATTGATCCGCGCGAGCACGTCGCCGATCGTCGCGGCGTCGGAGAGATCGACATCGAGTTCCGTTCCGTCGTTCCGCACGATCGTGAACGCCGTGCCGGCGACGAGGTTCACGCCAAGCCCGTGGTTCAGATCGGAAAGGAGCGTCGCCTCGGTCAGCGTCCGAATGCCCAATTGCGCCGCGGTTTCGCCGCCGTTCTCGCCGATCGCGAACTCGGCGCCCGACAACGCGGACCGAACGTCGATTCCGTCGGCCGCGTCATTGATGGTCGCGACGACGTTGGCGCCGGAGCCGTTGATGGCATTCAAGAGGTCTTCGATGGTCTCCGCGGCGGAAACGTCGATCGAATAGGTTGTTCCGCCGTTCACGATCTGAAAACCGGACGCCTGGTCGAACTCGATTCCGGCGCCTCCGTCGAGTTCAACGGCCGCGTCGGCGTCGACAATCCCTTCCCCTTCGGACGCCGCGACCGCCGTGTCCTTCTCGTCGACCCACGCGCGCACGAGCGCCGCGACGTCCGGCGCCGCCTCGATCGCCGCGACGACCTGGTTCGCCGTCGATCCGGAGCCCGAGACGCGGACGAATACCGTGCCCGCGTCGCCGCCGCTGTTTCCCGTGTTGCCCGCGACGGCGCCCACGTCGGCCGCCGAGATCAAGGCGGTCGGAACGTAGCCTCCGTCCGATGCGACCGAATCGTCGTATGCCGCCGTGAACGGCGAAAGCGCGTCCAAACGCTGGATGACCGTTTGCACTTGGGTCTGGCCGAGCGCGTCGATGCCGATGGTGAGCAAGCCGTTGTCCGCGTCGTAGGCGATGGTCGCGTCGTTGCCGATCGCGCCGGCGTCGACGATTTCGATGCGGGTCTGATTGAGATCCGCGCCGGCGGTCTTCGCGGTGAGGACGAGATTGTTGTTGAATCCGCTGAACGTCAGCGCCGCCCGAGCCGCCACGGCCGTCGCCGAATATTCGGCGTATTCGGCGCCGGGGTCGATTCCGGACGCGGCCTGGGTGAGCGAATCGTCGACGAGCTGAACGCTCAGGCCGTTTTGTTCGGCGCCCCGCTCCACGGCCTCGATGACGACGTCGTTGTTCCATCCGTCCGACCGCAGGATGCCCGAGGCGCGCGCGCCGAGCAGTTCATCCAGACGCGTGTTCAGCGACAAGCGCGGGTTGAGATCCGAGCCCACGATCGGCTGGACGCCGGTCCCCGCGCTATTCGCGATTCCCAGCTCGCGAGCCGTCGAACCACCCGTTTCGTCGCGGATGGCCAAGTTCCCACCGAGTGCGTCGTCCAGATCGATCGAAAGTCCCGTGCGGGTGACGCGCGCGATCAGCCGCCGGCCCTCCGGAGGACTTGATTCGATCAATCGGACGACGTCGCCGAGCGTCACGGCCGATCGAATGTCGACGGTGACCGACGAAGTTCCGTCGGAGACGATCAGATTCCCCGTTGAGGCCCCGGCTCCGCCATTCAGATCGGCGAGCCGCGTGTCTTCGGTGACGATCGGATTCAGGTCAGCCGTCCCTCGGACCTCGCCCGAATAGACGCCGAATACCGAGTCGGCCGGAAGCCCCGCGTCTTGAAGCAAGTCGAGATCGACGAGCGAGGCGAGCGTCTTTTCGTTGCCTTGATACACGACATGCCGACCGGCGACATCGAACGGCTGCGCGCCGGCACGGGATCCGGCGAAGAGGTACCGCCCGCGGAACTCGTGGTTTCCGACACGCATCAACTGATCGACGGACTGGCGGATCTGCCGCACGGCCGCCTCACGCTCCGACGCGGAGGACGTGCTGTTGTTCACGGACACCGCGAGACCTCGGATGTCGATCAGCGTCGACGCGACTTGCGCGAGCGCCGCGTCCGACGCCGATAGGTAGCTCGACGTCGCCGTGAGGTTGGCGGCGGCCTGCTCGCGCTGTTCCAGCATCATCTGCATGCGGACCGCCCTGGAGGCCGCCGGGCTGTCCTCGCTCGGCTTGGAAAGCCGCATCCCGGTCGCCAACCGGTTCTGGACCCGCAGGATGTCGAGCTGATGTTGCTGCAATTGGTACATCAGCCGCGAGCGGACCAACAGATCGCTCGATCGGTTCGACGGTACTGGAACCACGGCCATCGCCGGTCACGTCTCCTTGCGCCGCTCCGGCGGCGCATTCCGCCGCGGCGTCTACAGCTTGACCAGCGTTTCAAGGATTTCGCTGACCGCCGCGATGAACTTCGCCGACATCTGGTAGATCCGCTGCTGGCTGATCATCCGGACCGCCTCCTCGTCGATGCTGACCCCGCTGACCGCCATCTGCTGTCCTTCGAGCGTCTTCTGGAAGACGCGGAAGCCTTCGGCCACCGACGTCGCGATGGCCGACTCCTGCGTGATCCCAATGACCAACTCGCGATATACATCGGAGAGGCTCGCTCCGTCATAGGCGTCGAGCGGCGTGTCGAGCAGGCCGGCCAGGGCCTCGCCGTTCTCCGCGTCCTCGCCGATCCCGCCCAGACTCATGGCGAATCGGGACGGATCGTCGCGCATGGTCGAGTTCAACGCGAAATCGGTCGCCGTCGTGCCGCTGAAGAACGTGTTGAGGCCAAACGCGGCGAGCGTGCCGCTCGTGTCGTTCGCGAATGAAAAGACCGTGTTCGCCGCCGTCGCCGCGATCCGGAGGCGGCCGTCCGCCGTCACGGCCGCCTCGAGCCCGTCGATTTCGTCCAAGCGAGCCGCCAGGTCGCCCATCGTCGTGTCATCCTCAAGACCGTTCAAGGCGATCGCGATATCGGTCGTCTTCGTCAGACCGGTTCTTTCGTTCCGTACCAGGACCTGGAACGTCCCGCTCGTCGGCGCGTAGGCCAAACCGGCTTCGTCCAACGCGACGTCGGAATCGGTCGCGGCGAAGTCGCCGGTCAATTCGGTGAATCCCACCAACCCCTGCCCCTTCGAGTGGACCTTGTTGAATTCAAACGCGAGCGTCCGGGTGAACGCGTCGAGCGAATCGAGGAAGCCGCCGAGGATCTCGTCGCGGGCCGACACGAGACCGGCCACCTCGCCCGACGTCGATACGATCGCCGAGTCGGTCTCTTCGAGCTTGATCGTCGCGATCGACAGGCCCCGGTCATAGTCGAGGTCAGCCTTGACTTCGCGATAGGCGCCGTCGAATACGAGGTAATCGCCTCCCGCGAAAACGGTGACCGCGCCCGATTCCTGTTCGAGCACTTTGATGTCCGTGAGTTTGGCGAGGCTTCCCAGCATCGATTGACGCCGGTCCCGAAGGCCGACCGCGTCGCTCCGCGACGTACCCGATCCCTCGCTCGCGACAATGTGCACATTCAGATCGGCGATGTCCTTCAGATAGCCGTTGATCTCGTCGGCGATTCCCATCACACGGTCGTTCAGATCGGACCGCATGTCGCGGGTCCGCGCGTCGAGCCGATTGACCATCCGGGTCAGCGCGTCGCCTTCGAGCAGGACGAGATTCCGCGCCGAACGGCTTTCGGGTTGATTCAGCGCGTCCTGGATCGCGTTGAAAAAACTCGTCAACGCCGTACTCACGTCGCTCTCGCCCAGTTCGCCGATCAGCCCTTCCAGTTGCTCATATACGTGCTCGCGCGTCTCGGTGCTCGATAAGTCGCTGCGCGCGCCGCGCAGCCGCTCTTCCAGGAACTTGTCCACCTGCTGCTCAATCCGATCGACCTGGACTCCAAGCCCGATCAGCAGTTGGCCGCGACGCTGCGACGGCGCCGGGATCTGTACCAGCTCCTGCCGCATGTACCCGGGCGTGTTCGCGTTCGCGATGTTGTTCGCCGTCACTTGCAGCCCAAGCTGGGCGACAAGCATCGAGTTCTTCGCGAGCTGGAGCGAGGTAAAGAGGGACATCGGCGCGGCCCGGCGGTGACCGCACTCCCTCGCGCCGGCCTAGGCTTCCCGGTCCACCAGAACGCCGCACGAGGAAGAACGGGTACGGTCCATTCCATATGTCGGCTTCGAACGTCCGCCCGTCGCAATAATCTCGATCAGTTGTGACAGATGGAGGAGCGATCGTTGGGCCAGGACCCAATTCGTGAGCGTTGCGTACTGCACGAGCGACGTGCGCCGCTTCGCCGCCTTGACCCGTTCCCGCGTCCCGCCCGAACCGCCCGCACCTCCCGGATCCACCGCGTCCGCCAGCTCCTCCAGGCTGTCGACCGCAACGCCGCGTTCCGTCGCCGATTCGATGAGTGCCCGGCGCTGGTCCTGGATCCGTTCGAGACGGAGGCACAGTTCCTCCTCGCGAGGCTGGAGGCGGGACATCCCCTCGACATCGTGAGCGGCCATGCAGTCGCGCTTGGCGCGCAACACGTCAAGCAGTTCGTCCTGCGCCGACGCGAGTTCGGTGAGTAGGTTGCCGAGCGAGTCTTCCCAATCGGCGGCGGAACGTGCATCCATAGGTGAATCTCATCGGAACGGATCGGACTGGAAGTCGGTGACGGAGACGAAGTTCACACGTGCGGACGCGGCCGGCGCGTCAGGTTCGGGGGAGCGAATAGAGGTCGAACATCGGATCGGAGAACGCGCCGGCGGACGCGTGGGCCATGCGTTCGGCGAGCATCTGATCGAGTTGTCCCTGAAAAACGTCCTCGGCGCGTCCACCGTGGAAATAGGCGGGTTTCCCGACCGAGCTGCGCAGGGCGCCGAGCATTTGACCGAAGAGCGTCTGCCCCACGAAATCGTCGAACGCCTTCCGAACGGCACCATCCGCGCCGGCCCGTTCTTGGCCCGGCGCCTCGTTCGACCGGTCGACGGCCGGCGGAAGCCGAGGCGCGGCGCGGGGGAAAAGCGACCCTCCCACCGCGTCGGCGGGAAACGTGGACGAGGTCGGCCGGAGCGTCGGTTGCATGAATGGCATGGGTAACTCGCGATACGAAGAGCCAACGGGAACGTGCCTATTCGACGTTTATTCAATGATCAGTTCACCGAGCAGCGCGCCTTCCCGGTCGAGCGATTTGATGATCTCGATGATGTCGGCCGTTTCGACCTTGAGGGCATTGAGCGCGCTGACGAGCGATCGGAGCGAGTAGGTGGGATCGGCCGCTCCGGTCGACCGTTCGAGGGCCGTGAACGCCGCGATGCGCTGGCCGCCCGCTTCGACCGTCAGGTTCTTGTGGGCGATGGCGACGGGCCGAATGGTCACCTCCTCGCCCACAACGATCACTTGGGCGCGTTCGGAAACCACGACCCGGGTTCCCGGAACCTCCCGCATTTCGATCGGGAGCGCGAGAAGCCTGGCGAGGAAATCGACCGGATTGACGAGGTCCTCCTCGGGAATGCGGACCATGACCGACTTGGCGTCGAGGGCAACCGCGATCTGGCTGGCGGCGTCGGACCGGTCGGGGTCGGCGAACGAGAGCTGCGGACGGTACTGATTGACGGCGTACTGGACCATCTGAGCCATCTTGAAGCCGGCGTGGTTCTCCTTGAGCACGAGCGTGATGAATCCCCCTTGCTGGAACGCGAATCGGAAATCGGTCTGCAATTGGCAGCCTAGATGGACCTTCGCGACGGTTGGAACGGCGGGATCGTCGAGCGTAATCGGTCCGTGCGCGAGGGCGTAGGTCGTTCGGTCGCCCGGAAAGGGGCCGAGCAACGGGGTCACGAGCAATGTTCCGCCGGCGAGGCTCTTCGCGCTGATGGCGCTGACCGAGGCGTTGAGCCGTCCGCCTTGCCTCCCGCCCGTCCCCGGCACCTTGACCGTGATGAACACGAGGGCGACGTTTTTCGCGTTCTTGAGTTCCGACAGGTCGAAGTCGCCACCCGCCGAGTGCGGCACCGCGTTGCCCATCAGCATCATGGTCTGCGCGAGCGCGCGGGTCGCCGGCTTGTCGCCGTCGCCGGTCCCTTTGAGTCCGACGACGAGCCCGAAACCGTGCAGAATGGTCTCTTCTTGTCCCTTGACATAACAGACATCGCCGAGCCGAACCTGCGCCGAAGCGGAGCCGAACGAAAGGATCGCGACGCCCAGGGCGAATCGGCTTGACGCCGCCAGGAAACCGTCCCGCGTGGAACACACCTTCATGGAACCGGCTCCTCGTCGCGCCTAGAACGGCGAGAATTGATCGAACCATCGAACGAACCAGCCTCGGCGGTATCCGTCGCGGACATGGCCGAGTTCCCGCTTCTGAATACGCAGGTCGTAGATCCGCTCGCTCATCACCATGTTGTTGTCCGCCACGTCCTGGGGTCGGCAAATGCCGGAGAGGGAGACTTCCCATACCTCGTTGTTGTTGCGCACCTGCTTGTGCGCCTCGACGACCAAATTGCCGTTGGGACGGATGTCCGCGATCGTGGCCGCGATGTTCAGCGTCAGGCGTTCGGACGTTTCGAGGTCCGATTGGGCGCGATAGAGTTGATTCAGGCTTCCTTCGACGCTCTGGTCGCCGTCCGATTGGGGAGCCGGCTTGATCGACTTGAGGCCGTTGAGCACGACCCAGTCGGCGAGCAGCGCGTCGTAGAGCGCGTTGCGGCGGCGCTGCATCTTGCCGTTCTCCGTCATGCTTTGGATCTCGTTGACGCGGATATAGACGAGGTCCTCGATTTCGAATTGGCGAGGGACCGGCGCGGGAATATAGGTCCAACTGGTCTGGTCGAGCCGCGGCCCCGCCGCGATCGGTTCGGCTCCCGGCCGCGCCCTTTCGGGCTCGGTCGTTCGAGCGCCCCGCGCGCTCGGCGCGGGCAGTGCTCCGCGGCCGCGCGGATCGGCCGTTTGCCCCACCGCGCGGTCCGCGATCGCGGCGAGCAGGCCGAGCGCCGCGACGACGCGCGCCGCGCCAAGGACCGTCCAACCGTTCACCGACACGGGGTGTGTATTCAATTCGATTCGCATTCCGCGGAATCCCCTGTGCGCCGCTACCTCTTCGTGTCATCGACTTTCCGGCACGCGCGCGTCGGTTGGCGACGGATACCGACGCGACGGCGACACGAAGGCGCCCCGCGCGAAGACCTCAACCTCGTCCATTCCGATAACGCGTCCCGTCACGATCCGAGTGCGGTCGTTCGCCATTTCGATCGACACAACGTCATCCTCGGACCCGTCGGACTGCGCTCTTCCGTCGGTGGCGACGCGAACGCCGTCGATCCGCGCGATCACGCGGACCGGTTGATTGCGCCGGACGAGCGTGGGCCGTCGAAGGAACGCGGAATCGATCGGTTGGCCGGCCGCGGCGGCGCGCGTCAGTTCGCGGCCAACGGCTTCGTCCACATCGGTCAGGGGTTGCCCGGAAGCCGGCGATGCCGGCGCGGGCCGCACCATGAGATCGTCGCGTCGCACGATATCGCCCCGACGAAGGGGCCTCGCGGCGACGACGACCGCCTTCATCGCGGATCGCGGCGCGCCGGAGCCGGCCGCGTCATCGGCATTCCCGCCATGAACGTCGATTCGGTTGGACCCGGATATCCCCATCGACCGCGTCTCCACTCCCCGCATTTCAAGCCGTTCCAGAACCTCGAGCGCGCGAAGCCGACGGGTCTCTCCCGCATGCGGCGCCGGAATGAGCGGCATCTTCCTGAGCCGCTCGCGGGTCGCTTCATCCGCGCCGCGCACCTCCGCGACGTCCCCCAACACCAGGAACGCGCCCGAGGCGCGCCCCGATGCGCGGAGCACGATCTCGGTCGCGCCGATCCGCATCGAAGATGCCACGATGACGAGCCAGAACACGAGAACGCGCCGTCGCTGTCGGGAATCCACGTTGTCCGCCTCACGTCGCACGAGATGCCGCTCCGTTCTGCCCGCCGACTGACGCCGCTAGGATCGCCGGAGATTGCCGACCAACTGCAGGATCTGGTCACCCGCCTGAACGGCCTGCGAATTGAGCTCGAATGAACGCTGCGTCGTGATGAGGTCGATGAGTTCCTGCACCGGCTCGACGTTCGACGCCTCGAGCGCGTTCTGGCGGATGACGCCGAGCCCATTCACGCCGGGCGAACCGACGTTCGGCGAACCCGACGCGTCCGTCGCGGAGAACAGGTTCTCACCAAGCTTCAGCAATCCGTCCGGATTGATGAACGACGCCGTCTGAATCTGGCCGGCAGGCGATAAGGTGGTCGATCCGGTTTGCCGGACCAGCACTTGGCCGTCGGCCTGGACCACGACCCCCGTCGCGTCCGACGGAATCGTGATGGCCGGTTCAAGCAGACGACCGGTCTGCGCGGATGCGAGCACGAGCTGACCTTGATCGTTGACATCGAAATTGCCCGCCCGCGTATACAGGATCTGACCGCTGGCGGCGTCGGTCACCTGGAAGAACCCGTTTCCCTCGATCGCCAGGTCATAGGGGTTGCCCGTCGGCTGAAACGCGCCCTGCCGGAAGTCGGTCTGAATGCCTTGGACGCGCGACCCCAAACCGACGGCGATCCCCGTCGGTGTCCGATTCGAATTCGCGTCCTGCGAACCCGGAAGGACGTGCTGCCGGTAGAGCAGGTCCTCGAAATTCGCGCGGTCCTTCTTGAATCCCAGCGTATTCACGTTCGCCAGGTTATTGGCGATCACATCGAGCTTGGTTTCGAGCGACCGCATTCCGGTCGCCGCCGTATACAGCGTTTGAACGCTCATCGTTTCCGCCTCGTCGAGAAATAGGAAAACGCGTCGGGTTCGGCTCGCGCCCGCGCCGGCGCGCTAGATGGCCTTGAGCACTCGATTGACGAGTGCGCCGGTGATCTGATCGTGATGCTGGATCATGCGGATGTTGGTTTCGAATGCGCGCGACGTCTCGATCAACTCCATCATCTCCGTGGTCGCCTGGACGGTCGACATTTCGAGGAAACCCGGACGGACGCGGCGCGCGGCGCCGTCCGCCGAGCCGACCGGCGCGAGGGGGGCGAAGAGATTTCCGCCCGCGTGGGCCAGGTCGCCGCGCGACGCCGGCACGGCGATGCGCAGGCGAGCCGTTTCGGCATTCCCTTGCAGAACACGCCCGTCGTTCTCGATGCGCCAGGGCAACGTCGGGTCGATCCGGATCGGACCATCATCGCCCAAGACGGGGTACCCTTCCTGGGTCGTCAACGCGCCGTCATCGGAGAACGCGAAGTTGCCGGCCCGAGTGAGCAACTCGCGATCGTCGCGGCGCACGACAAAAAACGCGTTCTCGTCGTCGAGCGCCAAATCGGTCGCAATGCCCGTGTCGCGCAGGACGCCGCGCGTGAAGTCGGTCTTGGTTTCGGCGAACTCGACTCCGCCGCCGACGTCCTCGACGCGTCCTGATCCGGGTTGGACCGTTCCTCGCTCGATCGCTTCGGCGTGTCGAGACTGCAGGATGGCGATTTCCCGTTTGAATCCAGGCGTATCGACATTCGCCAGATTGTTGGAGAGCGTCTGCAGGCGGCGGCTTTGAACTTCCGCGCCGGCGGCTGAAACATAGAGCCCGTTTGACATGACCGTGGACACCGGTACCTGGTCGCCCCCCTGCGACCCTTCGTCCCGCCAGGAGGAATAGCAACTGGCGTACCGGAAACGGGGACCGGCCATCGAAGATCGGCCCGCGCCCGCGCGATCGTCGAGGAAACGCGGGGAATTCGCACGCCGCGAAACGCGCCGAAACGGCGCGGCGCGCGGACCGCCGCGGCGACGATGCGCCCGGCATGAATTGCCGTTCAGCGCGATTCCGGCATTTCCTGCCGATTCAACGTCCGCGTCGCCGGGAAGCGGCGAGCCAGACGTCGGCGCCCTGTTCGAGCAACCGCTCGGCCACTTCGATTCCCAATCCGCGCGCGTTCGCGGCGCGCCCCTCCGCGCCCGCGCCCACACGACCGAGCCCGTCGTCGCTGAGCACGACGGCGTCGAGCGTCAATCGACCGCCGTCCGATCGGCCGACCGCGCCGACCGGCGCGAGACAGCCCGCCCGCAAATGGCGAAGCAAGGCGCGTTCGGCGACCACTTCCGCGTGCGCCGCGCGATCGTCGAGCCGTTCGACCCAACGCCGCGTCCGTGCGTCGTCGGCTCGGGTTTCGATCGCCAGCGCTCCTTGTCCCACGGCGGGAAACATCAGCGGCGGCGCAAGCCGTTCGGCGATCCGGGAGGCCAGCCCCAACCGCGCGAGACCCGCCTCCGCCAGGACGATCGCGTCGAATCGGCCTTCATCAAGTCGACAAAGTCGCGTATCGACGTTGCCTCGGATCCCTTCGATCGCCAATCGGGGAAACGCGTGGAGCAACTGGGCTCGCCGGCGAATGCTCCCCGTTCCGACACGCGAGCCCGCCGGGAGTTCGGCCAAACGGCAAACCGAATTGGAAACCAAGACGTCATGGATCGCCGCGCGGGGAGGCACTGCGGCGATCGCCAGCTCGGGAGGACCGTCGGTCGGGAGGTCCTTGAGACTGTGTACGGCCAGATCGATCGAATGGTCGAGCAAAGCGAACTGCAGTTCCTTGGTGAAGGCGCCGACGCCGCCGAAATCGATGAGCGGTCCGGAACGCGCGTCGCCCCGCGTGGTGATCGGCACGATCTCGACGCCGATCCCCAGCGCCGTCAGCGCGGAGGCGACCCAATCGGCTTGCCATCGAGCCAGCGCGCTGGTCCGCGTGCCCAGCCGCAATCGCCGTGCGGGATCTCCGTCCGTTTCAGGAACATCCTCCACATTGGACGGCCGATCGGCCATGCGCTGCCTTTCGCGTCGGTCTCGCTCCGACCGGGTCGGTTCGCGTTCACGTCGAGCCTGTTCCCCGCGCGACGACCGCGACCCGCACCTGGGCCGCGCCCGCCCGGCGCAGGACGCGGGCCGCCTCGCTCGCCGTCGCGCCGGTCGTCATGACGTCGTCGACGAGCAGCACGGACGTGCCCCGCAACGGATCATCCGACCACCAGCGCCGAACGGGTCGCATGGCGCCGCGGACGTTCGCGAATCGCTCGACCGGCGTCAGCAGGCCCTGCTTCGAGGTGGCCCGGGCGTAGGCTAGCAGATTCATCGAACAAGGACAACGAAGGGCGCGGGCGAGCGATTCGGCCAATCGCTCGACGCCGTTCGCCCCGCGCGTGAATCTCCGTCGCCAGTGCATCGGAAGAGGAACGACGATGGGGCGCCAATCGGTGGGCCACCGGTTCCGACACGCGGAACCCAGCATCGCTCCGAGCGCGGAGGCCAACGCCTCGTGCGCCGGGCGTTTCGCGCGCAGCACGGCTTCCCGCAGTGCGCCCCGATAGGATCCGAACGCCACCGCCGACTCGAACGCGTATCGCCTTCCCCGGCACGCGGCGCACTCCGAGCCCGCCATCCAATCGGCCGGCACCGGACTCGCGCATCGACGGCATGTCGGCTCAACGAACGGGCGGAACGCCTCCCGGCAGGCGTCGCAAAGGGCGATCGGGTCAAGCCGGTCGCCGAGCCAGGCGCCGCAAAACGCGCAGACGGGGGGAAAGAGCAATTCGAGAGGCCCTTCGAGGGCCGCATGCAGGCGGCTCGTCGTCGCACTCCATCGCTCGTGCCATCGTCGTCGCATGACAGACCCCGATCCGCGCGCCGGGCGACCGTGACCCGCCGTGCCGTCGACCAGGTCAGTCGGCCGCATCGCCGCGAGGATCCGGCAACCGGAAACTCGCGACGAAGTTGACAAGATACACGGTAAACGCGATTCCCGCCGCTGTGTAGGCCACCTTCGTCGCGTACGGAGCGTCCAGCGGCAGGAAAAAGGCGATCCACTGCGTGATCCCCGCGAAGCAGGTGCCTATCAGGCGTCCCCCGATATTCGCCGCGAAACTCTCCCCCGTTCCCCGAAGGCGCATCGGGTAGGCGTGCGGAAGGTAGTTGCCCCAGAAACTGAACTGACCGACCGTCAGAAATCCCGCGAAGAACATGCCGACCTCCAGGGAATTCACGTCGCGCGTCCCGGAATACGCGAAAACGATCGGCATGACCACCAGCCCGGGCACCACAAAGAACCGCAGCAAACGGCCGTTCACGGCGAGGAACGTGACGAGCAGGGCCAACGTGAATCGCCCCGCCAACCCGCCGATCTCCTGGGTCTTCGTGACGTGCGCCGCATGCCCCTGCTCGATCGGTCCCGCGATCTTCCGGATCTCCGCCTCGATCGCCCCGCGAATCGACTCGTCCGATCGGCCCTCGGCTTCGAGCGCCGCGCGCAGCGCGCCGCGTCTCGATTCGGGGAATCGGTCGGCTACCGCCGCATCGACCTCCGCCCGCACGTCCGGAAGTCCGGGAACGATCTGCTGCATCTGTTGGATCGCGCCGAACGCCGCCGCGAAACTACACGTGAACATCAACGTCGTGATCACCGTCGTGCGACGCAAGTCCCGCGCAAAAAGGTCCGATATGCTCGGACGACGCAGCGTCCCCTCCTCGCGTTTCCGTTTCCACAGAGGCGACTCCGGAAGGAACGGACGAATCACGACGAGCGGCAATGCGGGGATCAGGCCCGACATCAACGTATAACGCCAGTCCGCGTGCGGATTCTTGATCTCACCCAGAAACGCGAGGAACGCCGGAAGGCGAATCTCGGGCAACGCGTACGCCGGAATCGTGATCCCGAAAAGCAGCTCGGCCGGACGCCCGGCCGACCAAGCCGTCGCGATTCCCGCCGCCAAAGCCACCATCAACCCGCCCAGGGACGAAAACGCCTGTGTGAACCCAAGGACGATCTCGCGCCGTCGCCGGTCCGGAAACAGCTCGGCGAGCCAAGCGATGGCCGCCACGAACTCGACGCATACCCCCGCGAATACGAGGCACCGAAATAGGAGCAGCATGATGAGGTTCGTCGAATAGCCGGCCGCGAACGCCCCGAAAGCATACAACAGAATGCTCCACGTCAGGACCCGACGTCGCCCCAGGCGATCCGTCAGATACCCTCCAAGCAGGCCAATAAGACCTCCGGCCGCCGCCGGAACGTAGAACAACAGGCTGAACCACATCGTGAACTCGGGAGTTCCCGGTCGGACGTCCCCCAACTCCATGAGGGCCGGCCGCACGATGAGCGGCAGCATCAGCAGTTCGTAGATATCGAACGCGAACCCGACCGCCGCGATGAAACAGACAAGGCCCGTCACGAACGGCCCGCTTCCCATCCCCGCCGATTTCGATTCCAAAGCCATGCCGTTCACGTTCCTTCCCAGAGGGTTCGCGCCCGGCGCCCCGATCACGGCCGCGCTCCCCGACAACCAAACACATCAATGGAGAATGATATCACGGTCGACGAGAACGAGAACTGGCGGAGGCCTGGGCAAAGGGATTGACGCTTGCCCGCTGGTTTTCCTATCGTACGGCGACTCACCGACCTTTGGGTCGGTGTCGGGCGTGGACTTTTTGGACCGATGCGCGTCGGGACGCTTGGAGGCGGACGGCGTTTCGGGGTTTGGGAGCGGGGAGGGTGAAGCGGGAAGGGCCATGGAAAATCGACTCAGCCAGCGCGCGGTCTGGGCCGAAGGGCAGCCGATCGGCGACTTGATGGCCCGCGCGCTGGCCAATCCCCGACTCATCTCGCTCGCCGCGGGCTTCGTCGATCCGATGACGTTGCCGGTGGAGGCGGCGAGCGGGGGCATGGCGGACGTACTCGCCGATCCCGAGCTGGCTCGCGCGGCGCTCCAATACGGCACGACGCATGGGCATGTCGTTCTGCGCCGCATGATCCTCGACCGCACGCGGCGCGCCGACGGCGTCCGCGCGCGGGTCGACACGACCCTCGATCAGGTTCTGATCGCGGCCGGCAGCAATCAGCTCTTGCATCTGATCGCCGATACGCTGCTCGACCCCGGCGACATCGTCCTGACGGCCGCGCCGACCTATCTCGTGTTCCTTGGAACGCTGAACAACGTGGGCGCGCGGCCGTTCAGCGTTTCATCGGATGCGCAGGGAATCATTCCGGAGGCCCTATCCGAGACGCTGCAGTCGCTGCAGTCGAGCGGACTGCTGACGCGGGTCAAGGCGGTCTACCTGGTTCCCTACTATGACAATCCGAGCGGCGCGTTGATGTCCGCCGAGCGGCGCGACGCTCTGGTCGAGTTGGCGCGGAAGTGGTCGATCCGCCACAAGATCTATGTCATCGCGGACAACGCGTATCGTGATCTGCGGTACGGCGGGGAGGACGTGCCGAGCACCTATTGTTTCGCCGATTCCGACGATCGGGTCATCGAAACGGGGACCTTCTCCAAATCCTTCTCGCCGGGAATCCGCGTCGGATGGGGCATCCTGCCGCGCGAGCTGGTCGGACCGATCTGCAATCAGAAGGGAAACATCGATTTCGGATCGCCGAATTTCGTCCAGTACCTGATCGCCCGAATCCTCGAGGGCGGGCAATGGGAACAACACGTCGAGCGGCTTCGAACGGCCTATTCGAACAAGCTCCGCGCGATGCTCGCGGCGGCCGACCGCCACCTTGCGCCGATCGAAGGGACGCGTTGGCGCGCGCCGAGCGGGGGGCTTTATGTCTGGCTCGAACTTCCCGAAGGCCTCGACGCGGGTCCTGAGGGAGCCCTTTTTGACATGGCCGTGGACGAAGGCGTGCTGTATGTTCCGGGACAGTATTGTTACGCGGCCGAGGGCTGTCCGATCCGGAGGGACCGGATACGGCTGAGCTTCGGCGTGCAGACCGAGGAGGGAATCGCGCGCGGCATCGAGGCGCTCGGACGGGCGATTCGCGAGGCCATGCGATCACGATCGCCCCGCGCCATCAACACGTAGTCGGGCAAGCGACCCGTTTACCGTCCGTCATCGAACGGCAAGGGAGGCCAACGGGCATGGGCGTATTCCGGATTTCCGCGTTTCTTGGAATTCTCGACCGGTATCTCCTCAAGGCCTTCCTGCGCGTCCTCGTCGTCTGCCTGCTCAGCTTCACCGGCCTCTACATCGTCATCGACCTGTTCGGGAATCTCGACGACTTCATCGCGAGCGGCGAGCGATCGGGCGGCTTGGCGCCGGTGATCCTGGAGTATTACGGGGCGCGCGGGTTGGCGTTTGTCGACCGAGCGGCGCCGGTGGCCGCGTTGATCGCGGCGTTGTTCGTCCTGACGTGGATGCAGCGCACAAACCAGTTGACGGCCGTCGAAGCGGCCGGAGTGCCCCGCGCGAGGATCGTTCGGCCCCTCTTGATCGCCGTCATCGGAGTGAGCCTGCTCGGGGCCGCGAACCGCGAGTTCGGAATCCCTCGGCTCCGCGACCCGTTGTCGCGGAACGCGCGGGAGTGGCTGGGAGACGCGCCGCGCGCGGTCGTTCCGCGTTACGACAACGAAACCGAGATCCTCTTCAACGGCCGATCGACGATCGCGAAGGACCGCCAGATCGTCGATCCGATCTTGAGTTTGCCGCCGAGCCTCGGTGCGTTCGGTCGACAGATCCAGGCCGAAACGGCGACGTGGCGGGCGGCGGACGGCGACCGACCGTCCGGTTACTTGCTGCGCGGCGTGCGTGAACCGTCCGCCATCGACGGACTGGCGAGCGGCCGGATCGGCGACCGGCCCGTTGTCCTGACGCGCGCGGACGCGCCGTGGCTCGAACCGGGAACCTGTCTTGTGGCGAGTGGGATCGACTTCGAGCAATTCGCGGCGGGCGACGCATGGCGGCGTTTTTCGTCGTCATCCGACTTGATCCGGGCGATGCGCAACCCAAGTCTCGACTACGGGGCGGACGTTCGAGTGACGGTCCACGCGCGCATGGTCCAACCGCTGCTCGACGTACTGCTCTTCGTTGTCGGCACGCCGCTCGTTTTCACGCGCCGGAACCGCAACGTCTTTGTCGCGTCGGGGCTCTGCCTGCTCGCCGTGGTCCTCTTCTTCATCTTCGTCATCGCGTGCCATGCGCTCGGCGCGAACTACCTGCTCCGTCCGGCACTCGCGGCGTGGTGCCCTGTGTTCGTCATGGCTCCGCTCGCGTCCTGGATGTCGGCGCCGCTCTGGGAATGACGATCGACGATGGGTCCGTCGAGCGAAGCGGGCGGGCGCGCCGTCATTCCAGCGAAGCGCGGATGCGGTCGAGCTCGCGGCGCCGGGAATCGCTCACGACCGGATAGTGCGGGCCCAGCGACGCGAGTCCGTCGATGACCGCCGCCGCGACGATGATCCGCGTGAACCACTTGTTGTCGGCGGGCACGACGTACCAGGGCGCGTGTTTCGACGCCGTCGCGCGGATTACCTGTTCATAGGCCCGCATGTACGCGTCCCAATGGGCGCGTTCGGCGACGTCCGTTTCACAGAATTTCCAGTTCTTCCCGGGTTCATCAAGGCGGCTGATGAACCGCTTGAGCTGTTCTTCCTTCGAAACATGAAGGAAGAACTTGAGGATCAGGACGCCGTTGCGGGCGAGATACCGTTCGAGGTTGCGGATGTCCTCGAATCGTTCATCCCAGATCGAATCGGTCGCGAGCTTGGCGGGTAACTTCTGGCGCGCGAGGAGTTCGGGATGGACGCGCACGACGAGCGTCTCCTCGTAGTACGAGCGATTGAAGATGCCGATGCGTCCGCGTTCCGGCAGGTGCCGGACACACCTCCACAGGAAGTCGTGGTCGAGTTCCTCGGGCGAGGGCGCTTTGAACGAAACGACCTGGCACCCCTGCGGATCGACGCCCGACATGACGTGCTTGATCGTGCCGTCCTTTCCCGCGGCATCCATCGCCTGGAAGATCAGGAGCACCGACCACCGGTCTTGGGCATAGAGCATTCCTTGCAGTTCGATCAGCGCTTCCACGCCGGCCTTCAGGACGCGTTCCGCCTTGGGTTTGTCGCGGTCGGAGAAGCGGTCCGTGTCGCCTGGATCGCAGTCCGCCAGCCGAAACGACTTGCCTTTCGCGACCCGATAGGGCGAGGACAGTTTCCGAGCCCGCTTCACGACCTCATTCAGTTCCATCGGTTCCGCTCCCGTGCTCAAGAAAGCGGGTTGCCGACGAACCCGCGGCCGAATATTGTCGGAAATGGGCGGCCGGAACGCCACCGACGAGGCGTGCGTCGACCGGGTGGATCGAAGGGACGGTCGGCGGCGGGAACATGGCGAAATCGAAACAAGGCGATCTCCGACCCTTGCGGCCGTTCGTGGTGATCGTCCTGATTCTCGTCCCGCTCGGCCCGGGCGAGCCGTTCATCGCCGCCGGGCGCTCCACCGATCCCCCGAGAACCCGCTCCCACGCCGGACAGCCGCTCTCCCGGTCCCGGCGCGACAACGACATCCGGGACGCGGCGATCGTTGTGGCGGCGGTCCGTCGCGCGGCCCGACGTCATGCGACATCCCGGCGCGAACCCGGAGACGGCGACCGGCTGACCGAGGAATGCGTGCGCGCCGCGGCCGAAGCGAGCGGGGCGATCGAGGCGCCGCGCCGCGCAGCCGCGTTCCTCACGGGACTCGGTATCGCATTCGACGATTCCGGTGTCCTTCGATCCAACCTGTTTGTCGGTCCCTACTGCCGAGAGGTCGAATCGGTCGTTGACCCCCATGCGACGCATGGGGACCTGAACGGGCCGACGATTCGCGGACGCGGAGACCTCGCGAGACATTTTTTCACCTGTGCGTTCCTCACGTCGCGGCTGAACGCGGCGGCGGCGGAGGCCGCGGGGGTCGGCAAGGAGTGGTTCGACGCGCGGGGAGGATCCGGGTTCAGCTTCGCGGACCTCGCGGCCGATCGAGCGGGAATCGCCCTCGCGCGCTGGGCACATGCGAATCCGGACGGCATCCCGCCGCTCGCCGATCGTTTTCGCGTCGTCGATTTCGCTCCCGCGATCGACGGGCTACCCGAGGGCCTCGATCCGGGCGCGCTGGAGCGTCTGGCGATTCCGGATGGCTCGAACGCCACCGCCCAAGAGCGGCTCTTCCGCGCGATTGACGACCGCATCCGATCCCTTCCCCCATACGCCCGCGTGCCCGTTCCCTAGGCACGCATGATCGGGGTCGCGGCGCAGCGCGGCCGGACAGCTCGGCTCGGCCCAAGCGGCTCGAATCGCCGTTCGCCAAACACCGATAGCGCCGTGGCGGACACCGTTAAGCCGTCGCAATCGGCGACGAATGCGCCTTCGAGCTCCGACGGCCGCACTCTCCTCTGGGCCGGCTCACCTGGGAACAGCTCGAGGGCCTCGCGCGCATCGCCGCGAAGACGGGTGACGGCGGGCTGGGAACGACTTCGGAGCAAGGTCTGATCGTCACGGGAATCGCGACCGGTTTCCGGGATTCGGCGGCGACGTCCGCCGCCGCGCTCGGGCTCAGCCCGCACGCCGACACACTCGTCCGCAACACGGTCGCCTGCGCGGGCAAGCAGTTCTGCAACATCTTTGAAAGGGGTTCGCGTGCGAAGGCTGTCGGGAACGCGCGAGGGATTCGACGTGTTTCTCGGCGGCGGCATCTCCGGCCGGCTCCACGTCGGCCTGCTCTACCGCTTGGGAGTCGACGTCGATCAGCTACCGCGGGTCATCGAGGAAGTCGTGCGCGACTACGCCGAGTACCTGCCGCCGACCTGGATCCGCGACGGTTGCGGGTACCGCCATCGGGCCGAGGCCCCGCCGGTCTTCTGTCCCAACCGCGCCGGCCCTCGGAGGGCCGAGGCCCCGCCGGTCTTCTGTCCCAACCGCGCCGGCCCTCGGAGACTCTTTGCGACGCTCGACGGCGCGATCGTCCCCTCCGCTCCACCCGCCGATCGTGTCGACTCAGGGTCCGCCCACGACCGCGAATGCGGCTCCGCCCGTCTCGGGCCGAACGCACTCGACGCGAACCGTCGTTGATCGCGGATCGGAAAGCTCCACTCGAACCGTGACGACGTGCCGACCAACCGATAGTTCCGACTCGAATTCCCGTTGTTGTTCGAACGGCTGATCGTCAATCCAGACCCGCGACGGTCCCGTCGTCCTTACAAGAAACCGAACGCGTCCCGACTCGACAACCTCGCATTCCCCCCGCAGGAACACGACCGGGTCGATCGTCTCCGAACGGATCGCTTCCAGCGGCAAGTCTCCGGACACGCGGGCGTAGACCGAGGCGTCCTCGGCGACCGGCCTTGCAAGCACTTGTTCGCGGAATTGGTCGAGATGGAAGTCATCGCGAAGCAGTTCGGGCGCGGGAGATCGGAGGACTTTCCAGCGCTGGATCGTCGCATCCTCTCGGACGGCAAACGGACCCGGCTTACCCAGTTCGCTCACGAACCTGGCGAGATCGACCAGTTCGTCGCGCGTCAGGAACCGAGTCAGTCCCTGAGGCATGAGTGACGGGCCGTCGGATTCCTCTTCGATATCGGAGATCGGCACGTCGACCTCACGGCTTTCGGCGTCGTTGATCCGGATCTTGATTTCGTCGCGGTCCCGTACGATGCCCGTCAATACGCGGCCGTCGGTCGTAGTCAGGATCTTGGTGGCGTATTGTTCCTTGATCGCCGCGTTGGGATTCAGGATCGATGTCACAACATATTCCGTGGGCGAGGCCCCACCCACGGCGCTCAGGTCGGGCCCGACCTGCCCGCCCGCGCCTCGGATGCTGTGGCACTTCGCGCAACTGAGGTCTTTCCGTTGGAAGATCGCCTCGCCGCGGGCGGCGTCGCCCCGCGCGTCGACTTCCCCGACGATCGATCCGATGTCCGAGGCGGTCGGAGGCGGAGCGCCGAGTTCGATTCCGGCGAGCTTGCCGAGCGGATCGGCGAGGACGGTGTCGTTGCGCCCGACAGAGAACATCCCGCGCAGCGCGCGTTTGGCGACGTCCGCCGATATCGACGCGTCTTCGAGCGCCGCGCCAAGCGATTCGGGACCGCCGCGCCGATCGAGGAATGCGCGCACGAGGGGCGTCGTGTCCGTCCGGGGATCGACGACCGAAAGGAGCTCGACGGCCGACCGCGCGGCGAGGGCGAGGTCGATCGCCGAGAGTCCCGAAATCGCCCTCATGCGAAGGTCGACCGCGTTTCCCGGCGCCGACAGCGCGACGAGCGCGTCCTTACTCGGCTCGCCCCCGATCGCCACCAATCCATCGAGGGCGACGCGCCGCATGGAATCCGCCGCGTTGGGGTCGAGCGCCGCCGCGCGGAGTTCGGGAACCACCGACGGATCGCGCCACGACGCCGCGAGCCGCATGGCGGCCTCGCGCAGCGCCGGTGGATTCGCCGGCGATTCCCCGATCAATCCTCGCAGTCCGTCACGAGCGCCGGCCGGTCGCACCTTTCGGGTGGTCGCCGCGTCCGAAAGCCAATGCAGCGCGCGAAGACGCAGCGCGCGATCGAATCCGTCGGGACGCACGGCGCGATCGAAGATGATCCGAAGGTCGTTCGCGTTTCCTCGGCCGCAGATCATCTCGACGACGGTCGCCTGCCGCTCGGCCGGAACGCGGCCGCTCTCGAGGAGCTTCATGAGCGGTCCGACCGCGCTTTCCGCGTCGTCCGCTCCGACCGACCTCGCGGTGACGATGACGGCAAGACCCACCGCGATCCCGGCGGACGCGATCCGGCACACGAAGGCGAGTCGCCGCCCCCGCATTCCGAGGCGCACGTCGGAGCCGCCGCGAGCGGACCGCGCCCAACGATCGGTCGGCTGAACTCCGAGTTGCCCGAACAAGCACCGCCTATTTCCCGTCATCGTTCGAGCCACCCATGACCAAACGCCGACCCCTTTTTCCGCCGAAACGCAAGGCGTCCGGGAATCGTCAACGTTCTTTCGCCCGCTTCGCGCGGCCTTCGAGTGTGCGGTTCGTTTCGTTCAGGACGTGCTTGAGATAGTCGTCTTGGGGATGGATGAGCGACTCGACCGCGATCTCGGCCGCCTTACCCGCATGCTCGCCGTCGAAATAGCTCAGAGCCCAGACGGCTTGCAGCCGGACCCGCGCGCTCTCGTCGTTGACCTGGACGCGGAGCAATTCGAGTGGGTCGGCGATCCGATCGCGCCAATAGACGAGCACGCGGGTGGCGGCCGCGCGCGCCCGATCATCGGACGACCGCAGAAGCGACTTGAGCAGTTCCTCGTTGACCGTGTCGTGGCTTTGATGAAGCCAAAGGAGTTCGAGCCTCCGATGCTGGGCGGCGGGATCGTCCGCCTTCCAATCCTCCAGCCGAGCTTTCGCGGCCGCGATCACCTCGGCCGTTGGCCGGCCCGACAACTCGATCCGCGCTCGAGACCGAACGCGGTCGTCTGCTTCGGCAAGGCGGTCGATGAGCGTCGCGACGGATTCCCCCGCGATCGGAAGCGCCTTGATCAGATCGCGACCTTCATAGCGGACGCGGTAGACGCGCCCGTGGGTTCGATCCCGGTTCGGATCGCGAAGATTGTGCTGCATGTGGCCGATGATCGGATTGTGCCAGTCGGTGAAGTAGATCGCGCCGTCCGGCCCCGTCTCGACATCGCCAGGCCGAAAATTCGGGTCCGACGAATAGACGATCGGTTCGACTTCCGTCGCGCCGAGGCTGGATCCCGATTCGGTCATCCGATACCGCAGAATGCCCTGGAAGCCGATGACGTTGTTCACCAGAAGGTTGCCCCGCAGCTCCGCGGGAAAGTGGCTGCTGGAAAGGAACTCGATTCCCGAACACGGGCGCGTTCGCTGCTGATAGACCTGGGGCGGGCGACCGTGTTTGTGCGGATAGTCCATGTCGCCCGAAAACAGCAAGGCGTGGAACGGGTTCGCTCCCGTTCCGTCGAACACGAGGTCCTGGCCCCAAGCATCGATCGCGTGACCATGCGGATTCGCGAACCCGAACGTCACGTATACATCGAACTTGAACGTGCGAGGCTCGAAACGGAACACGGCTCCGTTCGCCACGCGGCGAGGCGGCCCCCACGGCGTTTCGACCTGACTGTGGTGGAATGTCCCTTCCTGAAAGTAGATCGCGCCGCCCGGATCCAACAGGAAGCTGTTCGCCGTATGGTGCGTGTCGGCCGTATCGAGTCCGTGCAGCAGGCGTTCCTTCACATCGTAGCGATCGTCGCCGTCCGTGTCCCGAAGGAAAACGATATCGGGACCTTGCGCGACGATGACACCGTTGTTCCAAAACTCGAATCCCGTCGGATTGTGCAAGTCGGACGCGAACGCCGTGCATCGGTCGGCGCGACCATCGGCATCGGTATCATCCAGAATCAACAGACGATCGTTCATCGGCTCGGTCGGCTTCCAATGCGGATACGTGCTCCATGCGGCGACCCAAAGCCGCCCTTTCGCGTCAAACGCCATCTGAACCGGATTGACCAGTTCGGGAAACATCGATTCGTCGGCGAATCGTTCGACTTTCATGCCCTTGTGCACCGTCATCTTGGCGATCGACTCGTCGCCGCCGTCCAGGAATGCGTGCTTGCCGCCGTCGAGCGGACCGGGCTTGTTCGAGATGACCGGGATGAACTCGGGCAGATTCGTCTCGTCGACCTGAGCCGGCTTGCCTTGCGCGATCGACCAAACGACCGCGTCGCGTCGCGACGTGAGCGTGTCGAGCACGACGAGTTCGCGCTGGCCGACCGAGTAGTTCGACAACCCGTCGCCGTAGCCGCCCGGGCCTTCGGAGAACTTGAGGAACGCGCGTTCGCCGTACGTCGAATACCCGTCGGTCACGCGATAGCGGTGGAACCAGTACCAGTTCTTCTCGTTGACCGCCTTGCGCAACGGTTGCAGGGCGGCAAGATCGGTCGGAGGCTCGGCTCCAAACAAGGCGCGAAAGGCGATCCGAGCCACGGTGAGATCGCCGATTTCGTTCAGATGGACGCCATTGATGGTGAGCGGTTCGGGAGCGGGCTGTGCGAACGGGCCCTCGATGCACGGCGTGAACAGATCGATATGCACCGCGCCATGGCTTGCCGCCGACTCGGCGAGGATGGAGGAATAGGCCTTGAGTCGGGCGTTGGCGGCACGAATCGGTTCCGCGCCGGGGAAGTGTGGATTCTCGATCCGTTCCTGGGGAATGGGCGAGAAAAGGACGAGCTTCGGAGAACTCCGCCCGCTGTACCGCTGCGAACGCGTGTGCTCGATGAACGCGTCCACATCCTTGCGGAACGCTTCGAGGCCCGCGTCGCCGGCGTACGATTCGTTGTAGCCAAAGAACGCGAAAATCACGTCCGCCCGCGTATCGGCGAGCTCGAATCGGTTCTCCTGCACTTTGCCTTGATCGCGGGGCGAGAGCTCTTGGGGTTGGGGAACCGGACTATTGCCGGCGAGCCACTCGTCCTGGGATCCAAACGACATCGATCGCATGCGCCGATTGCCGTCCTTCCATCCGCCAATTTCGTCTCCGCTGTACGCCAGATTTCGGAAGACAAGCCGGTGCTCGGGATGACGCGCGTGGATCAACGTCTCGAGCCAACCATCATGCTGCATCCGCTCCCCGAGCGCGTTCCCGATGATGCAAATGTGGTCTTTGGGATTGAGTTCGAGGACCTGGCCCCGCGCGGCGGCGGGCGCGGCGAACGCGACGAGAACGAAAAGACCAAGACGCGGATCCAACGACATCGCGGATGTGCGGCTCATGCGGCGGTTTCCTCCCGGTGAAATAATCCGGTTGGAGTATACCGTCGTCGACCGCCCATGAGAATGACGCGAAGTCCCATACCCATCGTCCGCCGATTGAACTACAACAGGTGCGAAAGACGGTGGGCCCGCTCGTCGCTTCGAGTACGCGTGGACTCGCATCGTCATCATTGAGACAGGGCAACGATGCCGTGATGGACCGACCCGGGATCCTCTTGCGTCCGGCGACCTCGTCCGATGTGCCGAACATCGCCGAACTGATCGCTCCATTTGTGATCGAACGCAAACTGTTGCCGCGCGGTCCGGCCGAATTGCTCGAACTGACGGTCAACGGATTCGTGGCCGAGTCCGATGGAGTGGTGGTCGGGTTTGCGGCGATCGACGTCTACTCCAGGAAGCTCGCCGAACTCGTCTGCCTCGCGGTCCGCGCGGATCGGCAGCGCGCGGGGGTCGGAAAACGATTGGTTCGCCGTTGCATCCTTCGAGCTCGCGAATTGGGCGTGCTGGAATTGCTCGCGATCAGCGCTTCCGACGAGTTTCTCAAGGACTGCGGATTCGACTATACTCTGCCCGAACAGAAGCGGGCTTTGTTCTGTCAGCCGCTGGCGCCGCGGGCCGATGAGTCGTCGGCCGGAGAAGACGATTGAACGGCTGAACCAAGCCGCTCATCCGTGTTCGCGATATGCCCGCGAGCCGGCAGTCGAGCGATCACCGCACCTACAGGAATCGGAGCGCGTCCATGTTCCGTTATTGCCTCAACGCCAGCACGATCCGTCCGACTCCGCTCCTCGACAAGATCCGCATCGCCGGCGAAACAGGTTACACGGCGATCGAGCTCTGGCACGACGACTTGGACTCCCATGTGGAACAGGGGCACGCCCTGTCCGATGTCCGCCGCGCGCTTGCCGATCAGGGCCTCGAGCTGGCGACGACGATCTACCTCCGGAATTGGTTTGACTCGCGAGGCGAGGCCTTCGAGCTCGCATGGGGGGAATGCGGGCGGAGAATGGAAGCCGCGGCGGAACTCGGAGCCCGGTATGTGATCGCGAGCCCGCCAAGTGGGCCAGCCGACTACGAGCGAGGCGCCGAGCGATACGCGAGGTTGCTCGCAATGGGTGGTGCGCTCGGCGTCTGGCCCATTATGGAGTTCCTTGGATTCGTCGAGGACCTGAACTCGATCGAGAAGGCGCTGCGCGTTATCGAGGCATGCGGACATCCGCGCGCGACGACCGTTCTGGATCCTTTCCACATCGCGCGAGGCGGCGGCTCCGTCGAATCCATTGCCCTCTTGAGGCGGGACCAGATCGCGATCAGCCACTTCAATGACGTTCCCGCCGACCCGCCCGCGCGGTCCCAACACGATTCGGACCGAGTCTATCCGGGGGATGGCGTATTCGACCTGGGCCGCTATCTGACCCTGCTGCGAGCCACGGGGTACGATGGCTGGCTTTCGCTCGAGCTGTTCCGCGAGGACCTTTGGAACCAAGACCCCCGGGAAGTCGCGAGGGTCGGCCTGGACAAGATGCGGTGCGTCGTCGAGTCGACTTTTGGGTAACCGCCCACGGCCACCCGCTTGGATCCTCGGACGAGCCCGGCGTCGGAGCTGAAGTCTCTTGGATGGGAGTTCGAAATCATGGCCTCGTTGCCTGTCGCGTTGATCGTGCCTGAAGCGATGCAGCGGAAGCCCGATGCACCGTATACGAAGATCCTCGTCGAAGCGGGTTTTGAGATTCGCTATCCCCGTAATCCGACGTTTCCCCGTGGGATCGGCGGCGAAGGCGAGACCATTCACGAGTTGCAGGGCATCCACGCCGTGCTTGCCGGCGGCGGCGAACATTACACGGCCGAGGCCCTTTCGGCCTTGCCCGAACTCCGCGTGATCGCCCGATCGGGCGTGGGCTATGACCGCGTCGATGTCGATGCCGCGACACGGCAAGGCATCGCCGTTTGCATCACGCCAACGGCGAACCATGAAGCGGTCGCCGAACATGCGTTGGCGCTCCTCCTGGCGCTCGCGAAAAATGTCGTCCACAACGACCAACTCGTTCGATCGGGCGGCTGGCGCACGACAATCAACCGGCCTCTGCGTGGCCGCACGCTTGGTCTCGTCGGTCTCGGGCGTATCGGACGCAGCCTTGCCGTCCGCGCCCGCGCGCTCGGTATGGGAGTAGTCACATTTGAAACGCGGCCGGATACGCCGTTCGTGGAACGGCATCAGATCGAGGTCGTTTCGTTCGAACGGCTTCTCGATGTCTCGGACGTCGTTTCGGTGCATTGTCCGCTGTGCGACGAAACACGCGGGCTCTTCGATGCGAAGGCATTTGCCCGTATGAAGCACGGCTCGCTGTTTCTCAACACGGCGCGCGGCGGAGTCGTTGTCGAATCCGATCTTCTCGAAGCCCTGCGGTCCGGCCACCTTGGCGGAGCCGGGCTCGACGTCTATCAGGTCGAGCCGACAACGGCCGACAATCCACTGTTCCGGCTCGACAACGTCGTGCTTTCGCCGCATATCGCGAGCGGCGATACGCTTGCCATGGAGAATATGGGGATCGAGGCCGCGCGGTGCATGGCCCGATTGCTCCACAACGACTGGCCCGAAGGCGCCGTGGTCAACGACGAGCTCCGCGACACCTGGCAATGGCCGACACAATAGAAGAGACTTTGGCCAGGTCACTTGCGGCGGGAAGGCCGAGAAAATGCGCGGTCTTGGCAGTCCAGAGGAAGAGACTTTGGCCAGGTCACTTGCGGCGGGAAGACCGAGAAAATGCGCGGTCTTGGCAGTCCAGGAAGGAGCGGATCTTCGCGGAGCGGCTGGCGATTGAGGTGCCCCCGGTGTTTTGGCCCCGCTGAGCATGGTTTCCAGAAGTCGGCAAGCCGCAATCGGGCGTGTCGGCGAGGTTG
>VGZC01000010.1 GCA_016872725.1 Planctomycetota bacterium
GGAAAGCGCATCGTATGAGTCCCTTGCGATCACAACCAGCCCTGGATGCGGGGGATTCGGCAATGGCGGAGCCGCCTGGGCGGGAGCATCGCGGGCCGCTGCGTCGGCTTGTGCGTTGGTTTGTCGCCGTCTATTATCCGCGCATGGAAATCGCGGATGGCGACCGCATTCCGCAGGGCGGTCCCGTCCTGCTTTGCGCGAATCACTGCAATTCGCTGATCGATCCGGTGATCATCGGTATCGCGGCGCGGCGCCCGGTCCGCTTCATGGCGAAGGCGCCCCTTTTCGACCACCCGCTCCTCGGGCCCGCGATCACGGCGCTGGGCATGGTTCCCGCGTTTCGCGGCACCGACGATCCGTCGCAGGTTCGCCGCAATCTCGAGAGTCTCGACGTGGGCGCGAAGGTGCTCGTCGAAGGCCACGCGATGGGGATCTTCCCGGAGGGGAAATCCACGGATCAATCGCACCTGGAGATGATCCGATCCGGCGCCGCGAGGATGGCCTTGCAGGCGGCCGAGTCGGGCGCGCGGGACGTTTGCGTCGTTCCCATTGGACTGACCTATGAACGGAGGGAACGGTTCCGAAGTGCGGTGCTCGTGCGCGTCGGTGAGCCGATCGGGGTCAACGCCTTGCTCGCCGCCCATGGCGGCAATGAGCGCGCGGCGCGCCGCGAACTCACGTCGCAACTGGAATCTCGGCTCAAACAGATTGTCGTTCACCTCGAGGAACCGCTGTGGGAGCCGTGGTTCGAGTATCTCGAGCTGCTGGTGCCGGCTCGGCGCGACGCGCCGCATGGCCCCGCGCGCCGTCTTTGGCAGCGCAAGCGCATTGCGGACGCGATCAACTTTTTCCTCGCCAGCGACCGCGCGCGGGCCGATTCGATCGCCTGGGAAATCGCGGATTTCCACCGGCGAGTCCGGGAAATCGGCCTCGCGCTCGACTCGCCCCTGCTCCACAACCGGGGTCTCCGAACGGCGCTGCCGCTCCTGGCCAGTCTGGCGTGCCTGCTGCTGCTCTTCATTCCGGCCCTTTGGGGCACGCTCTATCACGTCGTTCCGTTCGTCGTCGTCCGCGCGATCGCCTCGCGTATGGATGCGCGGACGACGCAAACCACTTCGACGCACCGACTGATGGTGGGCGCGCCGTTCTATCCGGTCTGGTATGCCGTTGTGACCGTCATGCTCCTTTTCTGGAACGCGCGTCTGGCGTTCGCCTCGCTCCTTCTCGCGCCGTTCACGGGGCTCGTCGCGTTCCACTATTGGCCTCGAGCGGTCCATACGATGGTGCTCGCCTACCACCACGCGCGCGCCCTCGTGTCCCGCGGAGAATTGCTCGACCTGCGGCAACGTCTGACGGCCCTGCGGGAGCGGCTTGGGGAGATGGCCGACGAGTATCGGCGAGTCGCCGAGGAACCGCGTCCATCGGGCAAACCCTAACCCATGTCGCCGGTCGCTTCGGCGTGCTCCCTCGACGCCGATGCGCCAACCGCGCTCAGCGCATCGGCGCGGGACGCTACCCGAGGATTCTCTCAACTCGTGCCGCTGATTCCGTCGATATACGACCGGATGGGCTCCGGGATCGGTCCGCGCCAAGATCCTATCCACGAGCGCCTCAAGAGATTGACGATCCAGAGTGGGGATAATGGACGATCTACGTGAGATTCCCGCATAATCGCACGGCATTTGCTTTGTTGACCTGGGCGGCGGCCTTGTCGGCGTGTGTCCGTTTCAGTTCAGCCCAGTCCGAGATTCCGCCCCCCGATCTTGATTCCATTGAAAGTCGCGTGCCCGCGATGGCGTGCGAGCCTCCTTCGAGCGGTAAGGCGTCCCCCGAGCTCGGCACCCTTCGGCCGACGTTTCAACTCGGCGGCCAGATGCAGGTGGACTACCTGTGGGTCGGACAAGACGCCGAGAACCGAAAGACGGTCGGCGACGTGAACGACGCCGTCGACATCCGACGCGCGCGATTGGCTGGGCGCGGTGAAATGGGCGACATTATCGAATACACGATCGGTCTCGACTTCGCGCTCTCGGGACGCCCAACCTTGCTGGACGCCTGGGCCGGTGTACGCGACGTGCCCTTTCTGGGCAACGTCCGGGTTGGTCATTTCTTTGAGCCGTTTTCACTCGAGCGGCTGACGCAGAACCAACGCCATACCTTCATGGAACGCTCGCTTGCCGACGCGTTTGCCCCCGCTCGCAATACGGGAATCGAGGCCTACGACTCCTTCGGCGACGGCGATCGGGCGACGTATGCCATCGGGTGGTTCGCATCGTCAAGCGACGCCTATGGCCAACAGTTCACCGATACCGGAGGACAGGCGATCACGGCGAGAATCACCGGCCTTCCGATTTGGGATGACCTTACCAACGGGAGGTACTTTCTCCATTGGGGCGCGGCGTACAGCTTTCGGACGCCTCCGTCGGGAACGTTCGCATTTGCCTCGTTTCCAGAAGCCCGGTCGGGCACGCCAACCGCCGACAACATGCCCCCATTCGTCGATACGGGTCCGATCGAAGCGTCGCACGCCCAGCACTTCGGCGTGGAACTGGCGTGGGTCGCCGGGCCGCTTTCCGTGCAGTCCGAGTACATCATCGTCTCGCTCGACCGGGCGTCGGGACCGGACCCGGTCTTGGACGCCGCATACGTCCAAGTCGGGTATTTCCTCACCGGTGAGAACCGAACGTATAACAAGGCGTTCGGCATCATGGACCGGGTCTTTCCATTCAACGACATGGCCCGCGCGGGAACGGGCGCGGGCGCTTCCTGGGCAGGAAGCGGCGCGTGGGAGATTGCCGCGCGTGGGTCGTATATCGACCTGGAGGACGCCAACGTCCAGGGCGGTGCGATGAACGATCTTACCATCGGACTCAACTGGTACCTCAACGCCTACTCGCGCGTGAGATGGGAGTTGGTCCAGGCGAACCTCGACCGTGCCCCGGTGGGAAGAAGCCGGGCCTGGATCGCGGGGATGCGGTTCGACGTCGATTTCTAGCGGGCGGCGCGCTTTCGACCTGTATTTCCGCTACACTGCGTGCGGGCGGCTTCAAAGGGCGGAGCCGGTGCGGTCCGTCAACGGAAGGCGAGATCTTCGCCGGGGACTCGCCATGCTCAAGAAGGCCATCCTTCCGCTGTTGATCGCGGGCGTCGGCTTGGCCGCCCTCCATGGGCTCGGTATCACGCTCGATCTTCAGTGCCTCGCGCGCCGAGAATCCGACCTCCGCGCTTTCGGGGACGACCATCCCGTGCTCGTGTGGTTCATCGCATTCGCCGCGTACGTCGCCGTCACCGGCCTTTCGCTTCCCGGCGCGACGCCCATGTCGCTCCTCTACGGCTGGCACTTCGGTTGGCTCGGCGGCGTCGTGCTCGTCAGTTTCGCGTCGACGGCCGGAGCGACGGTTGCCTTCCTGCTCAGTCGCTTCCTTTTCCGCGACGCGATCCTCGCCCGGTTCGGCGACCGGTTCGCGGCGTTCAATCAGTCTTTGAAAAGGGAAGGGCCCTTCTTCCTGTTCACGTTGCGGCTGATACCGGCGGTGCCCTTCGTCGTGATCAACGCCGTCATGGGTCTGACGCCGATCCGCGTGAGGACGTTCTGGTGGGTCAGTCAGCTCGGCATGCTTCCGGGAACGGCCGTCTATCTCTACGCCGGATCAAGCTTCCCCAGCCTGCAAACGCTGGCCGATCAGGGTATCTCCGCCGTATTCACGCGGACTCAACTGGCCCTAATCACGACGGCATTCGTACTGCTCGGCGCGTTTCCGCTCGCCGTGCGCGTTACGATGGCGTGGATATCCGCGTTGTGGCGCGTTCCACGTCCAGATAAGAAGGCGTGAAGGGGCTTCCGCTTGGAATCACGGATCGTCAGTGCCGGTTGTGCTTCGCGCTCGCATTGTGGAACGAACGCGATCCGATCCTGAAGGAACGTCTGTTCGGATTGACGGGCCCGCAGGGCAATCACGGCGAGGACGTCAAGGAGTGTTACTACTACCTCGGTTCGACTCCGACGCACGCGTACATGAAAGCGCTCTACAAGTATCCGCAAGCCGAGTATCCCTACGAAGCCCTGATTCGCGAGAACCGGAACCGCGGCCGCGAGGAGCCCGAGTTTGAACTGCAGGACACGGGCATCTTCGACGCCGGCCGGTATTTCGACATCTTCATCGAATACGCCAAGGCGTCGCCCAACGACATCCTCATCCGCATCACGGTCGCGAACCGAGGTCCGGATCCCGCGACGCTCCATCTCCTGCCGACGGTCTGGTTCCGCAACACGTGGTCGTGGGGTGGGCGCCGCGAAGGATGCGAACCCAAACCTCGACTTCAGCGAATGGACGATTGCCATATCGAAGCGAGCCACCACACACTCGGGACTTTTTCCTTGTCGGCTGATGCGGCGACATTCGGATCGCGCCCCGCCATGCTCTTCACCGAGAACGAATCCCATCTCGCGCGGCTGGCAGGTTCGACGAACAAAAGCCCGTTCGTCAAGGACGCCATCCATCGCTGCGTGATCGGCGGCGAAAAGGGGGCGGTGAATCCCGACGCATTCGGCACGAAGGCCTCCGTGCATCAGGTCGTCGTATTGCGTGGAGGCGAATCGGCCACGCGCGCTGCGGTTATCGAGCGACGGGGAAACCCCGGCCGAACGGTTCGGAATGGGTTTTGACGCCGTGTTCGAGGAGCGTCGACGCGAAGCGGACGCGTTCTACGATCATCGGATGCACTCGGCGCTCGAACAGCCCGAGCGGAACGTGGCGCGGCAGGCGTGCGCCGGGTTGTTGTGGAGTAAACAGTTCTATCACTACAGCGTTTCCGACTGGCTTCTTGGAGACACCGACCAGCCCCTTCCGCCGGAATCGCGCAAAGACGGCCGCAATCGCGACTGGCCTCATGTATATGCACGCCAACGGAGCCATTCCCGCGTACGAGGATGTCGCGTCCAAGTTCTTCGAACACTTCACCGCGATCGCCGACGCGATCAACCATTTGGGAGGAACCGGGCTCTGGGATGACCAGGACGGATTCTACTACGACGAGATCCATATGGACGGCCGGGAGATCCCGCTGAAGACACGGTCGCTCGTGGGGCTCATCCCCCTGATCGCGGTCGAGGTCCTCGACGAGCACGTTCTGGACGGACTTCCCGAATTCCGAAAACGCATGGATTGGTTCCTGAAGCACCGGACCGATCTGGCTGAACGCGTTTCCTGCATCGAACCGCTCGACGCGCACCAAGCCGACCATCGTCGGCGGCTCCTCGCCCTTCCATCGCGCGACCGGCTGACAAGGATGCTCGCCTATATGCTCGACGAGACCGAGTTCCTTTCCCCCTTTGGAATTCGATCGCTTTCGAAAGTCCACGAACGGGCGCCTTATGTCTTCCGTTGCGGAGGCGAGGAGTTCCACGTTCGATATGATCCCGGCGAGTCCACCACGGGCCTGTTTGGCGGAAACTCCAACTGGCGAGGTCCCGTCTGGCTGCCGTTGAACTTCCTGATCATCGAAGCCCTGGAACGATACCACTATGTCTACGGAGACACCTTGCGTGTCGATTTCCCGACGGGGTCCGGCAACCCGCGGAGTTTGAAGCAGGTCGCCGACGAACTCTCCGATCGTCTCGTGCGCCTGTTCGTGCCGGGATCGGATGGCCGTCGTCTATGCCACGGCGATGATCGGTGTTACGTCGACGACGCGCACTGGCGCGACCTTGTCCTGTTCCACGAGTACTTCCATGGCGAGAGCGGCCGAGGTTGCGGCGCCGGGCACCAGACCGGTTGGACGGCCCTCGTGACGCTCCTCATGGAAAAGGCCGCCAAACGAAACGCGCGATCCGCGATGAAGACCACCCATCCATCGCACGGGCACTGACCCGTGAGGCACGCTCGCCCCACGTCATCAGTCCCGCCCACGCGCGCGGCGTTTCAGGCCGAGCAGACTTAGGATCCCGCCTCCGATCCAGATAACCGTTCCGACGATCCACAGTACGGTCAAGAGCGAAACGAGGCCTCCCGCGAAGACGGCGAACTTCCAGTTCGATACGCAAAACAGGCGCAGTTCCTTCGCCTGAGGGTCTTTCAGGAACTGCTCCACGTCTTCCACGCGGCCCTTGATGTTGACGGGCGATACGGAAACTTCCAACAACTCGTCCTCCGCCGCTCCATGCAGGATCAGGAATGCCTCGTCCTCGGACCGCACCCTGCGTTTGCCCGGCTCCGGACGCGATCGAGACAGCGTACCCTCGTGAAACCGGTCGTTGACGCCGACGACTCCGGTCACCTGTTGCCGCGCGTAGGGCACGAAGAAGAGCAAGCAGGTCGACGACGATGCGCGTACCTCGTCGCCGACGCGTTCCAGTCGGACGTAACTCACCGGCGCGATGGCCGTGAAGAGCGCCGGAAAGCCTCCGCAAAAAGCGGCGCCCAACAGGAAGGCTCCGAAGGAAGTGCGGGTTTTCCGAGCGGCCGGTGGTTTGTTTCCGTTCGAGTGGTCGTTTTCCGGGCTACTCATCGCCGAGTGACTCCATGGGTCGCACACGAACATGGAGGCCTCTATGCTACCATAGTCGGCCACCGCGGTGTTTTTGTTTCGCCGCTCGGCGAGTCACCGACCTGGCATCTTGCGAAGAGCCAACGCATGTCCGCACGTCGTTCTGTTCCGCGAGGTTTCCGGCGAATGTTCGGGTCGGAATCGTGCGAAGGTCGGCCCCGTCGAAATCGTTCACGGAGTCGGCGGCACCATGCGTTGCACGCGGAATCGCACCGAGGCTCGGCTGTCGGGCCACGGCGGCTCACCCGCGGGCGGTACCGGGCCCCACGCGCTCCATGACTCGAACGCGCTGCCGGGGCGCGCCGGAAGCGGTATGAGAAAACCGACGATGGACGCCCCGTCCATTTCCGCGACAATCGACCGCTCACCTCGCGCGGTGAACAGAAACACGTCGGCCGGTATGACCCAACGACCGCCGTCCGATCGAACGCGTTCGAGATGCAACTCGCCGCGCTCCGCCGCGCGCTCACGCCGGCCGACCACGGAGCCGAGCGTGAACGAACCGTGGCCGACCGGTTTCACGCTCCCGACGGGAAGTCGGATCTCGACTTCCAGCCGAAGTAAACTCCCGTCGACCTTCGGCGGGATGTCGGCAAAGCGGAAGAGCGCGAGCCATGCGAGCGCGGCGCTGCCGACGACGCACCCAACCGGCCAGCCGATGGTCTGCGCGAGCCCGGTCGACGCGAGGAACCACGAGGATACCGCGCCGAGGGCCATACCGATGAATCCGCCGACGAGGGCCATGGCCACGATCAAGTATCCGGACGCGCCTTCGCGCGACGTCACCTGATACCAGTCGACATACGTTCCCGCGACAAAACCCGCGCTCAACAGGCCGACGAACCCGGTCAATACGGTCGCAAGGAGAACGTGCACGATGTCCATTCGGGTGCGTGCCTGCCTCAGGAACGACGAACGTGGCCAGTGATCCTAGCAGCCTTCGCCCCTGGAATCAACGATTCGCGGTGTTCGTCGGATCGGCGGGCGGTCTCGCCGATCCCGCGGGACGTGTGCCCCGGACGGATTCGATCGGCACGTCGCATTCACACGTATGACACGGAATCGTCACCCGAAGCAAGCGGCCTTCGGACCATCGCGCGGACGGTGGCCGGACGGTGCACGGCAACGCGGGAAAAAAAACCCGACGGTCTTTGTGCCCCGAGGGGCCGCACCATCTACCCGGCGCCGCCGAGACGAGCGTGGCGGCGGCGAGAAGAGCATGGCGGCGGCGAGAAGAGCGTGGCGGCGAGATGCGACGGTTCCGCGGCGCCGGGTCGTTGGCCTATCGGGTCGTCGCGCCGCGGCAGCTCGAACCGGCCCCCGCCGTGCAGCCGAAGCAATGCGGACCCAGGACAATCTCGCGATGCGACAACCTTGCGTAGTCGAAGTCCCCGACGCGCGACGGGCGACCCCGAAATACGCCCAGGTTCAGCATCTGGTTGAAGTCGCAATCGAACAACCGACCATCCCAGCCCACCGAAAGCGTGTTGCGGCACATCACGCCCGCAACGGCCAGCGGATTGAATGCATCGACCAGCGTCCGCATGTATGGCTCAAATTGGTTCGTCCTGACGAGATGCTCCAGATACCGACTGATCGGCATGTTGGTGATCGTGAACAGACGACTGAACCGAATTCCGTAACGCGCGTCGAGCTCGCGCCGGTAGGCCGACTCCAATTCTTTCTGATCCGGAGGCAGGCTTGGCCCCACGGGGTTGTAAACGAGCGTGAGCGTGAGTCCGCTTCCGTCGTGGCCGTACCCCAGCGCGTTCAGCAGTCCGAGCGATTCGATCGACGCGGCAAAGGCGCCCTCCCCGCGCTGCGCGTCGGTATTGTCCTCAAGATAGCACGGCAGCGACGCGACGATTTCGACCTGATTGGCCGCGAGGAACTCCGGGAGATCCCGATACCCGTTCGCGCGCAGGATCGTAAGGTTGCACCGATCGATCACGTGTCGGCCGAGGGCGCGCGCCTCGCGCACGACGTGGCGGAAGTGCGGATTCATCTCCGGCGCGCCGCCCGTGAGGTCGAGTGCGCGGATTTGCGCGTGCTTGCTCAGGACGTCCAGACAGGCGTCCACGGTCGGCCGGTCCATGAGTTCGCGTCGATCCGGACCGGCGTCGACATGACAGTGAAGGCAGCTCATGTTGCAGAGCTTGCCGAGGTTGATTTGCAGAATCTCGATTCGATCGGCGGCCGGCGCCGCAATACCGCCATCCCGCAGCTTGTCCGCGAAACGGGGAATGCCGCGCGGGGACCCAAGGACGACACGTTGCCGATCCGGGCTTGCAAGCGCATCGTCTCGGCGCTGTAGTGACGTGGTTGCCCGACTCATCGCGTTGAATAGCCTTCTGTTTCGTGACTTGCACGGAATCCCGCGTCGGGAACCGTTCTTTTCACGCCGCCTTCTCATGAATTCCATCGTGAAAGGCCCACTGGCCTCACGAGCGGTCGCTCGTCACCCGACATCATCGATCCCAAGGGCGTGATTCGATACAAGTGCGCGGGTAGCCCCGGGCATCCAAGCGATCGACACGGCCTTGGAGAAGGTGCTCCACGAATGGGAACCGATGCCGCGATGATCCAAGCGGTTAGGTCGAAACGGCTCCCTCGCCGATCCTCTCGGAATCGCGCTTTCGACTTCGTCCCAGCATCCACAGCCCCGCGGCCAAAGGGAAGAGGGCCTGGCACCATTGGCCGAGATAGGCGACTCGAAAGCCGACGCCCAAGCCGACCGTCAAACGGCTTTGGCCCGGCAGTTCGGAGAGCTGCACATCACACATCGCCAACCCCGCCAGGACGGACAGCACGATCCACGAGACAACCGTCCAACGCGTGCGGATGCCCGATCGCCGAGCCAAACCGAAATAGGCGGCGGTCAACGCGGCCGACGGAATCACGATGGTCAGCGCGGTTACCAGGTAGGGTATGACGGTTTTCGCGCTCGTTCCGAAATGCGTTCCGCCGCCGTCCACCCAACCTAATCCCCGCGCGGTCGCGACCAAGAAGAGAAGCCCCCCGGCCGCAAGGACCATCATCGACAGGATCGGTGAAACAGCGAAGACGAGAAATCGGGCCGCGGAATACCGGCCGAGCAGACTTCGCGGCCGATGCGAGGCGACCACCGCGTCGACCACATGATTTGGCTCACCCAGCCGAAACAACACGTCCGCTTCCTTGCTCATGGTCTCCTCCTTGACATGTTCCAAATGGTCCGCCAATTCCCCAACCAATCGTGCGACGTACGCCGGGGGCAAACCGTGCGCCGCAATCCGCTGCCGCAGTTCGTCCAACCAACACCGGGCAGCCATGTTCGCCTCCTTGCTGACCGTCGTCGACCGTTCGGACAATCCGCCTCCATGTGTCCACGGTTTGCGTCAACCGCTGGGTTCCCTTGGGAGTGATCCGGTCGACGACGCGACCGCGGCCCGACGCCGTCTCGCGCGGGCTATTGGGAAAGCCGTCGGCCTCCAGGCGGTGCAAGATCCGAGTCATCCTCCGAGACCCCCAGTTCAAGATGAGCTCCTCCCGCCCGCGTCAGGGATCGTACCAGAGGCCGAATCCGATCTGCTCTTCGAAACGATCCGGAAACGACCCTTGCGGGCTCAACCCATTGAAGTACTGAATGCCCGTCCGAACTTGGCGTCCCGAACGACCGCGCCACGCCCACCCGGCCTGAACGGTCAGTCCGCCGCTGAAATCGACCTCTTCGCGCAGGTGCGCATTCGCGGCGAAAAACGGTTCGCCCAGCGGTGTCGTCTGTCCGGCGGGCGCATAATCGAATCCAAACTGGAATTCCCACTCGCGGGCCACGTCCACATCGAAAGCCCAGCCCGCCTCGGCATACAAACGGGCTTTGGGAGTGACGAAGATCGAATGCCCCAGCACGAGCACGTCGCGAGCGTAATTGAGTCGAGGATACCCTGGATTGCGAATCAGGAACTCATCACCAAGGTGGGAGCTCAAGTGGTAATAGGCGATTTTCGTGCGATGCGGCCCGAAGCCGAAAGTGAACGGTATGCCGGCCCGAAAGTCGGTACTCCTGAGATCCATGTCTTGGGATGGATCGAGTCGGGTTTGGGCCGAACCTTCGATGTCGATCTGAAATCCAGCCGGCCAATCGGCATCCCCGGTTCCCCATCGCACGACGCCGACCTGGGTGCCCAGCCACGCGTCCCAAAGCCAACCGTCACCGTCGACATGAACAAACGTCGTCGCCAACCGAGACGCTTTCGGGCTCGCCAGATAGGGCCGGTAGATCAAGCCCTCGGGAAACCATTCGACAATCCACATCCCGTCGCTTCCGCCGCGGGCCGCCGTCGGATCGGATGGAAGCTGAAAGTGCTCATACAGGTTCCAGTCCCAATAGGGTTCCAACTCGCCGTTGCCATGAAGGCGTTCGCCTTGACCGTGCCCGTCGTTCGGGACCGATCGGTTCAGCCGCGACGACGGGTTCCGCACACCGGGAAGGAACCAGCTTGGTCGGCCGCCAACGGCCGAGTCGGCGTCCGCCGAGGGTGGGCGTGGCCGCGCGTCATCGGATCGGCCCCAGCTTGCAGGACCGATTGCGATGATCAGGCCGAGTGCATACCGCGCGCACACAATGGCACCTCACCTCGATGCTGCTCGGATTCCGATCAGGCGTCGGGTTTCCATACAGGAGGGACATCCAACGACCATCGCGCCGCGTGAGCGAGGCGATCTCGCGGCGGAACGGGGCGTGGATTATGGCGATCACGGCGTTTCGGGCAAGCGGAATCCGTCCTCGCTCCCCGATCGCGTCTCGACTCCGCGCGGGCGGGAGTCCTCCGCAGATCACGCAGATTGCTCATTCTCCGCACGGTGAGCGTACCGTTATGGAAGGGCCGCGCGGGGGACCACTCGGTATTCCCTATTCCGATTCGGTCCGCATGCCGGCGGCGGCGGCCGCTGGACGCGCGGACGCCAACCTGATACGACAAGTCACCTCGTACGCGGCAACGACGAGGGCGCCGAGGAGGTTCGCATGCCGGCTTCAGGGGACGTGTTGATCGTGGGCGGCGGAATCGTCGGGCTCGCGACAGCCTACCAACTTGCGAGCCGTTTCCCGGATGTGCGGCCGATCGTCCTCGAGAAGGAGAATCGGGTCTCGGCCCATCAGTCGGGACGCAATTCGGGCGTCCTGCACTCGGGAATCTACTACAAGCCGGGCTCGCTCAAAGCGGTGAATTGCCGGTCGGGCAAGGCGATGATGGAGGCTTTTTGCGCGGAACAGGGCATCGCGCACGAAATCTGCGGCAAGGTGATCGTCGCCGTCTCGGAGTCGGAACTCCCCGTCTTGAAGACGATATTCGAGCGCGGGCGGCAAAACGGCGTTCGATGCGAGTGGTTCGACGGGCCGCGTCTGCGCGAGCGGGAACCGCACGCCGCGGGCATTCAGGCGATTCATGTTCCCGAGGCCGGGATCGTCGATTTCCGCGCGGTATGCGAGAGGCTGCGATCCTTGATCGAGCAAGCGGGCGGCACCGTGGCTCTGGGCGCGCGCGTCACGCGCATTCGCCGGGTGCCGACCGAGATCATCGCCGAACTGGCCGACGGCCGGGAGTTCCCCGCCGCGCAGCTCGTCAATTGCGCCGGCCTTCACAGCGACCGGGTCGTGGCCATGTCGGGTGCGCGTCCCGCCTCCAAAATCGTCCCGTTCCGAGGGGAATATTATGAGCTCCTGCCGGAAGCGCGGGGACTCTGCCGACACCTGATCTACCCGGTTCCCGATCCGAATTTCCCGTTCCTGGGAGTCCATTTCACGCGCATGGTCGACGGGTCGGTCGAATGCGGGCCCAACGCCGTGCTCGCATTTGCCCGCGAAGGCTACCGCAAGCTCGACGTGAACCTCCGCGACCTTCTTGAATCGCTCACCTATTCGGGGTTCCTCCGCCTTTGCGCGAGGCACTGGCGCCCCGGTCTTGGCGAGATCCGTCGATCGTTCAGCAAGCGGGCGTTCGTCCATGCGCTGCGACGGCTGATTCCCGACGCGAGCGCCGAGCGGCTCGTGCCCGGACGGGCCGGCGTGCGCGCTCAGGCCCTCGCGCCGGACGGTTCGATGATCGACGACTTCCAAATCATCGAAGGCGATCGGGCCATCCATGTCTGCAACGCGCCCTCACCGGCAGCAACGAGTTCACTGCGCATCGGCGAGTCAATCGTCGATCGCATCGCACCGCGGCTCGACTGACCAAGGCTCGCATCGGCGACCGATCAGACGCCGCGAATCAGACGCCGCGAATCAGACGCCGCGAATCAGACGAGCTCGAACGAATCGATTTCAAGTCGCACGAGTTGTTCGGCGACTTCGGATGCATCGGGTCGGCGGGCGGGATCCTTGAGCAGGAGCTGCATGACCAGTCGGGCGACGCGAGACGGAACCTTGGGATTGAGCGTTCGGACGTCCGCCGGAATCTCATGCAGGTGACGCTGCGCGATCGATGCCCGGGATCGACCCACGAACGGAGGCCGACCTCCCAGCAATTCAAACAACATGACTCCGAGACTATAGATGTCCGCGCTGCGCGTCGATTCGGCCGTCTCTTGGAACAACTCGGGCGCCGCGTACGCGACCGTCGTTTGCAACACGCCGGCCGGAACCCCTGATGAACGGCGCGTCAGTCTTTGAGCGAACCCCAGGTCCAGCAATGTGGCGTGTCCGATCGAGCTCACGATCACATTGTCCGGCTTCACATCGCCGTGCATCCAGTCGTTCTGGTGCAACGCGCTCAGCGCCTCGGCCGTCTGACGGACGATCCACAAGGACGGCGCGATGCCAAGCCGTCCGTCGTCCTTGAGGCGGCGAACGGGAAGTCCCTCATACCACGGCTGCACGACATAGGCGGGTGGGTCATCGAACTGACCGCACAGAACGGTCGCCAAATGGGGATGGGCCACCTGCTGGGTGACTTCAAACTCCCGCCGAAGCCACTGCGCGGCGTGTGCCTCCGTTCGGTCCGCTCGGACCGACTTGACGACATAGTCCGCGGGCCAATCGGGGTCACAGGTCGCGGGCGTCGCGAGGTCGACATGAAACCAGTGCGTCGTCGACAGCCGCCGAATGAGTCTCCATCCACCCAACAGCCGCGGCTGCGCAAGCGACGGACTCTCGACACATCCTTCGGTCGATCGGAGGGACGCGGCGGAAAAACTCATGGCATCTCACGCGAAGACGAGGCGGCAAGTCGCGCGAACACGTTCGTCGCAACGTCTGGGATCGGCATCCGAGCGTACCTTGGTTGAGTCAACTTGGCGAATACGAGGCGCCTCGCGGGAACGATGGGCGCGGGTCGACTCGCTCATATTTCCCCGACTGCCCGACTTCCCGCGTTGTGGCCCGCGGGTCGGTCGACGGGGCTCCGAGTCGGTCGGACGGCGGCTCTTGTTCGACGATCGGGGGCGAACTACATTACGTGCATTCAATCGGCGGGGATCGGCGGCGGGATTGGCGGCGGGGCGTGAGGGGAAACGAGACCATGCGAACGCGTCAAGTCGGGTCGGGAATGGGCGTCGCGGTGGCGGCTGGGCTCTTCGCGATCGCGACGGTCCTTTCGGGCGGGTGCGTGAAGAGTGGGGCCGACAATGGCCGAACCGCGGACGGCGCGAGGTCGGCGCCCGCCCGGCGGATCATCTTGCTGACCAACGGCAATTCGCCGTTTTGGGACGCCGCAAGGCAAGGCCTGAACGAGGCCGCGGCGCAGTTCCGGATTGCGGAGGCGGGCCTGTCGGCCGTCATGGAGGTCAACGACGGAACGCCGGACGGACAGATCGGCAAGCTGCGGCAATTCGTGTCGCAGGACGACATCGCGGGCGTCGCCGTTTCCGCCCTCGATGCCGACAACGCCGCGGTCGCCGAACAGCTCATGGCCCTGCGATCCAAAGGCGTTCATGTCATCACGGTGGACGCCGACGTCAATCCCGAGAAGTTCGCGAAGGCGCGCGAACACTACGTCGGTACCGACAATCTCGCGGGTGGGCGCGCGCTCGGCGTCGCGGGCCGCGAACTGCTCAAGGCGCGGAATACGACGCAGGGCGACTATGTCCAATTCGTCGGTCGAACCGGTTCGGACAATGCCCGGAAACGGATGGATGGATTCAAGGAGGCGGTCGGAGCCGACTACCGCGAAGCCGACCGCATGGGCGACGATCTCGATCGATCGAAAGCGCGCGAAAACGTCCGGAACGCGATCGCCAATCATCCCGACCTCGTCGCGCTCGTCGGCATCTGGTCGTACAACGCGCCTGCGATCGTCGATGTCGTTGTGGACGAGAAAAAAGTGCGCGACAAGTATGTGCTCGTCACGTTCGATGCCGAGCCGCTGGCCATCGCGCAAATGTCCGCCGGCTCGATCGACGCGATGGTCGTGCAGGACCCGTTTCAGATGGGTTTCCTCGCCGTGAGACTGCTCAAAGCGCTCTCCGAGGGCGACCAAGCGACGGTGGACGAGCTGTTTCCCGGCGGCGACAAGCCGGGCGGGGACGTGCACAACACGAGCCTCAAGGTGGTCGTGCCCGATACGGGCTCGCCGCTCAAGAAGGAGATGTTCGATTCGAACACGGAGTTCATGACGTTGTCGACGTTTCAGGAGTGGTTGAAAAAGTACAACCTTCAGGGATCATGAGCGCGGTGGAGCGGGACAGGGCGGGCGATCGGCCCGGCCGCCGCGGGTGGCTCGGCTTTCAGCCGAACGAATGGCTCCTGGCCTGCGCCATCCTCGTCGTGCTCGTCGGCGCGTCCGTCGCCGACGTCAACCACACCTATTGGATGAATCCCCGCTTGAGCGCGCTCGATATCGCTCGGCAAACGGCCTTCCTGGGGATCTTCGCGTTGGGTGCCGCGGTGGTGATCATCGCGGGCGGCATCGACTTGTCCGCCGGATCGATGATCGCGTTCAGCGGCACGATGTGCGCGACGTTCCTCGTGCTGCTCGCCCCGGAGGTCATGCGGAATCCGCATGAACTGATCGACGGAAAGCTCGTCGCGCGGCCGCTTGGCGCGGCCGTCATCACGCTCGCCGTCTCCGGGACGATCCTGATCGGGTTCCTTGTCGGCACGCTGCATACGTGGCTGATCACGGCGGTCGGTCTGCCGCCGTTCATCGCGACCCTCGCGACGCTCGTGGGGCTGCGCAGCCTGAGCCGCGCGGTGTGCGAGAGCGTGACGCAGTCCGTTTTTCAAGCGAAGAGCACTCAGATCCAGATCTTCGATCCCACGTTCCGTTATCTGGCGACGTCGGTCTGGATCCCCATGCTTATCTTCGTCGTGCTCGCCGTCGCGATCGGCGTTCTCCTGCGACGGACGGTCGTGGGACGTCATCTCTACGCGCTTGGCGGGAATGAACAGGCGGCGAGGCTCAGCGGTATCCACACGTCGTCGGTCAAATGGCTCGCCTACTCGCTCGGCGCCGTGACGTCGGCGGTGGCCGGCATCTTGTATATCGGCGATCAGAGCGTGGCCGATCCGCAGACGTTGGGACGGGGTTACGAGCTGAATGCGATCGCGGCGGCCGTGGTCGGCGGCTGCAGTCTGCAGGGCGGCATCGGAACGGTCTCGGGCACATTCCTCGGCGCCCTCTTCCTGCGCTGCGTGATCGACGGCATCGCGAAGATCATCAAGACGGGAGCGGACATCTACGAGGGGCAAATCGTCGGCGTCGTGGTGGTGATCGCGGTGGCGTTCAGCCAATGGAGGACCGCGGCGGGTCGAGGCCGGCAGGCGTTTCCGGGCGTCATGGGCGGCGTCGCCGTCGTCACGCTGGGCCTGCTCGCCGCCGTACTCGCCATGCTCATGACCGAACAGATCGCGCGCTTTGTGCCGGGTGCGCAATCGCTCGACCCGCGCGGAACGGGCGTCGCGTTCGGCCTGATCGTCGCGATCGGGCTCGCCGGCTGGAAATTCGCGCAGGAGACGCGCCGCTGAGCGGAAACCGGCCATGCACGCCATCTCCATTCGCGGTGTCACCAAGCGGTTTCCCGGCGTCGTCGCGCTCGACGACGTCTCGCTCGACATCGAACGGGGCGAATTGCACTCGATCTGCGGAGAGAACGGCGCGGGCAAAAGCACGCTCATGAAAGTCCTTTCCGGCGTGCTTACCGAATTCGAGGGCCAATTGTGGGTCGGCGGCCGGTTGGCCCGGTTCCGGGGAACGCGCGACGCCGAATCGGCCGGAATCAGCATCATCCATCAGGAACTCAACCTCGTCGATCAACTCTCGGTCGCGGCCAATGTGTTCCTCGGCCGAGAGCCCACCCGGTTCGGCATGCTCGCCGAACGGCGCATGGAGGACGCGACGCGCGAACTGCTCGCCGAACTCGAATGCGGATTCGACGCGCGATGCCGAGCGGGCGAGCTCCGCGTCGGCGATCAACAGCTCATCGAAATCGCCAAGGCCGTGTCGCTGCGCAGCGACATCCTGATCATGGACGAGCCGACGAGCGCGCTTACCGAAGCCGAGGTGGAGCGGTTGGTTCGCGTCATCGAACGGCTCCGAGGGCGGGGTGTCACGATCTTGTACATCTCGCACAAAATGGACGAAGTCTTCCGATTGTCGGACCGGATCACCGTGCTGCGCGATGGGCGATGGGTGGCCACCAAGCGAAGATCGGAAACCAGCCCCCGCGAGATCACGCACTTGATGGTGGGGCGCGACATCGAGTCGGCATCCGAGTCGGGGAGGACGTTGGGCGATGTCGTGCTCGAAGTCCGCGGCCTATCCCTACCGTGGCCCGGCCATGCGCGGGGTTGGCGGCTGCGCGACATCGGATTCCAGTTGCGGCGCGGCGAGATTCTGGGTATCGCCGGACTGATGGGAGCCGGCCGAACCGAACTGCTCGAATGCCTTTTCGGCGCGGGCCCCGAACCGCCGCGAGGCCAGATCCTGCTCAACGACCGCACCGTTCGATTCCGCCATCCGTCCGAGGCCCGTCGAGCGGGAATCGCCATGGTCACCGAGGACCGAAAGCGGCTGGGCCTCTTTCCACGAATGACCGTCGGAGAGAACATCACGATCTGCAATCTCCGGGAAGCGGCCCGCGCGACCGTGCTCTCGCGGCGCCGCGAGGCGTCGATGGCGCGGGACACCGTCGATCGGCTCGCCGTGCGTACTCCGTCGATCGGCGCGCCGATCACGGCGCTCAGCGGCGGAAACCAACAGAAATGCCTCATCGGTCGCTGGCTCCTCACCAAACCTCAAGTCCTCCTCCTGGATGATCCGACGCGCGGCGTCGATGTCGGAGCGAAGGCCGAGCTCTATCGGCTCATGGATCAGCTCTGCCGCGAACGGATCGGCATCCTGTTGACGTCGAGCGAGCTTCCCGAACTGCTCACCGTCTGCGACCGAATCCTCGTGCTGAGCGAGGGGCGCATGACGGCCGAGTTCGCGCGCGGCGAGGCGACCGAACAGGCGATCATGGAAGCGGCCACGCGGGGCGCGGGGCCGACATGACGCCGATCGAATCGTCGATGACACTCTTCCTGCAGATTGCCATCGTGCTCACGGCCGGCCGGCTGGTGGGGGGAGCCGCCCGACGGTTCGGTCAACCTCAGGTCGTCGGCGAGATGATCGCGGGCGTCCTCCTGGGACCGTCGCTGTTCGGTCTCCTCGCTCCCGCATGGCAACAGGCCGTTTTCCCGGCGGCATCGATGAACGTCCTCTTCACGGTGAGCCAGATTGGGCTCGCCGCGTACATGTTCCTGGTCGGCATCGAATTCCGGACCGAGTTATTGCGGTCGCACGCGCGGGGCGCGATCGTCGTTTCCGTGGCGGGGATGGCGACTCCGTTCGCGCTGGGCGCCGCGCTCGCGGGAACGTTGGTCCGCGAAGGCGGATGGTTCGATCCCGCGACCTCGTCCCGAGTCGCGGCGTTGTTCCTCGGAGCCGCCATGTCGATCACGGCGTTCCCCATGCTGGCGCGGATCATCTACGAACGAGGGCTCTCCGGATCCGCGCTCGGAACGCTCTGCCTGGCCGCCGGCGCGCTCGACGACGCCAGCGCTTGGTGCGTGCTCGCCGTGGTTGTGGCGAGCTTCCGCGGCGATTGGTGGGCGGCCGCCCGTCCGATCGGAGGCGCGCTGCTTTACGCCGCCGTCGTCGCGATCGTGGTCCGGCCGCTGGCCGCGCGCATCGAAGCGACGGTCCGCGCGAAAGGCGATCTGCCGTCCTCGCTCTTCACCGCGATCATGGTCGCCCTGATGCTCGCCGCATGGTACACCGACCGGATCGGCATCTACGCCGTGTTCGGCGCGTTCCTGCTCGGCGCCGCCGTCCCGCAGGGGGCCCTCGCGTCGCACTTGCGGAATCGGCTTGAACCGATCGTCGTGACGGTCCTCTTGCCGCTCTTCTTCGCCTACTCGGGACTCAATACGCGTCTCGATCTGCTCGATTCGCGACAGGCATGGATCTGGACGGCGATCCTCCTCGCCGTCGCCGTCGTCGGCAAGGGCGCCGCGTGCGGATGCGCCGCGATCGCGACCGGCGCGGATCGGCGCACGGCGTTCGCCACTGGCGCGCTCATGAACGCGCGCGGACTGATGGAGTTGATCGCGCTCAACATCGGTCTTGAACAAGGAGTCATCACGCGGAAGCTCTTCAGCGTGATGGTCGTCATGGCGATCGTCACGACGCTGATGGCGACGCCCCTATTCGAACTTGGATACGGCCGATGGGCTCGATCCCGAGGCCTGCTCGGCGGTACGCCATAGTCGCTGATCGCTCCGCGATCAGCCTGCGCCTGCATCCAATCCGTGCGCACCGCGTGTGGTTCGCGGAGCGAACCACGCCATAGTCGCCGATCGCTCCGCGATCAGCCTGCGCCTGCATCCAAATACACCTTCGACGCCTACGATCGGGTCGCGCACGATCCGCGTCACCTGAGCGGCGGACCGTCGTCCTTCGCCGTGCCAACGTGGCGCGCCGACCCGAGACCGACCCACTCGAGGAGCACGAGCGCGTTCGTCGTCGGGCAGAGGCCGTCGCGCAGTCGGTAGTCGAACGTCATGCGGCGCGTTTCGCCCTCGACGGTGATCGTCTCGCGGAAATGGACCATCGTGAACGCTTTCGCAAGTTCGGGGTCCGCGCCGAGTTCCAGATCGTGCGTCGAGATCGCTCCGATCGCGCCTTCGCTCAAGAGGCGCCGAAGCACGTGCGCCACGGCGATGCGCCGTTCCCGTGAATTGGTTCCCTGGAGAACCTCGTCGAGCAGGAAGACGAACGGACGCCGGGCTCGCCGCGCTTCGGTGGCCCGATCGACGATTTCCTTGAGCCTGCGTAGCTCGGCCAAGAACCGCGACACATGGTCGGTCAGCGAATCGCGGACATGCATGCTCGTCGCCGGCTCGCAGCGCGGCAACACCATCCGCGCGGCGCAGACGACGCCTCCCGCATTCGCCAACAGGATGTTGACGCCGACGGAGCGCAGCAGCGTGCTCTTTCCCGACATGTTCGATCCGGTGACGAGCAGGCACCGATCGGTGGGCCCGATCACAAGGTCGTTGGCGACTCGCATCGAATCGGGCAGGAGCGGATGGCCGATCGCCTCCGCGCGGATTTCACGCGCGTCGTCGCGCAGCTCCGGGAACACCCAATCCGGCTGTTCGAAGGCGACCGTCGCGAGCGACGCGAGCGCTTCGAGCTCGCCGATGACCGCGAACCAGCGGGGCGATCGGGATCCCCAACGCCGTTGCCATCGTTCGAGGCGGTCGAGCAAGTGGACTTCCCACAAGACGAAGAGCTGCAGGGCGATATGGACGATGGCGAGGATCGTATCGTGCCGCGCCCGGGTGAGGATCAGGGCGCGGCGAAGCGAGGTCAGCCGCACGATTCCCTCCCTCGCGACGTCTCGCAGATCGGAATCTCCGTTCGGGACCGGTCCCACGTCGCCGGGCAGCATGGATGCGACGCGCAGCATGGCGAGATAATGCCGCACTTCATCGGACTCGCTTGAGATCTCCTGAAAGATCTCGTGGATGGAGCCCGAGTAGGCGACGCTGATCGCCGTGTTGACAAGCCAGGCGATCGCGGCGGCGGCGAGCGCCGAGGACGGCGCGAGCCATCCCGTCCATGCGAGCAGGCCGAGCGTCGGGAACGTGACCGCCATGCCGCGGGCGATCCACTTCATCCATGCGCGTCGCGCGAGCCACTGGGGACCTGTCGCCCAATCCACGAACATCGCGGGCGCCGCGTCGCGGTGGTCGAGCTGTTCGCCGGCGAGCGCCAACGCGTCGCGCCATGCGGACTCGCGCGCGAGTCTGGCGACGCACGCCTGCCGCCGCTCGATCGTCGCAAGGTCGGGGACCGCGAACAACCAGCGCGCAAGCGTCTCGCGGCCGAGGGCCGTGCGCGCGGAGCTGAGCCATTGGAAGAAAGGGCCGGCCCCGCTCAAATCCAAGTCATCGGCCGTCGCCGCCCACTCGCGCGGCAGTTCCAGCCTCGCGGGCGGCAATGCGGCCCCATCGCGGGCCAGACGCGCCGCGTGCCGCTCAAAGACGCCGCGCCGCGCCGCCGCGACCCGCCTCTGATCGATGATCCATTCATGCCAACCCGCGACCGCAAGGAAGACGAGCAGCGGCGGAATCACCGACCAGCCCGGGAGCGTCGCCGTGACGGCGCCGATGACCGCGACGACGCCGATAAGGAACACGGCCCCTCGGGCCACGCTCAGCGACGCGTCGCGCCGGCGCATGTCGCGTTCGAGCGCGGCGCCGCGGACGATCTCCGCCGCGTAGCGGGACGCCGCGGACGGCTCGGAAGGCCCAGCAGGATTGGGCGGCTCGAGCCGTTCCGCGTTTCGGTCGGGGGCCATGCGCGTTCCGTCGGTTGACATGAGGCCGGTCGCGTCCGAGTCGCGGACGGTGAAGACTGCCGTTCTACGTCGCATCCCCGTCGTACGCAACGGGCGTCGCGAGCGGTCGCGGATCGGGTGCTCGTCCGGATCGGCGCGTCGAACGGCGTGCGCGATTGGCCCGCATCGCGCGTCCGATGTAGAATAGACCGGTTGTCAGGCGGCGATCCAACCGGCGGGTGACGCACGATGGGACGGGTGACCTTGGAATTCCTCGCGGCACAATTGCATCTGGCCGCGGAACTCCACGCCGGAAAGGAAACGATGTTTGAGCCTCAGGACCTGCCAGGCCGCTACGGCCGAGTCGTCAAGGCGTTGGATCATGTGCTGTCGTCCATCGGCTGCGAATCGGTCGTGGGCGGCGGGTGGGCCGTGTGGCGGCACGGCTATGTCGGCCGGATCACTCGGGACATCGATATCGTTCTGCCGGCCTCGCGGGTGGACGAGTTTCTGCGGGCGGCTTGCCTCGCCGGTTTCCGCGTGACGCCGGTCCCGGCCGGGCGATGGCCCAAGATGGCCCATCGTGAAACGGGGGTCGACGTCGACATTCTTCCCGAAGGCCAACGGCCGGGTACGTCCTCCCGGCCGGCTCCGACGACCATTCCGCACCCTGGCCGCATCGGCGCGTCGGGTACGGCGCTGCGGTACGTCAGTTTGCCGGCCCTGATCGAATTGAAGCTCGCCGCCGGAAGGGCCCAGGATTCCGCCGACGTCCTCAAGCTGATTCAGGCCAACCCGGATCGGATCCCCGCGATTCGAGACCATCTCGCCGGCGTCCATGCGGACTACGTCTCCGCATTCGACCATTGGGTCGAGCAAGCCCGCGAAGAGACGGAATCCGCGTGAGGCTTCCGCCTTTCGAACGCTCGACGACCGGCCATTGATCGGCTCGGCCGCGCGGGCCGGCGCGTCGCCCCGTCGATCGGCGTCGCGTCGATCGGCGTCGCGTACCTCGGATTCGAGCCGATCGGATTCCGTTCCCAGGAAACGCGCGGCGCCGCTTGACTTATATGCGTGTAGGATATATGCTCTAGGTAGATAAGAAGCGCGGAGGCGGGGTCGATATGGAACGCCGGGGAACAAGTCGGAAGCGGGACGAGGCGGCCTTTCTGGCCGAGTACGACGCGAGCCGATACCCGCGTCCGTCGCTCACCGTCGACGTCGCGCTCATCCAGGTCGAACAGGGCCGGATCCGGTCGCTCGTGCGGAAGCGGGGCGGCCACCCCGAGCTCGGCAAGTGGGGGCTGCCCGGCGGATTCGTCCGGCCCGACGAATCGCTCGACGAGGCCGCCGCGCGCGTGCTGCGCGAAAAGACCGGCTGGATGCGCGTGTTCCTCGAACAGCTCTACACGTTCGGGCGCGTCGACCGCGATCCCCGCACGCGCGTCGTCACCGTCGCCTACTACGCGCTGGTCGACGCGGGACGGCTCATCAAGGCCGAGGACTCCGCCATGCAAACCGAATGGGCCGAATTGGTCGTGCCGTGGGACGGCGAGCGGGGCGGGACCGTCGATTGCCGGTCGGCCGACGGACACCGATTGCCGCTCGCGTTCGACCACGCCGAGATCCTCGGCATGGCCGTGCGGCGTCTGCGCGGCAAATTGCCGTACGCGCCGATCGGGTTCGAACTGCTGCCCCGGCGGTTCACATTGAGGGCCTTGCAGGACATCCATGAGGCAATCCTAGGTCACACGGTCAACAAGGACGCGTTCCGCCGCCGGTTGCTCGCCTCCGGGCTGATCTCGGCCACCGGCGTGCGCGAAACGGGCGTCGGGCACCGACCCGCCGAACTGTATCGGTTCGCGCGGGGCGACCGGGAAACCAAGTCGTAGGGGCTGAATCGATTCCACCGTCCGCATCCATCCGGAAAGCAGGGAGAAACAACCATGGCGAGGATCTCGCGGTTTCCCATCCTGTCCCACCTCCATGGCGGGCCCAACCAGCACATCCTCCTGTTCCGTCGAGGAAAACTCCGGCGCAGCGGCCGCGGATTGGATTTTTGGTTCTCGCCGATGACGTCGAGCATCGCGGAGGTGCCGTGCGACGATCGGGATCAACCGTTCCTGTTCCACGGCCGGTCGCGCGATTTCCAGGACGTGGCCGTACAAGGCACGATCACGTATCGCGTCGCCGATCCGGAAGCTCTTGCGAGCCGCTTCGACTTCACGGTCGATCCGCGAACGGGAGTCCACACGCAAACGCCGCTCGAACGCATCTCCGAGCTCTTCTCGCGGCTCGCGCAACAACTCGCCATCGAACACCTGAACTCCCACGCGCTCCGCGAGCTTCTCGCGGAGGGGCTCGACACGATCCGCGCGCGGGTCCATGGGGGCCTCGTCGCCGATCCGGGGCTCGTCGCGATGGGGCTCGAAGTCGTCTCGGTGCGCGTCGCGTCGCTCGCCCCCAAGCCCGAAATCGAAAAGGCCTTGCAGGCGCCGACGCGCGAAGCCATCCAACAGGCGTCGGACGAGGCCGTCTTCCAGCGCCGCGCGCTCGCCGTCGAGAAGGAGCGGGCGATCGCCGAGAACGAACTGCACAATCGGATCGAACTCGCTCGGCGCGAACAGGAACTGATCGCCCAGCAGGGGCGCAATCGGCAGCGCGAGGCGGCCGATGAGGCCGAGGCGGACCGGATCCGAGCGGAAGCGGACGCGGCGCGGCGCCGAGTCGACTCGCATGCGAGGGCGGAGGCGATCCAGGCCGTCGAGACGGCCCGCGTCGCCGCCGAACGCGATCGGATGGAGATCTACCGGGGCCTCCCGCCCGCCGCGCTCTGGGGGCTCTCCGCGAGGGAACTCGCCGGGAACCTGAAGCGGATCGACCACCTCAACCTCGGCGGCGACGCGATGACCCCGCTGCTCACCCAGTGGTTGCAGTCGAGCTCCCGGTATTTCGAGTCGACCCAGCGCGGCGACGGACCGTCCCACGCGGCGCCGGACGCCCAGAGGGCGCCGTCATGAACGGGCCGCGGAAGCCGCCGAGGGTCGTGCTGGTGACCCGCTCGACCTGGTACGAGTGCCTCCTCGCGACACATGGAACGCATTCGCAGGCCGAGTTCTTCCTTCGCGTGCGCGACGAGTCGATCGAGCCGGTTTTCGAGCAGCACGGGCAGTTCCTTGCCGCGCGGTCCGCCGTGCTCCAGGCGATTCCCGTCGAGTGGCGCAGGTCGCAGATCGCCCGCGACGACCTCGACCGATTCCTGTTCGAGCCGGACGACATTGTCGTCGCGATCGGGCAGGACGGCCTGATCGCGAACACGGCGAAATACCTCCGGGGTCAATTCCTGCTCGGCGTGAATCCCAGTCCCGCGCACTTTCCGGGCGTGCTCGTCCGATTGCGGCCCGACGAGGTCGGCGAACTGCTCCGCGCGGCCGCCGCCGACCGAGCGCCGCACGAACATCGGACGATGGCGATCGCTGAAACGGACGACGGCCAGACGGTGCGGGCGCTCAACGAGATCTTCATCGGACACGCGAGCCACCAATCGGCGAAATACGTCCTCGAGCGGGCGGGGAGTCTGGAGTCGCAATCGTCGTCGGGTGTGATCGTGGCGACCGGGACGGGCGCGACGGGCTGGGCGGCGTCGATCCATCGCGAACGGCGCGACGCACCGGCGCTCCCCGGCGGCGCCGAACGCCGCCTTGTGTACTTCGCGCGCGAGGCATGGCCCAGCGCGACGACGGGGACCTTGATGACGGCGGGAATCCTCGATGGGGACGACGAGCTTCGGATGACATCGCGGATGAACGAAGGCGGCGTCGTCTTCGGCGACGGCATCGAGGGGGATCGCATTCCGTTCGATTGGGGACGCCGGCTCGCCGTTCGCATCGCGCCCGACACGCTTCGGCTCGTTACCCGTTGACGTGTCTCAACGCGCGCCGCGGATTCGAACGAGAAGATCCTTGGTCGCGCGGATGCCGGCGGTTTCGTCGAGCTTACCGCCCTCGTATTCGATTCCGACGTAGCCGTTGTATCCGGCGTCGAGCACGATCTTCAACATGCGGCGGTAATCGGTGTGGGTTTCGTTTCCCTCGGCGTCGAAATCATGGCTTTTCGCGCTCACGGCCTTCGCGAACGGCATCATCTCCTCGACGCCCTTGTAGCGGTCGTAGGCGTCGAAGTTCCCGAAGTCGGGGAGCGTGCCGCAATTGGGCAGATGGACTTTGCGCATCACGCCGGCGAGCCACGCGCCGTTCGAGGAAAGTCCGCCGTGGTTTTCGACGATGACATTCAGCCCATGCGGCGCGGCGAATTCCGAAAGCCGCCGCAAGCCGTCCGCCGCGCGCTCCTGCTGCTCGTCAAACGACCCGTCGGACGCGGCGTTGACGCGAACCGAGTGGCAGCCGAGGAACTTCGCCGCCTCGACCCACTGGTGGTGGTTTTCCACGGCCTGTTTCCGCCGGGCGTCGTCGGCATCGCCGAGCTTTCCTTCGCCGTCGACCATGATCAAGAGGCTCTTGACCCCCAAATCGTCGGCTCGCGTGCGCATTTCGGCGAGGTACTTGGTGTCCTTCGCCTTGTCCTTGAAGAACTGATTGACGTATTCGACCGCATCAATGCCGAACTGCTCCTTGGTCACCTTGGCGAAATCGAGGTGGTCGAGCTTCCCGCCGAAGATGGCTCGGTGGAACGACCATTCGGCGAGCGAGATCCTGAAGGGGAGCGATTCGTCGGTCCCCGACGCCGACGCCGACGCCGACGCCGACGCCGCGCGGAAGGCGGCGAGTCCCGCGGCGGTACCCATCAAGAATGTCCTTCGATGCAGCATGGCTGATACCTTCATCCCGTTGGAGTTCCGACTTCGCTCTTGCGACGGGCCGTTCCCTTGCCGTTTTCACTATAGATCGCGGCCATCCGTCCCGCCACGGGGCGAACCTCGGGGGGATTCCGCGTGTCGTCCGGGGGCGAGTATGCTATGTAGGGAATAGGGAAGAAGCCGACGCCTTGGGACGTAAAAGGGGAATCGTGCACGACGTCGACAGGTCCAGGAGCCTTGCATGCGAATCGGCCATTCTGGTTCGCGTGGTGTTGCCCGACGCGTCCGCGGATCCGATCGATCCGCTCGAGGAACTCGATGGGCTCGCGGCGACGGCCGGTGTGATGGCGGTCGGCGCCTTGACGCAGCGCCGCGAGGCGCCCGACGCGGGGACGTATCTGGGCAAGGGGAAGTCGGAGGAACTCAGGGCGCTCGTCGCTCGGCACGACGCGGACGTCGTCATCTTCGACAACAACTTGAGCCCCGGCCAAACGCGCAATCTCGAAAAGCTCCTGGGTGTGAAGGTCATCGACCGCACCGAGCTGATTCTCGACATCTTCGCGACGCGGGCGCGAACCTACGAGGCCCGCCTTGCCGTCGAACTCGCGCAGCTCGAATACGCGTTGCCCCGTCTCAAACGCATGTGGACGCACCTGTCGCGGCAGACGATGGGGGTCGGCATGCGGGGCCCCGGCGAAAAGCAGCTCGAAGTCGACCGCCGGCTCGTGGAAAAGCGGATCCATGAATTGCGAGGCGAGATCAACGGCATCGAGCGGCGCAAGGAACGGACGGTGGCGGGCCGGCGCGGTTTCATGACCGTATCGCTCGTCGGCTACACCAACGCGGGCAAGAGCACATTGATGAACGCGCTGACGAGCGCCGGCGTCGAGGCGGCGGACAAGCTGTTCGCGACGCTCGACACGCGAACGCGCAAGTGGCATCTTCCCAGTTGGGGGCCGGTGCTCCTTAGCGATACGGTCGGCTTCATCCGCCATTTGCCGCACAGCCTGATCGCGAGTTTCAAAGCGACCCTCGAAGAAGCCCGCCAGGCCGACTTGCTGCTCCACGTCGCCGACGCGTCAAGCCCATGGGTATTCGAACAGATTAGCGCGGTGTACGAGGTGCTGACGGAGATCGGGATCGACGCGAAGGACGCCATCCTCGTGCTCAACAAGATCGACCGCGTCGAAGGCCCTGCCTCGCTCCATGCCGTGGTCAATCGGTATCCGAGCGCGATTCCGATCAGCGCGCGGTCGGGCGAGGGTCTCGCGCGACTCGCGATCGCCGTCAGTGACGCACTGAGTCGCGGGTTCCGCGACGTCGAAATCGAAATGGGCGTCGACCAAGGCAGGCTGATGGCCCATTTGGCGGAACACGGCGAGGTGTTGTCGCGCCGGTATCACGATGATCGCGTGACATTCCATTGCCGGATCCCCGAGCGGTTCCTGGGTCCGCTGCGGGACGAGCGCGAGGTTGTGGTGAGGGACCGCGCGTCGCGGTAGTCCGCGCCCCGCTCGCCGATGGCGGTTCGAACGGCGCGGCAACGATGAGGTGGGAATCGGATGGCGCGGCGCGAATTGCGGGGAGCTCGCATTCTGGTGACGGGCGCGTCGAGTGGAATCGGCCGAGCGCTGGCCCGCGAGCTCGCGCGGCGCCGCGCCGAGACGCTCCTGGTCGCCCGGCGCGGCGGTCGCTTGAAGGCGCTCTGCGACGAACTCGCCTCGCGCGGCGCGGTCGCCGCCGCTCTGGTCGCCGACGTCGCCGATCCCGAGGACCGCGCCCGGATCGCGGAGGACGTGGCGCGCCGCTGGGGCGCGCTCGACGCGCTCGTCAACAACGCCGGAATCGGCGCGATCGGTCCGTTCATCGACGCCGATCCAGGGCGTCTCCGGCGCCTGATGGAAGTCAATTTCTTCGCCCCGTTCGAGCTCGCGCGGAGCCTCTATCCCTACCTCGCGCGAGGACGCCGACCGATCCTCGTCAATGTCGGTTCGGTGCTCGGACACCGCGCCGTACCGGGCAAGTCGGAATACTGCGCGAGCAAGTTCGCCATGCACGGCATGTCGGACGCGATCCGCGCCGAATTCGCGCGAAGCGGCATCGATGTGCTCTTGGCGAGCCCGAGCACGACGGCAACCGAGTTCTTCGACGGGTTGGGCGAGCGGCACGCGGCCGCCGCGCGACGGCGCGGAGCCCGTCCCGAGGCGATCGCGCGACGCATCGTCGCCGCCATGCGCGCGGGACGCCACGAAATCATCCCTTCGTGGGGCGGCCGAGCCCTTGTCTGGTTCGACCGGCTCTTCCCCGCGTGCGCCGACCGCCTCCTGGCGCGGTGGCCGCGCTAACCGGTCGGGGTGTCCTTTTCGGAGGAATCCAGCCCCGCCCCGTCGCGTGTTTCGCGGTTCCTTTTTGACCGGTTGCCGCGCGAAGGGTAGGGTTGAGCAGTCGCTTGGACACCTCCTCCGCCCGAAACTCCGGTCACACCGGTTGCACCGATCATGTCGATATTTCGCGATGAAAGCCTGCTCGCCCGAATCGCGAAGCCGGGAGGTCGGGGCAACGACGAGGAGGCTTGGCGAAGCGTGGCGGCCACGACGCCGCCATCGGGTCCCGCCGCGTCCGACGACGACGACCCGCGACTCGCTCAGATGATCGACCGGATTGAGCGGATGGCGGCGGGCGGAAAAGGAGACCGGTCCGCAAGTGATCCGACCGGCGCGGCGGCGGCCCGGACATCGCGAACGACCGGCGCGAGCCGCCCGGCCGATCGAGGCCCCATCGCCGACGCCTTTGTGCCGCTCATCCGCAAGTCGCTCGCGGAAATGCACCTGACCGAAGTCGAGGTCGAATCGCTGATCCTCAAGTACCTGCTCGCGCGGGGCGACGGTCTCGGTCGCGACATCGCCGAGCAACTCAAGGTCCCTTTCCCGTTGCTCGACGATCTGCTGCGCCGCATGAAGGCCGAGCAGCTGGTCGTATACCGCAGTTCCAACGAACTGCACGACTATTGCTACCAGCTCACCGAACTCGGCAGGGAACGAGCTCGCCGCTGCACGGCGCAGTGCACCTATTTCGGCGCCTTGCCCGTGTCGCTCGGCGATTACGTCGAAAGCGTGCGCCGCCAGTCGCTGACCTTGCAGCGTCCAACGCCCAGCGACCTCGAACTGGCCTTTCAAGACATCCTCCTGAGCCGCCGCATGCTCGACCGGCTGGGACCCGCCGTGAACTCGGGACGCGGCATGTTCCTGTACGGGTCGCCGGGAAACGGCAAGTCGAGCATCGCGAAGCGCATTTCCCAGGTGTTCGGGAAGTACATCTGGCTTCCGCGGGCGATCGGCGTCGACGGCGAGGTGATTCGCGTCTTCGATCCACACAACCACATGGAGGCGCCGTTGCCCACGTCCGGCGGGATCCTGGATGAATCGATGATCGATCAACGCTGGGTGCGCGTCGAACGACCGACCATCCTCGTCGGCGGCGAACTCACCATGGCCCAACTCGACGTCGCGCAGAACCTCGAAACGCATATCTGCGAGGCGCCGTTGCAGATGAAGAGCAATTGCGGCACGCTCGTGATCGACGATTTCGGGCGACAGCGCATGCGGATCGATGAACTGCTGAACCGGTGGATTGTCCCGCTCGAGGAACGCGTCGATTTCTTGAACCTGCCGAGCGGCAAGACGATCCAGGTACCGTTCGACCAGTTGATCGTGTTCTCGACGAACCTCGAACCGCGCGACCTGGTGGACGAGGCTTTCCTGCGGCGGATCGCGTACAAGATCGAGGTCGTCGACCCGACCGAGCCCGAGATGCGGCAGTTATTCCGGCGCGTCGCTGAGCAGATGGGCATGGAATACCGCGAGGACGTCGTGGACGACCTGCTCGAACGGCACTATCGAGCGGCCGAGCGGCCGTATCGCTGTTGCCATCCCTGGGACTTGCTCACCCAGATCCGCGCCTACTGCACCTATCGGGGCGTGCCGCTCGAAATGCGCCGCGAGCATTTCGACTTCGCCGTCGAAAACTATTTCGCCGTGATGTAGGGTCAATAGATCAAGGGCGAACCCAATCGCTTCAGATTCGCCTCGTCGGCGACGATCACAATGTCATACGACGCATTGTACGGCACGGGATCGTGATTCGGGAGCATTCCCGAACGACGAGTCGGCATCACGAGTGGCGTGGGCTTCCCCCCACGCTCCTTCCATTCCCGGCGACATAGTCCGCCAGCAACCGAAACGCGCGGTGTTCGCGTTCGCCGCCCGTCTTGTCGACGAGTCTGGCGAATTCCTCGAACGCTCGGGCGATCCGATCGGGCGCGATATAGGTAAGTCGTGTCGCGAGAATGGCCCCCTCGACGACCGCATGGTGGGCGCGATTCCAACCCACGAAGTCGCGGAATCGATGACGCCCCTCCACCGCGCATTCGAAACGCGCGCGGGTTCCGTCCATGTCCGTCCGCGTCACGCGGAACTCGAATGCCCGGCAACAGTCGGCCATGACCCGTCCCTCAATCGACTCGGCGGAAATAAACTCGGGAAACCGATCCCATGCGCCGACGACCGCGCGCGCCAGAATCTCGACGTCGTCCGTGACATGAAAAACGCCCGCGCGGGTCCGCGCCAGGTTGTCGAATGTCCGCGATTCCGTGAACGGCCTCAGGACGAACGACGCGTAATCCCCGCGGACCACGGGCCCCATCGCCGCGATGCGAGGCGTCCCGTCCGCGTCGATCGTCGTCACCAGTCCCTCGATGATGATCCCGGATTTCCGCATGTCGGACATGGACGGCATGGCCTCCCGCGCTCGAATCAAAACGTCACGGGGACCCGGATCGGAACGGGAGGCTCCCGCCGAGGCGCGATCGGAACCTCGTCGGCGAATCGATCACGGGGAACAACGGGCCGGCCGGCGAGTGTGAGGAAGTTGGCGAGGATCGCGTAGCCGTGTTCGGTCAGCACCGATTCCGGATGGAACTGGACGCCGAAGACGGGCATATCACGATGACCGATCGCCATGATCGCGCCGTCGTCGGACCAGGCGAGTACTTGAAGGCACTCGGGGAGACTCGCGTGTTCCACGACCAGCGAATGGTAGCGGCACGCCGTGAACGGATTGGGGACACGATCGAAGAGCGGATGCTCCGACCGGCGCACCTGGCTCGTTCGGCCGTGCATGGGAGCGGAAGCTCGGACAATCCGCCCACCCAGCGCGGCGGCGATCGTTTGATGGCCAAGACAAACGCCGAACATCGGAATGCGGCTCCAGAACCGGCGCACCAGATCGATCGAATCGCCGGCTTCGGCGGGCGTGCAAGGCCCGGGCGAAAGGACGATCGCGTCGGGAGCCTCGCGATCGATCGCGTCGCATGGGATGGCGTCGTTCCGAATCACGCGCGTCGGTTCTCCGAGCCGCTCGAAATACCGCGCCAGGTTGTGCGCGAAGCTGTCGTAGTTGTCGATGAGCAGAATCACGCGGGCGCGCTCCGGACGTCAGGGAGTCAGTGATTTTATCAAACCGACCGCCTTCTGCCACGTTTCGTCCAGTTCGCGTTCGGCGTTGGATTGGGCCGTGATTCCGCCTCCCACCTGCATCTGCCACCATCCGTCGCGGGCGGTGATCGTGCGGATGAGGATATTGAGGTCGAGACATCCGTCGAATCCGACATAGCCGAGCGATCCGCAATAGGCGCCGCGCGCGGTGGGCTCGAGTTCGGCGATGATCTCCATCGCGCGCACCTTGGGGGCTCCCGTGATCGAACCGCCGGGAAACGCGGCGGGAAGCAGATCGAGCGGTTCAACGCCCGGACGCAACGTCCCCTCCACGGCGGAAACGAGATGGTGCACATATTCGTACGCTTCGATCCGGCACAACTCGGTCACGCGGATCGAGTCCGGTTCGCAGACTTTGGAGAGATCGTTGCGCAGCAGGTCGACGATCATGACATTCTCGGCGCGGTCCTTCTCGCTGGCCAACAGATCGTCCGCCGCGAACAAGCTCGCCTCGGCGAACGTCGATCTTGGACGCGTCCCCTTGATCGGCCTCGCCTCGACGCGCCTTCCTTGCACGCGCAGAAAACGTTCCGGCGACGCGCCGGCGATTTGGAACGAGCCGGCGTCGAAGTAGGCGGCGAATGTCGCCGGGTTGCGTTCGCGCATCCGGAGATAGAGCGCGTGGGCGGAACCCGTCGCGCGGCACAAGAGGCGCTGGGCGAGATTCACCTGGAACGCGTCCCCGGCGCGGATGTACTCGACCACGCGTTCCACCGCGTCGAGATATCCCTGCCGCGGAAAATTGCTCGTGATCCCCGGACCGCGGTCGGTCGGAAACGCGGGCGCGCGATCGCGCGAGGAGGAGCGCGAGGACCGCGTCGAAGGGGTCCAGACCGGGGCCTGGGAACCCAGCACACGCTCTTGGAACTCATCGAGCCGACGCGCCGCGCGCCGCGCGCGTCGAGTCGGCTCGGTTTCGGGGAATCCCTGGGATATCAACCAGGTCGCGCCGGTGTCGTGATCGAACGCGACAACCACGTCATAAAGGCCGATGACGACGGCGGGGATCTCGAATTCATCGAATCGGGCGCGGGGCACGTCTTCAAAGGCGTGGAGCAGGTCGTACGCGAAGAGGCCCGCGGCGCCGCCCTGGAACGGAGGCAGATCGGGTCGGTGTTCGGCTCGAAACGGCCGGATCGCGCGGTCGATCGCGGCTGGTGCCGCTCGATCCCCGACGGGGAGTTCAACCCACGCGAACGGATCGGCGGTCAGGAACGAGTAGCGTCCCAAACGGGGCCTCCGCAACGCGCTGTCGAGGAACAGGCAGTGCGGCATGGCGAGCATTTTTCGGAAACAGGCGACCGGATCCAGGCCCGCCGCAAGGCGTCTCGCGATCGGCGGATCGGACTCGGGACACGATCGAGTCATGGTTCACCTCCATCCGGTTCGGACGGAGGGAACGACGACGCATCGGGGCGCGGCTCCGAGTCCGCGGCCCGACCGCGCGCGCGCGCCGCGCGGTGCGCGCGTTCGGGCCGGGTGAGGAATCCCCAGTCGAGCGCTTCGTCCTGGCGGTACTGCTTCCCCAGCGTAATCGCGGTGATCGCCTTGGCCGCCTCGTAACCAAGGTAAAAGGCGTGGGAGGCGTCGATGCGGTCCCGACCCGGCGCGTCGGCATCCCATTCCATCAACCGTTTGAAGACGACGAACGGGTCCTCATCGTGCACGTGCAGCCCGCCGCTCACGACGTGCAGTTCGCCCGCCTCCGCGAACAACCGAAAATGCGGATCGCGAAGTTCGCTTGCGAGCCGCTCGACGGCCTCCCGCCCCATCGCGATCGGGTCGGGATCGCGGAGCAGCACGAGCCGGCCGTCGATGCGTTTGGGCGCGATTCCGCGGCGCACGGCGAAATGGACCAGCCGCCGCGCGACATCGCATTCCCGAACGCTCGATCGGGCCCAAGGGACTACCTGGGTCGTCAGCACGCTTTGGATCGAAAGTTCCTCACATAATCCGAGCAGCAGGAGATTCACGGCCGCCGAATCGCAATCGGTCATTTCGGTCAGATTACCGATCCCCATGAGCATCGGCCGATCGGGATGGCGGCGCCGCGCGGCGGCGTAGCGTTCGAGACTTCGGGCGAATCCGCAACCGATCGGTTCGAGAATCGGGTCGATCCGGAACGGCACGTTTCGATCGGCGAGGAACTCGATCGTCTCATCGAGGCTTGATTCGGACGCGGGTTCATCGGGGACGGCGACGACCTCGCAACCCCAATCGGCGGCCATTTCGCGGTTGGAGCGGTTGACCGAAAGAACGAGTTCCGCGCCGGCGCGGGCCGCGTCGCGGATTTCGCGGGGATCGAAGCTGTCGATCGAAACGCGCATGTCCGCGTCGCGCAGCGCGCGCACGCAATCGCCGACCGCCGACCACGCGCCGCCCGGTTCGCAACCGACGTCGATCCAATCGGCGCCCGCGTCGCGATACGCCTTCGCGATCCGCACGATGTCCGCGCGGTCCATCCGCGGCGCGTGGTTGATCTCCGCGAGGATCTCGATCGACCAGTCGTCGAGTCGAGGCGGTTGTGCGCGGCCGCCCAGGAACTCGGGAAGTGCCCGCAAGTCGCGGGGCCCCCGCTCGATGCTCGCCGATCCCGCGCGGGCGGCGATCGGTTCGAGGTCGCCTTGGCAGTAGCCGGGCAGGATGATGCGACCGGTTTCCGCCGGCGGCTGGATGCGCGCCGCCACCCAGGTCGTGGTCATGAGCGCGGCGACGGAGATCGGAAGGACGTCGACGGAATACGTGAACGACTTGGACTCGCTCAGCGATGCGATCTGTTCGCGCAGCGCGCGGGCCGCCAATCGTCCCGTGACGAAGTGGATATGCGGCGGCGGCGCGGCCGCGCCGGTTGCGTCCCGATCACACATCACGAGGTTCTTTCCGCGGGTCGTCGGATGGAGGGGCCGATCCGGTGCTCAGACCGCCGTTCACGGCGATCACCTGCCCGGTTACGAACGCCGCGGCGCCGGACGCGAGGAACCGCGCGGCGGCGGCCACGTCCTCGGGAGTCCCCCATCGCTGGAGCAGGCTTTCGCGGACGGCGCGACGCTGCCAGTGCTCGGGCGCATTCTCGCCCCACGCCGTTCGGATCCAACCCGGCGCGACGCAGTTGACTCGGACGCGAGGCGCCATCGACCGGGCCGCGCTGCGCGTGAACGCCATGACGGCGCCTTTCGCCGCCGCGAACATCTCGCCGCTGTCCCCCTCCATGCCCCATTCGGCCTGATCCCAGCCCATGTTGACGATCGAGGCGGCGTACGCGGACGCGGGGCGTTCGCGCATGCGGCGGCCCGCCAACCGCGTCAACTCGATCGTCCCCACGACGTCGGTCCGCCACAACCGGTCGAGTTTCTCGGCGAACGACGCGCCGACAATCGGGCCGGTCAACACATCCGCGCCCGCGTTGTTGATCCACGTGTCGACTCGGCCCCGCCAATTCCACGATTCGGCGACGAGTCTTTCGCGATCGGACGGTTCGGCGATATCGGCAAGCACGGGGAACGCGTCGCGCCCGACGGCGCGGATACGCTCGGCGAGCGACTCCAGTTCCCCTCGACGGACGCGCGCGTGGATCACGACGTCCGCGCCGCTCTCCGCGAACGCGATCGCGATGGCCCGTCCGATCCCGCTCGACGCACCGGTCACGACGACCGTGGAGCCCTCCATCGTGGGGTCCGCCGCCTTCAACGTTGCCGCCATGGTTCGCTCGAATTCGGGGCGCCGACCAGGGAACCGATCCCGCATTGGGACCGAGGAACTTCGCCCGACCATCGGCTCCCGCGAGCCGATTATACCAGGGAACGCGACCTTGATTTGGCGGATGGTCGTCTGCGACAATGGCCTCCGAACGGATCGTCGGCGAGTTCGCGAATCACTGGGAAGCCCGTCGGGACGGCGCATGGATCCTTCGGCACTGAGGTCGCAGCTCCCGAACGCGGCGTTCGCGTTCCGCGGCTACAACGTCACCAATTTGGGACGTACGCCCGAACTGCTCGCCCACACGCTCTACGGCCCGATCGTCGCGGATGCGCTGCGGCGCGCCTCAACGGTTTGCGAGAAGGCGATCGGCCGGCCCGTGGACCTGGTCGCGCGCGTCGTCGAACGCCGGGAAACGTCTTTGGAATCGTACCACGAAGCCGTTTCGCTGATCGTCGCCGTCGAACAGGCTCAGCTTCGGATTCTCAACCGGTTCTTTCGCGCCGACTATCGGGACGCCCGATTGGCGTTCGGATACAGCCTGGGGGAACTCGCCGCGCTCGTCGCCTCGGGCGTTTTTGACGAGGCGGACGCGGTCCAGATTCCCTTGTTGCTTTCGGCGGACTGCGTCGCGCTGGCGGAGGACGCCGTCATGGCCGTGCTTTTCTCTCGAGGAGATCCCCTGTCGATCGCGGGCGTACGGCGTCTTTGCCTTGGGATCAACCAGGAGGGTCGCGGTGTGATCGGGATTTCCGCGATCCTCGCCCCCAATTCCATCCTCTTGATGGGGCAAGGCGACACGCTCGACCGGTTCCGTTCGCGAATGAGGGAATCGATCGGAAGCGGCGTCGCGCTCCGCGAGAACCGTGACCGCTGGCCCCCGCTCCATACGCCGATCATGTGGCAGAAGGCGATTCCCGACCGCGCGGCGCATTTGATGCACACGTTGCCGGGCGGCCTGACCGCGCCACACCCTCCCGTCCTTTCCCTGGCCACGGGACTGGTGAGCTATGACGAAGTGAACGTTCGGGAGACGATCCATCGCTGGATCGACCAGCCGCAACGCCTTTGGGATGCCGTGTATCAGGTCCTCGCGCTCGGCATCGCGGTGGTGATCCATGTCGGTCCCGAGCCGAACATCATCCCGGCGACGTTTCGCCGGCTCGCGGACAACGTCGACGCGCAAACCCGGGCAAGCCTGGGTTTGCGGGCACTCTCGGAAATCGCCCGCCGCACATGGCTCGGCGCAGTCCTTCCGAGGCGGACGGCCCTCCTGCGCGCTCCGCGGATCATCCACATCCGGCTCGAAGACTGGCTACTCGACCACCCGCCCGGTTGACTCGACGACGCGTTCGAATCGCTCGACCGTACCTGTCGTGGTCCCCCGTGGTTGCCAGGTCGCGCATGCGCCGAAAACTCGATTCCCGACATTGGAACCGCTACGTTCGCGGCCGATTCGATTCCACCGACTTGCCGCCCAGGATTTCTCGCCGTGCGGCGGCGATTGCCGCCAGTTTTGACTCGGCAACCCTCGCCGAAGCGATCGGATTATCGGCGAAGGTGGCGAATCCACAGTCCGGCGTGAGCATGAGCCGTTCAGCGCCGAACCGATCGATGGCTCGCGAAATGCGACCGCGGATCTCGTCGACCGATTCCACGGCGTCCAGCTTTTGATTGACAACGCCGATTCCGATTCGCCGATCCGGGGGAAGCGACGTGAGTACATCCAACTCGCCCGCGCGCGGCGTGCAAGTTTCGAGGAAGTACACGCCCACCTGTAACTCGTTGAGCAATGGGAGGAGCGGACGGTAGTCTCCCGCCAAAGCGACCCCTTCGTTGCGGCTCCAGTTCCCTCGGCAGACATGGACGGCCACCCGATCGCGCGGAGCGCCGGCGACGACGCGGTTCAAGAGCGACGAGGCGAAGGAGAGTTCTTCCGTCGGCTCGCGTTTGGCGCTGAGCGCGCCGCACATGAAGCTGCGGCCTCCCTGCGGCGCTCCGAACACGACTTCCGTCAACACGGGTTCGTCGAATTGCACAATCGACGCGCCGGCGGCGAGCAAGTCGAACAACTCGGCTCGCAACACGGCCACGACGTCGTCGGCCAACATTTCGCGCGAGTCGTACGCGCGATCCGACACACATTCGAGCCACATTGTTCGGGTCAACAGGTAAGGCCCGGGCAATGCGACCTTGATCGGCTCGTCCACCATTCGGCGGACGAATGCGAGTTCATGCGCGGCGAGGGGACGATTCCTGGCGATCTTGCCGAATACCGCCGGGTGCCGCACTTCCCCCGCCGGGACATCCAGGGCCCGCAATTCCAACTCGAACTTCTCCGGATCATCGACATACGGCAGCAAATCGGAGATCGGAATCAGTTGGCAATTGTCGAGCCGTCCGCCGACGAAGCTGGCGTAACCGTCCCGCCGTTGTTCGCCGTCCGTGATCACATCGACGCCGGCGCGCTGCTGGGCTTGGACACACAGTCGAACCGCGTCGTCCGCCGTCTCCTGAAAGGTGTCCTCGACGAGCCGTCCGGAGATGTGCGCGTGTATCGCGTCGAGCATCCACCGGGGACGAGGCCAGCTTCCGATTCCCATGATGGCCAGGGGCGGCACTTCGGGAGCGGGAACGGGCAACGGAACCGGAGACTCGACCGCTGCGGCCGCGGTCGACGCTCGCGACGGCCTTGGCGGAGGGGATGGCGGCGCGGTTTCGCGGCCCGATGGTTCGCCGGCCTTGCGCACGAGAAAGCTCCACGACGGACCTGAACGCACCACGGAAAGCAGCGCGTTGCGCGTCATGCGGCACCAGGCGGGCAGGTCGTCCGCAACCGTCGGTTCGGTGGATTGGATCTCCAACACACCGCCTGGCGGCAACGGATCGATGTGTCGACGGATCAGCAACAGCAGGCCGTTGCCGCAGTCCAACGAGCCGCCGTCAAACGTGACGTCGGGCGTCTTCCCGTGCCTCAAGTCGTGGTCCATCGCTTCACGTCTCCAACCCGGATCCGCCGCAACCGACGGTCCGATGGCCCTTCAATGCCATCGTGATCGGTCCGTCATGGCGGACTCGAACAGACCGCCGTCCGTCAAAAAGAGACGCATGGCGAACCATCGGAAAGGAACTCAACCAGTCTGGCGCCGCCGACCACGGTCACGCCGTCGACGAGGGCTTGGTCGTCGAGCTTGCGCCGCTTGAAGCACGGTGAGCATGCGTAGATCGCGCCGCCGGCCGCCACGAAATTGCCCATCAACTCGCGCAGCGGGGCGAAACCCTCCTCGTGAATGTCGTCCGCGTAGCCGCGTTGCGTGAGACGAACTCCTTCGTTGGTCAGAAAGACCAGGGTCTGTTTCTCCGAGCCAAGCGCGGCGTTGGCGATGACGAAGGCGACGGTCGCCTTGTCGGTGTTGTCTTTCGCGCACGTGAGCATGACACAGAACTTGCCGGCCATCTCTAGTCCTTCCGTTGAATCCAATAGTGGGGATGATGTTGTGCCAGGAGCGCGTGGCCCGTCATCCGGCACCAAGCCGGAATGTCCTCGGTCGCGCCGGGATCACGCGCGACAAGCATGAGTCGCGCGCGGGGCGTCAACGCACTCATCCGATGACGCAGCCCGAGCACCAAGTCGCCACATGCGATGTCGCCCGCATCCCATGTTTCGTCGGCGAAAACGGCAACGCCCGGCTCGTCCGACACGGCGACTCGTCCATCCGACGATTCCGATGCGTCATCGGCGCGCTCGGGGTCCGCCGCCGACCACAGGCAGCCCGGCAACGAGTCGGACGCGAAGCCTTCGCGTTGATTCTCCCGACGCCACACCTCGGCATAGCAGTGTCGTTGACGGAAGTGGGCGTTCAAATGGTCGCGGAACGGATTCGTCGACTTACCGAGACCGGCTGCGAGACAATCCAAGCAGCGAGGTTTGTCGCCGAGCCCCATCGCGACCGAGAAGAGGATCTCGTGGCCACAGACATTCCGCGCGCAGACGCCACAGGCCGCCGCGCGTACGGCGTCGACTCTCGCCTGCAACCGCTCGATGATTCCCTCGTCCGTCGGTTCCATGGGCTTGGCCTTATTCAGGGAACACCACCTCGCCGCTCGCGGGCGTTTCCGCGGCGGACCACGCGGGATCGGACACCGACTTGGTCGCTGAACGCACCGAACCGTCAGCCAGCGCCATGTGGATCACACCCACCGAGAAACTCTGCGACTTCAGCGGATGCGCATTGGTCGGCGGCACACCGAACTCGGGCTTGAGCATGCAACGGCACAGCCACGGAGCGGAACCGGTCCAAGCGGTGGGAACCGGGCCGCCGCGATTCACGAAACCGCTTCGAGCCCAGTACGCGTTGGCGTACGGGTGGGAGGCCGGCAGGGACACCGAATAATCGTACGGCCTCGCCGGCGGATAGACACCGTAGCCCCAGAGATTGGCTCCTTTCAGCGGCGTGCCCGCCGGCCGCGATGAAACGGCGTATTTCTCGACGAACAAAATCGTATTCGACAGTCCGTCCTGAATCTCCGAGAAGTTCGCTCCCTCGTCGCCGAACACCTGCCAATTCGCCGCGTAACTGCTCAAGCCCCAGGTCGTATTCGCCGCGTTCGCCCACGCGGGAGCGTCGGTTGCCAGCGCATAAAGACCAGTCCCGTAGGAGACGTCCGCCGGCGCGCGCAGGACCGCGATCGCCTGCGACCGCGAGATGTCGGGGCCCTGATCGTATTGCGCCGATTGCTCGATCCAGGGTAATACGTGAAAGAACACCGTGCCAAGCGGAGCGGTATTGGAATGCGCGGGGTGGCTGCCATACATCGGAGGCGTGATCCGATTCGCGTCGTGGATCTCATGGATCGACAAACCCAGTTGCCGCAGGTTGTTTTTCGAGTGCGTGCGGCGAGCCGCATCGCGGGCCATCTGCACCGCGGGCAGCAGCAAGGCGACCAGAATACCGATGACCGCGATCACGACGAGCAGCTCGACGATCGTAAACCCGCGCTGATCATTCGGGCGAAAAGACATTTGTATGCTCCTTGATGCGATCGAGGGAATCCACTGCAAACCGAGCATGGGCCCGTTACGACATCGGATCTCGCGAAATGACCAGGCGACCTTCCTTGTTCGCCATTTCGTAAGTCGCCCGAACCTGCTCGGTGGGCCTATCGCCCGACTTCAGAAACAAATCCACCGCGCACCGCGGCGTGCCGTCGTTTTCCAGGTAGGTGTGACGAACCGAGTAGTCGACGAGCTTCGTCGCGCGATTCCAGTCCTCGTCGAAGAACTCGATCGGTTGCGGACCGGCCATCGCCGCCGCGGGCTTCTCGCCTCGCTTCCACAATTCGAGCGACTTCTCCACCGAGTTCCGCGCTTCGTCCAAGATCCTCTGTTTCGCGCGGCCATCGCCGCAGCCGCGGCACGCGAGCACCAATCCCAACACGAACAAGAATCGTGAACGTAGGGCGAGTTCCAAATGACGACGCATCTTCGAAGGCTCCACCGCTGGGTGAGGTGTCGCGGAAGGTTGGGGACGACGGACAGCTCGATCGGAAAACAACGGACCGGGCAAGCGCGTCGAATGGCCGGTTAGTCAACCTGGCCAAGGAGAATCCGAGAGTGAACGACCGGACACGCCGACGATTAGACTAGCGCACTCACCCAAATCCCGAAAGAAATCGGGTACGGCTCGATGGCGGAATGGCCTGGCGTGTCATGGCAAAGAGCCTCTCACACTCCGTGATTCAACCGGTCATTGTAGACTTGGCAATCGGACTGTCAACCGGGCGATCGAAAGCGATTGTTGGGCTCCAGGACCGCGCGGACCGTCATCGCGATGCGTCGCGATCAGCCTTGGCCAGGGGCAATCGCAGGGCGACCGCTTCCTCGGAGTTTCGAACGAGCAGCATCGTGCCCGACAGGCAGAGCGTATTCCACGTGTTGCCGTGGAGCACCTTCATCCGAGCACGTTCATCGAATGCCTCGAACGTCGCTCGGACCAGGGCGAGTTCGCCGCGTTCACTCAGCACGAGCAGCATGCGATTGACGAGCAGGATCTGGCCGTGTCCGTATCGGCCGCCCTTCCATTCCCGCCGCCCGTCCAGAAGATCCACACACTCGAGGATGCCGTCCGACAGACCGTAGGCGAACGACGAGCCGGGTTCGATCACGATGCTCGTCAGTTTCGTCTTGAACAGGCGAGGGTCATGATAGAGCCGCGCGGGGACCGAGTCCTTGAATTGGAATCGAGCGAGTCCGCCGTTGGGGTATCCCTTGGTGACGACAAGCGAGTCGCGGAAGATGTGCGGCTGCGACGTGTTCGCGTCCATCGTGCTGCTTCCCGGCCAGTCCACCAGCCAGAGTTCCCGGCCCGTCTCGGGATCGTGACCCGTGACCGCGTCCTCGTTCACCACCACGATCTGGCGCGGACCGAACGCCGGGCTTTCAACGAGGATCGGAGAACTGTAACTGATCTGCCGGTTCCCGGCTCGCCAGAGCTCGGCGCCGTTGGTGCGATCGAAGGCGATCAGCGATGTTGTCTTGCCCGCGGGTCCTCCGGCGGGAACGACAACCGTGTCGCCGTAGACGAGCGGCGAATTGGCGCGTCCCCACGCCACGACGGATTGGTCCTCGCGGGGAGACAGTCCGACGAGCGCGAGTACGTCCTGTTTCCATATCAATGCCCCGGTCCCGAGATCGAGGCACCGCAGGATGCCCGTGCCTCCGAGCGCGTAAACGAAACCGTGCGCCAAGATGGGCGTCGCGCGAGGTCCGACGCCGCCCATTACCGATTCATGCCGCGCCGGAACGGAGTGCGCCCAGAGCAAGCGTCCGGTCAAGGGTTCATAGGCGGTGACCAGTTCGTCATCGCCGCGCTGCTCCATCGTGACGGCGACCTGCCCCTGGACCGCAAACGCCGACCAGCCCGCTCCGATCGGTTGCCTCCAGACGACCTCGGGCAGCCGTTCCCAGGAATCGGCGAGTTCCGTGTTGACGATCGTCCCGTCGCGCGAAGGCCCGAGGAACTGGGGGAAATCGTGCGGTGCCGCGTCGGTTGGATCGCGCGCGGGAATCGGTCGATCGCGCGGCGCGACCACCGGCGGATCCAGAACGCGATCATGGGGAGGCCTCCATGCGAACCGGAACGTGGGCACCATATCGCCCGTGAACTGATCGAATCGCACGGTCGCGACCGCCAAGGCCGCGAGCGCGAACGGCGCGATGGCGACCGCGCGGCGCGACCCTCGTCCGTAGACGCTGAAGAACACGAACCAAAGCCACAGCGCGACGGCCACAAGTACGGCGAGGGATCCGATGGCCGCGTTCTGGGCGCCGAAATCCGGCGGGAACTCGAGGTAGTGCACCGCGAGCATTCCGCCGATGCCCAGCGCGGTGATCAAGGAAGCGATCGGGCCAGGCGTTCGGGAACGCGCTCGACAGCGCGTCTTGACGCGCTCCCGTTCGGCCGCGTGCCCGGGATCGACGGTGGAAGACATCGGCCAGCCTCGTCGGTGTGGATTGGAGACGATCGGTGTCGCTTACGGCGCCGGTCGAAAGAACGAGCCGACGCGCGCCATGGCGTTTCCGATATGGCGGGCCACCGAGTAATGTCCACCTTCGTACCAGTGGATGTCGGGCTCGCCGAACGCGTGCCAGAGCGATTCGGTGCACGCTCGAGGAATGACCTCGTCGTCACTCGCGTTCAGCATCAGGATGCGTTTTCCCTTGGCGTTCGCGCCGTATCGGGTGGGGTCGATCTCGCGCATCGCCGCGAGGAATTCCTCTTTCGTTCCTCCGCGGGCCGTCCATTGCTCGCGCACGTCGTCCAGTTCACCCGATTCCCACGCGACGCGGCCGATATCGCCTCCGGCGAGCAATAGGCAGGCGTTGGCGATCCTCGGTTCGCTGGTCGCGACGAGCGCTCCCGTGATACCCCCAAGGCTGATGCCGAAAACGCCGAGTTGTCTTGGATCGACATCGTCGCGCGATTCCAACCACGCGAACGCGCGCCGGATATCGAGGACCGCCTGCGTCATTCCCTCGACCGTTTCCCGCGGATCGGGACTGATCATCCGGCGCGCGACGCCTTCCTGCCGCCGAGGCCCGTAGTACGGCATCTTGAGAAACAGGGCGGAAGCGCCCTGTTCGGAGATCGTCAGACAGAAGAGCCGTGCGAGATCGAAATCGCCGCCGAGGATATGCAGCACGACGACGGCCGGTTTCCGATCAGGCCCCTTCCTGGATTGGAAGAACTCGCAGTGCACCGTGTTGTTCGCCTCATGCGGCGTCGTGACGGGTGACGGAAACCGAAGGTCCCACACGTTCGCTCCGTTGACTTCGATCTTCATCGGCCGCATCTCGTATGGGAACCGATGTTCGGCCAGCCGGAATCGCGTGGCGACGCGCTCGTCGCCGGCGGGGACCGCATAGGCCACTTCACCGCGCCTCACGGACTCCGGTTCATCGCCGACCGCGCGAGCCCTTCCGGCCAAGGAGGCAATCGTCAGGACGAGCCAAACGCGGATCACCGACGCGCTCCGCGGCCGCGTCGGGCGGATCGTCGATCGAGGTCGGAACGAAAGGCCGAGGGCCATGATCGAACTCCAAAGCGGTGGGGCGTTGAACCGACGGGAATCACGGACTGCGCGATGGCGGCCGACCGTGCCTCGCGGATTTCCCGCCGCGATCGGTCGATCGCCCATGGACGAATCCTCGCCGGCTCGCCAGATTATAGCATGTTCCGCGTTCGCGACGGCGCGGCCGCGCGGCTTGAGCATTCCGTGTCGCACGAACATTCCTTTCCGCCTCGAAAGCCACGCATGGCACGCAATGCCGACGCATCGATGACGCCACCGCGGCCCGTCATCTTCGATCTCGACGGTACGCTCCTCGATACGCTGCTCGATATCGCGAACGCCGCGAACGACTGTCTCGTCGAAGAGGGCGCGCCGATCCATACGCCCGACGCCTATCGGTTCTTCGTCGGGGAGGGCGTGCAGGTTCTCATGGGGCGCGTCCTGCCGGAGGACCGGCGCGACGCGGAGACGATCGCGCGATGCGTCGCCCGGTTTGGCCAGGCGTACGAGAGGAGATGGCGCGAGCACAGCGCGCCGTATCCGCGCGTCGAGCGGCTCTTGGACGAACTTCGGTCGCGCGACGCGCCCACCGCCGTGCTCTCCAACAAGCCGCAGGATTTCACGCGCAAGTGCACCGACTTTTTCTTTCCGGGATATCCGTTCCGCGTCGTCTTCGGCGCGCGGCCGGGCGTTCCCCGCAAACCGGCCCCCGACGGAGCGACCGAAATCGGCCACATCCTTGGGACCGAGCCAAACAAGATCGTCTATGTCGGGGATTCGTCGGTCGACATGCGGACGGCCGTCGCCGCGGGTATGTTCCCCGTCGGTGTGTCGTGGGGATTCCGGCCTCGAATGGAACTCATCGCCGCGGGCGCGGCGGTCATCATCGACGATCCGCTCGAATTGCCCGCGATCCTCGAAAGGCCGCTGTCCGACCGATCGAGCGGTCAATAGAGCCTTGCCGATCCGACCCGCTCGCGCCACGCGTCGGCGTCGACATCGACGATCGTCTGCGGAAGGCGCGAAAGGGGCGTGTCGCGACCAAGCCCGTCAATCGCCTGTCGCAGCCGAGTTCCGCCCGACAGAATGTCGATCGGCGCGTGTTCGAAATCGTATTCATAAGGCGGGTCGTTCCAGCGGAACGAATCGGGCGCTTGGAGGCGGACGGCCGCGAGCACCGCGACGGCCGCTCGGTAAGGACGAAACGCCTCGAAATCATCGATCTGGAATTGAACGCCCTCGCATCGCACGCCTCGCCACTTGTCAAACGTGGGAACGAACCGGATCGGCCGCGCGATCGCGCCCGCCATCCGGTCGGCATGCGGGCCTCCCAGATCGTCGGCCAACTTCCATGCATCGAGATACGGTGCGCCGACAAGCTCGAATGGGGTCGTGGTGCCCCTTCCCTCCGATAGATTGGTGCCTTCGAGCAACACCATGCCCGGGTACCATGCGACGCTTTCCCATCGCGGCAGGTTCGGCGATGTGGGAACCCACGGCCGTCCGCATTCAGGCCAGATCGTATCGCGCGTCCAACCATCGAGGCGAACGACATCGATCGAGACGCCGATGCCGCGGCCGCGAACCAGGAGCCGTACCGCCTCGGCCATCGTCAGGCCATGTCGCATCGGGAACTCGGCGTTGCCCACAAAGCTCCGATGGGAACGCTCCAGCAAGGGCCCTTCGACCACGACGCCGCCGAGCGGATTGGGACGGTCGAGGACGAGCACGGGGATCGCGCGTTCCGCGCAGGCCTCGAGGCATTCGAGCACGGTCCAGAGAAACGTGTAGACGCGGGCGCCGACGTCCTGGAGGTCGACGACGAGCAACTCCGCTCCATCCAGCATGCGGGACGTGGGGCGGCGCGTCTCACTGTATAGGCTGTGGATGGGAACGCGCAATCGAGGGTGAACCTCGTGCGGCGACTCGATCATGTTCGCCTGCTGTTCACCGAAGAGCCCGTGCTGCGGGGAGAAGATCGCCGTGAGCCGATTCGGGAACCGATCGGCCAGGGCATCCCAGGCGTGTCGCCCCCGCGCATCGACCGATGCGACGTTCGCGAGGAGCGCGAACCGCGCTCCGTCCGCGAGCGACGGAGGGGGCGAGGCAAGACATTGGTCCAAGCCGGTTGCCACGCGGGCCATCGATGCGACACTCCCGAGCAAGGAAGGCGATTGGCATGCGAGACCGTTTATCCCCGGTTGCGGCCGCCCCCGCAAGGCGGGAGGAAACCGAGGCGGGCGGACAACGGCCTCGAGCCTCGCGCGATCGACGCCGACGCGCGACGGGTTGCGGCCAGAGTCCCGATCGTGCCATACTCGGCGACGGAGTTCACGCGTCCATGGATCGCGTTCGTCCTGTCCGATCGATCGCCTGTCCGTATCTCGCGGTTGCCGCGGGGATCGGCGGCGCGGCGCTGTGCGCATTGGCATGGCGCGGCTGGACGATCAGCGGCAACGATCTCGATCTCCTTCCCGCGATCGGTTCCGCGCTTGCGATCGCGTTCCTCATCGAACGCGCGGGGCGTCTTGAAGGACGCGGCGGGCCCGCGCTTGCGGCGGGAATGGTCGCGCTGTCCGTCGCCGGCTCCAAGTTCCTGGGCTGGGATCCGCTGGGGATCGTCGAGCGATCGATGGCGGGGGAAACGGGGGAAGCCGCCGGGCTCCCGGTCGTCGATCGATGGCGTACCGCCGGGTCCGGCCTCGAGGGGCCGACCCTCGCCGTGAACCTGACGGCCTACCTGGCGGCTCCGCTGATCGGCGCCGCGGCATACGCCGCACTGTCGCGCGCCTGTCGGGGTGGGGCCGTCGAGGATTCCTCGGCGCCAAGCGATGTGACGGAGTCATGTCACATTCGAGGAGACCGCCGGTGGGCGGCCCTCGCGGCGGCCTTTGTGATCTTCGCAACGGCCGTACGATGGGTCGCGGCGTGGCCGGAATCGACCGGATTCCTGCAAATGACGTTTCCCGTGAACGGCGTCCACTCGGCGAATTCGCTCTTGGGATACGCGATGCTGGTCGACGGAAGGCCGGTGATGGCGGAGACCGTTCCGGCGTGGGAGCAGGTGGCATGGTTCGGAGGCGCTGCGCGAAGCGACACGAATTTTCGGTACCGCCGAGCCGGTTACGCGTTCCTCGCGGCGCACGTGGCCCCATGGATCGGGACGGAACGGGCCCTGCTCTTTGTGAATGAACTCGCGTTCGTCGCGGCGATGGCGGCCGTCTGGCGGTTGGCGACGGCGTTGTTCCGGGACCGCCTTGCCGCGATGATCGCCGTGTGCCTCGCGTCGTTCGGATGCGGGTTCTTCTTTCATGGCGACGCGACATCGCCGCATGTGCTCGCGTTCGCCCTGTACTACGTCGGGATCGCGTGGCTGGTCGAACGGGGGTTCCCGGACCGGCGTCTCGCTTGGCCCGTTCATGCGCGGTTCGCGACGTTCGTCGGGCTCGTATCGCTCGTTTACAACGTCGCGCCGATGTTGCTGTTCGCCTATGCCTGCCTCGGCCTTCGAACCCAGGCACGGCGCCATCTCGCGGCGGCGGCCGGGATCGCGATCGCCTTCGCCGTCGTGTGGCGGTGGGCGTTGCCCGCGATCGGGATTTTCCCGGAGCCGATCGAGGAGTCGTACCTTCGGGGATCGCTCGCGGCGTGGTGGGAATCGGCGCGCGGCGCGCCGTTCGAGTTCATATCCCGCGCGGCCGGCTCGATTGGCGAAGCGCTGACCTGTTTCGAATCGCCCGGCCTGCTCGCCGCGGGAATGGCGGGTTGGATCGCCCTATTCCGCGCGCGGCGCGGGGCCGCCGTCGCCGCGGCGGTCGTCGCGGGGCCCGTGCTCGCGTGCGCGCTCTTTTCCCCCGTCGCGACCGCGCGCGGCTACCTGGTGTACGGATCGAGCTGCGTTGTCCACGTCCTGGCGGGCCGCCTCGCCGCGGTCCACGCGCGAGGCGGACACGCCCGCCGCGCGGCGATGATCGGCCTCCTGGTCCTCGTCGGCCTCACGCAGGTCGTCTGGTGCCTTTCGCACCGGTTCGGATGGCTCGGCCCCGTCACCGTCTATTTCCAAGGCTGGCCGCGCGGCGCCGCGACGATGGCGCGCGCGCCGACCGAAACGGTCAGCCTCACCGGCCGCGACGCCAACCCGTTCCCGTTTCGGCGTACGGGGTCGTATATCGAATCGGGCGCGAGCCCCGCGCGGGGGCCGGACCGGGAGCCGCGTCGACGGATCCTGTTCGCGCTCGCAAGCCGGTTTCCCTTCGTCGTCGCGATCGGGACATTCGTATGCGCCTCGGTCGATGATCGCCGCCGGCGGCGGCGAAGCGTTGCGGTCCTGGTCTCCGTGACGAGCGTCGCGGCCCTCACGTATCCCAGTCGTCCGGTTCCGGAACCGAGACCGCTGGATATCCGCGAGTCCGTTTCGATCGCGGCGCATGGATCGACGCGGGTTCGCGTCGACGTGGCGCCGGACGTCTGGGACCGAATGCTGCGGCACGCGTCGCGGACCGGTATGCCCGTTCTGCTGCATGTGGGTGGGCCGCCCGACGCCTACGCGCAGTTGGAGATCGACGTCCTGTTTGATGATCGGCCGGTCGCCGCGCGCGCTCGGGGCGGCGGCGAATACGAACTCGAACTCGATATCGATTCGCGCGGTCGATCGTCGGCGGCACCGTCGACCATCACCGTGTGTTGGACGAACCGCGCCGATCGCATCGCGCGCATCGCGGGATGGCAATCGGTTCATTTGGCGGGCCGCCGATGGATGGACGCGTCCGCCGGTCCATGCCTTCCCGCAATGGAATTGCGTGTGCGCGACGCGAGCGGCCATTTGTGCTTTGCGGCGTATTGAGCCAAGTCGCGCGGCCGCATCGGTCCGAGACCGCGGATCGGTTGATCGGCTTGTTGCTGTGGGAAACGGGTCGGCGCGGTGCCGCGCGGAATCGGCCTCATGCGTCCCCGGCATTGCCGTGATGCGCCGCGCGGGATATGGTGGCAAGGACGCCGAGCAACGGCCGTTCGCCCGAACCGAACGGATCGAATACCCCATCATTGCCCAGACCGTGTGCCGTGATACGCCTGAACGGCGCCGACGGATGAATCGCTCAAAACTGCGCCGCCGGATCGCCTGGGAGGCCGCTCGGCTCATGTACCAGCGGCAGGAATCCGAATACTACCGCGCCAAATGGAAGGCGGCTCGGCGCATCTGCCGGGGATGGGTGAAGCCGAGCGATTTGCCGAGCAACGCGGAAGTGCGCGATGAGATCCTCGCCCTCGCGCGACTCCACGAAGGCGGGAAACAGCTCGCCAACCTGCGCGACATGCGCATCGATGCGCTTCGCATGATGCACGCGCTGCGGCGTTTTCGGCCGCGACTCATCGGCAGCGTCATGACCGGACACGTGCGCGCGGGCTCGGACATCGATCTGCACGTCTTTTCGGACAGCATCGAGGCGATCACCCTCCAGCTCGATGAGGACGGGTGCATCTACGACGTCGAACGCAAACGCGTGCGCAAAGGGGGCGAAGTCCGCTCCTTCACGCACATCCACGTGAGGGGTCGTTTTCCTTTCGAACTGACGGTCTACGCGGCCGACGAGGCGCATCATGTCTTCCGGAGTTCGATCACGGGCAAACCGATGGAACGCGCGAGCATCGCGGAATTCGAGCAGTTCCTGGCGCGGGAGTATCCCGACATGGCGGTCGACAAGGCGGTTGCCGACGTGGAAAAGGGCATCGACCGGTTCCAGGTCTTCCAAAGCCTCTTGTTGCCGCTCGAACGCGTGGAACAAAGCAAGATCCACCATCCCGAAGGCGACGCGCTTTACCATAGCCTTCAGGTCTTCGACTTGGCCCGCGATGCCCTGCCGTACGACCAGGAGTTTTTGGAAGCGGCCCTGTTGCACGACGTCGGAAAGGCGATCGACTCCAAGGACCACGTCGCCGCGGGACTCGATGCGCTCGCCGGGTTCATCACACCCCGCACGCATTGGCTCATCGCGTTCCACATGCACGCGCGGCAGCTCCTCGACGGCGAACTCGGGCTCCGCGCGCGGCGCCGGTTGAGGGCCTCCGAGGATTTCGAGGAACTCATGACGCTCGCCCGCTGCGATCGCGATGGTCGCCAACGGGGCGTCGAAACACCGGACATCGACGAGGCGATCGACTACCTGCGCGATCTGGAACGGACGTTCGGCACGGCCTGACGGACCGTGTGAGGGCCGGTCACGCGCGGCCGATCCGTTTCAAAACGGTTTCCAACGTCTGACGAAGGACCAACCCGCTCTTGCGCAGCGATTGGACCTCCTTCGGCCAAAGATCGATTTGAAGGCGGTCCGCCGCGCCGTTTCGCCCGACGACGGTCGGTACCGACAACGCCACGTCGCGGATGTCGTACAACCCATCCTGAACCGTGGAGACCGGAAGGAGGCGTTTGGAATCGAGGGCGATCGACTCGATCACGTCGCGAATGGCGATCCCCACGGCGAAACCGGCGCCGCCCTTCTTCGCGATGACCTCGGCGCCGCTTCCCTTCGTTCGAGTGAATACGTCGTTTGCCGTCGTGTGGGTCCAACCGGGGAACTTGTCGAGCGGCAGGCCGCCCACTGTCGCGCTCGACCAGATCGGCACCATGCTGTCGCCGTGTTCGCCCAGGATGAGCGCGGCAACCTGCGTCGGCGCGGCGCCGACCTGGCGGGCGATGAAACTGCGGAACCGAATCGTATCGAGCTGGGTCCCGAGCCCGAGCACGCGCGATTTCGGGAGCCCCAGACGATCGGCCGCGACATACGTCAGAATGTCGACCGGGTTCGAAACGACCAGCACGGTCGCCGATTCCTTCACGCCCGCCTTCGCGACATCGCCAAGGATGGAAAGGAAGAGATCGGTGTTCCGGTTGATCAAGTCGAGCCGGGATTCATCGGGTTTCCTGCGCAGGCCGGCCGTGATGCAGACCACGTCGCTGTCGGGGATCTGTTCGTATCCGCCCGATCGGATGATCTGATCGGCCGTGCTCGGCCCGCCGTGCAGCAGGTCCAGCGCCTGGCCGGCCGCGAGATCCTGGTTGACGTCGAGCAGGGCGATTTCGCGCACGACGCCTCCGCATTGCAGCGCGAACCCCGCGCTCGATCCGACGAGTCCGCCGCCCCCGATGATGCTGACTTTCATGTTGGGTGACCCTTACTGAGAAATTCCGCGCCATGCGGCACAAGGCTCCACGACGTACGTCACGGCACGGAGTGCCGAGCGGCATTGGCCGCGAGTTGTTCCAGGACCTGTTCCGTGATGAGTCGCACAAGCGCGTCGACATCCGGCTCCGAACCGGCAGCGCCGCGGTTTCCATCGGTGGATGGGATGCGGGAACCGTTCGACGGTCCACTACCGCCCGCTTCCGCTTTCCCGATCGGGCCCGCGTTGGTCTTGCCATCGTCGGATGCCGAATCGGCCGAAGGGCGTGTCGGCTTCATGGGCGGCGGCGGCGCGAAGGCGCGCCGTTCGACGCCCGCCTTCGCCCAACTATCGCGGAAGATGTCGTTCGCGCAGACGTCGCAGTCCTTGTATTCCGGCGTGTTCCTCGGGTCCGCGTAGCCCCATTTGTCCTTCAATTCGAGCAATTCGCGCTGCTTCTGCTCGGAGAAGTAATGCACCGGGCCGAGGCTCTTGGCGAGCATCAGGATGCGGCAGTAGGCATCGAGGATTTCGGTCCACCAATACGCCTGTTCGACGTTCTGTCCGAAACTGACCGTGCCGTGGTTGGCGAGGATGATGACGTTCGTCTTCGCCACGAACGGCAGGATCGTGTCGGCGAATTCCTGACCGCCAGGCGTCTCGTACCGGGTAATCGGGATGTCGCCGAGAAAAACCTCGACCTCGGGAAGCACGCATTGGGGAATCGGTTCGCGCGCCACGGCGAAGGCCGTCGCGTGCGGCGGATGGCAGTGCACGACGGACTTGACGTCGGGTCGGTGCTTGTAGATCTCGAGATGCAGCAGGGCCTCGCTCGACCTTTTCTTCGATCCGGCGGTCTGTTTGCCGGACATGTCGATCGTTGCGATGTCGTCCGGTTTGAGGAACCCCTTGCAATGCAACGTGGGCGTGCAGAGCACCTCGTTGTCGCCGACGCGCACCGAGATGTTTCCGTCGTTCGCCGCGGCGAACCCCTTATTGTAGATCCTGCGTCCGATTTCGCAGATGTCCTGTTTGACCTTAAAAACATTCGCCATGAATCAGGTTCCTTGGGGCAACGGCGGGGCGTTGGAACGCCCGCAGGATGGGTCAGGGTGCCGACGGCGGATCGAGGTCGTCCGTCGAGAGAAGGTCGAAGTGATCGAGGATCGCCGCGCTGTAACAATCGACCGGTTTGTGGTCGGGGCGAAACGGCTGCGCGGCCTCGCCGCCCTCGCTGATCGCGATGATCGAACCGATTCCGCCGCCAAGATCGTCCCACGCGACGATCGGTTCGGCCGTCGCCGGTTCGCGGTGCGCGAGATTGCCGAGCGTCCATGGGACGACGACCTTGAGTCGGCCGCCCTTGAACGAGGGCAGGGCCCGATTGAGTGTGACCGTTCCGATGACTTCCGCGATGCGCATCGTCAAGCTCCGTGTGGAACACCCGGGCGCGTTCCGGTGGGGGAATTCGTAAACGAGTTCCCGCCGTCGGCGCGCCGCGGCGGTTGGCGGCGAAGGCGTTCGATCCATGCCGCCCAACGCTGGGGACGCCGGACGCGGGGATCGATCACGAGCAGATCACACTCGGCGTCGCGCACGGCGTCTTCGACCGATTCCTCGTCGTGCGCGACGGCGGCGCGCAGGCGCCCGTCGCGATTCGCGTCGCACGCGCATCGGGCCGGTCGAACGGTCCACCAAACACCCACACCGCCCTCCGCGATCCATGCCCCCATGCGGTCGACGATCGCCGCCGCGCCGCGTTCGTCGCACCGGTCCGCTCCTTCGCCGAGACGGCGCTGCCACTGCCGCGGACACACCGGGCCTTTCGCGTCCGAAGCGAGCAAGACAGGCCGCGCGGCGGGTTCGACCAGCGTGTCACGCCGCACGGCGATGCCCCGCGACGCCAATGCGTCGCGCACGGCCGGCGTCAGGATCGCTCGATCCGGAACATGGAGCGTCGCGACGCGGTCGAGCCGTCCATCGAGGCACGCGAGCGTGACCACGCGTTGGTGGATTCGCAGCGCGCCGGGCCCCTCCCCGCTCGGGTTGGCTCCGCCTGACGCCGGAGCCGGCGGGTCGGCGGGGCGCGTTCCGGAACCGATCATCGATTCCAGACGCCGCACCACTTCCCGCACGATGGTCTCCGTGTCGATTCGATCCATGCCGCTCATCCCACGCCGCCTTCCGCCTTCCGCCATCCGCCTTGTCAGGTACGCGCGCCCGATCGCCGAGGTCGCGATTCCGTCCGGTGATCCACGATCCCGATGACGGCCCAGCGGACCGGCGTGTCGTCCGCGCCGAGCCATTCGCGGGTTCCTTTTCCGTCACTGCTGATCATCACCCGCTCGTGTTTCCCGGCTCCGATCATGTCGATGGCCACGATCGGATCGCCGTCCGACGACCGACCGTCCGCCAGGAGCGGTTGGACGACGAGCAGTTTCTGGCCGCGCATCGACGCGTGTTTGACGGTCGACGTCGCCGATCCGACGACCCATCCGATCTGCATCGCGCGTTCCTTGTTCGGAACCGTGCCGCCGTGCCGCGACGATTTCCCGATCGGCACGCCGCGCGCCCGGGTTCAGTTCGAGCCGTTTCGTCCGAGGATCCAAAGGTCGTCGATCATCGAGCACCGCCGCTCGCGCGTGAACGTGAGCGGAGTGGTCACGCCTTCTCCGGTGGGTCCGGCGATCGAGAACGAGAGGTAGCCTTCTCCGCCGATGCCGAGCGACGCCATGCACGGTCCATTCTTGACGAACAGGGTCGTATCGAGCGCGCGGGCCATCTTGGTCATGTTGCGAACGTCGCGCGAATGGATGATCGCCGTATGCCGATTGCCCCGCTCGTATCGCTTCGCCTTCGCGATCGCGTCGTCGACGTCGCGGCAACGGACGAACGGGAGGAACGGCATCATCTGTTCGGTCACGACGAATGGATGGGATTCCTCGGTCACTCCGAAGACCAGTTCGGTCGACTTCGGAACATCGCGGCCGGCGAAACGGGCGAGCACGGCGGCGTCCTGGCCCAGGCAGGCTTTGGTGGGCGCGTCGTGCCGATGTTCGCCCTCGCCGACCTTCTCGAAGGCCGCATGGGTCAACCGGTCGATTTCGGCGTCGTTGAGCCGGACGGCGCCGGCCCGCTCCATGGCGGCGAGCATCGGATCGAAGACGGAGTCGACGACGAACACTTCCTTTTCGGCGATGCAGAGCAGGTTGTTGTCGTAGGCCGCGCCGCGGATCATCGCGCGGGCCGCCCGATCGAGGTCGGCCGTTTCGTCGACGACGACGGGTGGATTCCCGGGTCCGGCGACCACCGCCCGTTTGCCGCTGTTGAGCGCGGCGCGGGCGACGGCCGGCCCGCCGGTCACGCAGATCAAGGCGATGCCGCGGTGCTTGAAGATCCGGCCCGCCGTCTCAAGCGTCGGCTCGGCGAGAAGGCAGATCAGGTTATCGATGCCGATGTCGTCGTGAATCGCCTGATTGAATCGCCGCACGCCCTCCGCCGCCACGCGTTTTCCGCTCGGGTGCGGGTTCACGACCAGCGTGTTGCCGGCGGCGATCATGCTGACGGCGTTTCCGGTGATGGTCGGCAGGGAGTGGGTCACCGGCGTGATGGCTCCGATGACGCCGAACGGCGCGTGCTCGATGACGGCGAGCCCGTGGTCGCCGCTGTACGATTCGGTCTTGAGGAACTCGACGCCCGGAGTGCGTTCACCAAGCGTCTTGAGCTTCTCGATCTTGTGTTCGAGCCGGCCGATGCGCGTTTCGTCCATCTCCATCGCGCCAAGCTCAACGCATTGGTCCATCGAGATGCGGCGGATGTGCGAGATGATCCGCTTGCGATCCTCGAGCGATCGTTCGGAGAGCCGTTCGAAGGCGTCGCGCGCCGCCGCGACCGCCTCGTCGACATCGGTGAAGATCCCGTGCCTCCCCGCGAACCGGCTCTTCGAACAGGTTCGCGCGGGTTTTCGGACTTCGGCCAGTACCTGAGCCACAACGTCGCGTATGAGGTCTTCGGAAACGTGCATGGGGGAATCCAGTGCTCAAGAAGGCGGAGTGGATCGGATCGAAAAAAAGGGGACGGGACGATCGAATCCGCGCGGCGCGCGCGGTCGCGTCATGGGCCGTTCGACGCCTCCCTCGCGTAGACACAAGCCCGATCGACGTGCACCTGGTCCACGATTCCGACAACCACGGTATCGATCGGCATCTGTTTCGTTTCGGGAGTCATGCGGGCGCTCGAACCTTGCGTGATCAGCACGAAATCGCCGTCCCCGGCCCCGAGCGTGTCGACGGCGATGAACGTGCGTCCCGTCGTCGTCAGAGCGTTTCGTCCGGCCGCGTCGATCCGATACGGTTCGACGACGAGCAGTTTGTAGCCGACCATCGCGTCGACTTTTTGGGTCGACACGACCGCGCCGGTCACTTTCGCGACAAACATCCGTTGCCCTCCTTCGGCCGATTCGTTCGTTGGCCCGGTTTGAAGCCGCGGCCGCGGCCTCGCCGAGGCTCTACGCTCCCCTTCGATCGTCCGAGGCCTCCGCGAGGAGTTGCCTTGTCTGACGAGCGACCATGAGTTCCTCGTTGGTTGGCACGACCCAAACGGCGACGCGGCCGGCCGCCGCGCCGATCGGTCCTTCCTGGCGCGCGGACGCGTTGCGCGGGGCGTCGAGTACGATTCCGAGTTCATCGAGTCCCCGGCAGACCGACTCGCGGATCGAGGGCGAGTTCTCGCCGATGCCGCCCGTGAACGCGATCAGATCGGCGCCTCCCAATTCGACGAGCATGGCGCCGAGGTATCGGCGGATTTCGGCGACGAACAGGTCGAGCGCGAGGCGGGCCCGCGCATGGCCGTTCGCGGCCGCTTCCTCGAGATCCCGCACGTCGCCGCTCAGCCCGCTGACGCCGAGCAATCCGCCTCGGCACGCCAGATCCTCAAGCAGCTCGGTCAACGACTTCCCCGTCACGCGCATCAGGTAGGGAAGGGCGAACGGATCGAAATCCCCGACCCGATTGTTGTGCGAACATCCCGACTGAGGGCTCATGCCCATCGACGTCGCGACGCTCGTGCCGCCCCGCATCGCGCAGAGACTGCTCGATCCGCCAAGATGGCACGAGACGACCCGCGCGTCGTCGCGCCCAAGCAAGACGGCGGCGCGCCATCCGATGTACCGGTGGCTCGCTCCATGGAATCCCCATCGCCGCACGAGCCATCGTTCGGACCATTCGTGGGGAACGCCGTACGAGCGCAGCGGGTCGGGCACCGTGGCATGGAACCCGGTCTCGAACGCGGCGACCAACGGGATCTCGGGCAGCCGCTCGGCGAGCAACCGCATGACGCGGATGTACGGCGGATTGTGCGCCGGCGCGACGTCGTTCATTTCCTCCATGGCGTCGAGCAATGCGCCGGTCACGCGCTGCGCGCCGGAGAATCGTCCTCCATGGACGGCCTTGAATCCGATCGCCGAAACTTCGGATGGATCGCCGAGGCATCCGTCGCGGGGATCGGTGAGTTGTTCGAGGCAGGCCCGCACGGCGGCCGCGTGGTCGGGGACGCGGCCGTTCGCCTCGCGCCGCGCGCCGCCGATCTCGACGACGACGCGACTCGATTCGGAACCGATCCGGTCGATGCCGCCGCGCGCAAGCTGGCGTTCGTCCGCCATATCGAAGAGCCGGTACTTGAAGCTCGTCGATCCGAGATTCGCCACGAGGACCTTCATGTCCCTACGCTCCGTTCACGACAGGAACGCGTCGACCAAGCCTTCGGCCGGGCGGGGGATCACATGGCTCGAGACAAGCTCGCCGACCTGCGTGGCCGCGTTCGCGCCCGCCTCGACCGCCGCGCGGACGCTGCCGACGTCGCCGCTGACGATCGTCGTGACCAGCGCGCCGCCGATTCCGACGCGTTTCACGATCTTCACATTGGCGGCCTTCGCCATCGCGTCGGTCGCCTCGACGAGCGCCAACAGACCTTTGGTTTCAATCAGTCCAATCGCGTTTTGCATGGGATGCCTTCCTGCGGGTGTGGATGGTATGGGATTCCGGGTTGCCGTGGGATCAAGGGATGTGCGCCGCGCCATGGATGCGACCTCATTTCGCCGCGGGACGTTTCGCCGGAATGGGAAGCACGATGTCCAGATCGTCGTGCGGGCGGGGAATCACCTGCACGCTGACGACCTCGCCGATCCGTCCCGCCGCCGTCGCGCCGGCGTCGGTCGCCGCCTTCACCGCCGCGACGTCGCCCGTCACAAACGCCGAAACCAGTCCGCTGCCGACCTTGTCCCAACCGAGGAACGTGACATTGGCGGCCTTCATCATCGCGTCGGTCGCCTCGACCAGGGCGACAAACCCCTTGGTCTCGATCATTCCCAACGCTTCGTTCGTCTTGGCCATGCTGCATCAGCTCCAGTAAGAGAAACGGAAATCAGGGGTCAACTTGATCGGCGATCAACCGCACTTCGGTCGCCTGGTCGAGGAAGCAGGCGTTGCCCTCGTCGGTATCGATGTGGACTTCGAGCTTCGCGGCCGCATCGGGCCGCGCGATCACGTCCTCGAACACGGTCGTGCATCCCTCGGCCACGATCCGCAGCCGCATCCGGTCCCCGGCCTTGACGCCAAAAAAGGCGGCGTGTCGAGGATTCATGTGGACGTGCCGCGCCGCGCGGATGACGCCTTCCGGAAGTTCGACGACGCCCTTGGGGCCGACCAGAACGCAGCCCGGCGTGCCCGCGACGCGGCCGCTGAGCCGTACGGGGGCGTCGATGCCGAGCGAAATCGAGTCGGTGAACGCCAGCTCGACCTGGCTCCGCGGCCGCGTCGGCCCGAGCACGCGGACCGTCGGCAGCATGCGGCGACGCGGTCCCACCAGCATGACCGTCTCCTCGGCCGCGAAGAACCCGTCCTGATACAGGTTCTTGGACGGAGTCAGCCGGTGCCCCGGTCCAAAAAGGGCTTCGACGTGCGCGTCGGTCAAATGCACGTGCCGCGCCGAAATGCTCACCACCAGCTCGCATTCGACCGAACCATGCGCCGACCCGTCTTCGCCGAGCGGCGCGTCGGCGCGGTTCGTTTCCGGCGATCGGTCGGCGGATGGGCCGAATTGGCCGAGCACGATGCGCCGGACGATGCGCTCGATGTCCGTTCGGTCGAGTGTTCCGGTCGCTTGTCCGTCCGTCGTCATGGTGTCGCACCGGCGGCGATCGTCCGAGCCAGGTCGGGTCGCGCCGATCTCCGTGTTGCGTCGTTCATTCCCGCGCCGCCGTCTGTTCGTCCGCATCGCATTCGGCGATCGTCAACGCGACCCCCGCGGCCGCGATGCGTTCGGGCCATGGGGCGGCGATGCCGCTGTCGACCACGAGTTTCTGCACATCGCCGAGCGGGCAGAGCCGGGCGAGGCTGCTGCGCCCGACCTTCGAACTGTCGGCGACCACGACCACCTCGTCGGCGGACCGCATCATGGCCCGTTCCGTTTCCACAAGCAAAAGGTTGCTGTTGAAATATCCCCGCACGTTGACGCCCGCCACGCTCAAGATGGCTCGACGCACGTTGAGTTCGGCGAGCATCGCGTTGGCGTAGGGTCCGAGCGTCACGCCGGTCCGCGCGTGCACGTAGCCTCCGACAAACACCAGGTCCGACCGATCGCTCGACGTGAACAGGCTCGCGACCGGCAGCGAGTTGGTCACGACCTGCAGCGGTCGTCCGACGAGCAACCGTGCGAGTTCGTAGGTCGTGCTGCCTCCGTCGAGCAGAACGGTGTCTCCATCCTCGATCAATTGGGCCGCGGCGCGCGCGATGGCCCGCTTCCGTCCCCACTGCGCGGATTGCCGATCGTCGAAGTGGGGCACCTTCGGCGACGGCCCCGTGTACAGGACGCCGCCGTGCGTCCGTTTCGCGGATCCGTTTTCCTCGAGCGCGTCCAAATCCCGCCGCACGGTCGACTCGGAGACGCCGAGCTGACCCGCGAGGTCGGGCAGCGACGCGAACCCGCGCTGCCGCACCAGCTCCAGCAACCGACTCCGACGTTCCTCGGCCAGCATGTGCTTCCCGCCCGCTCCACGTTCCCTCGCCCCTCCCCGACCGGCCCGCCTCCACCCGCACCGCCGCCCGCCTCGCCAGATGCCCGCCTCGCCGGGATCCGGACGGTGGGCCGGAAGGCATGAAAATCGTCACAAACGCGCAGGCCTACACGCGATTATGGGGTCCATCATGATAAAAAGCAATCAGCCGATGCTCGTTTTGCGTCGCATTGCGTCGCACGTCGGGCCGGTCGTGCGCGGGGAGACGCCTGTGCGGACGGTTTGGAGCGATGAAGGCGGTCGGCGAAAGGCGCGCAAAGAGACACGCAGGGCGCTAGGCGGGTGGGGACGCGGCCCGTCGCACGACGCGGCGGCCGACGACGGACAGTCGGTCGGCCGCGATCCAGCGCAGGGCCTCGGGGAGTGCCACGCATTCGGCGGCGAAGACGCGCGCGGCGAGCGAGTCGGGCGTGTCGTCGTCCGAGACCGTTACCGGTTCCTGGAGGATGATCGGGCCGTGATCGTATTCGTTGTCCACGAAATGGACCGTGCACCCGCTGATTTTCGCGCCGTAGGCCAGCACGCGCTCGTGGACGCGGCGGCCAAAAAAGCCCTTGCCGCAAAATGCCGGGATCAGGCTCGGGTGGATGTTCACCACGCGATTCTCGAAATCGGCCGGAATGAGCAGATGCTCAACGTAGCCCGCCATGACGACAAGCCGCGTTCCGGCGGCGCGGAACGTCTCAAACACGGTCGCCGAATGCGACGCGGGGTCGGCGAAATCCCTACGCCGCACGACGCGCGACGCGATACCCGCGTCGGCGGCGAAGGCGAGGCCTCCGGCCGTCGACCGGCTGGAAACGACCCGCGTGAAGGCGACCGGAAGGCGGCCCGCGTCGCGTTCGCCGAGCAGGTTGCGCAGCGTCGTCCCGGCTCCCGAAATCAGCACGCCGATCGGCAGGCTATCCGCCATGCGCACCGTCCGCGACGGCCCGGCAACGGGCGATGTATAGATCGGCCTCGTGGTCGGACACCTGGAATGGGATGGCGGGTACGCCGTCGATCGGGCCCGTGAGGATCGCCTCGGCAAGCGTTTCGCCGCGGATATAGGCTTCGTTATCTTCCAAGGCGAGCCGCAATTCGGGCGATTGGGTGACGATTCCCAGTCGAATTCGGTCGTTGTAGGCGCAGTTCATTTCTTTGCGCTGGTCGTTGACGAACCGCACAAGGTCGCGCGAGAAACCTTCCCGAGTGAGTTCGGGCGTGAGTTCCGTGTTCAGCACGACGACGCAGCCCAGTTCGGGATCGGAGGCGGCCGCCCATCCGGCTCGGCCGCGGAGCGTGACCTGGAGGTCGTCCGAATCGAGCGTGACGGGGCCGTCGGGCAGGTCGATGCGGACGGCCTGGGCGGCGCGGAGTTCGGCGAGCAGTCGAGCGCCGTCGGCCGACGCGATGGCCGCCTTGAGCGCGGGCATTTTCGAGCCGACGCGCGGGCCGAGCCGCTTGAAGTTGGGCTGGACGAGGTATTCGATCGATCGGGTATCGCTCGCGTACTCGATCCGCTTCACATTGAGCTCCTCGCGCAGGATCGCGTCGTGCGATTCGAGCCACGCCTGGTGCCGCCGGTCCGAAAGCACGACCTCGACGCGCGACAGGGGCTGGCGCACCTTGAGCTTCGCTTCCATGCGGGCGTTGCGCCCCAGCGACGCCAGCCCGCGCAGCAGACCCATGCGTTCGGAATGCGCCGCGTCCACCGACGATCGATCGGCATCGGGGTAATCGCACAGGTGGACACTCTCGGGAACCCGTTCGCCCCAAGGGCTCGTGAGATTGCGCCATAGCGTTTCGGCGAGGAACGGGACGAAGGGCGCGACGAGTTTCGCGAGCGTGACAAGGCACTCGAACAGCGTCCAGTACGCGTCCACTTTCTCCGCGTCCGACTTGTCCTCGCTCCAGAATCGTCCCCGGCTGCGGCGCACATACCAGTTGCTCAGCCCGTCCACGAACGCATTCAGCCGGCGGCAGGCGAGAAAACTGTCGTACGCGTCCATCCGCTCGACCACCTCGGCGATCGTCGCATGCAACTCACCGAGGATCCACCGATCGAGCTCCCCGCGCTCGAGAGGCGGCCTGTATCCGCGCCCCCGCGCGAGGTCCTTGGCCGCCAGTTCGCCCGGCGCTTCGGACAGGCGTTCCGCCGGATCGAAGCCGTCGAGATTCGCGTAGATCACAAAAAAACTGTAGACGTTCCATAGCCGCAGCAGGAACTCGGGGATGCTCTCGCGGATCGCCTGTTCCTTGTAGCGGATCGACGTCCACGGCGCCTGGTTCGCGAAGAAATACCATCGCAGCGCGTCGGCCCCGTACCGATCGAAGATCTCGTGCGGCTCGCGGTAGTTCCGCTTGCTCTTCGACATCTTGTCGCCGTCCTCGCCAAGCATCAGGCCGAGCACGATGCAGTTGCGGAACGGGTGCGGGAACGGTCGCCGGTCGGGCGAATCGGGAGACGCGTCCAATGCCCGGTTCCCGTCCGATCCGTTGGCGACGCCGTCATCGACGCCGTCATCGACACCGTCATCGGGGCCGTCATCAAAAAGGAGCGTGCTGATGGCGAGCAGGCTGTAGAACCAACCTCGCGTCTGGTCGAGCGCCTCGCTGATGAAGTCGGCCGGATGCTGTTGGGCGAACGCGTCGCGACCTTGGCGCGGATATCCCCACTGCGCGAACGGCATCGCGCCCGAATCGTACCAGCAGTCGATCACATCGGGCACTCGGCGCATGCGCGCGCCCGGCGCGTGCGGCGAATCGTACGTCAGCGCGTCGATGTACGGCTTGTGCACACGCAGGTCGTCGGGCATGTCGGGGAATTGCCGTTTGGCCGATTCCCACACGTCGAGCCCTTCGAGACCCTTCTTGTCGAGCAGTTCCGCGTAGTCCGCCACCGCCTCGCGCTGTCCGGTCGCCTCGCACACCCAAATCGGGAGGGGCGTTCCCCAGTACCGTTCGCGCGAGAGGGCCCAATCGACGTTGGACTCCAAGAAATTCCCAAAACGTCCGTCCCGGATATGTTCCGGGAACCAGCCGATGCGCGCGTTGTTTTCGAGCATGCGGTCGCGGAACGCCGTCGTACGGATGAACCAGCTCCGGCGAGGATACTGGATCAGCGGATCTTCCTCGGCGCGCCAGCAGAACGGGTATTTATGGACGTACTGCTCGGCATGGAAAAGCCGGCCGCTCCGCCTGAGCTCGCGGACGATGTCGCGGTCGGCCTCCTTGACCCAACGTCCTTCGAACGCGGGCGCCTCGGCCGTGAATCGCCCGTCGGGCCCCACGCAGCAGATCAGTTGGGGACCTTCGCCGTCCACAAACCGGGCCTGCTCGGAAACCAGCACATCGTAATCGACTTCGCCGAATGCGGGCGCTTGATGGACGATACCCGTGCCCGTCTCGGTCGTCACGAACGGGGCCGACACGACGCGCCATGCCACCTTTTGCCGACCGCCGGCGACGAGTCGGCCGTCGCGTTCTCCGAGCGCCGCATAATACTCGGGAAACGGGGGCGCGTAGCGACGTCCGATCAGTTGATCGCCGCGGCACCGATCGACGATCGGCAATTCCCGCTTGACCTTGGCGGCGAGCGTTTCGACAAGCCCTTCGGCGACGATCGCCCGGCCGCCCGTTTCGTCGTCGCGCACCGTCGCGTACGTCAGGTCGGGACGCACGGCCGCGAATTGGTTGCTCGGAAGGGTCCACGGAGTCGTCGTCCAGACGAGAAGGCACGTCGTCGGATCATCGACGAGCGGCAGACGGACCACCACGCTCGGATCGGCCACCTCGCGATAGCCCTGGTCCACTTCCCCACTGCTCAGCGCCGTCCCGCCCTGCGCCCACCACCAGACGATCTTATGCCCCTGATAGAGCAGACCTCGATCGTGCAGATTCTTGAGCGACCACCAGACGCTTTCAACGTAGGACTGGTGGTACGTGACATACGCCTCATCCAGATGGATCCAAAACCCAAGCCGTTCGGTCAGCCGTTCCCAGTGCTTCATGTAGCGCCAGACACTCTGCTGGCACTTGTGAATGAACGGCTCGACGCCGAACGCTTCGATCTCCTCCTTGGAATGGATGCCGAGCTCCTTGCAGACCTCGACCTCCACGGGCAGTCCGTGCGTGTCCCACCCGGCCTTGCGTTCGCAGAGGAATCCCCGCATGGTCCGGTATCGGGGGAAGAGGTCCTTGATCGCGCGCGTCAGGCAATGGCCCGGATGGGGCATGCCGTTCGCCGTGGGAGGCCCCTCATAGAAGACGAATCGCGGCGCGCCGGCTCGGCGGGCCAACGATTGCTCGTAGATCCGCCGATGCTTCCAAAACGCCAGCATCTCCTCTTCGAGCTTGGGGAATTGCGGGCCGGCGGGTACGGGACCGAACATGGTGCCATCCTGACTCTACGGTCAGCAAGATCATCGCGCGCGATCATTCCTCGCCGACGTCTTCGTCTTCGTCGTCGGCGTCATCCGATGCTCCAAATGCCTCGTCCGGATCCGCGAACGCGTCCTCGTCGTCGAACTCGTCCTCGAACTCGTCGTCATCCTCACCCACGAGCGATTCGTCGAGATCGGGTTCGTCGAGTTCCTCGTATTCGCCGTCGAGCTCTTCCTCGAAGTCGTCGTCGAACTCGTCGTCAAAATCGTCCTCGTCGAATGAATCGAGATCCTCGTCACCGGGTTCCAAGGTCGCCCGCGGACGGACATCGAGCCGCTCGAACAGGTCGACCCCAGGCTCGTCCACGGGTTCGATCGACTCGATTTCGTGATCGTCGAGGACAGAGCCGACGGAGTCAGGAAGTGGCGACGACATGCGGTGGGTCCTCGAAAGGGGTGCGGCCTTCGGCTCGAAGGATGCCTCGTAAAGGATGCGACGTGAACCCAATTCCCGGAGGCAATGGCGTCCAAATCGGGAACGGGACCCCGAAACACGGAATGGTCGCGCAGGTCCCCCGTTTTGTCAAGACGCGGGGGAAAGTCCCCAAGCTCGGAAACAGGGGGAACGGCCGGTCGTCTCGGCGCGCGGCGGGCCACGCCAACCGTTTCGACCCGTACCATCCGCACGCCTTTCGGGAAATCCGGCCGGGGCGGGCCGATTTTCGTCATGAGCCGTTTGGACACCCGGCCATCGCGACGTAGTCTAGAGTTGTGGGTTGACGGTTGGGTTGGCCCACAACATCCATCTTGGCTTTCTCACCCCCGTGTTGAGGGCGGAATCGCGCGGAGCTCGATTCCGCCCTTTCTTCGTTTCGATCGCGCGGCTTCCCGTCACGGAAGGCCCCACGCCCCTGGCTTGGGACGGGATGGCCGTCGTGTCTTGCGAGCCCGCCGGCGCGGCGGCCCGCCGAATCGTGGGAGGCGGGACACCGTTGGCGTCGGCCGGAGCCGACGCGGGAACGGCATGGAAATTTTCAAGAATTTTCCAAGTTCGCGCGCTAGATCCGGGCGTTTTCTTCGCCTTGTTATTTAGCGGGCGTGTGCGTGCGTCTGTCACGAACACCAAGTTGCCTCGAATGGGCGACCTGGACCGGGGCTACCACGTACGCCGGCCCGCGGCGGACCATCGTCGGTCCAGCACGCGCAAGAATGGCCACCTTGAAGGATGCCAAGCCATGCGAACCGCCTACCCCACTTGGCTGCAATCGCTTTCGCGTCGTCTCGCTCGGCGGGAGAAGCGGCGTCGGGCCCGAGATCGGTTTCGCCCGCAGGCTGAGTTTCTCGAACCCCGCACCTTGCTGGCCTTCGTCACGTGGGACGGCGACGGCGGTGATTTGTCCTGGAACAACCCGCTGAACTGGAGCGGCGATACGCTACCAGGGGCAAGTGATGATGTATTGATCGACTTCGGGGCCAATGACTTTATGGTCAGCTTGAATTCGACAACCCCGTCTATCGCCAGCATCGATAGCCACGCCGCGGTTGCCCTGAACAGCAGCACGCTGAACGTCGAGAACCACTCGACGTTCAGGAAGGACCTTATGCTCAACCAGAGCACGCTCGGCGGGACGGCGGACATCGTGGTTTCGGGGATGACCACGGTTTACAGGTCCATCCTGCTGGGCGGAGCGGGCAGGAGCTACGACGCCCAGGGTGGTCTGACGATCAATGACGATTTCCATGTTTACCGTGACCTGTCGATGTCCGGCACGGGCGTCTGGAACGACGGAACCGTGCGGCTCTACGGCGGCGTGAGCTGGACGAATACGAACAGCGGAACGCTACACGTGCGGACGAGTTATCGGGCGTTCGTCAACGGCGACGCCGCCGGGGGCGCGTTCGAGAACGACGGCACGGTCCTGAAGGACGCCGGTACCGGATCGTCGGCCTTCTTTGTGCCGTTCAACAATCATAATCAAGTTGAGGTGCAGATCGGCCACCTGGCATTTGACGCGGGGGGAACCAGCGAGGGGAACTTTGTCGGCGCCGACGGAACCTTGCTGAGTTTCGAGTTCGGGACGCACACGTTGACGGCCACGTCCGATGTCAGCGCGGATCGGGTCGATTTCTATCGGGCCACCGCGACGGTCGCCGGCACGTTCCAGACGCGGAGCCTGACGAGCGTGCGAGAATATTCCACGGTGACGTTCATCGGCCCGATGACGGAACTGGAATCCCTCACGCTCAATCGTTACTCCACGGTGACATTCGATTCGAGCACGCCCGCTTCGCTGGCGCTGGGCGACGTCTCGCTCGCAGACAGCACGTTGGCCGGGACGGCCCAGTTTCTCATTTCTGGAACGGCGTCGGTATCAAACTCGAGGCTGGCATCGCACATCATGGGGCATACTCCACCAGACGAATTTGGAATCCCGGGCACTGATTACGGCCAGTTCGCCTTCCTGGGTAGTTTTGCGCTCAGCGGCACGCTTCGGGTTGAGATGTCGGGACCGTTTGTAGCGAAGGCGGGTGAGAAGTTCCTGGTGATCGACAACCGCACGTCGCAGACGATTCCCTCGAGCCTGTTGTTCGACGGTCCCGGTTTCATCGCGGACTACGCCGCAGGGGACGGCAACGACGTGGTGGTCACCTCGCCGTTGACCAACCTGCCACCCACCGCCGATGCCGGAGGGCCATATGCCGTGCCGTTTGGTGCAAGCATGGTGCTCGCGGGAACCGCAAGCGATCTGAACGGCCCCGGCGATCTGGCCACCATTGAATGGGACCTCGACGGTGACGGCGTATTCGGCGAGGTGGGAAGTGGCAGCGCGCCCAATGGCAATGAAGTCGGATTAACGCCCACGTTTCTTACGACCGGCCTGTCCGCTTACAGCAGTCATGTCGTAAGGCTGCGAGTCTTGGATCAGGAAGGACTGGCCGCCGAAGACACCGCGACGATTCAGGTGACGCTGGTTCCGGACTTGGCGATCCGTTCGCCGGACATCACCTTCTCGCCCGTGAATCCGGCCGTCGGTCAGCTCTTCACGATCCAAGCCACCGTGCGCAACGAGGGGATGGTGCAGGCGGACAGCGTCGTCGTGCGTTTTCTGGATTTCGGCACGACGATTGGTGAAGTGACGATTCCCGCTCTGGCCGCAGGGGCGAGCATACAGGTATCCGTCAACGTGTCGTTCAGTGAGGCCAGCCACCGCTTGATCACCGTCCGGATTGACCCGAACAACACAATTCAAGAGCGAAGCGAGCAGAACAACGAGGCGAGTCAGGTTTTGCAGGTCGGACACCCGGAGCTGGGAGGGGCCGAAATTGTCGTCAGTGCCGGCGGGGTGGTCGCGTATCAAGGGCGGCCGGTCACCGTGGGTGGCCAGGCTTTTTATGACTTCACCACCGTTCCCGGCACGAACGACTTCCCGGTGCAGGGCGGGCGGGTGACCGTCACCGTGCTGGACGGCGGCGGGCAATCGCGCGGCGTCTTTACCGGGGCACTGACCAATACCTCCGGCGGCTTCGGACAATTGATCCTGGCGCCATACGAGTTGGGGAGCTACACGCTGCGGATTCAGGTCACCGACGGAACGGCAACTACCGTGATCACGACTTCGCTGGAAGTGGTGGAATACGTGGAACCCCCGCCGCCTCCGCCCGCGCCGCCGCCTTCTCCTCCCGGCGGACCGGTAGACGACGTGGCCATTGCGTCGCAGGACATCGTGTTCAGCGATACGAATCCGGATCTGGGCGAACCGATCACGATTTTGGCCCGAGTCTGGTCCACCGGGCAGACCGCGGGACTCGTTCCCATTACCGTGAACGATATCTTCCCGGTGGCGGGAGTCTTGCACTCGTTCCTGATCGGCACGACCACGGCCGATCTGCCCGCTAGTCCCGGAGAATGGGTGTACGTCGCCGTGACCGTGCCCTGGGCGAATACGGCCGAGGGTGCCCATATCGTGCAGGCGGTGGCGAATCCTTCGTTTGCGCAGCCCACAGGCAATGACCAGGCCACGCGGTTGATCTACGTTGGAACGCCGCCGGCGAACCTCGAATTGTCCAAGACGGTCGAGTTGCTGATCGATGCGGATGGCAACTCGCAGCCCACGCCGGGCGACACGCTGCGCTACACGCTCCAGTTCGCCAACTCGGGCGGAATGGATGTCACCGAAGCCTCCATTCTGGACGACTATGATGAAGTGCGGTTGGAGACGCCGTCCGGGCTCGGCTCCGATGGGAGCGTCGGCGACGGCACCCTTCGCTTTGCTCTGGGGACGATCGTCGCCGGCACTTCCGGCAGCCGGACGTACGACGTGCGAGTCAGGCCGCTGGGGCAATTCCCCGTCGAGGCGCCGACGATCGTCAATCTCGCACTGCTTGACACGAAGGAGACAGCGCCGATCGCCGCGTCGGTCACGATCGAAATCGTGCTCAACTCGGCGCCCACGGCGTCCGCCGGCGGGCCTTACGCGATCGTCGAGGGCCAGGTGTTGACCTTAGATGCTTCCGGGTCCTCGGACCCCGATCAGGATTCGCTGGTCTACACGTGGGACATCAATGGGGACGGCACATTCGGCGACGCCAGCGGCGTCGCGCCGACGATCGCCTGGGCACAGCTCCAGTCGTTGGGAATCGACGACGGACCCGCTACAGTCGCGGTCCGCGTGCGTGTCGACGACCAGCACGGGCACGTGGTCGATTCGTCGACCGCGACCCTAACCTTGGAAAACGTCGCGCCGACCGCCACGCTGGCAAACGGAGGATCTGTTCTTGAAGGAGTGGCGGGTGCGGTCAGCTTCGCGGACCAGTTCGATCCGTCGGCGGCCGATACCGCGGCTGGATTCTCCTACAGCTTTGATTTCGACGACGACGGCACATTCGAGATCACCGACAGCACGTCGGCATCGGTGGTCGTGCCGGCCAGCTTCCTGGACGACGGGCCGGGGAGCCGCACTGTGCGGGGACGCATCACGGACAAGGACGGCGGATTCACCGACCACACCACGGCGATTGCCATCGACAACGCGGCCCCGACAGCGACGCTCACCGCCTCGAACCCGGTGGCGGAAGGTTCGCTGATTGAACTGGCGCTCATCGATCCCTTCGACCCATCCGCGGCGGACAGCGTGGCGGGGTTCACCCATGCCTTCGATTTCGGCGACGGTGCGGGGTTTGGCGAGTGGAATTCGGCAAGTGCGTCGAGCCGCGTCGCCATGGGTTTCGGAACGCGTACGGTGCGAGCGCGGATTCGTGACAAGGATGGCGGAATGACCGAGTACGCGGCGAACATCACCATCCTGCCCTTGCCCACGATCTCCGGCCGTGTGTTCGACGACGCCAATAACGACGGCCTGTTCATGCCCTCCGATGGCGACGTGGGATTGGCGGAGGTTGCTGTGGATGTGTACGCCGAGGATTCCAACGCGCTCGTCGCTACGGTGACCACGGCGAGTGATGGTACTTACCTGATTGACGCCAGGCTGAGCGCCGGCAGTTACCGGCTGGTGCGGTCGTCGGCGCCGGGGATGCTCGACGGCCGCGAGACGGCGGGCAACCTGGGCGGCGCCGTCGACGATGCCGCGGACAGCGATCGGATCGGTAGCATTCCACTGGGTCCGGCCGGTTCGCCAAACGCGGTCGATTACTTGTTCGCCCAGATTCGGCCATCGAGCGCCATTGGGCTGGTGTGGCTGGACTTCAACGATGACGGCGAAGTGAACTTCGGCGAGCAGGCGATCGAAGCGGCGATCGTCAAATTGACCGGTCACGACGACCGCGGCAACCCGGTCAGCCGGACCGCGGTCACGGACAGCAACGGCGTGTACAGCTTTTTCGATCTTCGGCCGAGTGATGGTGTCGGGTACGCGATCCATGAGGTTCAGCCGGTGAGCTACGCCGACGGAAAAGACACGGTTGGGACGGTCAATGGCGTGGTGACCGGCTCGGTTTCCGCCAACGACACGATCTCCCATGTGGCCCTTTCCCGCCCCAATTCGATCGCGGAGAACTACAATTTCGCCGAACGGGCGCCGTCCGGCGGCTCGGTGACCGCGGGCCAGACAGCTACGATTGGTTTCTGGAAAAACAAGAACGGCCAGAACCTGATAAAGGCCCTCAATGGCGGAGCGACGGCCACGCAGCTCGGAAACTGGCTCGCCGCGACGTTCCCGAACATGTATGGAGCCGGTGCGGGGACAAACAGTCTTGCTGAGAAGACCAACGCGGAGGTCGCCGCGTACTACAAGGTCCTGTTCAGTCGCAACGGCAAGACGGCCGGTGGCGGTGGGCCGCCCAAGATGGAGGCCCAGGTGTTGGCCACGGCGCTCGCCGTGTATGTCACCAATCAGACACTGGCGGGCAACACGGCGGCGGCGTACGGGTTCACGGTCAGCCAATACGGCGTGGGCGCGGCGCAATTCAACGTCGGCTCGCGAGGCGTCGCGTTCGGACTGGCGAATAACACCACCGCCTCGGTGCTTGATCTGCTGTTGGCCGTGAACGCCCGCTCGACCGCGGGACGATTGTACGATTTGGACGGAGATGGCGATGCGAACGATTGCCAGGAGACGTTCTATCGAAAGCTGGCCAACAACCTTTTCAGCGCGATCAACGAGGCGGGAGACATCTGACGTAACATGCGTCCGCTGATGCCGTCCGCGTTCGTCTCGGCCGGGCGGCGATACGCTTGAAGCCTATTGGGATTGGGATTGGGATTGGGGCGCCGGAACACGCGGCCCGCGCCCGTGGTCCGCAGACGCCCGGGCGCGGAGTGATTCGGCGTCGCGCGCGTCGGGATCGACGCGGATCTGCCGGTCGGATTCGGCCGTCGCAGGGGACTTCGTCGGGGCCGCGGCCGCCGAACCGTTCGGGATCGCTTCGAGATACCGTCCGGGTTCGCCGCTGAGCGGTTCGCGCGCTTGCCATTCCCGAAGCACGGCGGCGGCGTCGTCGTGTTCCTGTGTCGCGAGCAGCGTCACGGCAAGCCATCGCAGGCAGATCGGGTCGCGGCATGATGCCTGGTAGGCGACTTGCAGGTAGGCCCGCGCGGCCAGCCAGTTCCGCTGCGCGGCCAGGCACGCGCCGCGAACGGCGCTCCGCAGAGCCTCCAGGCAATCGGTCGCCGGCGGATGAACGGCGAGCATTGTCAACGCGGCGTCGCGCTGTCCCGTCTTGATCAACACATCGAGCAGATGTCTGCGGATACGATCGGACGCCGGTTCGGCGGCGAGGGCCTCCTCGAGGACACGCTGGGCGGCCGACATATCGCCCCGCAACTGAAGGCTCAGCGCGTAGCACTCGGCGGCCACCGATCGCAATCCGTCGAGGTGCTCGACTTCCGCGTCGATTTGTCCGAACCGGAACGCCGTTTCGTACGCGCGCAGGGCCAGATCCCATTGCCCGTCGACCTGCAGCAACCCGCCCATCGCGCAAAGCAACTGCATATCGAGCGGAAAGGTTTTGAGGCCTTCGAGGGCCATCGCGAGTCGGCGTTTCAGGTCGGCGTTCGTGTCCTCCAGGGCGAGCAATCCGTAAAAGGCTTCGAGCCGTTCGTGCGTGGGGCCTTCGCTCGCATCGATGACGCGCCGATAATAGGCCGTTCCTTCGGCCGTCTGCCCCAGCTCGACAAACGACGCGGCGAGGCAATTGAGGAGTCGCGGTCGAGGCCCGACTTCCCTCGATTCCAAATCGGCGAGTTCGATGCGCCGCCGAGCCCGATAGCTGCGCCATGCGACGTCCTGTTCGCGAGGATCGCCCTGAATGCGGTAGGGTAGGCCCTCGACGAGGATCGCGAGCGGCTCGAGCGAAGGCCGCACCGACGCCCGAACGCGGCCGTGGAATCGGATGCCGGGCCGGTTCGGAAAGAGGCGGATTTGGGCCACTTGCTCGCCGTCGAGCGAACCGGGCGCGGGCGGTCCCTTGATGAGCATCAGGTAGGCGGAATCGGGCGCCGTGGCGGCGAGTCGGGCTCGAAGTTCCCTCAAGTCCGCCGACGCGACGGTCTCTCCGGGTTCGAGCACCAATATCCATCGACCCGACGCGTGGCGAATCGCCTCGTTCGCGGCCGCCCCCTCGCTATCGCACCACGGTTGGGTCACGTACCGTCCACCGAATTCGCCGACCAATCCGGCGGCGATCTCCACTTCTCCCACGTCGCAGACGACGATTTCATCCACGTCGGCGTGCGTCGCCGCCAGCGTGCGGCGCAGACTTGCGTTCGCATTGGAAACGGCGATCGCGAGCGTCAACAACGGTCGGTTGGAAGGGTCCATGGCTTGGCGGCTCCTGAATCCCGCGCCCCGGTTCGGCGATCCGTACCGAATCCGCACGACCAGCGCGTACCCGGACCGCGAACGGAACGGTCGCGAGGACGGTCGTGGGCGGGGAGTGTACCCGCCAACGCGAAACGACGATAGGTCGAAATCCGCGGTCCGGTGCGGCGTGCGGCCGGTGCGGCCACGTCACGATCTCTTCGGACAAGAGGCGGCAAGCGGGATGCGTGCCCAATCCGAGTGACGTTACGTCTTGTAATCGGCGTTGAACGTGACGTACGCGACCGTCAGGTCGCTCGTCCAGAACCGTGTGGCGGCCGAGCCCTCGCGGAAGGTGAGCGTGATGCGGGTCTCCCGTTCCGATCGGATCGAACGGCTCGCGGCCGCCGAGTCGAACGGCTTGGGCTGTCCCGACTCGAACATCGCGAACCCGTTGATCGAGACCGAGACACCGGAAGGATCGAACGGAACGCCCGCATACCCGGCCGCCGAAACGATTCGGCCCCAATACGGTCCGCCCCCGGTGATGGCGCATTTGACCAGCGGGCTCGCGGCGACCGTCCTCGCGATTTTTTTCGCGTCCTCGCGGGTCCGGCAGCCCCGCACATCGATGGCAATCAGGTGCGTCGCGCCCTCGCCGTCGTCCGGGATCATCTTGGCGAGTTCGACGCAGGCCGATGCGAGACCTTCGCGGAACGCATCGAGATCGGCGCCGGCGAGCGGTCGGTCGGAACCATGGCCGCTCGCCAGGAGGAGAACCGTGTCGTTCGTGCTGGTGTGTCCTTCCACACTGATTGCGTTGAACGACTCATCGACGGCTTCCGCGAGAATCGATTGGGCCGCGTCGGGTTCGAGCGCTGCGTCGGTCAGGAGCACGCCGAGCATCGTGGCCATGCGAGGGCCGATCATTCCGGCTCCTTTCGCCATTCCGGCGATCGCGACGCGGCGCCCTCCGGCGACGTCCACGTTCCGTTCCACCACCTTATGGGACCGGTCGGTGGTCGTGAGGCCCCGCGCGGCGCTCAGGAACGCGGACTCATCCGTGCCCAGCCGATTCGCCGCCATCGCGATGCCGCACGCGATCTTTTCCATCGGCATCGGTTCGCCGATCACGCCCGTCGACATCACAAGCACGTCCTCGGCGTCGACGCCGCAGGACTGGGACACAAGCCGAGTCATCTGCGCGGCATCGCGCATGCCTTGCTCACCCGTACAGGCATTCGCGTTGCCCGCATTCGACACGACCGCGCGGATGCGGGGGGACGGAGTCCGCTGTCGGTCGAGATCGACGGGCGCCGCGCGGAAGAGGTTTTGCGTATAGACGCCGGCGGCGACCGACGGCCCGTCGCTTACGATCAACGCGATGTCCTCGGCTCCGGCCCGAGTCTTGATCCCGCAATGCACGCCGCTCAGTCGAAATCCCGATGGTGGCAAAGGCATCGATCCGTTCCCCCACAGTCGCATCCCACGTAGGGCGATTGTCCTCAATCGCCCTTTTTCGCAAATCGCCGTTCGATTCCCCTACAGCAGGGCCATCGTTTCCGGAAAGCCCTGGAGGATGTTGAAATTCTGAACGGCCGCTCCCGACGCGCCCTTGATGAGATTGTCCAGGCAACTCACGACGATGACCCGGCCTCTCGCGACCCGCACCGTCAGGTCGCAGAAGTTGGTATGGGCCGAGTCCTTCGTTCCGGGCAGGTGTTCGACAACCCGCACGAAGGGTTTTCCATGATAGAACTCGCGAAACCCGGCGAGAATCCGGTCCTCGGACGCATCGGACCGGGGCGTCGCGTACACGGTGGTCAGGATGCCGCGATCCATGGGTATCAGGTGCGGCGTGAATACGACCTGTACCGAGTGCCCCGCGGCGAGTTGCACGATCTGGTCGATTTCCGGCGTGTGGCGGTGGCGTCCGATGTTGTACGCGCAGATGCTCTCGTTGCATTCGGGATAATGGGTCATGAGCTTGGGCGTTCTTCCCGCGCCCGACACGCCGCTCTTCGAATCCACGATCAGATCGTCCGGTTCGGCGAACCCCATGGCGAGCAGGGGAGTGATCGCCAGGATGGCCGACGTCGGATAACAGCCGGGATTGGCGACGAGCGACGCGCCGCGGATTCGGTCCGCGAACAGTTCGGGGAGCCCGTAGGGGACCTGCCCGAGCCGTCCGCCGTCGGCATGGTGCTCGCCGTACCACGCCTCGTACGTCGCCAGGTCGCGCAGCCGATAATCGGCGCTCAGGTCAACGACCGTGACGCCGGCGTCGACGAGCGGTTTGACGGCGGACGCCGAAGCGCCGTGAGGAAGGCAACTGAACACGAAGTCGCAGTCCTCGATCAACGCGCCGGGCTCCGCGTCATCGAGCCGCAGGTCGACGCGACCGACTAATTGCGGGTGCGCCGACGCGACGTGTGGTTGGCCTTCCTGCCTGCTGGTCAACCGCGTGATCCGCGCCTCGGGATGCCGCAACAGGATCTTGATCAATTCGAGAGCCGTGTAACCGGTCGCTCCCAATATTCCCACGCGCACCATGGCGACGACGACTCCGCGAGAAGGTCCGATCCGAGTCACGAACGGATGAGTATATCGTCGAGCGTAAAGACGGCGAAGTCCGGATTGTCGTCGGTCGAGTTCGGATAGAGTTGGCGGAAGGGTGGTCCGAGCGCGCGGAGCGCCCGGGGCCGTTCGAGGATCAGATAGGTCGCGCCGTAGAGCCGCATTTTTTCTTGGAGTTCCTCATCGGTCCACGCGGTGACGCCGTCGCGGGACGCGGGCCATGCGAAAATCTCCTTCCAACGCCGTCGCCATTCGATGACGTGGGGCGCGTCCTGGGGCACGTCCTTCCACGTCACGACCTCGGCGCGTTCCGCGTACCATTTGAACGTCTGTTGATCGCGGGGCGTGAGGAAGAGCGCATCGGAGGGCGTGTTTTCTCGGATCCACCGGCATGCGGACCGCCACGCCTCGCCCTTGCTCCGCGCGCGGTCCGGATCGGCGACCGTTCGATCCCAAAGTCGCTCGGCCTCGGGCCGCCGGTCGCCGTGCCGCGCACGAACCGTATTTCCCAGCACGATCGCCGGGACCAGGATCGCGGCGATCAGCCGGGCGTCGGCGCGCGGTCCGGTCGGCGCCCGCGTCCGATCGGGGGAGATCCGGCCGTTCCGCGAGGCCCAACGCGCGATGAGCAGCGCGAGGCCGATCGGCACGGCGACATCGGCGAGCCGGAACCAATAGAACTTGAGCAGCGCGGCCGCCGTGCCCCAGTGGTTTCGCAGGCCCTGATCGATGAGAACGCCGCAGAACGCGAACAGGCACGCCCCGCGCGCGAAACCGTCGATCCGGAACCACCGCGCGTCGCTCCGCGCGGCTCGCGAGCCGAACGCGAGCGCGGCCGCGGCGAGCAGACCGAACCGGAGCATGGCCACGTGTGAAAACTGATGGAAGGCCAGATGATGGCCGAGCCGCCGATAGACGAGGATGCGGTCGGCCAAATTCACCGTGGCCGCGTCGGCGGCGCCCTGGAGTCGGATACCGATCCCGAGCGATGGAGCCGCGATCGCAACGCCCAGGAACACCCACGGCGCCATCGCGCGGAGCGGCATGCGGTCCGGTCGGCATCGGCACCATGCTACGCCCGCCGCCAACATGCCCCAGGCTCCCACCAGCACGTGAAAAAGCGTGGCCAGGCCGAACCAAATCCAAACCGACCGCCAACGTCCGGCCGCCAGCGCGGCGAGCCCCAGGAAAACGAACGCGTACGCGGGCACCTTCGCCTCGATCCCGCCGATCACCCACTCGCCCGACAGATTCCCATGTTCGAGCAGCACGGCGAACCAGGCGCCCGACAGCAGGGAAACAAGCGGTCGATCGATCATCGCGCGCGAGAGGGCCCGCCATCCGACGGCGAGCAGGCCCCAGCCGATCCATCGACCGATGATCGCGGCCATGGGGAGTGATCCGATCGTGGTGAGCGATCCGAACGTCGCGAAGAAAACGGCGTGCGCGTCGGCCGATTGGAGGAACAGATCGCGGGCGCACCAGGACGGGTCCCAGTAATGCCTGGCCTTCGCGAGGTAATGCGCTTCGTTGATTCCGGGCGGATCGGCGCCGCCCACGACGATCCAAAGCGCGACAAGCAGGAGGGTCTCGCCAACGGCCGCGACGTTCGCCCTCGGCGCGGAGCGTTCTACCAAGGTCGCGGAGAGCATCGGACGTTCGGGCATACCGTCCCCGGTGGTTCTCGGCCTAACGGCGGGGCGGAGCGGCGAGCGCCGAGATTTTCTTGAAGTCGCCGCGAAGGGATCCGTACAGATCGCGATACACGGGGAACGCGCGGTCGTAGGCGCGCATGGCCAGAGCGATCGCCGGAGTGCGCGACGCGATCTGGATCGTCGCCGCGCACGCCTCTTCGATTCGACCATACGCGCCCGCGCCGACCGACGCGAGCAGGGCGACTCCGTACGCGGGCCCCTGTTCCGCGTTGATCGTGACGACGCCTTGCCCGAAAACGTCCGCTTGGATCCGGCGCCAGAGCGCGCTCTTCGCGCCGCCACCCGAAACGCGGATCTGGTGAACGGGCACTCCCATTTCCCGGATGATCTCGAGGCTGTCCCGCATCGCGAACGCGACGCCCTCCATGATCGCGCGCGCCAGATGGCCTCGGCCGTGCGCGAGCGTCAGGCCGACAAAACAGCCCCGCGCGTCGGGATCGGCGTGCGGCGTCCGCTCACCCGCGAGGTACGGCAGGAAGAAAAGACCTTCGCTGCCGGCGGGAATCGGCGTCGCCTCCTCGTTCAATACGGCGTACGCGTCGCGCTGCCCGGAAACCTCGCCGCACAGACGGTCCACAAACCATTGCAACGATCCGCCCGCCGTCAGGCTAACGCCCATCATGTGCCACTTGTCCCGAACGGCGTGGCAAAACGTGTGGAGCCGGCCGAGCGGATCGACTTGGACCTCGTCGCTGTGCACGAACATAATGCCCGACGTCCCGATTGACGCCGACAAGACACCCGACTTCACGACTCCCGTTCCGACCGCGTTCGCCGCGCAGTCGCCCGCGCCGCCGACCACGAGGCAATCGGTGGTTAGCCCCAATTGCCTGGCCGATGCGCGCGTGAGCTTGCCGGTCACCTCTTCCGATTCATGACACGGCGGCAAGAGCCCGGGATCGAGATCGAGCCGTTCGAGGAGTTTTTGCGACCAGCATCGGCGGCGGACGTCGAGCAACAACGTTCCGCTCGCGTCGCTCACGTCGGTCGCGAACTCTCCAGTCAGCCGCCTCCGGATTTCGTCTTTCGGAAGCAGGACCTTCGCGCATTTTTCGAAGTTCCTGGGTTCGTGCTTCCTCAGCCATAGGATCTTGGGGGCGGTGAACCCGGTCAACGCGGGATTCGCGACGAACTGGATGAGCCGTTTGCGGCCGCCGGCCCGCTGTTCGATCTCCGCGCACTCGTCGGCCGTCCGTTGATCGTTCCACAGGATGGCGCGGCGGATCACGCGGTGGTTCTTATCGAGGAACACGGAGCCGTGCATCTGGCCGGAAAGGCCGATCGCGCGGACGTCCGACGGAGCGACGCGCGATTCGCCGACGGCCGCTCGCACCGTTCGCACGACCGCGCGCCACCAATCCTCGGGGTCCTGCTCGCTCCAGAGCGGCTTGGGATGATGGAGCGGATACGACGCGCCGGCTTCCGCGAGGATGCGGCCCGCATCGTCGATGACAAGCGTCTTCGTGCCGGACGTTCCGATGTCAATGCCGATGTACGCGCCCATGCGTGCTCCAGGAATGACGGACGAGTCGATTGGACGGGCAAGGAAAAACGGCTCGCGCCTCGGGACGCGGCGAACGTCGAGTGTAGGATCGGTGCCCGGCCGTTTCAACGGCCCGACCCAAGCGCGAATCGCGCGGGATCGCGCGTGCAGCGACCTTCCCGCCCTGGCGTGCAGCGACCTTCCCGCCATGGCGCGGGCCCTTGCTTTCCTCGACCGCGCCACCACAATGCGTTCGGTTCGGCCGCTCCCCGCGATCCCGGTCCTTCCCGCGACGGTCGGCCCCGCAATGGACGGCTCATCCCGATCGAAAAAAAAGAAGTTCCCCGTCATGCGCACTCGTGTTTCCGGCCGCCGAAACCCTTGGGCCAAGGTCGTTCCCCGACCGCCGGAATGGACCGCCGAACAACGAAGCCGCCGACGCGCCGCGAGGCCGTGGATCGTCGTTGCCCGATGGCTCTGCGTGGTCGGGACGGCGGCGGCCGTTGCCGGATGCCGCAAGGATGCCGAGCCGCGAACCGTGGAACCCGGCTCGGGTGCGGCCCCGTCGTGGCGCGTGCTGGTCATCGATGACGAACGGCTCGCCGACCGGATTCGCGAACAATGGTCGACGCGCGGCGACGGAACGCTCGACGTCGTCAAGGCGTCTCGAGAGGAAATGCGGGAACGCGGCCGTTCGCTGTCGAGCGCCGATGTGATTGTCTTTCCGAGTCTGGCGATCGGCGACATGGTCCGCTCCGAGTTCATCGTTCCGTTTCCCGACAAGACGATCCGCGACGAGAATCTCGGTTGGACCGATCTGTTCGACACGTTGCGGCACGGTGAAGCCGAGTGGGACCGGCGCGTCCTGGCGATCCCATTCGGGTCCGCGACCCCGTTGCTCTGGTATCGCCGCGATCTTTGGAAGGAGGAGGGAACGGCGGCGTTCGAGACGTGGGACGCGTTCGGTGCGGCGATGGCTCGATGGAAGGAACGGGAACGCGCGTTTCCGATCGCGTGCGCCGAACCGCTGGGCCGAGGTTGGGGAGGCCTCATGTTGCTGGCGCGCGCCGCGGCCTATGCCCATCACCGCAGTTACCTTTCGGCCCTCTTCCATCCGGACGACATGCGTCCGTTGATCGACGGTCCCCCGTTCGTCCGCGCGCTCGACGAACTCGCGGCAATGCCCGGCGCGGCCGCCTCGCTCGAATGCGATCCGCGCACCGCGCTCGACGCGCTCGCCTCCAACAGGTCGCTCGCCGCGATCGGTTGGTGGGATGCGCGCTCCGAACGGCCCTCCCTGCCCGCGACGGCCGACATCGCCGTCGTTCGCCTTCCCGGAGCGCGTCTCTCGTTTGATCGTCAACGCCAGGCTTGGGATGAACGGCCCGACGGCGCGGAGCGGGTGAGCCTGATCGGTTTCTCGGGACGGCTTGGCGCGATCGGGAGGAAGGCGCGGAGCGAACGGGCGTCCGCCAATCTGCTCGTCTGGCTCGCGGGCGTCGAATGGAGCCATGAAATCGTGTCGGCCAGCGCGGCGACCATGCCCGCGCGCGGAGCGCCGACCGCATCCGTCGCGCGATGGCTTCCGCCATGGGCCGCCGAACAGGCCTGGGTACCCGACTTCACCGCGGCACTCGCCGAAACGATGCGCAATCCGGCGTTTCTCGCCGCGCCGCGCGTCGCCGGAGCCGACGCCTATCTGGCGGCCCTCGATGAGGCCGTCGCACGCGTCGTGCGCCATGAGATGGCCTCCGCCGAATCGCTCGGCGAAGCCGCCCGGCAATGGCAGGCGATCACCGATCGGCTCGGCCGCGAGCCCCAACGCGCCGCGTATCGCGCCGGCCTCGGACTCTGACGCCATGCAGCGGTCTGGACATGCAACAAGACGACCACTAGAATCCGGAGCCTGGATCGAGCCACCGAGGTTGATAGGCGTTGGAGTCGCGGGATCGACTCGGCGCGGTGACGCGCGTCGAACGGCTTCTCCAAGCCCGGTGGTGGATCGGGAGTCCATTCCGAGCCCCGGACTCAACCGAGGCACGTAAGGGACACGTAAGGGACACGTAAGGGACACGTAAGGGACACGTAAGGGACACGTAAGGGACACGTAAGGGACACGTAAGGGACACGTAAGGGACACGTAAGGGACACGTAAGGGAATGGGGCGGTAGCTCAATTGGGAGAGCGCTGCGTTCGCAATGCAGAGGTCGAGGGTTCGACTCCCTTCCGCTCCACTTTTTTTGTTTCCGTGGTCCCATGCATGGCCGACGCGCGCCGATAAGCCCTTCTTCAGGGATCGATCGACTGCGGGAACGGATCGACGGGGCCGGACGGCCGCTGGCCGCTTCGCGCGGCGAGAGGAAAGTCCGGGCTCCCCAGGACAAGGTGGTCGGTAACGCCGACCGGCCGCGAGGCCCGGGAAAGTGCCACAGAAAACAAACCGCCTCGCCGCTCACGCGGCGCGGTAAGGGTGAAACGGTGCGGTAAGAGCGCACCAGCAGTCGAGGTGACTCGACTGGCTTGGCAAACCCCACCTGGAGCAAGGCCAAGCAGGAAGTCGCCGCGGCTCGCCGCGGCCGGTTTGGTCCGAACCGCCGACTTCCGGGTAGGCCGCTCGAGACGTTCAGCAATGGACGTCCTAGAGGAATGGCCGTCGTCCACCCTCGCGGGTGGAAACAGAACCCGGCTTACAGGCCCCGTCGATCCGCTCCCGCCGAGCCACGCCCCGGCTCATGGCGACGCACCTCCCCCGGGCCACACACGCGCCCTCTCGTTTTCTCCCCACCCCAAACGAAACATGCCCTCTGGCGAGCTGGACACCTGGTCGCGCGCGAAAGCCCAGGGGTGCCCAAAAACCGCGCAGCAGCGGCCTGCTTAAAAGCCGAGCGGGTCAGCGCGATGAGCGGGCACGTGAGTGATAGCATTCTAAGTGCTAGCTATCAAAGGAGATGAAACAAGGCCTTGACCGGCGGAAACAATGCGGCGGTTGCGTGGCGGGTGGCGCGATTCGGGAGGAGACCGGAGAGCGCGGTGCGTGGAGCCCGATCGGTTCGGGTGGACCCGGTTCGCGACGTGGAGTTTCGGATTATTCGAATTGGTTCGAATTGGTTCGAATTGGGATGGGAGACATCCAATGCCGCGCGGATCGAACGGATGCAAGACATCGAACGATGCGTCCCGGGAACGGGTTCATGACGGCCGGACGGCCCAGCGGTCGGTTCGCGAACGGGGAGCCGGCGCGCTCAAGATCGCCGAACAACTGCACGCCGTCTCACCCGATTGGCTCACGTTCTTCCGCGAGATCCTTGGCGTCGACGGCGTCGTCCGGCGTCTCTTTCCGACCGCCGACGCATTGAGGCGTTTCGAGCAAACCGCGCACTATGCGCGCATCGTCGAGCTGCTCGTGCATCTGCAGTCCCAAGCCCGCATCGCGCCGGAGGCTCGCGAACCCGAACGCATGATCACCGTCCGCCTTCCGGCGAGCATCCACCAGTACCTGATCAGTGAAGCGGCCGACCGGGGCATCAGCATGAACCGGCTTTGCATCGCCAAGCTGATGCAGGCGATCGACCAGATCGGGTATCCGGCGAAGGCCCCTCGCCCCGAACCGTCGGCCGAGTAATCCACCGTCCCCCATGCGTTGTCTTGCGATCTTCACCGACGGCGGCTTGGTCCTTCCGACGTCAGCCAGATGAAGATCCACACCAAGATCGTGCCCATGGCGGACGGCCGGTTGTATTTCGCGTCGGTGGACGAGGCCGGCGAGGATGCGGCGACGATGCGGCTGCCGATGTTCGGATCCCATCTTTGGCGCATCGACCCGGAGACGCGCGAGTGGGAGCATTTGCTTTCGGTTCCCGAAGGACTTATCGCGCTCAACGGCGCCGGGCACAGCGTCTTCGCGCTCGGCCTATTCCGGCACGTGCTCTATCGATTCGACATTGCCGACGGGACCGTCGCTCGCCTCGAAGTCGGCGCAGACGGAGGACACATTTCGAGGAATTTCGTGGTCGACCCGAGGGGCCACGCATTCGTACCTCGAGTGGTCCGTTCGGAGGCGGACGGCCCCCCGCGCGTCACGCTCGTCGAATTGGATCCGCAACTGGCCGAGCTGGGTGAAACCGAATCGACCGATTATCACACAACCGACATGTTCTCCGAACACGGAATCACGTCGTACGCCTTGACGCGCTCCGGAACGCTCTATTTCAATACGTCGCTCGGCGCGCTCTACGAAATCGCGGCCACGGAAAGCGGGCCGTCGCGCGTCACGCGCGTCGGCTGGTTCCATCCGCTCGGGACGTGCTACGCGCCGTCGCTTTTCCCGATCGCCTTACTTTCAAGCGCGCCGATCCCTGAAATCGAATCCCGTGGCAACGCGCCGTTTCGTCACGCGGCGCGACCGAGCCACCGGGACCGCAGCGAACCGAGCGTCCTTCGCACGGCGCGGCGCACCGTGCGCTCCCACCGCTTGGGCCACGCCTCGTGCCAAGTCATCCGGAGGCGACGCCGCATGGCGGAATCCGCGACCGACGTATCGAGGAACCACCGCGCCGCGAGCCGATATCCTCCAGCGACCCGGTCGCCTTGTGTCACGGTGATGCTGGTCGGCGACCGATCGAAGTGATTCAGGAATTTTGGAAGATGGACGATGCCGCCGGATGCCGCGACCGCGTCCCAAATGAAGAGCATGTCCGATCCGGCGCCCGTCGACAGGGCGATTTCCCGAAGCACGTGTCCGTCGCGCGTGGCCGCCAGGCCTGCCCGCGAGGCGACAAGGCTCCGCGCCATGCCCGCAAGGGACGACGGGCTCCTCGGAAAATCAACTCGAAATCGTGCCAAGTTCCTTTGGACGAGTGTGCAGCCGGGCGAAACGGGCATCGACCCGTCTTGAATCGAGGCCGCGAAATACGCCTCGGCCGTAATCCATCGGCGGTTGGGGAAATGGTAGAAGGGCACCGGTGTTTGGCCGTCGTGAATGAACGTCGATGTGAAGACGATGCCCGCGCCCGGATGCTCGGCAAGCGCGACGAGCGACTCGGCGACGCACGTCGGCGACATCCAATCGTCCGACCAGAGGATCTTGACGTAGTCGCCTCGACACTGTTCCAGTCCTCGGATCCAGCTTCGAACCGGCCCGAGATTCGTATCGTTGCGAAAGCACCGCACGCGGCCGTCACGCTCGGCCAACGCGTTGACGACCTCCCACGTCGCGTCGGTGCTCGCGTTGTCGATGACGATGATTTCGAGATTGCCGTGCGTCTGGGCCAGCGCGCTGTCGACCGCGCGGCGGACGAGCACGGGCCGCTGATACACGGGGATGAGGACGCTGACCGGGCGGTCCGTCACTGGGGCTGCATTTCCCGCGACCATTCGAGCATCCTTTCGAGTCCCGTGGAGGCGTCGACCAGGGGGCGCCAGCCGAAATCCGCGAGGGCTCGGCCGCCGTCCGCGACAAACGCCTTTTGATCGGCCGCGCGCCACGGCCCGCACCGATATCGCAGCGTCCTTCCGACGCGCCGTTCGAGCCGATCGAACAGCTCGATCAGCGACAAGCTGTTCGCCATGCCGCCTCCGATGTTGTAGATCTTTCCCGCGGTCGTCGCGATCCGATCGGAGGCCATCCGGTAGACTCGAACGAGGTCGTCGGCATGAAGGACATCGCGAACCTGTTTTCCGTTTCCCGAAATCGAGAACGCATCCTCCGCGCCGCGTTCGGCTTCGACCGCCTTACCGCAGAACCAACCGATCCAACCTTGGTCGAAGGTCGCGAACTGCCGCCCGCCGTACATCGAGGAGTGCCGGAATACGACCGTTCTCACGCCAAACGCGCGCGAGAAATCGCGGCAGTATTGTTCGGCGCACAACTTCGAGCATCCGTACGGCGAGCTTCCGTCGAGCGGCAGCGTCTCGTCGAAACCGTCCGGGTAGTCGGCGGCCTCATACCGAGTCGGCTTTTCGTGGTAGCGGAGGTTTTCGAGCGAGCCGTAGACCTTGTTGGTCGACGAATAGAGCACGATCGAATCGGGCGAATGGATTCGGACGGCGTCGAGCAGTTGGAACGTGCCGAGCGCGTTGACTTCGAAATCGAGCCGCGGGTTCGCGAGGCTCGTCGTCATGGCGACCTGGCCCGCGAGGTGCGCGACGACGGCGGGACGGATGTCCCGCACGCACCTCGACACCTCCTTGTCGTCCCGGATGTCGATCGGCTCGAACCGCCAGTCATGGCCGTGCCGCGATTGCAGCCAGAAGAGATTGTCGCGGGATCCCGCGCGGCTGAGATTGTCGAGGATGACGACATCCTCGCCGGCGGCGAGCATCGCGTCGGCGAGATTCGCGCCCACGAATCCGCAACCACCCGTGATCATCCACGTCATGAGGCCCTCCGCCGCGCACGGGCGCGTTCCGCCATGAATGCATCGAAGGAATCGGCGACATAACCGAGCATGTCCTCCCGAAGTCCAGGATGCACGCCGATCCAAAACGTCTGACGCATGATCCGATCGGTATTGGCGAGCGGTCCCGCGACGCGATAGACGGCATCGCGGTACGCGGGCTGCCGGATGAGGTTACCGCCGAACAGGAGGCGGGTCACGATCTTGCGCGATTCCAGGAACTGAACGAGTTCCAACCTGGAATAGTCGGCGTCTTCGCGCACGGTGATCGGAAACCCAAACCAGCTCGGTTCGCTTCCGTCCTCGCGGATCGGGAGGATCAGACTCGACGCGTGCCGCGCCAAGCGATTGCGCAGCAGCCTCCAGTTGGCTCGCCGCGCCACGGTGAACAGGTCGAGTTTTTCGAGCTGGGCGACGCCGACCGCTGCCTGCATGTCGGTGAGTTTGAGATTGTAACCGATGTGCGAATACGTGTATTTGTGATCGTAGCCGCGGGGCATGTCGCCGAGTTGCCATTGGAACCGTTTGCCGCACGTGTCATCGACGCCTGGGGCGCACCAGCAGGCTCGCCCCCAATCGCGCAGCGACTCGACCGCCATCTTCAGCTTCGTATTGTCCGTCAGAACGCAGCCGCCCTCGCCCATCGTGATGTGGTGGGCCGGATAGAAGCTGGCGGTCGCCAGATCGCCGAATGAACCGGTCGGCCGTCCTCGATACGTGCTTCCGACGGCGTCGCAGTTGTCCTCGATCAGAAACAGATCGTGTTTCCTCGCGATCGCGCGGATTCCATCGAGATCGAACGGGTTGCCCAGCGTGTGCGCAAGGATGATCGCGCGCGTCCTCGGCCCAATCGCCTCGGCGACCCGCGCGGCGCTCGCGTTGTACGTTCCCATCTCGACATCGACGAAAACGGGGACAAGCCGGTTCTGGAGGATCGGGTTGACGGTCGTTGGAAAGCCGGCGGCCGCCGTGATCACTTCGTCCCCTGGCTTCAGTCGCCGATCGCCGAGCAGTTCCGACGTGAGGGCCGTCACGGCGAGCAAATTCGCGGACGAACCCGAATTGCAGAGCAGCGCGTGCCGGACACCCATGCGCCGCGCGAAATCAAGCTCGAACCGTTCGGCGTATCGGCCCGCGGTGAGCCAGAAGTCGAGCGACGCATCGACGAGACGGCGCATTTCCGACGCGTCGAACTTCTTGCCCGAGACCGATACGATCGATTTCCCGGGTTGAAACGCGCGCGCCGATTCGCCGAACGAAGCGCCATGGTATTCGGATACGAGGTCGAGGATCCGCGCGCGAAGCCGATCGGCGCGCGTCGGGCCCGCGCCGCGCGTCGGTTCGGCCGCCGGCGCGTCGATCGACTCGCACGCGGTCGCGAGCGAGTGGAGGCCGGCGTCGAGCGTCCATTGGGGGGCCCAATCCAGGTCGCGCCGAGCCGGTTCGATGTCGACCACCAGATCGCGCTCGCCCCGTCGCCCGGATGGACCATCATCGCCGACGTCGATGGCGAGACCGGAATGAGCCGCCAAACGACGCGCCGCGTCGCCAAGCGGCGTCGTTTCTCCGGAACCGATCGCGTAAACGCGGCCGTCGATCCCCGGCCGGCACGCCGCGCAGAGCGCTCGTGCAAGATCGTCCACGTGAAGCATGTCGCATGTGCGATGGGGGCTGCCCAGTCGGATCGGCTCGCCATGGCGCAGCGCGTCCACGATCGTCGGAAGCAGCTTGTCGCGCGGTTGCCCTGGTCCGTAGACCATCGTGGGTCGAAGCGTCACGACGGGGAGTTCGAAGGCGGCGCGGAACATGGCCGCGAACTGTTCGAGCGAGCGTTTCGCCGCCGCGTAAGGGGAAGCCGGAGGTTCGTTCTCGCAAGCCGCTTCGGCCGAACTGACCAGTACCAGCCTCCGGAGATTCGGCCGGCCCGTCAGTACGCTCATCAGATGCACGCCGGCGCTCAGCGTGTGGGCGAGCATGTCGGGCACGAGGTCCGGTTCCGGACGCGCGGTAACGCGCGCGGCGAGATGGAAGACGAACTCGGGATCAATTGCATCCACCATGCGGCGCACCGAGCCCGAATCGCACAAGTCGACTTCGACCGGTTGGACACCCGCGGGTACGCCTTCGACCGATCTCGCCGCGCCGTGAACGTCCGCGCCGATCCCGACGAGGCGCCGCGCGAGGGCTCGTCCCACAAACCCGCGGACGCCGGTCACGAGGATGCGCCGATTCCGCAGCTCCACGTCATTCCAGGACGTATGCATGATTCGTATTCCGCGATTTGTTCGAGTGTGACCTCGCGAGCATCCTCTCCGTCCCGGACGACGCGCCGGTACCATTCCACGGTCCATTCGATCGCCGAGGAAAAATCGAGTCGCGGTGTCCATCCGAGAACGCGTCTCGCCTTGCTCGTATCCAGATGAAGCCATCGAGCCTCGTGCGGCGCGGCGCCGGTCGCCGAGTCGATCCGGTGCGAGCCTCCCCATCGCGAGGCCACCTCCGCGACGATTTCCGCGACGGGAACCTCGTCCGAAGCATCGGGGCCGAAGTTCCACGCCGAATCCCATACGCGCGGCTGGCCGTGCAGGCGCCGCGCGACCATCAAATAGCCCCGCAGCGGTTCGAGCACATGCTGCCACGGACGAACGGCGCGCGGATTGCGAATGCGCGGAGGTTCATGCCTCGCCAAAGCGCGGATGAGATCGGGTACAAGCCGGTCCTCGGCCCAGTCGCCGCCTCCAAGCACGTTTCCCGCGCGAACCGTGGCCACACCGATCGTTCGTCCATCCTCCCTGAAGAACGACCTGCGATAGGCCGCCGTCACCAGCTCCGCGCACGCCTTGCTCGCACTGTACGGATCGTGCCCGCCCACCGGGTCCTCTTCACGATACCCCCAGATCGATTCGCGGTTCTCATAGCACTTGTCGCTCGTCACGACGACGACCGAGCGGACACTCGGCGCCGCGCGGACGGCGTCGAGGAGTTGGACGGTGCCCATGACATTGACGGCGAACGTCTCGGCGGGGGCCGCGTACGAACGCCGGACGAGCGGCTGGGCCGCGAGATGAAACACGACCTCAATCGCGTGCTCGGCGAGCACGCCCGCGATCCGAGCGCCGTCGCCGATTTCGGCTCGAAGGTCCGTCACATCCGTTCCGACCCGCGCATCCTCGAAAAGGCTCGGTTGAGTCGGCGGGTCGAGCGCGTATCCCACGACGTGGGCTCCGAGTCGGCGCAGCCAGAGCGCGAGCCAACTTCCCTTGAATCCGGTGTGGCCCGTCACGAGCACCCGACGATCGCGCCAGAACGCGGCTTCCATACGTTTCCTTGCGCCAGCTCCGCTCACGCAGCCTTGCGCCACGGCGCCGCGCCTTCACTCCATAGCCGCTCGAGGTATCGCACGTCGCGAAGTGTGTCCATACACTGCCAAAAACCGGCATGGCGGTACGCGACAAGCTGCCCGTCGCGCGACAGGGCTTGAAGCGGCTCGTGCTCGAAAACGACCGAGTCGCCGTCGATGTAGTCAAGCACTTCCGGTTCGAGCACAAAAAATCCGCCGTTGATCCATCCGTCGCCGATCTGAGGCTTTTCCTGAAACCGCGTGACAAGATCGCCGAAGAACGTCAGTTCTCCGAACCGGGCGGGTGGGCGAACGGCGGTTACGGTCGCGAGCTTTCCGTGGCGCCGGTGAAATGCCACCAGCGCTCGGATATCGACGTCGGACAGCCCGTCACCGTACGTCATCAAGAACGTGCCGCCGCCCAGCCAGGGGCCGATTCGCCGGATGCGCCCGCCCGTATCGGTCCCCGCTCCCGTATCGATCAGGTCGACGGTCCAGTCTTCCCGAGCGTCGTCGTGCGACGTGACGGAACCGGTCGCGAGTTCCACTCGAAGGCTCCCGCTCAGCCGATGGTAATTGAGGAAGTAGTTCTTGACCACTTCTCCCTTGTAGCCGAGCGCCACGACGAATTCGGCGAATCCATGCGCCGCGTAATGACGCATGATGTGGTGCAGGATGGGCCGGTCACCGATCTCGACCATCGGCTTGGGCTTGACGGCCGTTTCCTCCTGCAACCGGGTCCCCAATCCCCCTGCGAGGATGGCGACTTTCATGGCGTCGTTCCTTCCCTGGTTTGAGCGGCGGCGAGGCCGATCGAATGCCGATCGCCCCACGGCACGGCCATTGATATCACAAAGTGAAGAGTCCACCAACAGCAGATTCGCCACCGCCCGGCTGTCGAAGGTCGGATGCGTCTCCGGACGCCGTGCCGCGGTTCGAGCGGGTTCAACCGCCATGCCGCCCTCTACGCCGCGCGAACGCGTCTTCGCGGGTCCCGCGCTTCGCTTCCGCTCCGTGCCCGAGCCGCATTCGCCCTGAGGGCGCGCACCGTGTTTCCGGGGTCGTGCAAGGCCTTCCAGGTCCGAGCGAAGGCGCGCGCCGTCGCGACGTAGTGCGGGTAGTGGTCGAACACTTCGCGGAGCGCGTGCGAGAATTCACGCGGACTCGACGCGATCGCGCCGACCTGTCCCAAAGGGATCGATTCCATGCGATCACCGATCGATCCGAGGGTCACATCGAGCCCGGCAAGTTGGATCGGTTCAGCACCATAGGCGATCTCAACCGAAACCCGCATCGAGACGGCCGATGGAGGCACGGGGATGATCGCGGGCGTCGGGACGCCGCGACGCATCCGCCAAGGCCCGATCACCGTTTCCCGCCGCGCCGTGCCATTCGGCGCGTCCCCCGAGGACTCGGCCACGATCCGAATGTAACGGCCCGACGACGGTTCCTCCCACGACGCGCGGACCACCAGATGGGTCGCGCCGCGCGGAACGGCCAACACGGTGTCGAGCCGCTCGGAATCGGCCGCTTGGGACAGACGAATATGGGCTCGGCGGTGGAGAGCCTCGGGCGTGAGTCCGTTGATGAGATCCGCTTGGTATGCGTGGATGGAATCGGCGAGTTGTTCGGCCAGCCAACAACCGGCGGGAACGACAACCGGAACGCCGGCGGCGAGCATTTCGACCAGTACGCCGCTGCAACGCGTGTAATAGCGGTGATTGTCGTACAGGAACAGGCCGATGTCGGTCTCCGCGACCAGTTCCATGTACTCGCGCCTCGGAAGCGGGAACGGCACGCGGCGCACCGGTTCGGGCGCGCCGCGCCGAGCGTTCCGGTCCGGAACGCGGACCCGCGGCGCGGAGTCCGATGATTGAACGATAAGTTGAAGACGCCCCGCTCCGAACCCGTCGTCCCATAGCGAGTCGACAAGTTCGGCGAATTGACCGTACCCCTTCTCGGGCCGAACGCATCCCGCGCACGTCACGCGGAGCGGTTCCAACGGCCTCGGCCGATGCGTGATTCCGCCCAGCCGAGGATTGACCGGGTAAGGAATGGACTCGAAACGCCCGGCGGCGAGTTGGTTGTATTGTTCGGCAAGTGGTTCGGACGTCGCATAACGATATACCGTGTGCTCGGGAATGCGCGCGAATTGCCTTGCGAAATGGTCGCGCATCGCAACGGTCCGAAACGCCTGTGAGCCGTAATCGGGTTCACGCCCCTCCAGAAAATTGAAATGGAACTGCAGATGCCAGACGAAGTCGCGCGTCTCGGGCGTCGACGCCAGGAACTCGGTCAAACACTCCAGATCGAACTCCGTCATCGTCGGAAAGAACAGAATGTCCTCTTGCCGGATCGAAAGCGCGCCCCACCATCGCCGGCACGACGCGTCGAACGATCGGATGCGGCGGCGACGACGGCGCGCGTATTTCCAGTCCCAATATCGGTTGGGAAGATCGCGAAGGAACCCGGCGACGCGGCGCCCCGGCCGGTAGTCGCGCCATGGAGTCGCGAGCGGTTTTCGAAAGTCGGGCGGCCGACTGCCCGCTCCGCAAAAGACGGTGTAGTGGTTGTAGCTTGAGTGCGCGAAGAGCGGCACGACCGTCCATTGCCGCCCGATCTCCTCGGGTGGTTCGAACTGGGCGTTGGTCACCAGGACCGGTTCATAGCCCGACGCCTCCGCCGACTTCGCGACGTTCACGTCGTATTCGAAATGATGACCGTCCACCCCCGTCAACGAATGGTCGATCAATACAAATCGCGCCATGGTCCGTGGACAATCCTTGTTCAAGCCGCCCTTGTTCAAGCCGCCGAGCACCCCATCCTCTCCGCCCCCAACCAACGATTTCTGGACGCGGGACGGCGAGCCTAACGAAAAGTCGGGAACGCCGTCAAGAGCGCGCCCGCGGGACGGCAAATCGGCAATCGAACCGATCCAATACGCCGTTGGTGATTTTGGGCCGATCTGGTACAAAACCCGTTCGGTCGTTCGTTCCCGCGCCCGACACGCGGTCGGACCCAGGTTCCATGGATGGACGTTTTGCAATGCCCTATTTCCTGCGCGCGCTGCGGCTCACTCTGCGATACCGAGCCACGCTCGTTGGCTCGATCGCCTGTTCTTTCCTCGTCGCCGTCTTGTGGAGCGGCAACATCGGAGCCCTCTATCCGGTCTTCGAAGTCGTGCTCAAGAACCGCTCGCTGCAGGCTTGGATCGCCGAGGAAATCGATTCGTCGCGGGCGAGGATCGCCGACCACGAACAACGACTCGCCGACTTGCGCCGCGGCCGAGGCGGTTTCGCCGATCGACGCACGGAACACGCACGCGAGGCCGACCTCGATTCGGAACGCCGGTTCCTCGAACGATCGATCGCGCTGCGGCCCTGGATCGACCACTACCTTCCACGCGATCCGTTCCGAACCGTTGTGCTGATCGTCGGTGTCCTGATGAGTGCGACGCTCGTCCGCAACCTGTTCCTCGTCGGAAACCTACTGCTCTCCGCGCGACTGAATCAACTGGTCGTCGTCGACCTCCAACGCCGGTTCTACGGACATGCGCTCCGCATGGAGCCGTCGCTCTTCGGGCAGCGCGGGACGTCGGGCATGATGGCCCACATGGGAGCCGACATCGGGGGAGTGGGCAACGGGCTGAACCAGTTGTTTGGCGGAGCGATCCGTGAACCGCTCAAGATCGCCGCGTGCATCGCCGGCGCCGCGATCGTCTCGTGGCGGCTGCTCGCCGTCTCGCTCCTCCTCGCGCCGCTCGCCTTCGTCCTCCTGCGGAGTTTGGCGATGTCGATTCGCCGAGCGACGCATCGGGCCATGCAGGATGGGCTCTTGATGAGTCAGGTCGTGCACGAGACGTTCCAGGGGCTGTCGGTCGTCCAGTCGTTCACGATGGAGGAGTTCGAGCGGGCGAGGTTCTCCGGAAAAGCGCACGATTGCATGCGGCGCGCCATGCGAATCGTCTACTACAACGCGCTTTCCAAACCGGTCACCGAGGTCCTGGGACTCACCATCGTCTGCATCGCATTGATAGCCGGCGCCTACCTCGTGCTTACGCAGAATACGCACATCCTCGGCGTCAAGATGTGCGAGCGGCCGATGGGCTTGCCCGCGCTGCTCGTCTTTTACGGTTTGCTGGTCGGCATCAGCGATCCGGCGCGGCGGCTGTCCGATATTTTCGGAGCCATCCAGAGCGGCGTGGCCTCGGCCGAACGGCTCTATCCGATCCTCGATACCGAACCGACCGTCCACGACCCTCCACAACCGGTATCGGTCGCCCGTCCGCACGCGAGCCTCGCGTTTGAAAACGTCGAATTCCATTACACGCCCGAACAGCCCGTACTGCGCGGCATCGACTTGCGGATCGCGTTTGGCGAGTCGGTGGCCATTGTCGGACCGAACGGGTGCGGCAAGACCACGCTCGTCCATATGGTGCCCCGTTTCCACGATCCGACGCGCGGCCTCGTCCGACTCGACGGCGTGTCCCTGCGCGACATGGCGCTCAAGGACCTTCGTGGCCGGATCGGCATCGTGTCGCAGCAGTTCACGCTGTTCAACGACACGGTATTCAACAACATCCGTTACGGTTCGCCGGCGGCCACGCGCGACGATGTCATGGCGGCCGCGGAAAAGGCCCATTGCCACCGACTCATCGAACGGCAGCTCGAACGCGGCTACGAAACGATCGTCGGCGAGAGCGGGAATCGCCTTTCGGGCGGACAACGGCAACGGATCGCCCTGGCGCGAGCCTTCCTCCGGGATCCCGAGATCCTGATCCTCGACGAAGCGACGAGCCAGGTCGATTTGGAGAGCGAGCAACTCATCCACAAGGCGCTCGAGGAATTCGCTCGGCGCCGCACGGTCATCATGATCACGCATCGGCTCTCGACACTCGCGCTCGCCAATCGAATCGTCGTCATGGACGCGGGCCGCATCGTGGATTGCGGCTCGCATGACGAATTGACCGCGCGATGCGACGTCTATCGGCGGCTCCACGAGATGCAATTCCGTCGCACGGCCTGATTTCACTTCATCGCCACGCCCGTAGCCACCGTCGCCCGTAGCCACCATCGCCAGACGGTGGCTGAAGCGCGCGACGATTCCACGCTCTGGCGAGCGTGGCTACGGGCATCCACGCTTTGGCGAGCTTCGCCATCGGTCGCCCCGCCCTCAAGGCGAGTCTCACCCGGCCGTTCGCGCGTCAATGCGCGTAGAGAGGCAGGTGGCGATAATAGACTTCAAGCATGTACGTGCAGAGGCACGTCACGTAGAGCCTGCCGCCTTGCCGATCGTTCGGGTCGTCGGTCGGCGCCCAGCTTCCCGCGTCCTGCCCCGACGCGATCTGCCGCTCGGGAATGGCCTGACGCATCACGGCATTCCATCGGAACCAGTCCTGGCCTCCCATATGGTGCAGGACCTGAGTCGCGTAGTACCAGTAATAGACGTTCGGTTGGTCCCAGGCGATCGGATTGGCGAGCATTTCATCGCAGCCTTTCCGCAGTCGCGGATCCGACCTTGGCCAGCCGAGGTATTGCCGGCATAGGAGGCCCTCGGCGGTCATCGAGAGCCTCGCGGGGCCGCCCGCTTGATAGGCGTATCGGGCGCCCTCGTCGAGCTGAGCGGAGTCCAGGTATTGTCCGATCCCTTGCAGTGTGAAGTTCGATACTTCGAGCCCCGCCATGCGGCCGCTCTGGAAGGCCATCGAAAACCAACCCGTGACGGAAACATCGCTGTCGACTTTCGGATCGTATCGCCAGCCTCCCTCTGGAGCCTGGATCCGCCCGCAGTACTTGATCGCCTTCTGGGCGGCCTGCCCGACCTGTTCGTCCTGGGTCATCGCGTACAGTTCGCAGGCGACGATCGTCGCCATGGCGTGCGAATAGAGCCGATGATGGCGCGGACCTTCCCGGAAAAAATTGCCTTCCTCGTCCTGCATGCGAAGCAACGCGTTGACACCCCGTCCGACGACGGGTAGATAGTCGCCTTCACGGTGCGTGTGTCCCGCGCCGAGGAACGCGAGAAGGGCCATCGCCGTCGCGGCCGTCCGGCTTTCATCGATTCCGCCGTCGGGGAACGGTTCGTCGAGCCGCCAGCTCCCGTCGCGCTGTTGCTGGCGGCGAAGCCACTCGAGGGCCATGCGCACGGAGGCTTCGGTCGAATTCGTTCCGCCATAGACGGCCAACATCGCTTTCTTGGCGCCGGGCTGGCGGCCGTTGAGCATCGTGCCGATCGTCGGCGCCGCCAGATGGCTCGTCGCGCTCGATCCGGCGACGTCGAGCGATTGCAAGTCGGGCGGCGCCGCGAACGGATCATCGACCGGTCGATCGGCGATCGCCATGTCGGTTTCGAGGTTCCGTTCGAGGTCCATCGAGTTCGCCGGAAGGATCGACTCGAGCTGCTCGCCGATCCGCTCCGAATAGGTCGCTTCGAGCATCAAGACGTTCTTGCGGAGCGAGGGGATGGCGATGAACGCGAGCACGATCACAAGGGCCATGTGGAAGACGAGGCTGACGAGCCACGCGGGCGCTTCGCGGACCACGCGCACATGCCAAGGAAGTGACGGACCTTTGTCACCCTCGTCCGGCGAATCCCCAAGCGGCGCGGTGAGCGGCGCGGCCCGGGCCGCCGGGCCGGCGGGCGGTCCCTGTCCGCCTCGCGCCCGAGCCGGAGGACTCGGCGCGACGATGGGACCGGCCGAACCGGGCGAAGGGGCACCGGACTGCGGCGCGGCCGGCGTGGGCGAGGCCGCTTGGGATGCCGGTTTCGTCACGTCGCGCGGCTTGGTCGACGGAGCAGCGCCTGCGGACGGGCGGACCGGTGGAGGAAGCATGGGATCGGGAGGCGCGGCGCGCGGAATAGGGGGCGGCGGAGCGGCGGGCGCCGGCCTTGAGGGCGGCGGGCGGTTCGCCGGTGGAAACAGGTCGTCCGGCGGCCCTGGATGGGCGGCCGGTTTGCGCGCGGCCGGAGCGCGGGACTCGGGCGGCGGCGACGCCGGACGGCGAGACGCCGGGGGCGTTGCCGGTGGATCGTTCGAGCGGATCGGCGGTATGGGCGGTGCCGGCGCCGGCGTCGGCCCGGAGGGCGCGGGCGTCGATGTGGCGAGCGGCCCGGACGCGCTTGGCGGAACGGGAGTCGGGAGAGGATCGGGCGGCGACCCCGCCGCCTTCGGCGACGCCGACGGACGCGGATCCACCGGCGGCGGAGGTGGTACAAACGGTACGCCGGGCGGCGGACGGGGCGAACGGTCACGCTGGGGAGGTTGGGATGCCATTCCGGTTTCGTGCCGTCGGGTCCCGATCATCGGAACCGCGTGGGACCGATCGGTGGGAGACACAATACGCCGAGCCTAAATCGAGTGTACCCGGGGCCTTGGGTCGCGCCAAGGAAACCGGGCGCGCGGACGGGGATTCCAAGCCGACCGGCGCCGATCCGTTCCGTTTGAAACCGGCGAAACGGCGCCGATGCCCAGCCGACCCGGCGCCGCGCCAAACTCGGCGGCGCCTCGTGGAAACGGCCATCCACCAGCGCATCGAGAACGAGCGCCACGATCGGCCGTCGGACATCGAGATAATGCGCGCACCGAGCGTCAGGCCCCTCGACGGCGTCCGCGGATCGGCTACAATAGCGAACACCTGACGCGGGGTGGAGCAGCCCGGTAGCTCGCGAGGCTCATAACCTCGAGGTCGTCGGTTCAAATCCGGCCCCCGCAACTTGACCAAACCGTAGCGAACAATCGCTACCGCTGGGTTATACGAAAAGCCACCGTCGAGACACGGTGGCTTTTTTCGTCGAAACGCGAGGACTCGCAACGGGTTCCGCCTGTGTCTCCCGGCGTGTTTGTCTCGGCCATTGTCGCGCGCGACGTCCGGCCGGCGCGGCCCAACCCCGCTCCGGGGCCGAAAGTCTCAAAGTCTCTGTCGCGCCAAAGGTCTCGGGTTATCGTTTGGTCAGGCTCGACGGAGGGAGCAGGAAACGACCTTGTCCTAGTCTCTCCGTCGACCAAAACGGAGAGACATACGGCGCGACTTCGGCTCCTTCCTGCGGTTGACTCATATCCGATACGCCGCACGTTCCGATGGCGTCTGCCAAAGGTGTCGCGCGCGACAAGCAACTGCCGCAGGCCGATCGCGCTCCGAAGGCCAAAGTCTCGAAGCCTCGGCCGTGCCTCAAATCTCCGGTAATCGAGTTGGTTGTGATCGTCCGAGAGAAACCAAAAACGGGACCGTTCGGTTCGATGAACGAATGAGACCGCATGGCCGACGTGATCGCGTCGACGCAAGTGACTGGCCATAGCGACTGCTCGTGAACCCTACCAGGCTGAGACAATCGTACTGCACGTCACCGGGGTGTATCTCAATCAAGCACAAGTGATCGGGAAACAGCCGCCAAAGTTCGGTCACCACACGCCAGGCACGAACTTATTCAAGTTGCCGCTATTGCATCACGCTCAGACTTCGTACCGCGATCTAAACACTCGTTGTAGTCGCTAACTCCAGTCGAACCTGTGTTCATCCAACGCCTTTCGGGTATCGTCCATCAGAATTACGAAGGCACCCCCAAACTCCGATTTCAGTGTCTGCGACACATCATCCCTTTTCAGAAACTCCAACGCAGACTGATAATCGGCTGCAAACCCAGCCTCGACCGCCGGATTTCGATCTTGTGCGAGCACGCACACCCAGGGCCGTTGGTCACAAAAGTCACGAAAGAACCGGGCTTTTTGTGCAGAGCTGACTAATAACGCCCCGTAGAAAATTGCCTGGGTCAATGCGCTCGAAGTCCACTGATCATTCTTGAGCTTTACTTCCGTGACGAGAGGCGATCCATAATTAGCGCCTTTACCATTCGCATCCCCAGTTGGTTCAGTTCCAAGCAGCAAGTCGAAGGCTACGGTCCGTATGTCTTTTCCCGGAAGCTGACCTCGCCAATTAAACCAGTTGATGTTAAGTGGCATTACTTCGTAATCGACGATCTCTACTGGCCATGTCGTTGAAAGCGGATTAGAGCCCTTTGCTCTCTGCATTTCAGCAATCAACTTGCGCTTGTCAGCGTCCTCAACGATCTCCCGCTTATCGGGTTCGCAAATTGCTGGGACACGCCGGTACACGTCGCAGGCCTGTGTGAATGCTTCCAGCAATTGCGCGACGTACCGGTCACTGCCGACCGCATCGGTTTTCCTCCTGGACTTGCTGGCCAGGAAGATGCGGTACAATTCGGTATCGATGTTCAGACAATCAAGCGTCTTCGAGAACTGATCAACTTGCCGGGCGCATCCCTGAATCCGCTGCAAGATGTTGGCGAGCCTTTTCTCGCCCATCTGGATGCTGCCAATCGGAGTATCCCCGATTGCTTCACGGATGCTAGGAACCCATCGGCTCCAATGTCGAACTTCGTCAAGCTCGAAGACAAAACTGTCGTCGTACATCGCGAAGGCTGTTGGCAGTTCGGAGATTTGTACTTGCGTGTGATAACCGAAAGGCGACTGCCAAGAGAACGACTGCCTCCCAATGTTTATCAGTACTGACGTACTCGTTGGACCATCGGCGTGGACATTAACGAGAAGTCGTTTACCAGTTTGCTCTGAAAAGTCGTATTTGCCACGATGCACGCACATTCGAATCACCTTTTCTTATTGATCCCGCACAACAGTTACACTATTCCCAAAATAAATCGGGATGTTCCCTGGCAGAAAGTGCTCCGACGGCTGGTCAGAGTCGTCTCCTGGTACGAAATGCGGTCCAATCAATTTGCCAGTTTCGAGTTCCACCGTCTCATCGCCCGTCAATGCACGCAAGAACTGCAAATAATGTTCCGCGTTGCGATCGAGATTAGCTTGCGAGCAGGATTGTGAGCGAAACTCATGAACAAGAAATATCACTTGAGCGCACTCAAATCGCCGACCTTCGATTATTGTGCTGCCAACAGCATGAAGGAGTTGATAGCGCAGTGTGTTAACCACCGAAGACACACCACCGAACAGCGCTTTTACAAGCCGATCGATTCTTGCCGGGACCTTACTCCTTGGTTTGTTAAGACCCTTCTGTTTCGCTTCACCTATCGAGTCATTTCCAAACGGTTCATCTGCCTTAGCTTCAATCGCAACAAGAACTCGCTGCTCACTTGTGGATTGCCTGCCTACCAATACCATGTCGTGGTTCCTGGCGTTTCCAGTGAACCCGTCCAACTCCGCGCGGAGTTCGACGATTCCGACCTTTGGAAGAAACCCGACGTGTGATAGGATCTCACCAATACCAGGTGGCATTTGATTGAGAGCGCGGTTGCCCAGGCTCCATGCACGAGCAACTTCCTTTGCACTGCGCCCATCTTGCCATTGTCGCGATCCTCCTGCTGGTGGGGAAAGCCGAAGCCATTCATCCAACCATTCGACTGATGTGTCGCCGCGGATTTCGAGACCATGCCTCGAAAAAATCGGTACCCTCGTGTTGTTCTTGTGCTGTTCCCAATCACTAACCATCGAAGCAAAGTTCACGCCGCTTGCCTTGGGCAGTTGTGCTTCCGGTACATCGCAGGCGTCGTGGTTCTCTCGCACAGCCTGGACTAACACCGCCATATTTGCTTTAGAGTCAGCGTCATTGGTCACGGCAAAGCCAACAAACCTGACTTCGTTCACGAAGAACGTTGTTGTCAGTAGGCCACTCGCCTGCAATTCTCCACAGTGCCTGGCAACATCACTTCGAACGCCGAATAGCAATGGAGTACTGTTGTAAAAATTGAGCTTCCATATAGTCCGTGTTCGGGCGCGAGGATCTCTCCAACTGGCACTTCCATTCGGCAGCGGTTCAACACACTCAAAATATTTCAGTAGCGGAGTGACAAAACTGACCAATTCCAGGAAACCAGCATCATTGTTGTGGCGATCGGTTCGGCTCCTCCCTAGCGCAAGGCCTTCGAAGAACTGATCCATCTCGACTGGCGATGTTGATTCGCTTTCGTCAAAGTCGTGTGACATGCGGGGCCTTTCTCAAGTGTATTGCGCCGAATATCTCATCGTTCAGGGGTGAACTCAAATGCCTTGGTAAGCCCTGCAGTCTTTTCGTCGATGTACTCGATCACTCCGGACCGGCGTGCTGCCGGGTTGTCCTGAATCGCGAGCGCCATACCTTCCCACTCGGCTCGGCGAAACTTGTCACGGCATTGTGGTCTCACCAGTTTCGTGAACTCCAGAGCGCTTTGCGATTCATGGCATCGTCGAACTAGGTTTACGTGGTACGGACGAGTAGTCGAGTTGTCCCGCGCGGACATCCATTCAGCAAATACGGTGTTGCGCCAAAGCTGATAATGGATACACGGGGCCGAACATGCCTTACCGTAGTCGAGCAACTGCAGAGATGAATCCCAATAGATGTCCAGCAACTCGCGGAGCGTCAGTGATCGCAAGTCTTTGCGCTTGCCGGGCGTATAGCATGGATTTGGGCTGGTGAACTTCGCTTCGATCAACAGTAGATACTCTCCGGGCAGATGCAACGCGATGTCGGGCTCCGTCAGCGGTCGCTTTACGGGCAGGTTGCTTTCGAATTGCTCCCTGGCAGCGATCAGTAAGTCCCATGGCTCAAAGGAGTCATCGTTGACCTGGATTCCCCAGAGGTAGAGATCCGGTTCCTGTCGATGCTCTTCGCCGATCATTAACTTGGCTACATTCGCTAGCAGCCCGGCTTCCTGGAGAGATCGAAAGACGTTCCAACTCAGTGCGTCTTCCGAGTTCTCAGCACCAAGGCGATGGCTCTCGTACTTAAACGGATGGCCCACAATGCTGTTGGCGAACACATCTGGCGAGGCAATGATATTTCGGGATGCGTCGCGGTAGGAATATGTCGAACCGAACCGTGAGTGATGGCAATAGATTCCATGGTCTGGACACAGTTCACCGTCGCTATGCCGGGTTGGACGGCGCACGAATTGCTGACACCCGCGAACGTAGCAGCGGATCAGATTGGGATCGTTAGGATGGACGATCACCTGGGGATCAAGATCATGGACTCCATAGGGAAGCTGAACGTTGGCCAAGAACTAGCTCCCTCTCGACAGTTGCGCGATGGTGTCGCGCATTAACCGGTAAACATACTCGTTGGGTTGCGAGTCGGCCCGAATCACTTCGACATCCCCTCCCAGAGCTTCGGCCAGGGCGATCGCTGCCGCCGGGCTGCGGCTCATCCCCTGCTCGCAATGGCAGACGATGGTTCCGACTTTTTCCCGGTAAGTTTGAACAAACTCCCAGATTTTCACGGCATCGTGGGATTCCATCAAGCGGATTTCAGGTGGCAATGGGAAACTTCGAGCCGGCTCCGCGTCGTGAAATGCCAGAAAGAGGGCATCGCGCAGTGCGGCCGGTTTGCGAGGTCGAACGGCTGGCTTGTCGGGGTCGCGGATAGAGATCAGCACGTAGGGTGTTCTGACGACAATACCGCGCTCAATCGACCGGCGATCGTAAATGAGAAACTGCATTTTTCCTTTCAAATCACAAAAAGCGACGGTCCGGCCACGAGAACATGGATCGATTCACGCGATAACGCTGCTCGTGCCGTGATGCGAAACGTACCGTTGCTGCGGCGTTGGACGATTTAGCTGCGAGCCCAAAGCCCGAGCGTCGCCACGCCAGATTGCAGCAAGGGCGTCCGCCGGCAGTGAAGCAGCCGCCACCCCACAGCGGGGCCTGCGTTTCTCCGTGAGCCGGACCGTCGAAGCAAATTGTAAATCCCGGTTTTGACAAGCGCGGGTCACGCTTCGAAAAAAGTCGTGCGGATCCTGGAAAGCGGCGACTATCGTCCAACGGAATCCTTGTCGACACCGTCGCATTCGCCGATTTTTCCGGGGCCATTTCCCGTGGACCCACGTTTGTCATGAAACGTTGGTAGGCTTTCGTGGAATCGATCTCGATTCGGTTCGCGGGACACAACATGGTAAAACAGCCGTCACGGAATCGTCGCGAGGTGAACAGCCGATAAGCGACGAGCGCGCCTGCTCCATTTTGATGCCTTGGCTTCCGGGGAGTGCCAGAGTGGCAAAGAAACCAGCGAAACGTAAACAAAGAATCCCAACCAAAAAGTCCGACGCTGACCGCCGTCTTCGTCAGGCCGCCCGGCTGGCCGACCATCTACGGCTGCTGCAACTGCTGTTGGGGCGAGGACGCTGGGACTACGCGAGCCTGGCTGCGGAGATGGAATGCAGTGAACGCACGATTCGTCGGCGCCTCGACGCGCTCGAACTGGCGGGTGTCCCAGCCTATTACGATCAGCAGCTTCGATCCATTCGCGTTCTTCCAGGTGTAAAGTTTCCTGTCCTCCAGCTCAGCCGTGACGAATTACTCGAACAGGCGACGGCAACCGTGCTCGCGGGCGCGAAGGGACTGGATGCAGCCGCGAGCGTTCCGGCCACAGAGAAGTTGGCCGCACTCGCACCCGACGAAGTTTCTCAACTCTTGGCCGACGCTCAGCAGGTGATGGGGGCTCTCGACCTGCGGTTGGCGGATCACAGCAAGCATCACGACATCCTGAAAACCATTCAGTGGGCCCTCATCGAACGACGTCAGATTGCGGGACTCTACAAGACGCCTTATCAGGATCGGCCGGTCAGCCTGGCGTTGCACCCGATTCGGCTGTGTTTGGCGGGCCAGGCCTGGTACCTCATCGCCCGGCCCGAAGATGGCGACGAGCCCAAGACGTATCGGGTTACCCGCTTTCAGTCAGCACGTCCGGTCGATGCCAAGGCTGATGTTCCAAATGAATTCGACCTGGACACCTATTTCGGCAACGCTTGGAACGTGTTCCGTGGTGCGAAAGAGTATGAAGTCGAAATCGAATTTACGCCGGACGCGGCGGAAATCGTCACCGAGACCGTCTGGCACAAGACTCAGCAAGTCCAGCGACTGGACAATGGCAGCGTGCGCATGACGTTCACGGTCGACGGTTTGGACGAAATCGTGTGGTGGGTCTTGGGTTGGTCAGGACGAGCCAAGGTAAAACGCCCTGAAGAATTGCGCAACGCGGTCATTCAGCGACTGGAACAGGCGCTGCGACTTCAGCAGTCGTAACAGCTGTCGGCACCAGTGAGACGTCGCTCCAACTTCCTGGAGCCACTGCGCTGTCGCCCCGCCTGACCCACGTGTGTCCATCACCCCCGCTAACATTCGCATGCTTGATCTGTTTCATCCGCGCTGGGTTGATCGCAACACGCATTTCAGGGCTGCGACGATGCAACATGATTTACGTGACCTAGGAAGCCGAGCATCTACATGAAGAGGGTAACCATTACATTGCACGGAACGCTGACGTATTCCGCCCATCGCACGCTCGAAATCGAAGTGTCCGACGACGCCGACCTTGCGACAATTGCTCCGGAAACGCTGAATGAACTGGCCGACTTCGAGCAGATCCCGTGGGTTTGCGGTGAATTCGGGTACCTGGACGTGAAGGAGTACTCAGTCGATTCGTCGACGGTGATCACAACCGATGATTGGAGTCCAGAGTGAATCCGCTCGCTGGATCTGAAGGCGCGAACTCCACCTTCAGTACGCCCTCAGCTAGGAACACATAATGGTTGTCCGCACAATCGCCATCGGAGATATTCACGGCCATGCATCCGCGCTGGCGGCGATTATCGATGCCGTTGATCCTCAACCGGTAGATACCGTCGTGTTGCTCGGTGACTACATCGACCGTGGTCCGGATAGCCGGGGCGTGCTGCAATTGGTTCTTGGCTTGGCCGAACGATGCCGATTGGTCCCGCTACTGGGGAATCACGAAGAAATGTTGCTGCATGCTCGGACCAGCAGTAGTGCATTGAGCGTCTGGCTCGATCACGGGGGCGACGCGACGCTTCGCTCGTATGGTTCAAGTGAGGGCCTCGAGGGAATCCCGACGGAGCACTTCCAATTCCTGTCCGCACTGCTGCGCTACCACGAGACCGAAAGCCACTTCTTCATTCATGCCAATTACGCTCCGAACTGGAGGCTGGATCAGCACGACTCAAAGACAGCTTTATGGTTGCCGCTCTCGGATTTGCCGAGCCGACACTATTCGGGGAAGACCGCGGTCGTTGGGCACACGCCCCAGCCCGAAGGGAAAATCTTAGACCTCGGTTACTTGCTCGGCATCGACACGGGCTGCGGATTCGGTGGCCTCTTGACGGCTGTTGAAGTCGGCACTGGCGAGCTATGGCAAGTCGACGAAATGGGGAGATCTTTTGCCAATTGACGTCATGCAGAAAGCGCCGTTCCACTCGATTGCCAACTCGTAATTCAAAGAAGTACTCCTAACCATTGCGCAGCGAGCATGAACCGCCGCAAATTCCTTCACGACAGTATTGCAGCTGGAGTGGGATTCCGGGCGATCACGTCATGCGCGGATAGTGCCCTTCGCGGCGATCTTGTGGCAGAGGCACACTTTCAGTCCGTCCATGTGGTGTCGCTCAATCAACTCAAGGCACCAAGAAAAAGGCTCGTCGAGGGCATCCGGCGGAAAGTAGAAACGGACAAGCAGTCGTGGTCTTGGACAAACTGTGCGAATCTCGAAATGTCGGGCGAGAAACTATCTCTGTTGATTTTGATTATTCGGCACATCACTGATCATTATGACCGATCAGACCTGTTCACGGAGTGGGCACATCGACTCGTCTGGCGGGAGGAGTTTGCCGCTACGGGTGACGGTGGAATCGGACTCGGCCATCAGTTTGAAGGTCATCAGACCCTTACAACGCTCGAACGAGAAGTTGATTGGTGGGTCTTCCTGATTCCGAACGGGATCGAGTTCCACGCCCTTGACGGCCAACCGGTCTATCTCGTCGTTGTGCCCGTATTCGGACAACACGGTATGCATCGGCAGATCATCAGCTGGGCGACGACGATGCGACTCGGTAAACACCTGCACCCTCAGCGCGTCGCGCGGAACATACCGGCCAAGGCAACTGATTCAATCATTTCAGCACTCTGTCGTAGCCTGCGCGAGGTCCGGTATCTGGATTGACCCGAGAGAAACGGCAATGACGTAGTTCTCGGAAGTCGGATTCTAGGACGAAAAACAAACGCAGCTCTTACTCCCAGTTTTCCCGCGGTGCGACGAAGGCGGGAGAAACAACCAAACATTTCGTCTTTCAGGCGGACGGTTTGGTGAGCCACGGCATACATAACCCAGGGTCGACGTCGCGCGACGTCAGTTCCATCCACCAGCCCCGGGGGTTTGCCGATGCGAAACGAATCCACCATCCCCATTCCACTCACGCCCCAGCAGCGTCTGGCCCAAGTCGCCGCCATCTTCGCTCGCGGCGTGGCTCATCTCCGCGAGTCGACGAATAGGCCGCTGCCAGAGAATCCTGGCGAATCTGGCCAGCCGGACCTTGAGGTTGTCTCGGAATCGAGGCTCAGTGTGTCTCGCCGGACGGCGAAGTAGCCCGGCCGCAAGTCGCAAACGAGACACACCTCACCAGGAAAGGGGAATCGGATGATTCACATCGACGTGCCTCGCGAACGCGCGAGGCTCGAAGGAATGACGGTCGGGCAACTGGCCAAGCTCTACGGAGAAATCGTCGGGGAACCGGCCCGCAGCCGACACAAAGGTTACTTGATCCGGCGAATTGCGTGGCGGCTGCAAGCCCGCGCCGAGGGGGAGCTGAGTGAACGGGCCCGTCGCCGAGCGGCCGAATTGGCCGACGACGCCGAAGTGCGCGTGACACCACCGCGAAGCGCCACCATCACCGTGCCTGCCGCGATCAACCTGCCGTCGCCCGATGCGCCCGAGGCGGTCGGTGATTCACGGCTACCGGCTCCGGGCAATTTCGTCGTGCGGAAATACAAGGGCCAAACCATTCAGGTGCTGGTTCTGGCCGACGGGTTCGAATACGAGGGCCAGCGTTTTCGCTCGCTGTCTGCGATCGCAAAGTTGGTCAGCGGGTCACACGTGAACGGCTTTCGGTTCTTCAAGCTTGGAGGTGACGCATGACTAATAATAAGTATAAGTGTGCCCCGGCCAAGGAGTCTCTGAAGCCGAAAGTCCGCTGCGCGATCTACACGCGCAAGTCGACCGAGGAGCGGCTTGACCTGGAATTCAACTCGCTCGACGCCCAGCGAGACTCGGCGCAGGCCTACATCGCCAGCCAGCAGCAGGAGGGGTGGGTCGTCGTCGAGGAGCAATACGATGACGGCGGTTTCTCCGGCGGCAACGCCGAACGGCCCGCCCTGGTTCGACTGCTGGAGGACGTCGCCGCCGGCAAGATCGACTGCGTCGTGGTTTACAAGGTCGACCGCCTCAGCCGATCGCTGCTCGACTTCGCCCGTATCATGGAAACGTTCGACAAACACGGCGTCGCGTTCGTCTCGGTGACGCAGCAATTCAACACTGGCACGCCCATGGGCCGTCTGATCCTGAACGTACTGCTGTCGTTCGCTCAGTTCGAGCGGGAGATCATCGCCGAACGCATCCGCGACAAGATCGCGGCTCAGCGTCGACGCGGCAAATGGGCCGGTGGTCGACCGGTGCTCGGTTACGACGTCGATCGCTCCGGTCCCAGCGCGAAGCTGGTCGTGAACGCCGACGAGGCGGCTCGCGTGCGACAGACGTTTGACCTATACCTCGAACTCGGCACCCTGTTGCCGGTGGTCGAGGAGCTGGCCAGAAGGGGCTGGAAGAACAAGGCCTGGACCACCAAGCGCGGCGAGCAGTTGGGAGGCCGGGAGTTCGACAAGTCTTCTCTCTACGCCCTGCTGACGAATCCGATTTACATCGGCAAGCTCAAGCACAAGGCGGAACGGTTCGACGGCGAGCATGAAGCGATCATCGAACCGGAGATCTTCCACAAAGTCCAGTCGCAGCTCAAGGAACACGGTTGGGGACGCGGCAACTTCCTGGTCAACCAGAGCGGTGCGCTTCTCAAGGGGTTACTGCATTGCCAGGATTGCCAACACGCGATGGTTCACACGTTCACGGGGCGAGGTTCAAAGCGCTATCGATATTACACCTGCACACGAGCGATCAAGCAGGGACGCAAGTCATGCCCGACAAGATCGTTGCCGGCCGCCGAGATTGAACGCGTAGTGGTCGATCAAATCCGTTGCCTCGGCCAGGACGCCGTGTTGCGGGCCGAGGTGCTCCGGCAGTCTCAGACACAAACCGAGAGCAGCCTGCGTGAACTGCAAATCGAGCAGCGCCAATTGGAACGACAACTGGCTCGACACCAAGCCGAGATCCGGGAACTGGTCGTTGCCCCCAAGGATAGCCAAATCAAATCGGCGAGAGTGGTCGATTTGCACTCCCAAGTCACGCGCCATCAGCAGCGCCTGCTTGAGATCAAGCGGCAGACGGACCTGATCGAAGACGGTCGCATCGGCGAGGCGGATATCGATGCCGCTTTCTCGGATTTCGACAGCGTTTGGAAGGCACTGTCGAACCGTGAACAGGCCGAAGTTTTGCGACTGCTCGTCGCCCGCGTCGAATTCGATGCACGTGCAAGTAGCGTTTCGATTTCCTTCCATCCCTCGGCCATCCGCACATTGGCAGCTAACAATCGAAAGGACGATGCGGCATGATCACGGTAAATAGGAGTGTGACGCTGAAGAACGCAAAACGGGGGCGACGGCGCATTACGACGGGCGATCCACAGCCTCCGGGATCTCGGCGTGCTCGGGGAAGACCAAGGCGTCGAACCGATGGCCGGCGATCGTGCCGCAGACCCAAGTCCCACCGCCCGAGGCGCGGCGGGTTTGCTTGGTGATGCGGAGGTCGTCGCCAAGGTCGAATTCGAAGGGGTCGTTGGTTGGTTGGGCGTTCATCGTTGGGGCTCCGTTTGGTTAAGGCGTTGTCGTCATCGCATGACCACACAGAGCCATGCGGGGCAAAACAGCTCAAGCGCGGCGGGCCAGATTCCAGCCGGAATTCAGCAGGTTTTTCCCAGCGTTTTCGGCCGGATTTCGCTTAGCAGCGATGGCCAGGAGGCGACATGTCCGCAGATCCGCCGCAGTTGAATCCGTCAGCGCTGTCCGTCGATCAGGTCGCGCAGGTTCTGTCGGCCGCAGTGCGCCACGCGGGAAGCGATTCTGGCCGGTGCGGTCCTCGGCCTGGCTGGCCCCGGCAAGAAGATCAGCGGCATCATGCCCTGCACCGTCATACGACCCGGAGACATGGCGGACAACATTCTCAGCCGCGATAAACATCCGGAATGGAACGGCGAACGAACCAAGATGGTTTACTCGTTTCCGGACGACGAAAAGCGTTGGCAGAAGTACGCCGAACTGCGGGCGGAGAGTCTTCGCATGTACGGTGACATCCGTCTGGCAACCGAGTTCTACGGTGCCGCTCGCGAGTTCATGGATGTGGGTGCGGTCATCGCCTGGCCCGAGCGATACAACCACGACGAGTTGTCCGCGATTCAGCACGCGATGAACCTGAAGCTGCAAGACGAGGCCGCGTTCTTTGCCGAGTACCAGAACGAACCGTTGCCTGTGGAAGTCGTCGATGCGGACGAACTGACGGCGGACCAGATAGCCGCCAAGATCAACCGATTGCCGTACGGGCGCGTCCCCGTGGGCTGCGACCACGTCAACATGTTCATCGACGTGCAGGCGTCGCTCCTGTTCTACGTTGTCGCGGCCTGGGGCGACGACTTTTCGGGAGTGGTCATCGATTACGGAACCTACCCGGATCAACAGCGACCCTACTTCACGCTCCGTGACGCGCGACGCACTTTGGCGACAGTGTTTCCCTCTTCTGGCCTTGAAGGGGCGATCTACGCTGGAATGGATTCCCTGACCAAGACTCAGCTGTCGCGAGACTGGCAGAGAGACGACGGTGCGGCGTTGCGAATTGAACGCTGTCTGATCGACGCGAACTGGGGATCGTCAACGGATGTGGTTTATCAGTTCTGCCGGCAATCGGAGTTTTCGGCGCTTATGATGCCAAGTCACGGACGGTTTGTCGGTGCATCCAGCCAACCCTTCTCCGAGTACAAGCGACGACCGGGCGACCGCGTGGGCCATAACTGGCGTATGCCGAACGTCCAAGGCAAGCGGACGATTCGCCACATCGTATTCGATACGAATTACTGGAAGTCGTTCGTCCTTGCCCGGCTGGCAACGCCCATGGGTGACCGCGGCTGTCTATCGCTTTTTGGCGACAAGCCGGAACAGCACCGCCTTTTCGCCGAGCACCTCACGGCCGAGTACCGGGTCAAGACCGAAGGCCGTGGCCGTACGGTGGACGAATGGAAGTTGCGGCCTGAACGTGGCGACAACCACTGGTTTGATGGATTGGTTGGCTGCGCTGCCGTTCCGTTGATCGGCCAACGAGTCAGCAAGGCTCCCTGAAGACCCGCACGGTCGTAATCAACCAGGGCACCAAAGGCTTCGCTGCCGACGGCCGTGGCGAAGCCAGTGTAGCAGGCGACGGTGACGAGGAATCCGGCTACACTCAGCGCTGCCGCAAGGCTGCGCGCGTGCAGGCTACCAACAGCCAATGGGTCGATTTCTGACTCCATGGCGCGAATCCTCTCCCACAGGTCGCCACCAGTTCCTCTCTCGCGGTCCTGTTGCAGCCTGCGGTACTCTTCAAACCAGACGACAAACTCGGGTGTCATTTCCTCCTCCAGGTCAGCCGGAAAGCCAGGCTGCGTCATCGCATCATTGGTCACCATCCGGCTCAGGCGCGCCACAGCAACAGGCAGTCGTGTGTGTCGTGCCGGTGGAACCAAGTGTGTGGGTATCGCTTTCCCTGGAACTCGATCCCGTAGCCGGAAAAGGATGTCAGGATTTCAGTGTCGGTGATCGAACCGGCCAGCCCATTTGTGTCCCACACCTGATACCAATTCTGCGCCTTATCAATAATCGTCAGCATGTGCCAGCAACCGAGGCCCGAGGTCCGCAGTGGCGTCTCAAATGCTTCGACTGAGATGATAGCGACACCACCAGCGCCAAGGCATGAATCAATTTCACGCAGAAAGACTTGAGGTGGATTGTTCTTGATTCGCTCACGGGGAAGTTCATATCGCAGCTTGCCGGGAATCGAAACAATCGCGATTGGAATAACCGAATCAAATGTAATCCCCGTTTGATTGGTTACTTGCCATTCCTGAAACAAGTCTGCCGCGGTCCGCCAAACGGGATATCCCATCAGATGGTTGACGGCGCCAGCGATGCTCGCGAATACGCAATGCGGCTCGTTCTGCTGTGTAAGGCCCTTGAACGGAACGGCGTTTACGCTTCCGCGTTGCGAGAAATGCTTGGTTAAATCCGGAATCATCAGTCCCCCCATGGCTGAACAGCGAACAATGGAAGTAGCGCATGATCCTCGCGGCAGGATCAGATTTCCCCTTGTCAATTGTCCAAGATCCCCTTGTCAATTCCTTGGCTGATTGGACTTGGTTTCATGAAACCCTTTCACAATTTGGCAATTACGAGACCTCGGCTTGTCGAAATCATCGACTCGGTAGGGTTGCCCGGTGCCACGTAATCGTCTGGGTTCTGTATTAGGCAGTAGCCCTTCGTCCAAGTGAAGGGATCGTTTGGAACATGGTAGTTCCCGATCATGGAATTCAGTAGCCACCAAGTATACAAGCCGAGCGCGCTTCCATCTCGCTTACCGATGTAGGCAGATACCTCGATACATTCGGAGAAATTTCCGGCGTATTGGCCACTGCCCCAATGTGGCTGCTTGTATTCCAGCATAAACCGCAAGCATCCATTCCGCGACGGCAGGATTCGCCGCCGCACGATATGCCGCCGTTGCGAACGCAAACTCGTGAACTTCAAGGGAACGGCGAGTGCCTCGACGGCCGAGCGTTGCTACCCGTAGCAGTATTTCTCGATTTCTTGGATGTCGCGCGGACGGTTTGCCTCGGCGCGGCATGGGGCGCGACGGGGCACAGCTGATCGATGAATTGTTCTTTTCGCTGTTGTTGTCGAACCCCGGCAGCTTCTTCAGCGTTGGCAACGGCAACTACCTGGAAGGGGCCGACACCGCATTCGGTCCCGATGCTCTGACGAAAGCCAAAACCCAGTTCCGCAAGCAAAAGGCGGGGCCGACGTCGAGTGCGAAGGACCAGAAGCCGATCAACATCCGACCGGAATTGCTGGTCGTGCCCGTGGAACTCGAAACCGATGCCGAACTGCTGATGGGGTCGGCTCAGCTGATGATCGATGCGTCCGGTACGAAGACGAAGATCCCCGTCGATAATCCGCACCGCAACAAGTACCGCATCGTCTCGGCTCCACATTTGTCGGACTCGTATTACACCGGGAACAGCGGCAAAGCGTGGTACCTGTTTGCTAACCCCAACGTGATCTCGGCCTTCGAGATTGTGTTCCTCAACGGTCGTCGCACACCGGTGATCGAGCGAGTCGAGGCTCCGCCCAACAACATGGGTATGGGCTTCCGTGGCTACATCGATGTCGGCGTCAAGGAACAGGACCCGCGCGGTGCCGTCAAGGTGAAGGGCGAAGCGTAACAGGCCGGAGGCGGGAGACTGGAGGCTGGAGGCCGGCACAGTCTCTCTCGCATCCGTATTTCCCTCCGGTCTCCGGTCTCAAGCCTCAGGACTACCCTCCTGGGAGAGTGCTGGCACCAGGCGGGGCCAGTCACGGCTGAGTACCTCTATACCGGCGAGGTATTCAATAATGCCCGCGGTGGAATCAGCACCAAGAACGCTACCCGCTATCGAGGAAACTCCGACCTAACCCTGCGTCTGGACACCGGCAAGGCATGTTGGTGGGAAGGTGGCGAGTTTTTTGCGTACGCGCAGCAGAGCCACGGTCAAACGTTGACGCAGAACTTTGTTGGCGACGGGCAGCTCTATAGCAATATGGACACGGGCCTTGATCAAAGCGTAACGCAACTGGGAGAGTATTGGTGCCAGCATACCTTTGGGGAGGGCATTTCGGTCAAATTGGGTCGGCAAGATGCGAATCAGAATTTTGGGTTCGCCGACTTGGGTGGGGATTTCATCAATTCCTCCTTCATCACGCTGGCCAATATCCCACTGCCTACCTGGCCCTACCAAACCTTGGGTGTTTCCACCCTCTATCAGCCAAACAAGAAGCTACGCCTCGGCGGCGGAGTTTATGACCATGGTCGTGATTACGGACAGTGGTGGGCGACAACGGACAGTCGCGGCGTGTTCTTCATCGGTCAAGCGGACTACCAGCCATGCGCCGAGTGCGAGGACGCGCCGCTAACTCTGCTTCGTATCGGCGGTTGGTACACCAACAGCGATACACTCGCCGTCGATGGCGGCGGCGTCTTCGAAGGCAACTACGGCTTCTACGCGACCATGGATCGAATGCTCCTCACGGAGTGCGAGGCCCCTGAACAAGGCCCAGGTGCATTCTTTCAATTCAGCTGGGCGCCCGAAGATCGCAACCAGGTGGGCCTCAACTACGGGGCCGGATTGGTCTATCGGGGCTTGCTGCCTTGCCGAAACGAAGATACCGCTGGGGCGGGGTTCTCAGTGATCGAGTTCAGCCCGGCCTTGGGCAATCCGACTGGGCAGACCCACGAAAATGCCATCGAGGTTTTCTATAAGGCTCGTGTAAAGGATGGTCTCAATATCCAGCCCGACCTTCAGTATATTGCCCGCCCCAGTGGAATCCAACGCGACGCGCTGGTTGTTGGAATACGTTTTGAGTCGAATTTCTGAAGTACGACCCTGCTGTGTGTCACGACATTCTGTACCTTTTTCCCGCGAGTTCTCGCGACCTTAGCCCAGCCGACTCTCGACCGGGGAGGTTCGCTCGGCGCGGAACAGACCAGGCCACATCTACTTGCGTAAGCGGCAGAGAAGGAGTGGTGTTCCGCGCCGATCGCCGTCCGATGATCGCCCTGTTCTTCACCGGACCGCGGCATGGGGGCGAGAACCTGCGGAACACATGGAAACCGCGTCCCCGATCACTCGCCCGCCAGAGTTCCCCGCCCAACGCATCGCTGCCGAAAAGACACGAAACAGGGCGATTGAGCTCATTTCCTTCGTGCCTCAGCGACTCCGCGCGGGGTATCCTTTCCGGGCGCGAGAGAAGGTCTCGCGCGGGTACCGGAATGGGCATGACGCATTCACGGCCGCGTACTCCCGTTGACGGTCATTCGGCGTTCGGCCACACTGGCCGCCTGCCCGATTCGGATGGAAAGTCGGGGAAGACGGGATTTCGCGGCTGGAAGCCCTGCCCCGCGGGGGCATCCCACCGGTTGCAAGTTTCAAGAAGGGACCTTCCGTTGAGACGTAGTAGAACGCTTGCGAAATTGCGCGCGGGAGAGCCCGTTCGCATCTGTTCGCTCGGGCACTTCTTTCCAGCTTTCATCCGGCACGCGGCGCACTGCGGATACGATTGCATCTGGCTGGACATGGAACATCGCGCGCTCAGCGATCAGCAGGCCCAAACGCTGATCGCCTATTGTTGCATGTCCGACATCGATTGCATGGTGAGACCTCCGACACTCGAAAAGACGAGGCTCTATCGGTATCTCGAGGACGGCGCGACGGGCCTCATGATTCCCCACGTATCGACGGCCGAGAAAGCGGCCATGCTCGCGGACGCCGCGAAATTCCCCCCGCTCGGCGATCGAGGACTGGACGCCGCCGGTTTGGACGCGGACTACTACGTCGACCCATCGGAGGCGTACACCGATGAGGCGAACCGCGAGACGTTCCTGATCGTTCAAATCGAAACGCCGCTCGCCGTCGAGAACATCGAGGCGATCGCCGGGACGCCGGGCGTGGATGGGATGTTCGTCGGGCCCGCCGACCTGGGCCTTCGCTTGAATCGGCTGAAGAGCCGGCTTTGCCTCGATGAAGCCCTGCGGCGCGTCGCGCAAGCCGCGGCGCGCGGCGGCAAGGCGTGGGGCTGTCCCACGCCCACCGTCGAAGGCATCCGATCGCTCCGCGCCATGGGCGCGCAGCTCATCGCCTACGGCGGTGATTTCCCGGCGATGGCCCAATCGCTCGAAGGCTGGTCCCGTGATTGGGACTCGGCCGGCTCGTGACGCGGTCGATTTCCAACGCAGTGGATTTCCGCGGAAAACGAACGCTCCGTGGGGCCTCGGAAGGCGGTCCGCATCGCGTCGCCGTCCATGGCCGGCGTGCGGCGGCGCCGATTCGCCGCGATCGACCCGTCATTGGGGATTCCGTTTCTTGAACTCGTTCAAGAGGCGTTCGACCGGATCGTCGGTACCCGAATCCGGGCGCCACCGAGCCGGATCGATCTTCCGCACACCGCCGGGATTCCCGCGTTGCTTCGCCGTATCGTAGAGCGGCAACGGGCCGTCCGAGAGGCCTGATCCGGGCGGCAGCTCAAACCACCCGACGCTCTTGGGCTGATAGTTGACATCCTCGACCTTGCCTCCGGGCACGGTTCGGTCGATGGCGATCGACTGGAGCGCGACGTCGTAGACGCTCACATCGTACAGAATGCTCGGCGGAACGGGCGTCGCCCATTCCTCGCGATCGACCGTTCCGATATTGGTGACTTGTTCGTACACTTCGATCAACGTTCCGCCGGCATCGCGATCGAGTTCGCGCACTTCCGATTTTCCGGCAGGGATTTTCAGCTTGATTGGAGGCATGGCGTTCCTTCGATCGACGACCAGCGCCCACAACTCGTTCCGATGATCGTTGACGAACTCGACGCGGGCGGGGGGCAGCGGCGGATTCGGTCGGAATTCATGCGATGCCGACCGATATTGCGTGAAGACGACGGGGAGCGCGCGCGCGAGCCGTCGACATCGCCACAGTTGGCCCGGAGCGAACGTGAACGGCCGCAGCACCAAGGCGCCGCCGGGACCGACGGTCAAGACGAGCGGGCTCGGGCCGGCGGCAACGCACATCAACGCGCGATACGCGGGGTTCCCCGGAACGGCGGCCAGTTGCCAGAGTTGGCGAGCGTCGCGGGCCGTGCGTTCCAAACGGGGCACGCCGTCCGCACCCGCCGCCAGCGACCAGCGCACGCCCATCGTGCCCGCGTGGATCCGATACGTTCCATCGCGCAGCGCGACGAGTTGCCAAAGCTGACTGTCCCGTTCATGGGGCGAACCGAGAAGAACCCGATGGTCGGCGGACGCTTCGAGCGCGAGCCGATCGGCTTCCGCGGCCGAGTCCGCACCTGGGGCGAACGGCAGCAGCTGATAGGGCTGGCCCGACTCGATCGCGCCCGGTTCGACTTCCTCCGTCGCTCCGCCGATCGCGCGAATCACCATTTGGCTCGGCCGGAATGACGGTTGTCCCGCGCCGAATTCCGCGATGCGCATGTGGCCGGCGTCCGAACGGGGCCATTGGATGATCCGCCGCGCGGACTCGCTCGCGTACGCAAGGAACGCCCCGTCGGTCGAATCATGGCGAGGCGTACGCAGGTAGTGGGTCGCGTTGCCTTCGCGGTCGACGACAACGAGCCGCTCGGAGGTCCGTTCCGCCATGGAGGCGATACCGCTTCCCTCGACGACCAGTTCGTACCGTTGCTGAGCCCGAACCGGGCCGCAGCAGGCGAGGGCGAGCGCCGTTCCGATCCAGATCCGACCGTTCATGAAAAGTGCCTCCGGTGGGAGATGCGCATGCGGAGGATGGTGTGGGCCCGCGCGGGCGGAGCCTCCAACGGCAATTAGAGCATTCGTTTGGGCGGAAAGCGAATCGTTTGTCGTTCATCCCGGAATCGCCAGCGGCGGCGGACCCGCGCGTGGGATCGAATATCCGGTTTATTCCGGCGGCGTCGGCGGGCGACGGATGTTCGCGTCAGCGTCCAAGTTGACGAGCCTCCTCCGCTCGGATAGCCTCGTTTGGGAGCGAATGACGGCGACGGCCAGTTGGAGGTTCCCCGCAATGCGCAAGGCGAATCGGGTCAATGGAACGAGGCGTCGCGGCGGCGGGTTCCCCTGGTCGGCGGGCTTGGCGATCGTCGCGGTCGTCGCGACGGGCGCATCGGCCGAGGACTATTTCCTCGCGATCGGAGGCGGGTACGCGCCGAGTTCCAATCAGGTTTCGCTCGAGAAGAACGTGCTTCTCTTCGAGCGTCTCATTCACGAGGAGTATCCCGGCGGCGCGCCGACCGATGTCTTCTTCAGTGACGGAGACGATGCGTCGCGCGACTTGCAGTTCGAAGGGCCGCGCACGGACGTGCCCGAAGTGAATCGGTTGCTCGCCGAGGTCTTTCTGCAGACCCGGAATCTCGACTACGCCTATCGAACAAACGCGGTGCCCTCGGTGCGGGGCGGCGCGACGCGCGAGAACATCACGCGGTGGTTCGACGAGCGGGCCGCGAAACTCGGCGACGGCGATCGTCTCTTCATCTACGCGACGGCGCACGGCGGAGCCGGCCCCGACAAACAGCGGCCCACCAACACGAAGCTCATGCTCTGGAACCATCAGCAATTCACCGTTGAGGAATTCGTCGGGCTGCTCGACAAGGTGCCGCCCCGCGTCCGCGTCGTCCTGATCATGGCGCAGTGCTACGCCGGCGGTTTCGCGGACGTCGTATTCCAATCGGGCAAGGCCGATCAAGGCGCGACCGAAGCCGATCGATGCGGGTTCTTCGCGACCGTTCACGACCGGCCCGCGGCGGGCTGCACGCCCGACATCACGGAAGAGAACTACCGCGAATACAGCACGTACTTCTGGGAGGCCATTCGAGGCCGCACGCGCGGAGGCGAGCCGATTGCGCGTCCCGACTACGACGGCGATCACATTGTTTCCTTCGACGAGGCGCACGCCTATACGCAGCTCGTGTCGTCGACGATCGACATCCCGATCAAGACGTCCGACGCGTTCCTGCGATCGGCGAGCAAGCTCGGCGACGCCGAGCATGCCGATCTGCTCAACGCCGATGCGCCCTTCGATCAATTGGCGTCGATCGCCGCGCCGTGGGACCGGGCCGTGCTCGATGGCCTTTCCCGAGAACTCGAAGTGACCGCGCCGGCTCGCGGCGAGGCGGCCCGAGCGCTTGCGAAGTCGATCGAGGAGGACCGAAAGAAGAAGGACCAGGAAATCCGGGGCAAGACAGGCGCCCGCGACGGGGCGGCCGGTGAGATCCGCCGCGATCTGACAAACACCTGGCCCGAACTCAACAACGTCTGGCGTCCCGAGGTTCAGGTCTTGCTGACGGCGCAGGCCGACGACGTGGTGAAGGTCGTTCGCGACCATCCGCGATTCACGAGATTGCGGGATTTGAACGCTGAACTCGACCAACTCCAGAAGCAAAAGGGCGATCTCGATTGTCGGTTCGCCAAGACGCAGCGTCTTCTCCGGACGCTCGACAACGTCGCGCTCGCCGCCAACCTCTCCAAGGTGGCTCCCTCCGAGCGGCAAGCGCGTTACGCGCGGCTCGTTCAGAGCGAACATGCGGCGTTCGGCGCGAAGGCGGCCGAAAAGGCGGCGAACCGCGCATCGCCGTGAATGCGATCTTGCCGGCCCGATCTTGCCGGCCCGATCTTACCGGCCCGATCTTACCGGCCCGGCGCGAGTTTCCGCCAAAGCGCGTTGAATTCGGACTGGAACTGCTGGAAGAGCCTCGCGTCCTCGACGACCACCAGATTCTCCTCGTTCGAATCGGCGGCGCCGCGCGTCCAGTTGTAGCTGCCCGTGAGTACGGTTCGGCCGTCGAACAGCGAGAACTTGTGGTGCATGTGGAACGGCGACTGGTCCTCGCAAACGGCGATGCCCGTTCGACGCAGTTCCTCGATGTCCGACCCGAGGTCGGCCGACTTGTCGTTGTCCGTAATCACGCGGATTCCGACGCCGCGTCGGTGCGCGTCGAGCATGGCGCGAGTGATCCGGTCATCGGTGATCGTGAAGACACAAACGTCGGCCTTCGTACGCGCCGAAGCGAAGTGGCCGATGATTGTCCGGTAGCAATCCTCGCCCGGACTGAAGCAGGCCCGCGCGGAACCCGCACGCGCGGGGGCGGGCGCGCAGAGCGCCTTCACGACGTCCTCGAGCCAATCCATGACCGCGCTCCCGTGCGTTCCCGCGGCGTGCCGCCTCGCGATCTCGAACGCCCGATGCCGCAGCGCGGCGAGATCGCGTTCGTCGATTTCGGAATCGCGAATCCAAGCGGAAAGGGCGTGCCGTTCGCCGCGGGACAAGCGCCCATCGGTGAGCGTCTCGGCGAGCATGGCGTCGAAATCGGGCGTATTCACGGCGGACCTCACGGCAATGGACGCGATGGCGGAATGAAAAGCGACCAGACCTCGTTGCTCAGCGGCTGCGCGTGTCCGCCCGCGATCCAGATCCGGTCCCGAAAGACAAACGCGGAATGCTCGTGGCGTTCCTTCCAGATCGTCGGCGACGCGTACCGTTTCCAGTCCGCCCCGTCGCGGGAATACCAGACATCATTCCAGTTCCGCGGCGGGCCGTTCGACCATCCGCCCAGCACCCACAGACGATCGCGGTAGGAGACGGACGAGAACCAGATCCGCGGTGCCCAGCCCGCCGACTCCGCGACCCGCGTCCAGGCGACGCCGTCCTCGGAGCACCACACATCGTTGAGGGCCCGGTAGTTGGGAACGTAGTTTCCTCCGCCGAGAACCCAGATCTTCCCGGCGTGCGAGACGGCCGCATGGTAGGCGCGCGGCGACCAGGGAGCGTGTTCGACGGCCAACGTCCAATCGCGGCCGTTTTCGGAACACCACACGTCGTTCCTCACGCTCTGGTCGTTTCCGAAATAGTAGTCTTCGGTGCCGCCGAGCAACCAGATCTTTCCGCCGTGCGAGACGAGCCCGCCGGCGAGTCGCGGAGTCCAGGGCGCGGCGGCGACGACCTGATCCCAGCGCGCGCCGTCCGAGGAGGCCCATACGGCGTTGCTCGCCGAATGATCGGGAAGCCGGCCGTTGTACCAGCCCCCCATGGCCCACATTCGACCGTTGTGCGCGACGCCCATCAAAAAATCGCCGTGTTTCCATGGCGCTTCGGCGGCCACCTGGTTCCAATGGCGTCCATCGGCCGAACTCCAGACGTCGCGGGGGGCGGGCTGGAATGAATCAAACCAACCTCCCAAGATCCAGATCCGATCGTCGAACACGACTTCGGCGCTCGAGTCCCGCGCGCGCCATGCCGCGTGCTCGGCTTCGAGAAGCCAATCCTGCCCCAAACCGCGAGGTACTTCCGAGGCCACAAGGACGCCGACGACCGACAGCGCCCGTGACAAGCTCACGATCGAAGTGCGGCGCGGCATCGATTCCTCCGGCGAACGGGGGCGGATTCGCGATCAAGGAGCCCATCGTATCGAAACGCGGGTCGGTTCGGAACGAGGGACTGCGGCTTGCGTCGAGGAAGGGAGGGGGCTTGGATCGTTTGTTGGATCCTGGTATGGGGAATGAACGGTCGCCGGTCCCGCCAACCTGTCCCGGAGAAGACGCAAATGGCCACCTGGAACTCGAACGATTCCAGCTATCCCGTTTCGCGCAGGAACCGATCGGGGGCGCCGCCCTGGTTTCCGCTCGCCCTCGTCGCCGTCATCGCCTTGCTCGCGGCGCGCATCTGGCAGCGGGAACGGCCGGGCGCGGGCGCGCTCGCCGAGCCGCGTCCGGTGACGCCGAGGGAGCGGATCGGCGCGACCGAACAGGCGACGATCGACCTGTTTCGCGGCATCGCACCGTCGGTCGTGCACATCACGTCGCTGTCTCGGAGAACCGACGCATTCACGCTCAACGTCCTCGAAATCCCCCAGGGAACGGGTTCGGGATTCCTTTGGAGCGAGGACGGGCATGTCGTGACGAATTTCCATGTGATCGCGGAAGCGGACGCGGCCGAAGTGACGCTCTCCGATCGCTCGTCCTGGCCCGCGCGACTCGTCGGCGCCGCCCCCGACAAGGACCTCGCCGTCCTGCGGATCGAAGCGCCCGCGAATCTGCTGCGCCCGATTCCGATCGGGACGTCGTCGGATCTCGCGGTCGGCCAGAGCGTGTTCGCGATCGGAAACCCGTTCGGCCTCGACCAGTCGTTGACGACGGGAATCATCAGCGCGCTGGGGCGGGAGATCACCTCGATGACCCGGCGGACGATCAAGGACGCGATCCAAACCGACGCGGCGATCAACCCGGGCAACTCGGGTGGACCCCTGCTCGACAGCGCCGGCCGACTGATCGGCGTCAACACGGCGATCGTCAGCCCTTCCGGCGCCTACTCGGGGATCGGGTTCGCGATCCCGGTCGATACGGTCAACTGGATCGTCCCGGAACTCATCGCGCACGGAAAAATCGTTCGGGCCGGCATCGGCATTCAAGCGGCGAACGACGCGCTGGCCCGTGAAATGGGGATCCAAGGCGTCTTGATCATCAATGTGCTTCCGGGGCGGGCCGCCGCGCGCGCCGGCCTGCGCCCCACGCGACGCACTTCGTCCGGACGCGTTCAGCTCGGCGATGTCATCACCAACGTGGCCGGAAAACCGGTCGGGTCCTTCAACGACATGCTCAACGCGCTCGACGAACACAAGGTCGGCGATTCGATCGCGCTGACCATCCTGCGCGACGGCGAGCCGGCGGAGGTGTCCGTCACGCTCGAGGAAATCGAATAGGCGCGATCCGATGCGATCCGATGCGATCCGATGCGATCCGATGCGATCCGATGCGATGCGATCCGATGCGATGCGATGCGATGCGATCCGATGCGATGCGATC
>VGZC01000011.1 GCA_016872725.1 Planctomycetota bacterium
CGATTTCCCGAAAAATGCTGGAGAAACAATTTCTCTCGCATCCGCCTCACGGCCTCAACTCGCGGAAAATTCGGCAGGCCATTTTGGCGTTGGACATGATCCGCCTGGCGGCGTGACTCCGACGCACTCCAGCGGATCGGCCGAACGATCCTCGCATGCGGCGACCGACAACGCCGAACGCGACTCCTCCGTACCGATGATATCGATTCGCCTAGAGTGCAGTGTCAAAATGCCCGGCCAGACGATCCGCAGACACCGCGAATTCCAGGTCGCAGCCCCCGGGCCGGCTCCGACCCAGCTGGCGTAACCTATCCTTGTCTGAATTGTCTTGACGGAAATCACAGGGCGTTTGGCCATGAAATTACTGACCCCTATCGGGGACTATTCACGAACCGGTTCGCTGGCCTGGAAGCTCCGGCAGAGACGTTTCCAGCGGTTTGCCAACCTGGTGGCCCGCACTGGCAAGTCGAACGTACGGATTCTGGACATCGGCGGCACGCAGCAGTTTTGGGAAGTGATGGGCTACGTCGGCTCGGGGCACGAGATCACGCTGGTCAACCTTTTCGAGCAGCAATCACGCCACGACAACATCACGACCGTGGTCGGCAACGCCTGTCATCTCGAGCAGTACGACGACCGGAGCTTCGACATCGTCTTTTCCAATTCCGTGATCGAGCACGTCGGCACGTTTGACGATCAACGGCTGATGGCCAATGAAGTGCGGCGGTTAGCGCCTCGTTATTTCGTGCAAACGCCGAACTACTGTTTTCCGATCGAGCCGCACTTTTTGTTTCCCTGCTTTCACTATCTGCCGGTGTCGACGCGGATCTGGCTCATCATGCACTTTCGGCTGGGGCACTATTCGCGCTACGACAACCGCGAAGAAGCCGCCATCGACGTGGCTGAGATTCGCCTGCTCACCAAGCGCGAATTCAGCAGCCTGTTCCCCGAAGCGAAGATTGTGCCCGAGCGGGTCTTGGGCCTGAGCAAGAGCTACATGGCGATCAAGGATTGATCGGCAGTAGGTCAGGGCTCGCCCTGACAATCTGGGAGACTAATCACAAAGTCACGAAGTAACAGCTAACACGACCGCGAGAAACCGCCGTTCGCCATTCGGCAAGCCGTCAAGCGGGTGACGCTTCGCCGCGAGCCAACCGGTGCCATACGTGGTGGCGGCGATCGACCGAGGTCCTGGACCTTGGATGACAGCATACTGTCACCTTGTGGCCACAAGCGCGCCAGGACACTTTTCCCTTCGCGCGGAAAGGGGCGGTTCGAGGGCCGAAGCCCGCGTCCAGGGCAAAGGCTCGATCCCTCCAAGATCCGCGCGGGGCCGAGCGTCGGGGCGCGGCTCAGCTTGGGACGGCCCCTTGTTCCGCCCCGAGTCTCCACGCCTTCCACATCAAGAGATCCCAGATGAGATGGCTCCAATCGGACGTTCCATCGCAATGTTCCCGCCATTTGCGCCGCACGGCGGCGGCGTCGAGCAGCCCTTCCGACTCGAGCGCGCGCGGATCGAGGAGCGACTCGGCCCAATCGCGCAGCGGACCGCGCAGCCATTGGGAAAGGGGGATGCCGAAACCGGCCTTTCCGCGCTCGAACATCGGACGGGGAACATACCGGGCGAGGACGCGCCGCAGCGCGATCTTGGTTTCCTCACCCTGCCGCTTCCATGCGAACGGCAGTCTCCACGCGAATTCGACAAGCCGATGGTCGAGCAGCGGGACGCGCGCTTCGAGCCCCACCGCCATGCTCGCTCGATCCACCTTGGTGAGCACATCATCCGGCAAATAGGTGATCGCGTCGATGAACATCATCGACTCGATCGCGTTCTCCGTCTCGGGCCACTGGGACGGCTGGTGGAATATCGTCGCGGGAAGGCGGCCATCCTTCATGACGCGCTGCGGCCTGCGCCAATGCGTGTGCAAGAGGACATACATTTCCTGGGGGCTGCCGGCTCGCAGCAGATCGCAAAGCGTCAACGCGCGTCGATACCACCGCGCGGACATGAAACGGCCGGGAAGGCGGGGCACGACGGCCTCGATCGCCGACCGCATCCACGCGGGCCAACTTCGGAATTGTCGATACGTCGATTCGATCCGCGCGTACCGGTCGTATCCCGCGAACAGTTCGTCGCCTCCGTCGCCCGACAGGCAGACCTTGACGTGTTCCCGCGTCAATCGGGAGACCAGGCAGGTCGGGATGGCCGACGAGTCGCCGAACGGCTCGTCGTACTGGTCGACGAGCGACGGGATCAGGTCGAGCGCGTCTTCGGGCCGTACGGTGAACTCGACATGCTCGGTCCCCAGATGATCGGCGACTTTCCGCGCGTGTTCGCCCTCGTTGACGGCGCTCTCTTGGAAACCGATGGTGAACGTGCGCACCGGACCGGTCGCGACCTGCCTCATCATCGCCACGACGGTCGACGAATCGACGCCGCCCGACAGGAACGCGCCGACGGGCACGTCGGAGACCATGTGAAGCCGCACGGAGTCGCGGATCCGATCATGCAGTTCCTCCTCGGCGCGCTCGATCGGACCCGTGAACGGCGACTCGCGCCCCCGTTCGACCACGTCGCGCATCGTCCAATACGCGTCCGGTTCACCGACGCGCAGCCGGTCGTCGGCCGTCACGCGCAGCATGGTGCCCGGCGGGAGCTTATGAACGGAATCGTACGCCGTATGCGGCGAAGGGATGTATCCATGCGCGAGGAAGAGTCCTTCGGCGCCGCGGTCCACCCGCGCCGCGAAGGCGGGGTGCGCTCGGATCGCCTTGATCTCGGATCCGAAGAGGAACGCGGATCCGAACCTCGCGTGGAACAGCGGCTTGACGCCAAGTCGATCCCGGACAAGCGTCAGAGCGCGTTCGGCGCGGTCCCATACGGCGAAAGCGAACATGCCGACGAGCCGCTCAACGGACGTCGCGATCCCCCAATGATCGATTGCTTCGACGAGCACTTCGGTGTCGGACCGCCCGCGGAACGCGACGCGGCGGCTTTCCAGTCGAGCCCGGAGGTCGGCGTGGTTGTAGATTTCCCCATTGAACACGATGATCCATCGCCCGCTTCGGGAGATCATCGGTTGATGTCCGGTGGGCGAAAGATCGACGATCGACAGGCGGCGATGGCCGAGCGCGACGCGCGAGTCGGCATCGACCCAATGCCCGCGATCGTCGGGTCCGCGGTGATTGAGGGCCCTCGCCATACGCTCGATCCGCTCGCGCGACGGCTCGGCCGCGATCGAATCCCGCGCGTCCAGCCATCCGCAGATCCCACACATCGTCGGGCTTCCCGTTCATGAGGTCCGGCAGGCGCGCCGAGTCGCCAGCGCTTCATCCAGGGCCGATTCCAATCGGACGAGCCCCTTGCGCGCCGAATAGGCTTCGACGGCGTGGCGTCGCGCGGCCCGCGCGACGCGACGTCGATCCGCATCGTCCTGCCGAGCCTGGCCGATCGCCCGCGCGAGATCCTCGGGCCGATCGGGCGCGACGAGTGTTCCGTACGCGCCGTCGGCGAGGATCTCGCGCGGCCCGCTCGGACAATCGGTCGCCACGATCGGCGTGCCGCAGAGCATCGCCTCGACCAACGCGTTCGGCATTCCCTCATATCGGGAGGGAAGGCAGAACAGGTCCGCCGACCTCACCCATGGCAACGGGTTGGCTCGGCGACCGAGGAACGCGACAAACGGTTCGAGCCGATTCGCGGCGGCAAACGCGCGCAGGGTTCGTTCCGAAGGACCCTCGCCGATCAGCCAGAGGCGGATATCGGTCCGACCTTCGCCATGCACGAGCCGTCGGATCGCCTCGAGCAGGACGATGTGCCCCTTCTCTTCCTGCAGGCGGCCCACCGTCACGATCCGGAAATGTTCGGCGCGACGTTCCGGCGTCTCGGCGGCGGCGAGCGCATCGATGCGATCGACGTCGAAGAGGTTGGGACAGACGGCGATCCGTTCCGATGGAAGGCCGTAGAAGGAACCCAGTCCCCGCGCGACGCCGGTCGAGACGGCGATCACGCGATCGGCGTCGCGGTAGGCGCGGCGCAGCAAGATCTTCTTGAATCGGCCGAAACGATGGTGGGCCGTCGCGAACTCCCCCGCCGGATCACCGGCCGCAACGGAAACTCGCGCCGTGGCGCGAGGCCTTCCCGCCAGATAGGCCGTCAACGCCATCTGCGAGGTTCGATCGTAAAGGATGTCGATGTCCAGGTCGCGGACACACCGCGCGAGGGCTCGGCCCTGGGCCCATAGAATCCCGCCCGGAATGTGGAACGGCGAGGGTTCCATCGGAGCTTCCGCGAAGGCGAAAACGGGGACGTCCCCAGGTACTTCCGCCAACAACGGACCCGATCGATAGACCAAGAAGAGACTCGGCAGGAAACGCGACCGATCGAGACCCCGCACGATCTCGATCACCTGCCGCTCGCTGCCGCCGGCTCCCAGGGAACCGAGCACGACGAGTAGTCGTTTCGGCTCGGGCACACGCGCTCCGTTTCTTGGAATCTCGTTCCGTATCGGTTCCGTCGCCGCGCGGAATCCGGTCCCCGCGGCGCACGGCGGGCCCGTCCGGGCCCCGCCTCCCCTATCGTCACCCGTATCATCGCGCCGCGCCGCCCGTGTGATCGGTCGGGGGCGGATTCGCTCCATCGGCGTCGTCCCGCTTGCGTCCCGCCCAGGCTTCGAGTTCATCGAGTTCCTTGGCGAGTTTCCGATCCTTGTAGACGGACACCAACGCGTCGACCAGCAACCAGGCGATGTATCCGGCGATCGCCACGCCGATGAAGAGGATCGTGAAATAGAAGAAAGTCCGTTTCACCCGCAACGTTCCTCATCGCCGCGCGAACGGCCCTGGAGCAAGGAATAGACCTGGGGAGTGGGATCGGGGATATCGAGGATTCCGAAAAGCGTGTGGGCGGACGCGTCGTAAATCGTGATCGGCAGGATCCGCCCGGCCTGCCGAGTTTCGCCGTCGAACACGACGATTCGGTCGCAGTGCGTCCGCCCGGTCATTTGGATATCGGGGCCTTCCTCGCCCTTCTTCCGCGCCGTCTTGCTGGGCCCCTCGACCAACACGTCGAACGTCCTGCCAAGCAACCGCACGTTGTCCTCTTCACTGATCGCGTTTTGGATTTCAAGCAATTCGTTGTTGCGCCGCTGTTTGATCCCGTCGGGCACATCGTCCGGGAACCGCTCGGCGGCTTTCGTGCCCGATCGCTCGCTGTACTTGAATATGAAGCTGTTCTTGAATCGGAACGCGCGCACGCACTCCTTCGTTCGCTCGAAATCGTCCTCCGTCTCGCCGCAAAAACCCACGATGAAGTCGCTCGACACGGCGGCGTCGGGCAATGTGTCGCGAATCCGTTCCATCATCGACCGGTAATCGTCGACGGTATATCCGCGTTTCATGCGTTCGAGAACCGGGTCGGAGCCGCTTTGCAGGGGGACGTGGAGATAGGGGGAGACCTTGGGCAAATCGCGGACGGCTTCGAGCAGTTCGCGCGTCATGTCCTTGGGGAAACCGGTGACGAACTTGAGCCGCCGGATTCCGTCGATCGCATGGAGCCGTTCGAGCAGATGGGCGAGCCGAACGGTCGCCGGACCCGTGCCGTACCGGTAGCTGTTGACGGTTTGGCCGAGCAGGACGATTTCGAGGCACCCTTGATCGGCGAGCGTTCGCGCCTCGGCGACGATCGCGTCGGGGTGCCGCCCTTGCTCGGGCCCCCGAGTCATGGGCACGACGCAATAGGCGCAGAACTTGTCGCAACCGACTTGGATCCGCAGGTAGGCCTGGAACGGCGTCGGACGCATCTCGGGATCGCGGAGCGGATCGAACGACTCATGGCTGCGCCGAACCGCCTCGACCGCCCCTTCGCGCCGACCCAGACTCACCGCGAGCTGGCGTCCCGCGCCGCGCCGCGCCTCCTCGATCAGTTCGGGAACGCGGTGAAGCTGTCCGGGTCCGACCACGAGATCGACGTAGGGAGCCCGATCAAAGACGCGTTGCTGGTCCTTTTGCGCCATGCAGCCGAGCACGCCGACGATCTTGTCGGGGAAGTCCTGCTTGGTGCGTTTCAGTTTCCCGAGCGCGCTATAGACCTTGTCCTCGGCATGCTGCCGAACGCTGCACGTATTGAACAGGATCGTGTCGGCCTGATCGGCCGCGCGCGCGAGTTCGTAGCCCTGGCGCTTGAGGCTCGCGACCACCAGTTCGCTGTCCAGAACGTTCATCTGGCAGCCGACCGTCTCGATGTACAGGCGCATCATTCGCGTCGACTCGCGCGCGTGGCACATGGGGGACGAAACGCGTTCCGATCCGGATATCGGGCCGAAACGGGCTTGGAGGTCGCCGTTCGCTTAGGTTCGGCCCGCCGGTGGTTGTCCGCCGGACCCCGCGCGTGCCTGGCCATTCACCGGAACTTCGACCGGGTTGGACCCGGCCGATCGTCGCAGGCCCCGGATCAGGGCCTCGCGCCGAGCGTTCATCATCCGCGTAAGGGTCACGACGGCGACGTAGACGAAAAGGGCTCCGAGCCCGATATCCCACCCGTTCCAGCGGTCCATGCCGGCCTCCTCGTCCATCTCGTGGAGTGGCCCATTTTCCAAAGCCCATCTTAGCCGCCTCCCGCGAAATGCCCAAGAGGCAATCCCGACCTTCGCCTTGGCCGGGGTGCGTCGACCCATTTGCCCGCGGAACCGTGTCCATCGAGGTCCGTTCCCGCGTGCGTCGCGTATTTCGCGACCGGGGACCGGTTTTCGGGCCCGACGCATGTTGCTCCCTCTTCCCGTCCGGGTCGGCCTGGGGTACGTTCGCGAGAAGGCTGTTCCTGGCACGGTTTCGCGGAGGGGCCTTCCGGCGTGCCGACGCGGATCGCGGAATGGATGCCCTTGAATGGCGCCCTTGAATGGGGGGAGACCGGCGCGCGTGCGTGTGATCATCGAGGAATCGGCGGAAGAGGTCGGCCGGCGCGCCGCGCGCATTCTGGCTCGCCAAGTACGCGAAAAACCCGACTCGGTCCTCGGCCTCGCCACCGGCCACACGCCGCTCGGCGTCTACCGCGAGTTGATCCGCATGCACACCGAGGAAGGTCTCGATTTCTCGCAGATCACGACATTCAATCTTGACGAATACGTGGGCCTGGAACCGACGCATCCGCAGAGCTACCGGTTCTTCATGCAGCGGCACCTGTTCGAGCATCTCAACGCGCATCCCAGCCGCATCCACGTCCCCGACGGCCGAGCCCTCGATTTCGCGTCGTTCTGCCGCCGCTATGAAGAGCGGATTCGTATGGCGGGAGGGATCGATATCCAGTTGCTGGGCATCGGACGGGACGGGCACATGGCGTTCAACGAGCCGGGTTCGTCGCTCGGCAGCCGTACGCGGCTCAAGACGCTCGCGAGCGAGACGATCCGCGACAACGCCCGGTATTTTGGGACCGAGGACCGAGTCCCGCGGCTTGCCGTGACGATGGGAGTCGGAACGATCCTCGAAGCCCGTCAGTGTCTGCTCTTGGCGAACGGCCCGCACAAGGCCGAGGCGATCCAGCGTACGATCGAGGGTCCGGTGACGTCCCAGGTCACGGCGTCGGCCCTCCAGTTGCATCGCGACGTCATCATCATTCTGGACGAGGAGGCGGCAAGCCGGCTCGAACGCGTCGCGTATTATCGGGATGTCGAACGGGCCCAGTCACTCTTGGAATCGGGCGGTTTGCGGGCGCTCGGCATCGGGCCCGGTACGGGGAATGGATAGCGGATGAGGCAAATCGGAACATTGGCGACGGACGTACTCGCGAATCGGTTCACGTCGCATCTGGCGACGCTGGGGATCGACGCGATCGCCGAACAGGACGGGGACGCGTGGACGATCTGGGTTCGCGAGGAGGACCAGCGCGGACCGTCGACCGCCGCGTTGCTCGAATTCCAATCGAATCCGAACGACGCCCGATATCAGGGCGCGGAGAAGGCGGCCGAGTCGCTCCGCCGCGAGCGGTCGCGGCGCGCCGAATCGGCTCATCGGGCGATCATCGACATCCGCGGCCGATGGAGGGCGGGATCCCGCGCGGGCCGGCGTCGGCCGCCCGTCACCATGGCGCTCGTCTTCCTCACCGGACTCGTGACGCTCGGCGGCTGGTTCGGCAAACTCCCGCCCAAGTCGGTCGGAGGAGCCCTTTATCGGGAACTCCATTTCACCGACCGTTCGACCGTCATCCCCGGTTCGCGCGTCGATTCGTTCATGTCGATTCGGGCGGGCGAGGCGTGGAGGTTGATCACGCCGATCTTCCTGCACTTCGACGCGCAGCACCTGATCTTCAACATGATCATGTTCTATTATCTGGCCGGCCAGATGGAACGGCTTCGCGGGCCCGTGCGATTGGGCGCATTGATCGCCGTCGTCGCCGTCGTTTCGAACGTCGCGGAGGCGTCCGTCTCGATGCACGGATTCGGCGGCATGTCGGGCGTCGTTTACGGGCTGCTCGGATATGTATGGATGAAGTCGATCAATGAACCGGCGTCCGGATTCCATATCGACCAGCTCATGTTGATCCTGGCCATCGCTTGGTTTTTCCTCTGTTGGTTCGACGTGCTTGGCATGAATGTCGCGAACTACGCGCATGCCGGAGGGCTCGCGTCGGGCATCGCGATCGGCCTGTTGCCGAGCGGCCGGGTGGGACCGGCGCCGAGGTAGTGCCGCCCGCACGAACGGACCTTGCGTGAAACGCGTGTTCGACGGCGGCCTGCCTTTCACGTTTTTCGTGAACCCTGTTTTTCGTGAACCCGGCCTTCTTGGTCCGGCTTGGCGCGGGGGAATTCACGATCCGAGCCGATCCGGTATACTGGTTGGCCATGGGGTGCGGCGGGGTGGATGCGAGTCAGATTCGAGGCGGCACATGGCGGACGAATTCGATAGGTATCGCGAGGCTCTGGTGATGGAAACCGAGACGGTCTGGCCGGACGGCATCGTGTTGTCGGATGCCGACCGCGCGCGGTGCGAGGACCAGCTTCACGCGTCGCCCGAGCCGTGCGGGCAGCTCGAATACATCCGAATCCACACGGGATTCCGCCGACGCATCATCGTGACGCCCGCCGAATTGGCTCGGCTCGGCCTCGCCTGACTCGCCGTTCGCAGCGCCCCGTTCGCGCGGAGAGGACCAGGGTCGTGGCGTCGGAATCGATCACCGTTCGCGTGTCGCTCGCCGAGCGCGCGTACGAGATCCACATCGGCTCGGGCACGATCGACGGAGGAACGATCCTCGGCGAACGGCTCGGGCGCGTCCCGCACGCCATCGTGATCGCCGACTCGCGAATCGCCGACTCGTACGCGTCGCGCGTCGCCCACGGTTTGGCGGGAACGGCCGATCGGGTCGACACGCTGGTCGTGCCTTCGGGTGAATCGAGCAAATGCGTCGCCGAACTGAACCGGCTTTGGAACGAGCTCTTGCGTCTTGGCGCGGGGCGTGACGCGTGCGTGGTGGCGGTCGGCGGCGGCGTCATCGGCGACCTTGGGGGATTCGCCGCGGCGTCGTACGCGCGGGGGATTCCGTTCGCGCAGGTTCCCACGACGTTGCTTTCGCAGGTCGACAGCAGCGTCGGCGGCAAGGTGGGGATCAACCTTCCCGGCGCGAAGAACATGGTCGGCGCGTTCTGGCAGCCGCGATTCGTGCTGATCGACACGAGCACGCTCGCGACCCTGCCCCGCCGCGAGTTCATCGCGGGGCTCGCCGAAGTCGTCAAATACGGCGTCGCGCTCGACGCGGCTTTCCTCGATTTTCTTGAAGCCAATACCGGCCCGCTGCTCGACCGCGAACCGTCGGTCCTGCGCCGCGTGATCGCCCGTTGCTGCGAATGGAAGGCGGCGATCGTGGCCGAGGACGAGCGGGAGACGACCGGTTTGCGCGCGGTGCTCAACTATGGCCACACATTCGGGCACGCGGTGGAATCGTTGACGGGGTACGGGGAGTACCTGCACGGCGAGGCGGTCGCCATCGGCATGCGGCTCGCCGCGCGGCTCGCCGCGATCCTCGGCCGAATCGACTCGGCGTTCCTCGACCGTCAGGACCGCCTTCTCGACGCGCTCGGACTGCCCCGCGCCGCGAGGCGTCTCGAGCCCGACGCGATGTTGGCCGCGATGCGCGGCGACAAGAAGGCGTCGCGCGGCCGACTACGGTTTGTCCTGCCGTCCCGCTCGGGACGCGCCGAGCTTGTCGACGGCGTCACCGACGACCAGGCGCGGTCGGTTCTCGGCTGAGTTCGCGAGGCGCGGCCGCTTGCCGTGACACCCCTTTGTCACTGGATTCCCCGCGGAACTTGCCGGGTCCGCCGGCGGCCGTAGACTGGAGTTCGGTGGAGTCCGGAATCGATGGCGGCGGGAGTCGGTCGGCATGGCGGACGACGACGGATTGGATCGATGGGCCATGCGCCTCGCGCTCATCGACGGCATCGGGCCCCGCGCGCGCCGAGCGCTCCTCGATCGGTTCGGGTCGTCGCGGCGCGTCTTTGAGGCGACCCGACAGGAACTGCTCGGCGTTGACGGGATCGGTCCGACACTCGCCGCGAAAGTGGTCGAAGCGAGGCGCGAACCGCGCGAGGAGTCGGTGATCGCGTCGTGCGCGGCGAGTTCGATCCGCGTGCTCATGGATGACCATACCGACTATCCGGCATTGCTGCGGGAGATTCCCGATCCGCCGCCGTTGCTTTTCGCGGCGGGGGAAATCACCGAGGCCGATCGGAGGGCCGTCGCCATCGTGGGGACGCGGCAGGCGACCGCGTATGGGCTTCGGCAGGCCGATCGGTTCGCGAGGCATCTTGTGGCGGCGGGGTTCGCGGTGGTCAGCGGTCTCGCGCGGGGCATCGACGCGTCGGCGCATCGCGGCGCTCTTTCAGCCGGCGGCCGCACCATCGCCGTGCTCGGCGGCGGACTCCTCAGACTCTACCCGCCCGAACACGCCGAGCTGGCTCGGACGATCCGCGGGCGCGGCGCGGTGGTGAGCGAAGCGCCGCCCGAACGACCGCCGAGCAGCGGGAATTTTCCGCAGCGCAACCGGGTCATTTCCGGGCTCTCGCTCGGCACACTCGTCATCGAGGCGGGTCGCCGGTCGGGCGCGCTGATCACGGCGCGCCACGCACTCGAACAAGGACGGGAAGTGTTCGCCGTGCCCGGCTCGATCGAGAACTTCCGTTCGCGAGGATGCCACCAACTGCTTCGCGACGGCGCGAAACTCGTCGAGACGATCGACGATGTCCTCGATGAACTCGATTCGCTCGCGCGGCTCGCCGATGGTCGCCCCGCACGGCTCGCCCGGCCGCAAACGGCCCGAACTCCGAATTCGCCGCCGCCGCCCTCGCCGATCGCCAAGCCGCCCGCGGCGCCGTCCCCGTTCCCCGATCCGGAATGGTCCGAGTCGGAATTGGCCGTCTGGAACGTGGTCGGCGCCGAGCCCACTTTGATCGACGATGTCATCGCGGCGTCCGGACTCCACTCGGCCGAGGCGCTTGCCATTCTGGGTTCGTTCGAACTCCGAAAGGCGGTGCGGCGCATCGGCGGCGCCCGCGTTCGGCGCGCGCCGTGAAACGCCGCGAGCCGATCGTCGTGGTTGTGACGATCGGGTCGGCGCCGCGCCGCCTCGAACCGGAACCCGTGTTGCTTGCGTCGCGCCCGACGCGTGACTACGATGAAAAGTAGCGCCCCGCGCGTGCGGCGGCTCGACCTCGAACAGCGCGGCCGGCGCGGGGTCCCGCAAACCACCCGACAACGCGGCAACCTGGAAGGTAATCCATGGAATCCAAATGCCATTCCGACGTTCACGAAGCGTCCACCCGATCGGGCGAAGTCGCCGATCTTCCCGGCGTCGTCCGGGATGTTCTCGCGGATGCGATCGCGTCGAGCGTCGCGGTGCCTCCGCCGGCGAACGTCCTGCGGGCGATCCGTTCGGATAGCCGTGCGGCGCCGAAGGCCTATTTGGACGAGTGCGAGACGCCTTTCGGCGGCGAATGAGCCGATCTCCAGCCGTTCCGAGGTGATCGTGCTGAACCGACTCGCCGGTCTCGAGACCGAATACGCCATCCGTTACCGTCCGGCCGACGAGCCGTCGCGCCTGAGTCGGTTCCGCCTGTATCAGAGGCTGGTGGGGGCGGTGCGCCAAGTCGTCCTGACCGTGAGAGCCCACCATTTCAAGGAAGGCGTGTTCACGGCCAACGGCGGAGCGATTTGGTTCGAATCGGAACGGCCGGCGGGCGGCGCGGGCCTGATCGAGGGCTCGACTCCCGAGTGCCGCGGTCCCCGCCAATTGGTCGCCTATCAGCGGGCGCAGGACCGGCTGGTCGCTCGGGCGGCGGCGGCCGCGGGTGTCGAGGGCGATTTCGGCCTGATCAAGGTCGATCGCGACGCGCAAGGGAACGTGTTCGGAGCTCAAGAGAATTACGACGTGCCGATCGCGCGGGGTTGGCGGCTTTGGGCATGGCGAGCCGGGCTGATCGGCCTGTTTCCGTTCGTGCTCCTTTCGTGGGCCGGATTCGGCCTGTTGATCCTCATGCTGCTCGCCTATCTCGGCGCGGCGGGCATGGTGTACATGGCGTTCCGCCGCCTGGCCCGCGAACCCCGCGCGCTGGCCCTCGCGCTCTTCGGCAGGGATCTGGTCGAGGGTCGCGAAACGGGCGCGCCGACTCCGGCGTGGGTCGAGTCGATCGTCTTGAATGCGACCCGCGTCTTGTCGGCGCCGCTCGCCATCGCGCTCTTCGTCCACTGCCGTCTGTTCGCTTTCCGGGAGATCCGCCGCGGGCTCACCGCTTTTCTGGCGAGCCGCTGTGTCGTATCGGGAAGCGGTTACGTCGACATGGCCGGGAATTTCCAGTTGGCCGACAAGGCGCCGGCGATGAACTGCCTCGTCGGCTTCGGAGGATTCCTCCGCGATCGGCCCGTTTACACGATGGGCCATTTCTTCAAGACGCTTTGCGTGGAATGCGTCTTCTCGCCGCGCGCCTTCGCCTCGCTCTTCGCGCCGCGCCAGCGCCTTCAGATCGCGCTGGGCGACTCGAACATGTGCGAGATTTCCGAGTGGTTGAAGGTCGGAACGACGATGTTCGTCCTGGACGCGATCGAGGCGGGCGTGTTGCGGAAGGCGCCCGTCCTGCGGAACCCGATCCCCGCGTTCCGCGCCTTCGCGGCCGACGCGGGCATGGACCACGCCGTCGCCTTGCGCGGCGGCCGAACCGCCTCGGCGCTCGACCTCCAGCGGTATTACCTCGACGCCTGCCGTCGATTCGCCCGCCATCATCCGGCGACGTCGCGCGAGGCCGTCGACTTGCTCGAATGCTGGGAAAGGACGCTCGACGCGATCACCGCGTGGACGTCGCGTCCCCCTTCGGAACGCTCGTCCGCCGCGCCGCTCGTCGGCGTCCTCGACTGGGCCACGAAACGGTATCTCCTGGACCAGCTTGGCGACGGCGTTTCCTGGGCGCAGCGCAAGAAAGTCGATCTGCGTTACCACGAACTCTCGGAGGAAGGATATTTCCACCAGCTCGTGACGGCCGGTGTCGTGACGCGGGTCGTGACGGACGAGGAAGTGGAGCGCGCGGTGCGCGTCGCGCCTCCCGATTCGCCGGCCACCATGCGCGGCCATTTCCTGCGCGAGTTCGGCGACGCCGAGATCTGGCTCGGCGTCAATTGGCGCACCGTGACGCTCGGTCGCGGCCGCGGCGCGAAAGTCGTGCGGCTCGACCGATACCACGACGAATCGGGCCGCCGGACGACCAAGCCGCGCCGACCTCGCCGTGCTTCGCCCGATCGGTCCTGATCGGCGTCAGCTCGGAGCGCTCGACGGTTTCGTGTCCCACGCGCGCACGATGACCTCCTCGATCGCCAGCTTGCCTCGCGAGGCTTCCTTGCGGATCGAATCGATCACGAGCAGCGCCTGCGCGGCGTGAACGCGGCCTCGGTAGGTTCGAGGCTTCTTGCGGCGGTCGAAACCAAGCCGGAAACAATAGCGCCCGCTCGCTTCCACCATCGTTTCGATAGTGCCGATCGGCCGCCGCTTGTGAAAGACGCGGATTTCAGTCTCGCCGTCTTCGAATTCGAACTCGCCGTCCTTGTATCGCATCGGCTGTCACTCCCCGCCATGTCAAGTCGGATCGGACGATCGGGCCGGTTTCCCGGTTCCGTCCGATCGAAGCCATTTTCCCCGCGATCGACGTGATTCGCAAGGCGCCCGTCCGACGGAAAGTCAGACGGACATCGGTCGGCCGGGCCGAATCAGCCGAACGCCCGAGCCTCCGGTCGAGGGAAACCGGCACCTCCCGCATTCGATCCCGACCCCCTCCGCAATATCCTCGGCGAGCAACAGCGCGCCGTCCATGTCGACATAATCGAGAAGCGGCGCGAGTTGCCCGATCGCCGAAATGCCGACCGATGATTCGGTCATGCACCCGACCATGACGCGGAGCCCGATTTGCCGGGCGCGGTCGATCATGCGTCGAGCGGGTGTGAGGCCGCCGCACTTGACGAGCTTGATATTGACGCCGTGGAAGTGCCCCGCGCATCGATCGACATCGGGTTCCACAATGCAGCTCTCGTCCGCGAGGATCGGAAGGACCGATTCGGAGAAGACGCGCCGCATCGCGTCCCACTCGTCGGCGGGCAGCGGTTGCTCGATGAACTCGACGCCCAGCTCCCGCATGGACGCCGCGTTGCGGATCGTCTCGTCCGCCGTCCACGCGCAATTCGCGTCGACGCGGAACGTCGCGGCGGTCCGCTCCCGGAGGGCCCGCACGATCCTCAGATCGTCGGGCGTGCCGAGCTTGATCTTGTAGATCGGCCATCCCGGAAACTCGTCCATCTTCGCGACCATGCGCTCGATCGTGTCGATCCCGATCGTGTAATCGGTCGGCGGAGCGTCGTCGGGATCGAGATTCCAGAGCTGGTGGAGGGGCTTGCCTCGCTGCTTGCCCCAAAGATCCCAGGCGGCCTGATCGACGGCGCACTGCGCGAAGGCGTCGTTCGCGAAACACGCGCGAAGGCGGTCCCACATCGCCTCGGGCGTATCGAACGGATCCGACTCGATCGCCGATCGGGCGGCGGCGAGCGTCGCGGCCATGGAATCGAGCGTGAAACCGTAGTAGTCGTTCGTCGTGGCCTCGCCGTACCCCGATCGCCCGGCGCCGTCGCGGAGTTCGACGATCATCGTCGGCTGCACGTCGGTCGAGCCTCGCGAGATCGTGAACGTGTGCCGCAGCGCGAGGTCGTACGCGAAAGCTCGAACACGCAACATGGGCCGGCCTCCTTCGCGGGGACGCGTGCGCGGGTTGGGATCACGGGCTGCCCGCGTCAGCCCGCCTTCATGGAGTCGGCGCCCCACGTCGGCCAGTCGTCGCGGCCTCGAAAATCGATCACCGCGCGGATCAACGCATCGGGACCGTCCCGAAACACGTCGCATACCGGCAAGTTGAACTCGGCGCTCAGCCGTTCGCGCTCCCGCTGTCCGTCGGCGGGCGTCACTTTCCGGCCATTGATCGCGATGCCGATCACTTCGGTCGGCATGTAAATCCCCGCCATCGTTTCATTCAGCCGTTTGATTTGAGCGAGCGAGGGGAGTGGCACATGGTCGAGTCCCGCGACGCGCGTTCGGCCGAGCTCGCAGCAGAGGATGAGCGCGTGCGGAGCGCAGCCATGGAGCAAGCCGAGCGTGACGGCCGAATACGACGGGTGGACCAAACTGCCTTGCCCCTCGACCACCAGGACCCCGTGATGCTGATTCCGCAGGATCAGTTGCTCGGCCGCGCCGCTGACGAAGTCGGCGACGACGCAATCGATGGGCGTTCCGTCCCCCTCGACCATGATGCCGGTCTGGCCCGTCGCGATGAACTTCGCGTCGACGCCTTGAGCGCGGAGTCCCCGAGTCACCTCGACGGAAACCACCATTTTCCCGACGCTGCAGTCGTGTCCGACGGTATGGACCCGCAGACAGTCGCGCCGCAAGCCGACTCGGCGCGCGATCGTCTTCTCGCCGTTCTTGCGCACGTCCTCGAGGATCGCTCCGGAATCCCGGGCGGCCGCCGCGAACTCGGGATCGTCGGCAAGGAAATCGTGCAGTCCCGACACGACCCGCATGCCGCGGCGAATCGCGTCGAGGATGATTGGCCGCCACGCCGCGGGAACCTTGCCGCCGGGCGGGGCGATGCCGATGAGCAGTCCGTTGGCGCCGGGCGCGTCGTCGAGCGACGCGATCATCGGAACCTGATCGCCCGTCCCCAGGAGCTCCGACGCCTTGCGTCCCGCCTGAGTCCCGTCAAGAACGGCCACAACCTCCTCGGGGCGGTATCGAATGAAACAGCAGGCCGTCTTGGCGGTGTGGGGATTCGAATGTCCTTCGGTCAGCACGACAAATCGCCGGCTCATGCCAGACGGTCCTCCAGAACGCCAACGTCCCATCGAACGCCCCATCGAGGACCCGCGCGACGCGCGGGTCAAGGCGCGCGGCGATTCGATCGGCCGCCGCGCCAGGGCATCAGAATAGCCGGAAACCGGGTCCGCAAGAAGTGCCGTGGAAGTGCCGCGGACACGCGTCCGGTCCGCGGACGCCGTTTGACAGGTCGCTCGGAGCCGACTTACGATCAGTCATGCGGCCTCGCCTGTTTGGCGGAAGCAGGGGCCGGCGAGGGCCGTCTCGCGCCGGCGCGGAGCGGTGTGGTTCTCCGAAAAGGACGTTTGGACAATGCATCACGGACCCATCATGACGAAGGCTCGCTCCCACGTCTTGCCGATCGCTTTGCGTTCAACGCGGGCGCATGGAGTCCGGGACGGAGGCTCGCCGGTTCGATCCATGGGCCTCTCGGCGGGCGTTTTCGTCGGCATGCTGGCCGCGGTGGGCGCGAGGGCTCCCCTCGCGCGGGCCGAGGACGCGACGGCCAAACGCGCGGCCGTGATCCGCATGGAAGGGATGATCAGCCCTCGACTGGACGCGTTCGTTGTCCGTTCGCTCGACAAGGCGCGGCGCGCGCGGGTCGACATCGTCGTTTTCGAAATCGACAGCCCAGGCGGGTATCTCACGTCGAGTTTTGATTTGGCGGAACGGTTCCAACAGCTCGCGTGGGCCAAGGGAGTCGCGTATGTGCCGCGCGAGGCATTGAGCGGGGCGGCGATCGCGTCGCTCGGCTGCGCCGATATCCGGATCGCATCCGACGCGCGGTGGGGCAACGCCGGACCGATCTACGCGTCGGAAGACGGCGCGTTCCGCCATGTTCCCGAAAAAGTCCGCTCCGATCTGGCGCTCCGCATGCGACAGCTCGCCGAACACCACGGCCGGCCGGCGACACTCGCCGAGGCGCTCGTCGACAGCCAATTGGCCGTATTCGAAGTGCGGGACCGCCAAACCCATGCGAAGTCCTACCTGTCGATGAAGGAATGGGATGCCCTTCCGCCCGCCGAATCCGAACGGCTTGAGAAAGGGGCTCAGGTCGTCGAGTCGGGTGACGGCCGATTCCTCGAACTGCTCGGCAAGCGGGCCGCCGAACTGGGTTTGGCGAACGGCGTCGCGGAGAGCCGCGAGGATCTGCTCGCATCGCTGGGCGTGATCGAACCGCCGCTCGTCATCGAACCGGTACTCGTCGATCGCGTCATCGGTTTCCTCAACCATCCGTTCGTCACGGGCGTGCTGTTCCTTGCCGGTTTGATCGCGCTGTACGTGGAACTGAGCTCGCCGGGGCTCGGCCTCGGCGGAGGCGTCGCGACCCTTTGTTTCTCGCTCTTTTTCTGGAGCCGGTTCCTGGGAGGCACCGCCGGATGGCTTGAGGTGATCCTCTTCATGGCGGGGCTGGTCTTCCTGTTGATCGAGTTCTTCGTGTTGCCCGGCTTCGGCGTCTCGGGCCTCGTGGGCGTGGGGTTGATCATCCTGAGCCTTGTGCTCGCGAGCCACGACTTCGTCGTTCCGAGGACGGCCATGGAGCGGCAATCGCTGCTCGTCACCGTGTCGGTGCTCCTCGGCTCGGGCTTCCTGTTCCTCGGCGCCGCCGTGATGATCACGCGGCACATCGGGCGCATCCCCATCCTGAGCCGCCTGATGCTCGAACCTCCCGAACCGATCGAGGTCGACGAGCGTTCATCGGGCGAGGGGGAGGGCGCGATCATGTATCCGGTGCGAGTCGGCGACGTCGGCTGCTCGGAGTCGCCGCTCCGCCCCGCGGGCAAGGCGCTCTTCGGCGACGCGTATGTCGACGTGGTCGCCGACGGCGCGTACGTCGAACCCGGTCGGCTGCTGAAGGTCATCCGGACGGGCGGCAACCGGATCGTGGTCCGCGAGATCGACGAGAAACCCGCGCCAGGCCCGAACGCGTAGGGTTCCGCACGGTTGCCCGCCACCCCTCTTCTCGACCATAATGGGCTCGCGCGACGCGATCGGCCGCTTGTGCCATGGACTTGTGCCATGGAGACGATGCGCGGCATTGGGGGTGGCGTTTCGCGCCGAGCGGGCGCCCGGGGAGCGCGCATCGAGGATCCGACGGAACCGATCATGGGCGAATATCCAAGCACGTTTCGAATCCGCCAACTTCTTGACGCGCCCCGGGTGGCCGACGTCGAACTCGAAGTCGACCGCGAGTTGCAGCGCCTCCGGCTCGGCCAGACGATCCGGCCCGGTCAATCGGTCGCGATCACGGCGGGGAGTCGGGGCATCGCGGGCATCCACCGCATCCTGAGGGCCGTCGTTCGCCACCTGAAGGCGCTCGGCGCCGAGCCGTTCCTCGTTCCCGCCATGGGAAGCCACGGCGGAGGCACGGCCGAGGGTCAACGCAAGATCATCGAGTCGTACGGGATCACGGAAGAGTATTGCGGATGCCCGATCAAGGCGAGCATGGAGACGGTCGTCGTCTGCCGGGCGGCCGAGGGGTTCCCGGTCCATTTCGACCGGCACGCGTTCGAGGCCGACCATGTGATCGTCTGCGGCCGCGTCAAGCCGCATACGAATTTCGTGGGCGACATCGAAAGCGGACTCATGAAGATGATGCTCATCGGGTTGGGCAAACACAACGGAGCGCTCATCTACCATCGGGCCATCCAGGACTATTCGTTCGGGCGGATCGTCCGGTCGGTGGCCCGCGAGGTCCTGGAGCGGTGCCGGGTCGTCGCCGGAATCGCGATCGTGGAGAATAGCCGCGACGAGACGGCCCGCATCGCGGCGGTCGAACCGCGCGCTTTCGAGCAACGCGAGAAGGAACTGCTTGAACTCGCCAGGAAGTGGATGCCCCGGCTTCCGTTTTCGAAGGCCGACATTCTGCTGATCGACGAAATCGGCAAGAACATTTCCGGGACCGGAATGGACACGAACGTCGTCGGCCGGAAGTATGTCGACCACCGCGCGGCCGAGCATGAATCGCCGAAGGTCCGGCACATCGTCATCCGAGGCCTCACCTCATCGACGCACGGCAACGCGGCGGGGATCGGGCTCGCCGAGTTCTGCAAGTCGTCGGTGCTCCACGACATGAACGTGCGGACGACTCGCATCAATTGCATCACGGGCGGCCACGTCACCGGTGCGACGTTGCCGCTGGACTACGAGACCGATCGCGAGATCCTCGACGTCGCGTTGTCGGTATGCGGTCTCACGCCCGCCCGCGACGCGCGGCTGATCTGGATCCGCAATACGCTGGATATCATCGAATTGGAGTGCTCCGAGGCCTACTACGAGGAAGCGCGGACGCGGCCCGATATCGAAGTGCTGACCGAACCAAGACCGTTGCCGTTCGACGAGGCGGGCGACCTGCCGACCATGGCCGCTTTGGCCGTGGCCGAATCGTGATGAACTGAAACAGGCGATCCACCGATCCGCGCGGGTGGGTATGGATCGACGTGCGAGTTTTCATGACTGCGAACTGGGCGCGGTGCGTGACGCGCGCATTGCACTTGCGAATTCCGCCCGATCTGGCGTCGTGGCTGGACGGCGAGATCTGGCGGACGCCCATCGGCGCCGAATTCCGGTTCGCTCGGGCGGCCGACCAATTGGTCGCTCCCGCCGCCGGATCGATCTGGTCCGGGTTCATGCCTCCCGACGCGTTGCCGCTCATCGGGAACGGTTACGGCGATTGGCTCTGCCTGCGGATCGGTTTCGCGGGTGAAGTGTCCGAAATCACGTATTGGAACCACGCGGGCGGCGACTGGATTCCGTACGGCAGAACGCTCGCCGAAGCGCTGACCTACGACGCGGCCTTCCACCTGTTGCACGGACACCGTTTTCCCGAGCTCGAACGGGCCGACCGACCGAGCGAGGAGGTCTTCGGCGCGGTCGAATGGGCATGGCCCTGGCTGCGGAACCGGACCCGACGGATCACGCCGTTCTGGCGGGACGACAAGGCGTTCTTCGGTGGTTTCCCGATGGATTCGATCGGATTGGACGCCGACGGCAATCGGATCGATCCGTCGCTCGCCGTCGAACTGCTCCACGAACTCCTCGCCGCGCGCATCGCGGAACCCGCCGCGCGGCGCGACTTGATGCTGTTGTCCCTGGAAAGCCCGCTCAAGAAACGAAGCCGCCCGGCCATCGCGCGGGAACTCGCGACTCCATGGGAGCCTGATTTCGTGAGCTGGCTCTTCGATGCGAGGCTGGTTCCCGAATCCGCGCGCGGGAAGCTCAGCCGCTATTTCGATCTGCCCGAACAGAACTTGCTCGCTCAGGATTGGGGTGCCGCGGAACGCGAAGCGCTGCGGGTGATCGGCGATCGTGACGATCTGGGGTGGGCCTGGGACGTCGTGGGATGGGCGGCGGAGCGTCGAGGCGATCCGCGCGGAGCGATCGGCGCGTACCGAAACGGAGTCCGCGCGTCGCTCTTCTGCGACGATGCGGTCCGGTTCCGCACGCACTGGTTTCCCGAGGGATTCGGCAAATTCTCCGCCGCCCGGCTCGCCGCGCTCCGCGATCACCTCACCGACGACGAGCGGGACGATCCCTATCTCGACCTGTTCTGGAAAAACGACCCGTTGACCCTGCGATCCCGAGTCCGGGCGTATTGGATCGAGCGGGGCGAGCTCGCGGAGGCCGAGGGCCGCCACTGGGACGCGTACCGCGCGTATTACGGGGCGGGCTGGGATTGCGGGCACTCCGATCTCGCGGCCTACGGCGAGCTCGTCGAACGGATGACCCGATCGGCCGCTCGGGCCGGTTCCCGGGCGCTCGCCGAACTCGCCCGACTCCACCGCGCGCAATTGCGACCTTGATTCGGTTCGCGGCGAACGCAGGTCGGATAGAATGGGGCCCGGTGATCGGAATCGGAGAATGGGCGGTCCATGGCTGATCGGCGCGTCTTTCATGTGCAGTCGGACCAAGTGCGGCACACGGTCGCCGCCGGTCTGCGCCGATGGCTCGACGGAACCTCGTGGTCGCAAATCCGGCAGCTTGTCAAATCCCGCCGGGTCCTGCTCAACGGCAATGTCTGCACGGACGAGACGCGGAGGCTCGGCCCCAACGACGTCGTCAAGGTGCTCGACCAAGCCGCGCCCCGCGAGGCGGGCGAATCGGACGTCCGGATCGAGTTTTTTGACGACCATGTCTGTGTCGCCGTCAAACCGGCGGGCATCAACACGAACCGGCACGACGACGAGCGGACCGCGCGCCGGCCCCAACATCAGCCGAGCCTTGCGGAAATCCTGCCTCGTGTCCTTCGAAAGGTCGACCCGCGATGCCGAGCCGAGCGCGGGTTCCCGCCCGTCTTCCCCGTCCACCGACTCGATCGGGAAACGGCCGGGTTGATCGTCTTCGCGCGGACGCGCAAGGCCGAACGGCATCTCGGTTGGCAGTTCCGGCAACACTCGGTGCATCGCCGTTACCTCGCGATCGTGCCCGGCAAGCTCGAAGAGCGGACGATCGAGTCGATCCTGGTGCGCGATCGAGGGGACGGTCGGAGGGGAAACGCGGCTCCCGGCGAAGCTCCCCATCATGGACGGCGCGCCGTCACGCACGTACGGCCGATCGAGACGATCGGCGAGTACACGGTCGTCGAATGCCGTCTCGAAACGGGCCGAACGCACCAGATCCGCATCCACCTGTCGGAGCTTGGCCACCCGCTTTGCGGCGAGCGGGTCTACGATCGACCGCTCTACGGTCGGCCTCGCCGGGATACGAGCGGCGCTCCGAGGCTTTGCTTGCACGCGGCCGAGCTTGGATTCGAGCATCCGAGCACAGGCGAGTTCCTTCGTTTCACCTGTCCCTGGCCCCGTGACCTCGCCGGTTTCCTCGATCGTCTGCGGTCGCTCCCGTCCGGCGGCCCGAACAGATGAACGTCCGTGGCCGTGTTCGCCGGAACGTGGATGGACGCCCGAACGACACGGCCACGCGTCCCGCGACGATGGCCGCGGGCGGGCGTTAGGCGAGTCCCCATCGCTTGCGGAAGTACCATTCGGCGCTGAGCAGGCCGGTGACAAGAAGGAAGAACAGCCAGGCGTCCCACGCCGTATCGCCGAGTCGCCATCGGCGCTGGATCTCGAGCCGGTCGGCCGGGAGTTTTGCCTTGAGTTCGGCGAGCAGGGCGGCGAGCTCCTCGGGCGCGACGACGCGCCCGCCCAGATCGCGCGTCAGCACGGCGAGACGGGCGAGTTGGTCGGGGTCGGCGGCGGCCGCCGTCAGTTCGAGGTCCTGGTCGACGATTTGAAAGACGGCGCGCGCCTCGCCGAGCGTCTTTCCGCCGGCGGTCGCCGTGACGCGCAGTTCGTAATCGCCGGGCGCGGTGAGTCCGCCGAGTTCGGATTGCCAATCCGCGTCGCGCTTGGCGAACCGCACGTCGCGCTGTGTTCCATCGGGCGCGGCGAGCGTCGCCGAAACGGACGCGTCGGTGATCGGGTCTCCGGACGGAGACCGCGCCCCGGCCTCGGCGACCATCGCGGCGTTCGGCGGATACCTGCGCTGTGGCAGGCGCACCCAAACCTGGTCGCGCCGATCGTCCTCGCGGCGCGCCAGCCATAAAATCGCTTGCCGCCAAAATCGTTTGTGTTCCGCCTGGTGCCCATGTTGCCACCAGCGGCGGGTCGAGTCGCCGGCGAAGGCGAGTGTTCGGCCCTGGCCGTATTCGCCGGCCACCAGAAGGGGCGCGTGTTCGGGCGTTTCGGCGAGCACGCGGGCGGCCGCCTTGATACGCGGGAGACGGTTCGCGCCGGTGAGCGGCGGAAGACGCCGCCACACCGCGTCGTTCTCGCCTCCGTCGGCCAGCCGAGTGATTGGGTGGGGAACGGTCGGAATCATCGCGAGGCCTTGCGGCGGATCCCAGTGCAAGTCGCCGCTGATCGGAGCCAACGGACTCGCGTCCTGACGCTCAAGCCTCCCCAATTCAACCGGCAGCGGATCATTCAGGGGCGTCGCGAAATAGCCGGCCGGCCCGAAACTGTGGTGACCCCCGATCATCATGAACCCCCGCCCGTTCTCGATCGATTTCGCGAGCGCCGATAAGTCGTCGTTGCGGAACGCCGACGCGTCGACGTTCTCGATCAGAAACACGTCCACCGCTGGATCCCGCAACAGGCCTCCCAGATCGTCCGGCCACCGCGCGCGGTTTCGCGGGTCGAGGAACACATACCTCATGTCGATGTCGGGCGACGATTCGAGCGACCATCGGAGGGCCCGTTGTTCGCCGAGCAGGCTTCCGTACAGGTAGGCGACCTTCAATCCGCCTTCGAGCACGGTGAGGAATGCCGTCAAGGCGTTGTTCTTGGTTACCAGTTCACCCGGCTGCTCGGGAACGCGGAGCGTCACTTTGTATTGGCCCGGCGTTTCGGGTGTATGATCGAACACGACGGCGACCTGTTGACCATCCTCTCGGACAACGACCTCCTTCGGCCCGATCACCCGGCGCCCGCCGTCGCGGGACTCGATGATGAGTTCGGCGGGAATCGGTTGATTCGCGAACCCCCGCGCGCGGACGACTCCTTTCACCTGCAACTGGTTCTTGGCGAAGACCGTGTACTGTTCGGGAAGGCTCTCGACCGCGACATCGCGCGACTGGTCCTCGGCCCCCGCCTTGCCGAAGGGGACCGCGAAGAGGGGCGCGCCGAGCCTTGCCAATTCGCGACCCGCCTCATGGATCTCGACCTCGGGATAGAAAGCGGTTTGAACCCCGTCGCCGAACAGGAAGCACGCGGCCACGCGTCGGCCGATCTCGCGGCGCACGGCTTGATCGAGGGACGTTCCGATATCGGTTTCGACTCCGTCCGCGCGATCGGGCCAACCGAGCGTTCCACCGGTCCATGCGATCGGATGGAGTCCGCGATCATACGCGTAGACCTTGACATCGAGCTCTTTGGCGAGTTCGGCGAGCGGCCCTTCGGCGGACCGCAGCGCGGCGAGCTGCGCGTCCCAGCGGCTGCGGCCGGACGTCGCGTCGGGAAGCCCCATGCTGCGGCTCGCGTCGAACAGCACGATTACCGAGGCAGTCTGCCGCGCGGTCGAGTCGAGCACGAGCGCGGGGCGCAGCAGGGCGAGCACGAGCAGCCCGATCATCGCGCCGCGAAGGGCCAGCAGCGCGGCGCGGCGGCGCCGAGTGAGCGAGCCGAACGCGGGCCTCAGCCACAACAAGGCCGCCAGCCCGGCGGCCGACCCGGCCACGACCAGATAGCTTCCGAAAACGGGGTGGAGTGACCAACTACCCATTACCCATCCGCCTCGCGCGTCGAGCCTCCGCCGAATCGCCGTCCGTCCCCGTGTGCGAAACAGGCGGACTTGTCCCTTCGATCCACATCCTACCCGACTTGGCCGTCCGCCGCCGATGGTCGATCCCGCCCGCGGAATCCCATTACGCGTCGCGGCGCCCGTAGAAACGATTGGCGATCGTATGCTCCAAGCCGAGAACGACCGCGGCGACAAGCATCAAGAAGGGATAGAACTCGCGCCCCACGCGCTGCCGGCCTTGAGCCCGTTCGATCTGTTCGCGGCCTCGCAGGGCGCGCGCACGGTCCTTTCCGATGACCTCATCCAGCACACCCGGCTCGGCTCTCGCCAGTTCGCTTTCCGTCGCCGGCAGATTGGCCGAGAATCCGCGGAGCACGATTCCGCCGCGGCTTCCCTTCATCCGGTACGCGCCGGGAAATTCGGTGAACGGAACGGAGAAACGCCGATCCGCGGCTCGGACATCGTACGGGTCACCGCTCGGAGGAAACAACTGAAACGTATCGGGGTCGACCTGATCGCGCACCGGCAGCGCGGCCGGCCTGCCGCAAACGAAGTTGAGCTGCGTGTCGCTCCGGCCGACCAGATGCAGGACGAGTTCATTCACGAGGATGAAGGGCGGCCACGGGTTTTCGCCGAACGCCAATTCGTTCCACGGATCGCGGCCGGCGGGCCGCGCGGTATCGGAGAACGGCGTCGTCACCGTGATCGACCGTCCCGAGCCGACCGGCCGTTCGATCACGGCCGCGTGCCCGTTGTTGTAGTAGAGGATCACGCGGGTGTCGGACGCGAGGGGCGCGAGTTCCCAATGGCGAAATACGGGAAACTCGGCCCACGGCACGTTCGACGCGATGTCCCGGAAGACGGCCGTCACGGGATGCGCGTATTCATGCGGAGCGAGAAAGACGTCGCGACCACCCGTGCGGACTTGGCGCGCGCATCGGCCGGCCAGCAAGGCTTCGGCCGCGTCGTTTCGAAACGCCGCGCCGTCGCCCGCATGGCTTCCCAGGAACAAGGCGACTCCGCCGCCTCCCCGCGCGTACTCGCCGACGCGGCGCCACAACGCCTCCGACAGGGGCGGCGGATCCAGGAGAACGAGCGCGGCGTAATCGGAGAACGGGCGGTCTTCCAGATCCTCGAACGGTGTTTGCACGCAATCGAACCGCGCCGTTCCCTGCTCGCGCATGTCGAACGGTGCCAGCGATTCGGCGACGAACCGCATCGACGCGTCGCGGGGCGCGGCCAACAGAATCGGCCACGCCTCGCGCACTTCGACCGTGAAGTGCCGTTCATCGTCCACGGCGAGCCCGTCCTGACCGAGGACCCGGACCCGTCCGTGATGCACGCCGCTCGAAAGGCCTTTCACACGGAACTCGATCCGGCGCGGCTCGCTCGGTGTCGGCGCGCAGGTCACTCGGCCGCGCTGCTTCGCCTCCGGAAGCAGGACCTTGCCGTCCCGAACGACCGGCCTCCGCGGATCAACGTCCTCGACCAACAACTCCACGATCCGCTCATCCAACACCCCCTCGCCGCGCAGATCCGTTTCCACGACGAGCTCGCCGTCGCGTGGAAGCACATCGCTCGACAACGTGAGATCGCCGATCGCGACGTTCGTCGGCCCTTCGACGCCGACATCGACCACATACACGTTGACTTCGTCGGCCTCGTCGAACCGTGATCGCAATCCGGCCATCGCGGTCGACGTCCAGACGCGTCGATTGAGGTCGGTGAAAAGATAGAGTTCCTTGCGTTCGAGGGGGCTTGAATTCACGAGGCGCAGGGCGTCCTCGACGATCGCGTCGGTTGGCCGCGGCGCGAAGGTGGCTTGTAGCCGTTCGATCGACGCCGCGGCCGAGGACGGGTCGGCGGAGAACGCCGCGGTGCGCGCCGACGAGTCCAAGACGCCGACCTCGCTCCCTTCGGGGAGCTGGCCGAGTATCCAGCGCGCCGTTTCCGCGGCGGCCTCGATCCGGCTCTTGTTTTCGATCCGGTAGTCCATGCGAGGCGCCGTCTCGAACACGAGGACGGCGGCGACGGGCGCGTTCTGTCCGCCGACGTTCGAGGGCGCATGGCGAGCGGCGAACAGGGCCAGCGCCGAGCCCGCGGCGAGCGCCAGCAGGGCGAGCCCGGCGAGTCCGGCGATGAGCCAACGTCCCCGACCGCGGGCCCACGCGAGCCCCGCGATCGACGTGACCGCCAGCCCCATGATGCCCAGAACGCCCGCCGCGAACCACGAGCCGATCCGTTGCGACTCCGCCGTCGGCCGCGCCAAGGCCGCGGCCAAGAGGAGGATCGCCGCGCAGCGGAGCGCCAAGAGCATCCACCGCTTCCAGTTCAGCCGGCGTTTGTTGGCGTCGCGCCGCGGAGCGACGAAGCGCAGCGCGGGGAAGACGAGCCGCCGGGGCTTGGGACGCATCGTCAGATGCAGGATGATCGGCACGGCGATCATCAGGCCACCCAACATCAGACTGGCGTTGAGAAACGCCATGGCAATCCATTCCCCGGTTTTCCGCAAGCCGCCGCCGCGCCAGCGACAAGCTCGACGCTTCCAACACGTCTCTTCAACACTGCCCGCGGCGGTTCACCAAATACTCGGTCAATGCCCGATCGAACGGCATGCTCGTGTCCAACGGCACGTAGTCGATTCCGGCTTGAGCCGATTCCCGCCTCAGCCGATCGCGGAACGCGCCGACTTCGGCGAGATAATCGTCATGGTAATGGTCCGCGTCCACCCGCATCGATTCCCCCGACTCGGGATCCTCGAGCGAGACGACGCCCGAAAACGGAAACGCGACCTCCGCCTCGTCCAGAATATGGAACAGGATCACATCGTGCCCGCGATGCCGAAGTCGATGCAGGGCGGGAATGACTTCGTCGAGATCGCAAAGCAAGTCGGAGAAGAGCATCACGAGGCTGCGATGCCGGAGCATGGCGGCGACCTGCGCGAGGCACTTCGCGACTTCCGTGCGACCCGACGGCTTCAGATTCGCGAGCAACGACAGCAGGTGCCCAAGCTGCGCGCGTTTGGAACGGGGAGGAATGCCCGCCCGCAGTTTCTCGTCGAACGTCAAGAGGCCGACCGGATCCTGCTGATGGATCATGAGGTAGCACAGGGCCGCCGCAAGGCAGATCGCGTAATCGAACTTCGTCAATTCCTGACGGTACGTATAGGCCATCGACTCGCTTCGATCCATCACGAGGTATCCCGTGATGTTGGTTTCCGCTTCGAATTTCTTGACGTAGTACTTGTCGGTCTTCGCGAAGACGAGCCAGTCGATGTCGTTGGGATCGTCCCCCGCGACATATTTCCGGTGCTCGGAGAACTCGACCGAGAACCCCTGGAACGGACTGCGATGGAGACCTTGCAGGAACCCCTTCACCACGAACCGCGCGCGCAGATCGAGCCGCTTGATCTGGTGGATAACCGAGGGTCTCAGGTATTTCTCGACGGGTGCCATTCGACCGGTGCGATCTTCCATCAAGGCGGCGGTTCGACGGGGATCGGAGGCGGCGCGGGCGGCGAGCCGAATTTGGGGATCTCGGGTTCGGGCACGTCCTTCAGAATCCGCGTGACCACGTCCTCGGTCGTCATCCCCTCCGCCTGAGCCTGGAAATTCGTGCTGATGCGGTGGCGGAGCACGGGGATGGCGACCTTGCGCAGGTCGTCGAGTGCGACGGAGAACCGGCCTTCCATGGCGGCGATCGCCTTTCCGCCCGCGATCAGGAACTGGCCGGCCCGAGGCCCGGCTCCCCAGTCGACCAACTCCCGAACATAGTCGGGCGCCGTCTCGTCCCTCGGACGCGTCGCCCGCACGATGCGCGCCGCGTACTTCACCACGTACTCGCTCACCGCCACCGACGCGACGAGCCGCTGGATGTTGACGATCGCGCGGCCGGTGAGCACCTTGCGGACCTCGGATTTCTCGTTCCGCGCGCCGAGCGCGAGGATCTGTTCCTCCTCCGCGCGGCTTGGATAACCGACCTTGATGTTGAACATGAACCGGTCGAGCTGCGCTTCGGGAAGCGGATAGGTTCCCTCCTGCTCGATCGGGTTCTGCGTCGCGATCGTGAAGAACGGATCGGGCAGTTCGTACGTCGACCGGCCGACCGTCACCTCGCGCTCCTGCATCGCCTGCAAGAGGGCCGCCTGCGTCTTGGGCGGCGTCCGGTTGATTTCATCGGCGAGCAGGATGTTCGTGAAGATGGGACCCTCGACGAATCGGAACTCGCGCCGTCCATGCTCGTCCTCGTCGAGCACGTTCGTACCCGTGATGTCGCTCGGCATCAGATCGGGCGTGAATTGGATCCGCTTGAACGCGACATCGAGGATCCTCGCCAGTGTGCTGACCATAAGCGTCTTGGCGAGACCGGGAACGCCTTCGAGGAGGCAATGGCCGCGCGTGAAGATCGCCGCGAACAACTGTTCGATGACATCGTCCTGCCCGACGATCACGCGCTGGAGTTCCTGCCGCATCACCTGCCGATGGTGGCTGAACTCCTGCAAGACGTCGCCTAGACTGCGTTGCTTCGTGGACACGATTTCAACATCCTGCGGGGTTCGCGGGAACGCGGCGCGATGGGGACTTCGTCGGGAACCCGGGCGGACCGGCGCGCTCGGTCCGGTCGGCGGACGACGTGATTCTAGGGGTCGTCGCGCATGTCGGCAATCGACGTTCCCGACTCGACGACCACCGCGTCCGAATCTACGATGGCGTGCAGGGCCGCGACGAGGCTTAGTCGAGGATCGTGCCGTGGGGAATCGAATGCGCCGCGCCGGCGTCCTGGGGCTCGCCCTCCTGTTTGGACTCGGCATCGCCGGTTCGCATCGCGCGGCCGCGTGGGACGTGTCGGCGGAACAGGTGCGCGGCGCGCTCCAGCGAGGCCGCGAGTATTTGAAGACGCAGAGGAACGCGACATCGGGTGGATGGGCCGAACATCCGGGGCAACCCGGCGGCCTGACGGCGCTCTGCGTCCTCGCGCTGCTCACGTCGGGCGAGCCGGTCGACTCACCAGACATCCAAGCCGCGCTCACCTACCTTCGCGCGATCGGCGAGCCGAACCGAACCTATGCGACGGCCCTGCAGACGATGGTCTTCTGCGCGGCCGAACCGGAAAAGGACCGCCTCCTGATCGCGCGCAACGCGCGCTGGCTCGAATCGGCCCAAGTCCGCGGAGGCCCGGCGGCGGGCATGTGGGGTTACGCGACGGGCGAAGGTCGCGGCGATAATTCGAACACGCAGTTCGCGCTGCTCGGCCTGTACGAGGCCGAACGGGCCGGAGCGGCGATCAATCCGGCGGTCTGGCAATTGTCGCTCGCGTATTTCGAACGGACCCAGCGCGAGGACGGTTCGTGGGCCTATTTCGAGCAATCGACGCCGCTACCGTCGAGCGGCAGTATGACATGCGCGGGCGCCGGTTCACTGCTCATCTGCGCCGATCGGCTCGGGCTGCGCGAGGCCGACATCGGGGCGGACGGGCGCGTCGCCTGTTGCGGTTCGCCGCGCCGCGATGACCATATCGAACGGGCCATCGCGTGGCTTGGCCGTCATGGCATGGCGACCAATCCCGGACAAGAGGCCTGGCACCTGTACTACCTTTACGGCGTCGAACGCGTCGGACGACTCAGCGGGCGCCGCTTCCTGGATCGGCTCGATTGGTACCGCACCGGCGCGGACTTGCTCGTCGCGCGCCAGGATTCGCTCAACGGCCAGTGGCGGGGATCGGGTATTCTCGAGTCCGATCCCGTCCTCGCCACCGCCTTCTCCCTCCTGTTTCTCGGCAAGGGACGAAGGCCCATCCTGATCTCGCAACTGGATTGGCGGGACGACGCCGACTCCGATTGGAATCGGCATCCTTCGTCGCTCCATCAATTGACCCGCGACGTGGAAGTCAACTGGAAACGCGACCTCGCGTGGCAAACGATCCGCCTCAAGCTCGCCTCGATCGACGATTTGGCCGAAACCCCGGTGCTCTTCGTGCGAGGCACGCAGGCACTCGACTTGCCCGCGGAACGCGTCGCCCTCCTGAGGGAGTATGTTCGGCAGGGTGGGTTCCTGTGGGTCGAGGCGTGCGACGGGGACGGCTGCCGAGGCGAGGCGTTCGCCAAGTCGTTCGAGCGGTTGGCGAGCGAACTGATTCCGAACGCGAAGCTGCGGGCGCTGCCCATCGAGCATCCGATCTGGTACGCCGAAACGCGCGTCGATCCCAAGTCGCTCCCCGAGGGGTTTTGGATCCACGGCGTGGATGCCTGTTGCCGCACGAGCATCGTGTTCACGAACCGGACGTTGTCGTGCTATTGGGAACTGCGTTCGGATCGGAGCGAGGCAAGGCCCGGGAATGTCGAGCGGCGGATCCGCGCGGCGCTGGATGTGGGACGCAATATCCTCGCCTACGCCACCAATCGCGAACTCAAGGAGAAACTCGACCAACCCAGGATCCTGGCCCAAGGCGCCGAACCGAGACCCGAGCGCGGGACGCTCGCGATCCCGAAGATCGGCCACGCGGGCGGCGCCGACGACGCGCCCAATGCGCTCGCGAATCTCCTGATGGTCGTGCGGGACCAGGCCGAGATTCCGGTCAATCTCGAAACCCGCTTGCTCGCTCCAACCGATCTGGCCATCCACGACCATCCGATCCTGTTCCTCCACGGCAGGCGCGATTTCCGATTCACGCAGGCGGAACGGCAGGCGATCGCCGAGTACATCCGTCGGGGAGGTTTCGTATTCGGGGACGCGATCTGCGCGAGCCCGCAGTTCGCGACCGCCGCGCGGCGTGAATTCGAGGCCCTTTTTCCCGGAACGGCCTTCGCGACGTTGCCGGCCGACCATCCGATCTACACGCGGGAATACCGGGGATTCGCGGTCGAACGCGTGACGGTCCGCGACCCCCAGACCCGCGCGGAAGGCCGGCCGCTCGAGGCCGACCTCGTCCAGCAAACGCCGATCCTCGAAGGGCTCGACGTCGACGGACGTCTCGCCGTCATCCTCTCGCCCCTCGATCTGAGCTGCGCTCTCGAGAACCAGCCGTCGCTCGAATGCAAGGGCTACATCAAGGCGGACGCCGCCCGGCTCGGCGTCAACATCATCCTGTTCGGGCTTGGCCAGTAGGAGGGGAAGGCATACCGCCGCCCTCCTCCCGCCGCCGTCGAGCAAGCTCGGCGGCGGGAAGGGCGTGGGCGTCGTACGCCGTTTCCGTCACGTTTCGCGGCGAATGGGCGACGTCCCCGGAATCGGGGCGTGCGCCGGGCCTCGATGGATGAACAGGAGGAGCAGGGGAAGCAGCGTGAGGTTGCCGAGCAGGCCGCCGACGAGCGTGGCGGCTGCGAGTCCTCCGAACGAGACGGTCGGCGCGAAGTCGCTTGCGCCGAGCGTCGCGAAACCGATCGCCAGCGCGATGGTCGCGAACACAAGGGCCCTGCCGACCGTGCGCTGGGCCACCGCCAAGGCCCTCACGCGGTCCCGCTCCTTCCGCCACTCCCGCTCGAACGCATCGAGATAATGCAATGAGCTGTCGACCGACAGTCCAAGCGACACGGCGGCCATCATGGCGGCGCCCATGTTGAGCTTCATGCCGGCCCAGCCGACGGCTCCGAGCGCGATGACGATCGGTAATCCGTTCGTGACGAGGGCGGCGAGCGCGCCGCGGACCGAGCGCAACGCGATCGTCATCACGGCGCCGACTCCGACGACCGCGGCGGCGAAACACCGCCATTGATCGCGCAGCATGCCCGCGACGAGATGCGTCAACAGGACGTAGAATCCCGTGACGGCGGCTCGGCCGTCGTCCTCGCCCTCGGGAAACGTCTCGCCGACGATCCGTTCCACCTCGGCGATCAACCAGCGTTTCGTTTCGGCGTCTCGCCGATCGTACGCTCGGAGCATGACGCGCATCCATGGCGATCCCGTTTCCGGGTCCTCGCCGCGCAGCGCTTGGAGGAAGTCGGGCATGACGGCGCGGAGTCCGCGGGCGCGCAATTCGGGCGGCATTGCCGCGAGGAACGGATGGAGCGAGCCCGCGTCGATCGCGTCGGCGAGGCTCAAGACGCTGCCGAGCGCGGGCTCGCCGGTCCGCGGATCGCGGAGGGCTCGGATCCGTTCCTGCAAGGCGAGCAACCGATCGATGTACGCGGCGTCGAGAACTTCGGGGGCTGGCACCATGATGTCCCACGCGCCGGCGCCGCCAAGACGGTCCTCGACAAACGCGTACGCGCGCGCGATCGGACTCCCGCTCCGGAAATTCCGCGTGAAGTCGGTTTCCACATCGAGCCGCGCGCCGCCGATCACCGACACCGCGACCGCGGCAAGGACGCACGCCGCAACCCAGCCCGCTCGCCGCTGAACCAAGTCGAACAGGGCGCCGAGCGCGCGGTCGAGGCGGGACGCGGCCGAAGGACCGCGGGCCGGCGCGGAGGCGTGCCCCACGAGTGCCATCGCGGGAATCAACAGGGCCGAGGCCAGGAGGACGATCATCGAGCCGCACGCCATCATCAGACCGAAGTCGCGGATCGGCCCCGCGCGGGCCGCGAGCAGCGCGAGGAAACCCGCGGCGTCCGTCACGCAGGCCCAGAAGATCGGCGTCGCGAGACGGCCGATCGCGCACCGCAACGCGTCGGCCGGCGCGGCGCCGAGCTGTCGGCGGTCCCGGAACCCGATCGCCACGTGCATCACGGTCGCGACGCCGATCACCGTCACGACCGCGGTCAACATCGAGCTGACCATGCTCAAACGCAGACCCGAGCTGTGGAGAACGGCCTCCGTTGCCAGAAGGGTCCAATGCACGACGGCGAGCGCGACCAGCGCCCACCGGGCACTCCGCAAGACGGCGAGAATCGTCGCTCCGAGGAGACATGTCGAAACCCAACTGAGCCGGCGCGCGTCCTCCTCGACGTACTCGAAGCTGTCGTGGACCATCACCGGTTCACCTACAAGCACTCCGGCGTCGAGGCCCGCGGCGATCGACCGCAACCCGTCGATCGTGCCCGCCGTACCGTGTTCGTTGACGAACTTCTCATCGAGAATACAGACGACGGACGCGACTTTTCCGTCGGCGCCGTGCGTATAGCCCTCGAACAACCCACGAAATCGCCGCGCCAACCGGCTCGTGGCGTCGACCATCGACGTGCCGAGTCCCTTGAGCAGCGTGTCGAGCACCGAGGGGCTGAGTACCGCGAGAACGCCGGGAACGCGGCGCGCGGCGCGGGTCGCGTCCCGGCAGCGCCGGAGCCCGTCGCCTTCCGGCGCGAAGAGCCTCGCGTCCTCGTACACGATCAGGAGGATCTGATCGCCGCCGAACCGATCGCGGAATCGATGGAAATCCTGGAGAATCCGTTCCGTCGGCGAGAACATGTTGTCGATCGATCGATCGAATTCGAGCCGGCGCGAGATCGGCCACGCGGCCGCCGCGACCACGAGCGCGCCGGCGAAGAGCGGCCAACGCGCGCGCACCAGAAACCCCGCGATCCGCCCGCAAACGGTCGAGTCTTCGGACACGTCGACGCGCGTTCCCAAGGGCGGTCGCCGATCGTCAGCGGGCCGCGAAGGCGTTCCCGATTCCGTCGCCGATTTCGCCATGAATGCGTCACGTTCTCCCATCGGGCCCGCTCGACTATGATGGCGCGATGCGACCCGTCCGCCGAAACCGCGGGCCAACGAAGTGTAGGACAGGATCGGGACCCGTTGGAAGTGGTGCGGCACCCATTCGCTCGACGGCGCGCCCTCAATCGCCATGACTGACGCATTCCACGGCCGGACCGCGCTTTGCTGTTTTCTGGCGACGTTGCTCGTCGCCATCGCGATTCGGTCCGCCGCGATCGGCCTGCTCCGGAACCGGCTCGACGAGGATCCGGATTCCTATGCCGTGCTCGCGGAACAGATCGCGCGATTCGGCACGTTTGGATTCGCCGCCGATCGACCGACCGCCTACCGTCCGCCGCTCTATCCGTTGACCCTGTCGCTGATGGCCGTCGATGGCCGAGTTTCCCGCGCGGCGGTCGGCGGGCTTCACATCGCGTTGGGAGCATTCGCCGCCGGCGGAACGTGGGTCCTCGCGAGCCGATGGATCGGATCGACCCGCGCGGCCACATGCGCCGGGATCCTGGTCGCCGTCGATCCCCTCCTGATCAACCAGTCGGTACTCGTGATGACGGAAACGCTGGCGACCGCGTTGGTCGTCGCGGTCCTCTTACTCGCCGACGCTTGGCGCCGACGACCTCGAGTCCGCTCGGCCATTCCGCTCGGCGCGGCCCTCGCGCTCGGCGTTCTGTGCCGTCCGACATTTCTGGCATGGGTCCCTTGCGTGTTTGTTTGGATGGCGTTCGGGGATTCCGCCGCGTCATGGCGCATGCGCATCCGGCGCGTTGGGCCCGCCGCGATCGGATTCCTGATCGTGATGGCGCCCTGGTGGATCCGCAACGCCGCTCGGTTCGGGGAGTTCATCGCGACCACCACGCACGGCGGCTACACGCTGCTGCTTGCCAACAACGATTCGTTCTACGACCATCTTGCGGCGCGCGACGAAAATAGCTGGGACGCATCGTCGCTCGATCCGCTCGTCCGTCGTCTGGAACGCGATTACGGCTCGAATGACGCCGAGCTCGACCGAGCCCACAGCCGCCTGGCTTGGACGACGATGGCTCGGCGGCCCGCCATGGCCGTCTGGAGCGCCGCGCGGCGCGAGGTCGAGCTTTGGAACCCGATGCCGAGAGCCGTCGAAGGGCGATGGTCGTCCGTTCCGATTCGCGCGGGGATCGCAGCGTGGTATGTCCTTCAATTCGCGATGGCGATCCGAGGCCTGTTCGCGCTGCGCGGTCGAAGCCAAGCCTGGTCGGCGTGGGGTCCCGCATGGGCGCTCGGCCTCGTGCTCGTCTCCGTCCACAGCCTCTACTGGACCAACGCGCGGATGCGGGCGCCGTTCGAACCCGTGATCGCGCTCGCCGCCGCGCTCGGAGGTCTTGGGGCTTGTCGACCGACTACCGTTCGAGATACGTGCTCAACCACTCGTCGATCCGCTGTTCGGCGATCGGCGGAACGGCGTGGCCTTGCCGATGGTTGAAGAGGGCGAGCCGGGGCGGTTCGCCGTACAGCCGGTAGATCGGCAGAGCCGCCTCGATGAACGGCCAGCTTGGGTCGCCGTCGGCCGACCCGCCGCCCACGAGCAGGAAGGGTCGCGGAGCCGCCAGCGCCAGGAGCTGATGGTGCTCGCGGCCAAACGACCCCGACTTCACTTGCGGTCCGAGATACCAGGGCGCGTCCCAATTCGTGAACGGCAATCCGATCCCGCCCTCGCTGCTGACCGTCACGCGCACGCGTTCGTCGAACGCCGCAAGATACAGCACTTCCTTCGCGCCCAGCGAATGCCCCACCGCGCCGATCCGCTTGGGATCGACGCGCGGCAGGCTCAACAAAATGTCCACGGCCACGATGGCGTCGTACAGCATCTTGGCCATGCCCAGACTGTCGGGATGTCGGCCTTGGAACGTCCGCGTTTCCTCGTTGGCGGAGATGTGGTGATTATCCGGCCACAAGAAGTTCCGCGGGCAGATGGTCGTGCAACCTCGCTTGGCCAGCCGCAACCCGAACGCTTTTTCCGGCGCGCCCTCGACGCCCGCCGGTTGGCGAATCGACGCGTCCACCGTCGAGTGGAACACGGCGACTCCCGCGCGCGGTCCCCGGTCCTGCCCGGGCTCCAGAATGAACGCCTCGGTCGTCACGCCCGGCTCGATTTCATACGACACCAAGCGCCGGACCACGCCTTCGACCCGGTCCTCCGCCAACGTCTTCAACACGGGCACGGGGATCCGCCGACTGGCCAGCGGGCCGAGGACATCGAGCCATTCCTTCCGCAACGTGCCGCGGCGCTGCCGCCACGGCTCCAGCGACGTGATCGCCTCGCCTCGGTCATCCACGATCGGCGCGAGCTTCAGGATGTTCCCGGGGAGCGGATCGGGGCGCCGCTGCGCGTCCGCGAGCCAGCTCACGTCGGTCGGCTGCGCGGCGGCGAGGGCACCCAATCGGTTCGCCGCCAGACCCGCGGCCGCGGCGCCGACGAGCCACCGGCGGCGCGTCAACTCTTGGTTCCGATCGCCGACCCGTTGCCCCGTCGATGCGCGTTCGCGGGCTTCCTGTTCGGTCCCGGACGTTGTTGCCATGACGAGCCTCACGCCGCAAGTCAGACGGGTCAACGCGTTTGTTCGGCCAAACGAACGGCCCGCATTGTCGTGCGCGTCGCCGCGGGCGCCAACCGTCCTTCCTCGCCTCCGCGCGAGTCCGTCTTCACTTCCAAATGGCCCCGCGAACCGCGGGCACTAGGCGCCAAGCCGTGGGGCGTCATACGTCGTGATCGCGCTACCGGGGAGCAAAAGGTGTTGAAGGTCATCGATGCTGACCGGCCCTCGATTTTCGCCGCGAACGGGGACTTCGGTCGGCCGGGCCCGGCCTCCGAATGGCCGCTCCGACGCAAGTGTTTGCGCCGCAATGCGTTGCATCTCAAACGGAGGGTCAAGACCCGGCTTGCGGTGATTTCCGGCCATTCCTATAATTCGCGACCCGCCGCGCGCGGGCTGTGGAAGTTTCGATGACGATTCGACTTGCGTTCCTCGGGACCGAACGCGGGACCTCGCGGACGCACGAGGCAAGGACGCCACACTGAACGACGCATCGCCAGCGCCCGGACCTCGGCGCGCCGGAGCACGGCGCATGGGCTCGCGGTGCGCGACCGCTCGATCGCGATGTGGTGCGAGCCGAACGCGACGGACGCGGTTCGTACTCTTCCTGTTCCTCGTGATCACTGGCACGGCGTCCCCGGTTGTCGCCGCCGACCTGGAGTTGCCGCTCGGCGACCCGCGCGACGCGCTGGTCGTGAGTGCGCGGCAGGCGCGCCACTGGAAGCAGGGCCTTTACGACGTTTGGGTTCTCGACGGCGTTTGCCGCATGCGCCAGGGCGATGTCCGCGCCGAGAGCGAACGGGCCGTAATATGGGTCGACCGCGCGTCGCGCACAAGCTCGTATCCGATCAAGGCCCTCGTCTATGTCGAAGGGAATGTGTTGGTCCAATTCGGCACGCGAGGCGACGCGCATCGGACCACCGATCCGCGGGCCCAAACGCTCGTCGATGCGTCGTGGCTCGGCCGATTCCATACGTTTGACGATGTGACGATCCATGCGCCGACGGTGGAAGGGGAGCCGGAGATCAAGGCCGATTGGTTTGAACGGGGCATGGCGCGGCGCGAGTCGGGACGGACGGTCGCCGCATCGTTCGTCCAGGCCGAGGGAGAAAGTCGTCCGACCTTTCGAGGAAGCCGCGTCCGGCTGCTGCCCCGCAACGGGTCCGAACTTCAGTTCGACACATTCCACAACGCGCAGGCGAATGAGACGATCCTGGTCGCGTCGCGCGGCGTCAGCGTCGTGATCGAAGGGGCGCTCGTCGAAGATGTTCCCGACATCGGAACGCTCGACCTGGGCCGCATCGAACTCCAGGCGGACAATGTCGTCGCCTGGACATCCAACGTCGCGGGAATGAACCTCTTCGGCGAGGCGCCGGATCAGCCTCAGGCCGACGCGAGCCAATTGCCGATCGAGTTCTATCTGGAAGGCAACATCATCTTCCGGCAGGGGCGGCGCGTCATCTACGCCGATCGGATGTACTATGACGTGAAGCGGGAGTCGGGCGTCGTGTTGAACGCCGAGGTCCTGACTCCCGTTCAGGACTACGAAGGCCTTGTGCGGTTGAAGGCCGATGTTCTGCGGCAGCGCGACCGAGCGCACTTCGCGGCGTACGGCGCGGCGATCACATCGAGCCGCATGGGACATCCTCGATATTGGCTCCAATCGCAGGAGTTGACGTTCGAGGATTCGCAGAGGCCCGTGATCGATCCCGCGTCGGGACTGCCCGCTCGCGATCCGATGACCGGTGAAATGGCGACTCGCGACGAACTGCTCGCGACGAGCCGAAACAACTTCGTGTATGTCGCTTCGGTACCCGTTTTCTATTGGCCCGTCATGGCGACCGACCTGCGCGATCCGTCGTACTACGTGACGGGATTCAAGATCAAGAACGACAGCGTCTTCGGCACGCAGGTCCTCGTCGACTTCGACGCCTATCAGGTCTTTGGCGCGGAGAACCGGCTCGACGGAACCAAGTGGAACCTCTCGACCGATTTGCTCACCGAACGCGGGCCGGCGATCGGAACGCACTTCACGTACGAACGCGAAACGGTCTTCGGCTTTCCAACGCCGGCCCAAGGTATGCTCGACGCCTGGGCCATCAAGGACGACGGAGTCGACCGTCTGGGTCGCGATCGGCGCGAACTCGTTCCCGAGGAGGACTATCGGGGTCGGCTGCTGTGGCAGCACCGCCAGCGATCGCTCAACGGATGGCAACTGACGGCCGAGGCCGGCTGGATCAGCGACCGCAACTTCCTCGAACAGTACTTCCAGCAGGAGTGGGATCAGTTCAAGGATCAGGCAACGGGCGTCGAGTGGAAACAGTTTCTTGGGAACCAGGATTGGAGCGTTACGGCGGACGTCCGCGTGAACGAGTTCTTCACGCAGACCGAGTGGCTTCCGCGGCTGGACCATTACCTGATCGGGCAATCCCTGTTGGGCGACTGGTTCTCCTGGCACGCGCATTCGCACGTCGGATACGGCCATTTGCGGCCGGCGACGGCCCCGGTCAATCCGATCGACGCGGCCAAATTCGACCCGCTTGCCTGGGAGGCGGACCGCGAGGGCATCCGCACGGCGACCCGCCACGAGGTCAGCATGCCGCTCGCCCTTGGCCCCTTCAAGATCGTTCCCTACGCGATGGGGGAAGGGGCCTATTGGGGCGAAGTTCTGGACGGCGACTCGCTCGGCCGACTCTTCGGCCAAGCCGGCGTTCGAACCAGCGTGCCCGTTTGGAGCATTCGTCCCGATGTGCAGAGCGAGCTGCTCAACGTGAACGGGATCGCGCACAAGATCTCGTTCGAAAGCGATCTGTACGTCGCGGATGCGAGCCGCGACCTCGAACGATTCCCGCTCTACGACGCGATCGATGACGACGCGACAGAGTTCTTCCGACGCCGGTTCTTCTTTGATACGTTCGGAGGCGTTCCCGGCGGCAACACGCCCGACCTGTTCGATGAGCGGTATTTCGCGTTGCGGAGCGGCGTGCAATCGTGGGTCACGGGACCTTCGGCCGAGATCGCGGATGATCTCGCCGCCGGACGATTCGCCGTGCGCCAGCGCTGGCAGACCAAACGGGGCATGCCCGGGCGCGAACGGATCATCGACTGGATCGTGTTTGACGTGGAAGGCACGGTCTTTCCCAATGCGTCGCGCGACAACGCGGGGGAAACGGCGGGCCTGTTGAACTACGACTTCCGATGGCATCTCGGCGATCGGTTCACATTGCTTTCCGACGGTTTCGCCGACACGTTCCGCGACGGCCTTCGGACGATCTCGATCGGAGGCGTCGCGAGCCGGCCCGGCATCGGACAACTTTACGTCGGCTACCGTTCGATCGAGGGACCGATCACCAGCAGCATCCTCTCCGGAACGCTCGCCTACCGAATGAGCGAAAAGTGGATTCTCTCGGCCGGCGCGTCGTTCGATCTGGGCCCGACCGGGAATATCGGCCAGACCGTGGCCCTGACCCGGATCGGCGAATCGGCATTGGTGCGACTCGGACTCAACATCGACGAAGGCCGTGACAACGTGGGACTCGTCTTCGCGATCGAGCCCCGGTTCCTTCCCTCGTCCCGATTGGGCAACATCGGCGGCGTGCAATTGCCTCCGGCCGGCGCCATGGGCCTCGAATAGATGGGAAACGAACCGAGCCGGCCCGGTCAACGGAATCGTCCGGAATCGCGCGCCGGACGCGTCGCCGACCGCGCGGCCAACCGACCGTTACTCGGCGGGAAGGCCGTATAGGATGCGTTTCGCGTTGTCCTGATAGACCTTCTTCAATACGTCGGGCGGCAGGAAGACCCCGTAGATGTTCCAAAACCCCTGGCGATGGTGCGAAGCCGCCGCATCGAAATACTCGTCGTCCGTCTCGAGGAACCGATAGTAGATCCGATACGCCTCGGCGCGGGGCGTCGTGTCGGTCCCAAACAGGATCCGGTCCTGGTACTTCATCAGGAATCGCCGCGCACTGTACGGCTGGCGGCCCAGTTCGGAGATCCGCGCGTCAAGATCGATGAAGAGGTTCGGGTAGGTGTCGAGCCATTTTCCGACGGTCGCGAGGTCCTCGGGATTGTTGCCGAAATGCGCGCAGACGAACGTCGTACGCGGGTGTTTCGCGATCGCCCGGTTGCGCTGCTCGTGCAACGCCTGCCGTGACGGAAACTTGTCACCATGGAAGAGCCAGTTCGGGTGCGAATTCAGTTCGTGCCACCGCTCGTTGAACCGATCGAGGGGCGTGAAGAAGGCCGCCGGATCGCTCGTGTGGATCATCACGGGCCTGTTGAACTCGGCGCATAGGTCCCAGATCGGATCGAGCTTCGGGTCGTCGACGGGCATCAGCTTGCCGTCGGCGTACCGGTAGGAAAGACCGAGGCTCTTGTGGAGCTTGAGACCCTTGGCCCCCGCCGCGAAACCGGCTCGAAGCCGAGCCGCCTCCCGGTCGGTCCAGCCGGGATCGTCGATCCCCTCGAAGTCGAGCAAGGCGAACGTCAGGAATCGGCCGGGATGGGCCCGGTCGAGGGCGGCGAGCGTCTCGTCCAGCCGATCACCCCAGCCTCCGTCCAGATTCACAACCGTCTGGACCCCCGTGTCGTCCATCACCCGCAAATAGGCCGCCACGCGATCGGCCGTCAGAAACGCGGCGCCGCCGCCCAGGTGGTTGTGCACGTCGACTACGGGAAACGCGGGTTTCGGAACCTCCGTGACCTTCGTCACCATCATCGAACGCGGTTCCCAATCTCCCAACTTCAGATCGCGGATATCCTGCGCCGCAACGCGTACGACGGGCATGGCGGCCGCAAACGCCGCGACGAGGCGCGCTCCGACGGTGAGGGACCGAGCGGCGAATCGGCATCGAATCAAACGGTGCATCTTGTTCGACTCCACGAAAAGAAATGGCTGGGGGAGTTTGTCGCACGCCTCTCCAGGGAACTCGCCTCGGAGAGGCGAGCGACTTTGGCGAGCCGCAGAGGTTCAGGGGAAAGGGAACTCGCCTCGGAGAGGCGAGCGACTTTGGTGAGCCGCAGAGGTTCGGGGGAAAGGGAACTCGCCTCGGAGAGGCGAGCGACTTTGGTGAGCCGCAGAGGTTCGGGGGAAAGGGAACTCGCCTCGGAGAGGCGAGCGACTTTGGTGAGCCACGCTGAGCTCCCGGCCGGTTCATTCGAACCGAATCGTTCCGAATTTCTTGAACTCATGGAATGTCCCGCCGACCCGCGCCCAATCCCACGACCGTGACGGCGACACGTCGTAGTCCATCCGGTAGAAATTCGCGCGCCACTTGGAGCCCGGCTTGGGAGGCATGTTGTGCATCGGGGCCAAGAGCGCGTAGGGGATGAACAGCTCTGCGCCCCAACCCTCGATCGATGCCCCCGATACGCCTTCGCCACCCCGTACCCGGACGGCTTTCCGGACCTTTCGCGCGCCTCGGTATTCCCAGGGAATCCATCCCACGAATTGTCCATCGAGGTTCGGGACCAGCAGCGGCAACTCGAAACCGAGCGGCGAAATCTCATATTCGAAATAGACCGGGTGCCGCTCATCCGGCCATAAGAAGACTTCGAGTACGTCCTCGCGCCAGAGCTGCGCGTAATCCTCGCGCATGGTCGCGGTCAGTTTTTGATCATCGGCGTCGAAGAGCACATACAGACCGGTCGGCGAATGGAGCATTTTGACGCGCGTCCGAGGCGCCTTGCCGGGCTCGCGCGGAACCAGTTCCGCCCACGACGCGCGGGTCCATCGATCGGGGTCGTGCGCCGCGCCGAACTCGAAGTCCTCGGTCGCGGGCACGGCCAGCTCCGGACGCGGTGGATCGTCGAATGCGATCGCGCGCGGCGAGTGAGGAAGGGCCGCAAACGCCAGTCCCGCCACGATCCAAACGAACACACGCCGTTCGAGCGCCGGACGGGAACACGACAAGGCCATGGATCCGACTCCCCGTGCACAAGATGGACAAGCCCCGCGACGAACCGAGTATGAGTATACGGCCGGCATTCGCGGAAACCAGCGCCGGCGGCGCAATATCGGCGGCCCGTTCACGGCACGCCCGATCGACCTTCCAGACGCCGGGCGTCGACGCGGACTCCCAATCCGGCGCCGGACGGCACAAGAGCCCGATCGCCTTCGATGCGGATCGGGTCCTCGAGAATGCTCCCCGCGAGGAACTGCGGTCCGTTGAGCGCGGCGGGTCGTTCCAGGCCATACGCGGCGAACAGGTGGAGCGAAGCGGCGAGCGACAGATCCGGATCGGTCAGTCCGCTCGCGAAAAACAGCAACCCGGCGCGCTCGACATAGTCCAAGATCCTCCGCGACTCGCTCAACCCGCCGCATCGCGAGACCTTCATGGCGACTCCGTCAAGGAGCCCAAGCCGATGGAACTCCTCGAGATCCACAACCGACACGATCGCCTCATCCATCAGGATGGGCAGCGTGCGCCGCGCGCACAAACGGCCATACCACGACAACCGATTCGCGGGCACGGGTTGTTCCAGGGCCGCGATCCCCAGGTCGGCCATCGAGCGAACGACGTCGAGCGCCGTATCGAGGTCGTAGCCTCCGTTCGCGTCCGCCCAGACGAACGCATCGGGCCGGATCGCCCGCAATCGCCGGCACAGGTCGACATCCCATCGCGGGTCCGCGCCGACTTTCAGATTGAAATCGCGGTAACCCCGCCGCTCGGCCTCGTCCACCTGCTCGTCGAGTTCATCGGGGTCGCGAACATCGATCGTCCAGCTCATCCGGATCGATTCGGACGATCCGCGGCCCCAGGACTGGGCCACGGACAAGCCGCGCGACGCGAGCGTCAAGTCGGTCAACGCGAGATCAATGCCCGCCTTGCAGATCGGCTGGCCCGTCGAAAACGACGGCGCGATCGCGCGGTGCATGGCCCGCCATATGCCCTCCGTGTCGTCCAGATCGCGGCCAACGATCGCGGGCGCCAGATACCGGTCGATCGTCGTCTTGACCGAATCGACCGTCTCGTAACTCCAGGTCGGCGATGGCACGCATTGCCCCCATCCGACCCGCCCATCGTCGCTTGTCACGTTCACAACGACCGTCGATCGGCGGGCTCGACCGGCCGGCCCCGCGAAAAACCTGAATGAGCCGACGATCTCGTAGTCAACGACTGTCGTCTCGACGCGCGCGATGGTCTTCATGCGACCAATGTGCGCGATGTGGGGCGGGTTTACCAGACGCCGCGCAGCGGCAACCATAGGGGGCTCTTGGAGGACTCCATCGCATGGATCGGCAGCAGGCACTCGCCGCCTTGACCGGGCGGACGACTTGGGACCTTCTGATCATCGGCGGCGGCGCCACCGGACTCGGATGCGCGCTCGACGCCGCGTCGCGCGGATATCGCACGGCGCTGATCGAGCAAAGCGATTTCGCGAAGGGCACGTCGAGCCGCAGCACGAAGTTGATCCACGGCGGCCTGCGCTACCTCGAACAAGGCAACTGGCGACTCGTGCGCGACGCGCTGCGCGAACGCCGCCGGTTGCTCATCAACGCGCCCCATCTGGTGCGGCCGCGGACATTCCTGATCCCATGCCGATCGCTTTGGGAGCGGGCCTATTACGGAACGGGTGTCCTCGCCTACGACGGGTTGGCCCGGGACCGAGCGGCCGGGGGAACCCGCGTCCTCGGCCGCGATGCGACTCTCCAACGCGTCCCGAGCCTCCGCGCGCGAGACCTTCGCGGAAGCGTGGTCTATCATGACGCCCAATTCGATGACGCGAGGCTCGCCGTTCGCCTGGCGGCGGCGGCTTGGGAGCAGCGCGCCGCCGTCGTCAACTACGTCCGCGCCGAGCGGCTCCTCATCGAAGGCGGGACGGTGCGCGGAGCCGTCGCGCGGGACGTGGAAACGGACCGCGAATGGACGATTCGCGCCAAGGCGGTCGTGAACGCGTCGGGCATCTTCGCCGATCGCGTTCGTTCGCTGGAGTCGCCGAGCGCGCCCGGCCGGCTCGCCTACAGCCAAGGCACCCATATCGTGCTCGACGCCGCGTTCTTGCCGGGCGAATCGGCCGTTCTGATTCCACGGACACGCGACGGCCGAGTCCTCTTTGTGATTCCCTGGCTCGGGTCGGTCCTCGTCGGAACGACCGACGAGCCGACCGACCGCCCGGAACTCGAACCGCGCCCCGCGTCGGCCGAAATCGATTTCCTGCTCGACCACATGCGCCTTTATTTCCAAGAGGTTCCCGATCGGTCGGCGATCCGATCGGCATTCGCGGGAATCCGACCCCTGTTTCGATCGGCGAGCGGGCTCGCGACGTCGCGGCTCGCGCGCGACCATCACATCGAGGTCTCGTCCGGAGGGCTGGTCACGATCATCGGCGGCAAATGGACGACCTACCGACAGATGGCGGAAGAGACGATCGATCGCGCGGCGCGCGTGGGCGACCTTCCCCCAATCCCGTGCCGAACGCGCGCGATGCCGATCCCCGACCGCGATCGATCGGTCGTCGATTCGCGCATCACGGAGGGCGGCGCATGGGCGCGACCGATCCACGATCGATTGGCGTGCACGCGGGCCGACGTCGCCTGGGCCGCGCGATGCGAAATGGCGCGGACGGTCGAGGACATCCTGTCGAGGCGAACGCGTTCGTTGATCCTCGACGCGCGCGCCGCGATGGAGGCAGCGCCCGAGGTCGCCGCCGTTCTGGCGGACGAACTGGGTCGCGACGCCTCGTGGCGCGACGCGCAGCTCGACGCGTTCCGCGAGCTCGCCGCCGGTTACCTCGTCGACTAGCGGATGGCGAACAGGCGAACCCGCTCGGCCGCCGCGTCCGAATCACTCCGCGGCGCGAGGTTCCGCTGAACCAGCATGCTCGGCGCATACGCATAGTCGGCGATCCACTCGATACGATCGGACGGCGCGGCCAGCGCGCGGCGCACCTCGTCCATGCGCTCGGCATTCGGGCCGGTGACCAGGAAGACGCGCCGCGCCGCGCCGCGCGGCATGCGATCAACAATCGATAGGTCGCCGACCGCGAGAACGGTCGGTCCCGACGCGCCGTTGAGATGGAACGCCAGCGCCGGTTCCCCGCATACCATGACCACGCACGACTCCATTCGGCCTCCCGACCGCTCGGCCATTCGATCGGCAACCGCCGCCGCGATCCGACGCATGCCGTCTCGCGGTTCCCAGGCCCGGACGGTCGTATCGGCGAGCCGGAACGCGGCCAACGCGGTGAATGCGAATGAGCTCGCCACACACGCGGTAACGAGCGGTGCGCGGAGACGTCCGGCGATCGAAACCCGGCCGCACCACCGATCCAGGTCGCGCATCGCGCGGGCGGCGCCGAGCCATGCGCCGCAGAGCCAAGGCAAAGTGAGTCGGGGGTAGGCATGATAGAAGGGCGTCGCGACGAAGAGGCCCGCCACCCAAGCGGTCAACAGGCCGATGGCGAGCATCGAGGGCTCGGTTTCGGCCGCGTCGTCCGCCCGATCGACGTCTCTTGAGGACGCGAATTCGGCCCCGCGCCGGACGCGCAACCGCGCGCGACCGATCGCGCGGGCCAGAAACCCGACGCACAGAATGCCGACGACCGCGACGGCGCCGAGCCACGCGGCGATCACGGCCAGGCCGCTCGCGATCGCCGCGCGCGCCGCGGGATGGGGACCGCCGTTCGGGCCTCGCGACGCGGCGCCGCGCATTCCAACCGCCATGAAGGCGACGACGATTCCGACCGTCGACGGCCAGCTCTCGAATTGGCGGTGATTGTCGTACTGGCGCGCGAGGGATGCGAGCCATCCGCCGAAACCGACGAGGTATTGCCGATGGTTGGCGGCGACCGCCGCGTATCCGCCGCCAAGGAATTCGATCGACGCCCACACGGGACTCCAAACGGCCATCGCGAGGAGCGTTACCGCCATCCAGACAACGAACCGATGGACGGCGCCGCGCCGCGTTTCACGATCGACGGCGACGGCGAATCCCAGTCCGACGAGACCGATCGCCAGCGGAAGCCATCCGTTGTACTTGGTCCACCAGGCGAGTCCGGTCGCCGCGCCGGCGAGTGCCGCGGCGAGCCGGCCTCGCGTGGCCATGGCGCGTTCCAGAAACCACACGGCGGCGAGGACGAAAAGAACGAGCGAGGCATCGGTGAGCGCCGCGCGGCTGTAGAGAATGTGGAAGTCGCTGAATGCGGCGAGCCACGCGGCGGCGCGTCCCGCCGATCGGCCGAACCAACACGAAGCGACCCACGCGACGAGCCCGACGGTCAGGCTCCCCGCGATGAGGCTCGGCGCCATCGCCGCGAGCGAATCGGCGAAAAGGCCGCCTCCGCATGTCGCGCGCTCGACGCCCAAGGAAATGCGGATCAGGCCCGGCAATAGCGGCGGCGCGTAGAAGTGCCGAAGCGGATAGCCGCTTCCTCCGTCCGCGAACGGCAGATTCGTCGCGTAAACGCCCTCATCGAAGTGCTCGACCGCCATGTGAGCCGGTTGTATCAGCCTCAAGAAGGCCGCGACGAGCGTCATTCCGGCCGCGTATCGAAGGTCGGCGAACGCCGTCGCCGTCCCGGACGGCGCGAAAGGGCCAAACGCCGTTCGGCCGAGCGCCGACGCATCGGCGCCGGAAGCCAAGGCCGCCCTTCTCCCGGCGATCGCAGCGCGGGACGCAACCCGATTTCGGCGCGGCGTTCGACTCATTATCCTGTAATACGCGATCCGACCACCGCCCGATAGACCCGAATTCCCGAACCCACCCATGGATCGACATCGCTTCCATGCGACCGTGCACGCCAGGCCGTGGCGGTTTGAATTCGCCGAGTCGTGCGTGATCGAGGACCGATCGGTTCGGCCGCTGCGCATCGCGCCCGAGATGCTCGCGAATCCGATGGCCGTGAGTTTCGAGGAAGCCGTGGCGGCGCTCGAGATCTTGCCGCGCATGTTCATCGAACCCGACGGTTCGTTTGTTTGGACCTCCGAGTCGGGTGAACGGTCGTGGCAGGTGGACGGCGTGCTATACGATCGGGGGGGCTATCTGCTGTTCGTGGACCTGCGCGGAGAATGCGCGCGGCCCGCCTTGCGGCGCTTGATCACCGGTTTCGGCGCCGAGCAGACGCCCGTCATGTTCCAACTCGTGCGCCAAGCGGTATTCCTCGACGAAGAGGCGTTTCTCGGCTTCACGCGGCTTGACGGCGACCCGGATTAGCGCGCGAGGAGCGCGAGCAAGTCGCGCAGTTCGTCGACCGAATACGCGGCGGCGAGCCCGGAGGGCATGATCGACGCGGTCGCCGCGCGACGCGATGCGATATCGCCCGTCGCCAACTCGAACATCGTTCCTTGCCCATCCACAAACGTCTCGCGAAGCCCGTCGGGTGACGGGCCATGGGAGAGCCCGGTGAGCACGCGGCCGTCCTCGAGCGTGAGCACCCACGGCACGAAATGGGGAGCCACCTCGCGGCTTGGGTCGACGAGCGACTCGAGCAACTTCGGCCAATCCGACTTCGCGGCGATGCCTGTCAGATCGGGACCGATGTCCGACCCCCGCCCCTCGTATCGATGGCAGTTGGCGCAGCGCGTCGCATGCGAGCCGAAGAAGAGCCGCCATCCCGCGTCGGCGTCGCCCGACCGATCGATCTTGGCTCGGAGCGCGTCGAGTGTTTCGGAAGAGGCGGTCGAGGCGTCGGCCGTTCGGTCCCGCGCGGCGGAGCGCGCGGCGCGGGTCACCATCGAGTCGCCTTGGGCGGCGAGCTGCCGCAGCGATTCGGCCTGTCGCGAGCGATCCATGCCGGCGATGGCATCGGCGCGGAGCGATTCGGGCCAGGAACGATCGGCGGCGATTCTCCGCAGGACTTCCAGCCGATCCGCGTTCCTGCGCGTGGCCAGCGCTCGGACCGCTTCGCGCCGCACCGAGTCGTCGCCGCGCGAAGCGAGCGCGACGAGTTCATCGGCGGTGAGCGAGTCGGCGTCCGGCGGGATGACGCGCAGCACGGCCGAGCGAACCGCGTCGGACGTATCGGGCGAACGGAGCGCGCGGAGCAGATAGGCGTCGCGATTCGGGTCGCCGCCGCCGGACACCGATTTGCGTTCGGTCCATTCGATCGCCGCGAGCGCGGCTTGGAACAGGGCCGGTGACGCGGCGCGATCGTTCATGAGTTCCCGAAGGCCGTCCGACGCGCCGCTCCAGCCCGAATCGGCGATCACCCGCACGGCGAGGAATCGGACCTCCGAATCGTCGTCGGTCAGCGCCGCGCGCAGCCAATCCTCGGGCGGCTTGATGCCGTGAAGGAGATTCCACCGCGCGGCTTCGAGCATCGCGCGGCGCTCGCCGGGACCGCGCGCCGCGCTCCAGGATGCGGGAAGCGTACCGCGCGTCGCGCAGCCCCAAACGGCCGCCTGCCGCATGAAAGGATCGGCATCGTCGATCGCGTCAAGTCGCGGAGTCGTCCTCAGTTCGCGCGCGATCCGTTCCCGTTCGGTCAACGATGGCCAGCGGTCGGCATCTCCCGCCGAATCCCGGCACGTCAATCGCCAGATCCGGCCGTGTCCGTGCACGGGATAGCTCTGGTCCACCCAGTCCGTGAAGAGGACGTCTCCGTTCGCGGCGATGACCGCGTCGACCGGCCGGAAGTTCTCATCGCCCCGCACGAGAATCTCGGACGATGATCGGAACGAAGCGCCTTGCGGCCGGAGCGCGAACCGCTCGATCCGATGATCACCCCAACTTGTCACGAGCAGATGGCCGGCGTGCGGAAGCACGGCGCACGGAGCTTCTCCCGTTCCGGCCACCATCGGCAGCGTGCCGGGCAATTCCCCGTTCCACGCCTGAAGCGGATGTTTGCCCGATCGGCCGTAACGGAATTGGTAACCATAGTCGCCGCCCGGAACGATGTGCAGCAATCGGCAAGGCGGGCTCGAGTCGGGATCGTTCTCCACCGTGAAGACGCGGCCTTCCCGGTCCACGCAGATTCCGAACGGGTTCCATAGCCCGGTCGCGATCCGGGCAAGCCGCGAGCCGTCCGCCTCGCATCGATAGATGTTTCCGCCCTCGCCGCCGCCGGTGAGCGCCGTTCCGTCGGACCCGACCAGTCGGTAGGGAGCGCCGAGGTTCTCGCCGAGTCCGAAGTAGAGGCCGCCCCGCGGATCGAATGCGAGGCCGCAAAGGCCGTTGTGCGGATAGTCGCCGGGCGTTTCGAGCTTCGCGATCGGTTCGACCGTTTCCGCGCGGTCGTCGCCGTCCCGATCGCAAATCCGAAAGACCTCCATGCGCGTCGCGACATAGATCCACGGCTCCGGCCCGCGCCGCAGGCTCATCGTCGCGCGCGTTCCCTCGAAGAACGTCGTCCATCGATCGAGCTTCCCGTCGTTGTCGGTGTCCTCGGCGATTCGAATCCGATCGGACTTCGGCCCCGCGTACGCTTCGGGAGGAAAATGCGTATGGCATTCGACAACCAGGACTCGTCCGCGATGATCGAACGCGATGCCGATCGGAGTCACGATCTCCGGTTCGCCGGCAATCCTCTCGAGCGACCAGCGCGCGTCGAGCACACGAGGCTCGGAGGCGCGGACGGAACGGCCACCCGCACCGAATACCAGGAGTGCCGCGATGGCGCGACCGATCGGAAATCGGTCGCGGGGTTCGGGGCGGCGGATTGCCTGGGAAAAATCGGGACGCGTCGGCGACGGCATGGACCATCTCCCATCTTCTCGGTCGGCATTCGGCACGATACGGATCGCTCGGATGGCGGGTTCCATCGTACCACGATATCCCGACGCTCGGGCGATACGACGTTGACACGCGCGCGGCGTTTGACGTACGCTGCCGACCTGGGGGTCGAGCAGGGAGGCGCGCATGCGGGAACGGTTGACCGTCATCATTCCGTGCAAAAACGAGCGGATGAACATCCGACCTTGCGTCGAATCCGTTCGGCATCTGGCCGACGAGGTTCTGATCGCGGATTCCGGGTCCCAGGACGGGACGATGGAGATCGCGAGGTCGATCGGTCCGTGCCGGATCATCGAGCGGGAATACGTCCATTCCGGCGACTTCAAGAATTGGGCCATCCCGCAAGCCACCCATCCGTGGGTTCTGATTGTCGACGCCGATGAGCGGGTGGCGCCCGAGCTCGCCGGTGAGATCCGGCGCATCCTCGAATGCGGCGGGCCGCTCGACGGGTATTGGATCCGCCGCGAAAACTATTTTCAGGGACACCGGATCCGGTTCAGTGGCTGGCAATCGGACCGATGCCTGCGCCTGTTCCGCCGCGATCTGGGGCGCTATGTCGGGGATAACGACCATGCCGAGGTCCGCGTATCGAGCGGTCGCGTCGGCGTGCTGTGCGCGAGGCTGAGGCACTTCACGGCGTGGTCGGCTCGGCACTATCTCCGGAAACTCGATCGATACGCGAGCTATCAGGCCGAGGTCTGGTACCGTGCGGGCCGCAAGCCGCGTCCCGTCAAGCTCGCGCTCATCGCGCCGTTCCGTTTCGCGCAGACCTACTTCCTTCGTTTGGGATTCCTCGACGGCGTGCCCGGCCTTCAGATCTGCGCCTTGACGGCGTTCTATTCATTCTTGAAACAGGCCCTGCTTTGGGAGCACCACCGCGCCGCGCGGCAGCCGGATCCCGAGGCGCAAGCCGCGACTCCAAGAAAGACGAGCGCGGCGTGAGCGCCTTGATCATGGATTCCAATCGAACGCCTGCCGCGCCCATCGGAGACCTCGTTCGGCGAGTGTCCGGCTGCCGACTCGGATGCGTGCCCGGCCCGTGACGCCGGAAACGACTCGCAATGCCGGATCGTCGAACGGGGCGAGTGCCTGGTAGCAGACCGTTTGGGGGCCGAGCCGTCCCGCGTCATCGGTCCGCGTGGGGATTGGACCGCCGTGCCGTGTGGACAGGCTCGCCGGAACGGACGATGCGGGCCGCCGCGCGATATGTTCGATGCGGGACCGGAACCGGCGCCCCGGCGTCGAGTTCAAAAAGACGTCGACCGGCTGATGGAGGGCGACGAGTTCCAAATCGCGCTGATCGACGAGCAGGACGGCGTGGAACCGCGCCGGGTCGCCGATGAAACCGAGCGGCTTCGCGTCATCGACGGTCGCGCCGAGGTTGTGGGTGTCGAGCGCGCGGCCGGACCATCGCGGGAGTCGATCGGGATCATGCTCGGACGTCGTTTCGGCGGCCGGAAGGAATACGCCGTCGCGCGGCGCGCGCAACGTCAATCGATCCGAGTCGGCGACGCGCTGTTGGTGCTGGGATTCCAAAGCGGCGAGCGTCCGGGAAACCGAGTCGATTTCCCATGCGGCCCGTTCGTCGTCGAGCGCGCGGCGCACGAGTTGATCGCGGCGGATCGCGAGCTTTCGGCGTTCGGCGTCGAGATCGAAGACGGCGAGCTCCACGTCGACGCTGTCAAGCCGCGCGAGGAGCTGGCCGGAGCGGACGGTGTCGCCGGGGCGCGCGTCGAGCCGAACGACGGATCCAGGCACGGGCGCGTAGACCGCTTCCGCGTCGCGCGGTTGCACCACCACGCCGCAACGCACGTAATGCGGCACGGGAAGGAAGGCCGCGGTCGCGACCAGACCGACCCCCGCGCCGACCGACAGGGTGAGCCTCCATCGATGCACGCGAGCCGCCCTCCCCGGAGAAGCAAGGAAACGCGCCAGCCGGCGAAGCGGGTCGACGACCAACCCATGGACCGCGCCGACGGCGAACAGCGCGCCGAGCGCCTTGAGGCCGTACGGCTCCAAGACGCGGACAAGGAACCAAAGCACCGAGATCGTCACAAACCACCGATACGCGGCCGACGCCATCGCGAAGCACGCGAGCCACGCGCGGGCCTCGACCGCGCCCATCGATCCGGCCGGTTCGGGCAGACCCAGGAACCACGCGCCCGCTTTCGCGTGGAGCGACCGCGACGCGACCGCGCGCAGATTGGGAATCTCGACCAGATCCGACAGGATGTAGTAGCCGTCGTAGCGCAGCAGCGGATTGATATTGAAGATCAGCGTGCTGACCGACGAGACGAACACAACGTTCAGGGCGAGATAGTGCGCGACGCCGGGCTGCGTGAACCAGAAGAGCGGAACGCACGCCGCCGCGAGGATCAGCTCGGCGTACATGCCCGCCGCGCCGATCGCCGCGCGATGCCACTTGTTCGGAAGCATCCAGGAATCGGATACGTTGCAGTAAAGACACGGCGTGAAGACCAGGAACATCACGCCCATCTCGCGGCATTCCGCGCCGAGCCTTCGACAGCTCAATCCGTGTCCCAGTTCATGCCAGACCTTCGTGAAACCCAGCGCGGCCGCGAGCCACACCCAATTGCCCGGACCGAAGAACGCATGGAAAGACGGAAGCCGGTCGCGGATGGCGTTGAATTCCGCGAGCACGAACAGCCCGGCGAGCATCGCCGCGCAGCAGACGAGGGGAACCGCGCGGCGCGAGAAGAGCCATCCCAGCGGGTGGAGGAGCGCGCCGAGCAGCGCGTTGGCGTCGAACAGCGGAATCCGGAGACTCAGTACGCTATGCAACGAGGCCAAGCGGCGCCGCCGCGTTCCCATCGCGCTCCGATCCGCCAGACGGTTGCCTTGCCCCGGCGCGAGTGAGAGCACGAGCGCGCTCTGGTGCAGGCGACTCAAGAATCGCCGCAGTTCCGGGAGCGTGATCTTCTGTGGCGCGAACCGGTCCTCGAATGCGTCGCGGATCTCCTCGAGACCCGTTCGGCCATCGAGGTTCCGCAGGAGGAAATATTCCTCCTCCTCGAACCGGTAGTACTTCAGCGCGACGGGGTCCTTCACGACCCAGTAGGGCCGACCGCGATACGCGTGACGCTCGGCGACCAGATCCGGGCGCGGCATCAGACGCATGGGGCGGTGGAGCCCGTCGGGAGGCGTGTCGCTTGCCATGGTCATGTTCCGCGCGGCGCGGCGCTCGTGTTCACGGTTGGGTCCCCCCCGCGAGGCGCGTCACGGCTGCAATTGCACGGTCATCACGGCGGGCATGCCGGGCCTCAGGAGCCACTCGCCGCCCTCCTTGCGGTTCTCGACTTCGGCCCGCACCCGGTACTTGTTTCCCGCCTGCACCTGCGGATTCACCAAGACGATCCGCCCCTGGAATTCGGCGGACCGGCCTCGCGCGAGAGGCACGGTCACCGCGACTGTGCGCCCGTTGAGGTCGCGCGCGTCGTGCCGCGCCGCGTCGATGTGGCCGTCCACACGCAGCCGGTCCATCCGCGCGACGCGAACGACCGGTTCGCCCGCTCCGACCCATTCGCCCTTGCGCTTCAAGACATCGATGACTTCCCCCGCGAAGACGCCTTCGATGCGGCACCGGCGCATCGTCTCGTCGGCCGCCGCGACCGCCGCGCCGTGCACGTCGGCGGTGAGCAGGGCGACGCGTTGGTCGAGCCGGCTCTTTTCGATCTGGAGTTTCGCGCGGTGTTCGGAAAGCCGCTTGATTTGGATCTCGGTGTCGGGAACGGCGCCCGGCGACTTTTGGTTGATGGCGAGGTCCTTTTGAAGCTCGCTCAGCGCGACCTCGTGCGACGCGACGGCGAATCGGATGTCGATATCGTCCGCCGCGCGAGCCGCCGCCGCGTCGCGTTCGAGCTCGGCGGCCTGACGCGCGAGGGCCGGTCTGCGGTCGTCCACGAGCGCGAGCAGTTGGTTCCCGGTCACCTCGTCGCTCTCGGATACACGGATTTCGACCAGCGTGCCCGATTCCTGGGCCGGCAAGGCGACTTCCTCAAGAAAGAACACTTGAGCCGTCTCGGTGCGCGCGGTCCGGCCGTCGTCGTCGGTCGGCGCCGAACCGGCGGCCGACAGGGCGGCAGCCATGGCCGCGACGATTCCGGGCATCCACCATCGGATCGCGAACCGCCCGCCGCACGACGATACGCACACGGCACCGCGCGTCTCCCTTCGAGTCATGTTCCGCGCTCCTTCGTCCAACCGCATTCAGAACCAGTAGACGTACTGCGAGTGGATCGTCTCGAGCAGGTCTTGGAAGAGAATATAGCCGATCGAACGCCGCCCGCATTCGATGCGTCCGTCGACCGAGGCGTCGTTGTGTCGTTGCGGCAATCGATCGCGATCGACGGCGACGCGCACGGCGACCGAGTTGCCCGATTCTCCGCGCATTTCGGCGATCCGCTGGATCTCAACGACCCGGCCCTCGAAGACGTTGCCTGGCAACGCCCGGATCCGGTACCGCACGGGGAGCGAATCATCGGAGGCGTGCAACGCGGTCATCATGTGGCCAAGCCGCCTCTCGGGAACGTAAAGCTCGACTTCCCACGCGCCGTCGGGATCCACGACGCTCAAGAGGGCCTGCCCGCGCTGCACGGGCCGGCGCCGCAGCAACTCATCGACCTGCCATGTCACAACCTGGCCCTTCGCGGGACTCGTCACCGTCAGCCGCGCGGACTTCCCGCGAACGAGGGTGAGCCGCTGGTCGGTGCTTTCGAGGATCTGCCGCAACTCCTCGAGTTCGCCGGCGATCTCATCCTGCACGACGGGATCAAGCCGCGCATTGCGGAGCAAGAGCTGTTCCTTGGCGGCGATTTGTTCGGATGTCCGATTCCGCAGTCCGAGCAGTTCGGCCAACTGCACGTCCAATTCGGTGCTGCGCATGCGAAGCAGCGGCTCGCCCGGCTCGACCGACTCGCCATGACGAACCAGGACCTCCTCGACTTCTCCGTCCACTTGGGCGAACACGTCGTGACGATCGACGGGTCGCAGCCGGCCGGTCGCCGCCACGCGGAAATCGGCCGGCCAGAAGACAAGCCACGCGATCGCGATCGCCGCGGCGATCAGTCCGAGGACGAATCGCGGGAGCCGGTCCTGGATCCGTTCCGCCACATGAGCCAGCTCGCGCCATAACGGAAAGAACGGGATCCGCGAATGGACCAGCGCGTTGCCCAGAGCGAGCTCGCTGTGCCGCGCCACCACCTCGACCCGTTCGACCAACCCCTCGCCGAATTTCGCCTCGCGGAATTGCTCCGCGATCAAGGCGCCGAACGGACGGCGATCGTGGGCCGCCGAGCCTCGTCCCGGTTCCTCGCGCGACGACGCCGCGGAATCCGCGCCGGGCGGAAAGAGCGGAATGATGCCCATCGCGGACGCATGCGACTGGTCCAGGTACGCGTGCAGTTCGCGTTCAACCTGCGGTGGCGGCCGCTCTCCGTTCAGCCGCAACCAGAACGGCCTGCGCGTCGCCGTCACGAGCGCCGTGAGCCGTTCGAGATGGTGGATCATGGTCGATCGGCCTTCGATCGACTCGACGCCGCTCATGCCCGCGATGCGTATGCGCCCGCGTTTTCGGATCGCGACGGTCAACCGGTCGCACCCGATCAACGACCGTCCCTCGTTGGCGATGGAAATGGCGGCCGACTTCGGATCGAGATGGCGGTGCGCCTCGCACAGGAATTGTTCGAGGTCGCGCCAGAGGGATTCCTGGTCGGCGAACCGCCGCAGCCGCCGATTCCTGAAATAGTCGGCCGCGAGGTCACCCATCTGCGACACGAAACGCAGATACCCGCGCTGCGTCGCCGGACCGCCGCCCGCACGCTGGAAAATCTCGATCAATCCGCGCCGATCCTCATCGACCGGAAACGCCGCGACGATCACAAGGCAATGGGTCGGGTTCCCCGCGCCGTCCGACATCGACCCGCTGCGCGGAGGGACCAGAGCCGGCCGATCGGACCGAGCCGTCTGTTCCAACAGTCGCTCATGCGCGACGCGCGAAGCCTCGTCGCGAAACACGTCCGTCCCCGCGACATTGATCTGATGGACCAACGTCAGCCCCGAACCTTCGACCGACCAGACGGCGCCGCCCACGGCCGCCATCGCTGTCACGACGCGACGCAGGAATTCGTCGAAAAACGCCTCGACCGCCAAATCCGAATGAGCCAACCGCGTGATCTCTTGGACCAACCCCCGGATCTGGTTCTTGGTTTCCTGGACAAGCTCCGCGTCGATCGGCTCGCTCGACGTGTCGGCCGTTCCCCGCGTCGCTCCCGGACCGGTGGCGACCTGGGCCGCTCCCGCCGTCGCGTCCAGCCCGAAGTTCGTCGAACCGAAGGGAGAGGTTGTCGCCATGCGCACGCATCCTCGAACGAAGCACGGCGCGAGCCCGGCCGAAGTGCGAGCCGATCCCCGCGCGTCGTCATATTTCGGCCCCGTATCGGCCCGATCATCGGCAAATCCATTAGAATGCGCCGATTCCGCCCCGAACGATCCCGCGCGGGCCGCTTGGAATCCCCGACTTGCGTTGTGTAAAGGTTGTCTCCACCATGACCGAATGGCGAGCCGACGACATTTGTCCTCGGCCTGAAACCCCCAGGCCGACGCCAGCCACCCCGCTTGCCCCGCCCCTTTATCCTTCGACCGTGTGGCGATGCGCGAGTCCCGACGACGCGAACGCGCTAATGGCCGGCGAATGCGACGGGTATGCGTACCAGCGCGACGGGCATCCGAACGCGGACATGCTGGCGGACAAATGCCGCCGGTTGCACGAGGCGGACCACGCGACGATCACGTCGAGCGGGATGGCGGCCCTCGCGCTGGCCCTGGTATCGCAAACGGGGCCGGGCGACCGCGTGCTGGTCAGCCGCCACGTATATGGCAAGACGCTCCAGTTGCTCGAATCGGAAGGTCGCCGATGGGGCCTGGAGACGGAGCGGTTCGATCCTTTCGATGAACCGAATTGCGACGCGGCCCTCGACCGATCCGTTCGATTGGTTGTGGTGGAGACGGTGTCGAATCCGAGACTGCGCGTTCCCGATTTGGCCCGGTTGAGCGACCGAGTGGATCGCGCGGGGGGACGGCTCTTGGTTGACAATACGTTCGCGTCACCCATCCTGTGCCGCCCCTTGCGGCATGGGGCGCATCTCGTGATGGAGAGTGTCACCAAGATGATGAACGGCCACAGCGACGCGATGCTCGGCCTCCTTTGTGGACGGGCTGGGACGTGGGAAGCGGTGCCCCGTTTATCGGCCACGTGGGGTTTCGCGAGCAGTCCGTGGGACTGTTGGCTGGCGCTGCGAGGTCTTGCCTCGTTGCATGTCCGCATGGCGCGGGCCTGCGACAACGCCATGGCGATCGCCCGGATGCTGGCGGCCCACGCGCGCGTCGCCCAGGTCGACTATCCGGGACTTGAAACGCATCCGGACCACGAACGGGCCCGAACCCAGTTCGCGGACCGGTTCGGGTCGATGGTGACATTCACGCTGAAGGGGGGGGCACTGGCTGCGAATCGGTTCATCGAAGCCGTGCGGAACGACATTCCTTTTTGTCCCTCGCTCGGCGAAATCTCGACGACGCTCAGCCATCCCCAATCGACGAGCCATCGAGGGTTGAGTGAGACCGAGCGGGCGGAGCTGGGCGTGAGTGGGGGAACGATCCGCCTTTCGTGCGGGATCGAATCGACCGAATTCGTCGAACGAACGCTCGGCGACGCGCTCGACGCGTGCTGAGGCGAATCGCAGGACACGCGGCGGTCGGACCGCGTGGCGGTCGTGGTTCCCTTGCGAGCGGGCGTGCGACGCGCCGCCGCCGGTTCGTGCGATTTCGAGCGGTTTTCCTGAAGAATGACCGGGGTCCGTTGACGGCCCGCTTCGCGAACGCCTATGATCATGCCAATCCGAAGGGAGATCCGGCGTCGAGTTGATGTGGGGACCGGGAGACGTGCATGGCTCAGAAAGAAGACGCCCTCGAGGTCGCCGGTACGGTGACCCAGGCGCTCGCGAACACCCGATTCAAGGTTCAGCTTGAGACGGGCAATGAAGTCCTTGCGCACGTCGCGGGACGCATGCGGAAGAATTTCATTCGGATCGTGCCGGGAGACAAGGTGCGTGTCGAGCTGTCCCCCTACGATTTGACCAAAGGGCGGATCGTGTTTCGGGAGCGTTAGTGCGGCCGCTCGAAGAGGCATTTGTTCCGGGCGAGCGGTCCAGGCCACGGTATCTCGGCGAGTGGCGACTCGTTCGATTCGAACGGGGGCCGCGGAGGGATGCCGACGTGCGAGGATCCTCTTCTCGTCGCGCGCCAGGATTTTCGGGTGATTTGCAAGCCGGTTGAAACTCCGGCCCCACTCGGCGGGTACAAGACGGCGACGCGGTGTCCAAACCGGGCTTTTTTTGGCGACCAAGTGTATCGCGATCAAGTGTATCGCGATCATACGGATGATGGCGCGTCGGTTCGAGGTTTCGTTCGGTCACCGGATCGTGTGATTCGGGGACCGTGTTGAGCAGTATCGAGAGGAGAAACACAGTGAGCATGTTGGCATGGGTCGGTTCGGCCGCGCGGCGGTCGGGATTCGCGACGGGAGCGGCTTGGCCGTTCGCCGCGGCGCTCGTGTTGATGGCGGCGCCGCTCGCCGCCCAGGAAAAGCCGGCCGTCGTGATCGCGATCGCGAGCCTCGACGAGACGATGGCGGACGTGACGTACGCGACCGAGGCGGCGGGCGTGCCGCAATTCGCGGGTCTGGTCCAGTTCATGTCCGCGCAGTACACGCAAGCGCTCGACCGCACCAAGCCGGCCGGCGCGATCGTTTCGTTCAAGGACAACGCGCCGACCGTCCTCGCGTTCATTCCCGTGAAGGACATGCAGCAACTGCTCAACCTCGCCTCGCAGCAACTTGGTCCGCCTGAGGATGCGGGCAACGGGATCAAGCGTCTGAACGGTCCCCAACCGTTGTACGTCAAAGAGGCGCAGGGATACGCGTTCCTCTCGAACGACGAAGCCAATGTCCAGAATCCGCCCGCCAACCCGGTGGCCATGCTGTTCGGCGCGGAGAAGAAGTACAACATTTCGGTCGCCGTGAATCTCCAGTCGATTCCCGAGCCGCTGCGGCAGATGGCGGCCGAACAGATCAAGGCGGGGTTCGAGGCCCAGTTGCAGAACTTGCCCGAGGAACAGAGAGCGGCCCAGGAACAGCTCACGGGAAACAGCCTCAACCAGTTGATCAAGATGATGAACGAGGCCGAGTCGTTCGGTTTGGGCTTGGCAATCGACAAGGCGACGAAATCCTCGTACATCGACGTCTCGATGACGGCCGTGTCGGGGACCGATCTGGCCAAGCAATTCGCCGCGATGAACAACCTGAAGACGGACTTCGCGGGGTTCACCAGCCGCTCGGACGCCGCGGCCGTGATGTCGTTCACGGGCAAGATCGCCGACGCGGACAAGGGCCAGCTCCACGCCATGCTCGGAACGCTCAAGGCGCAGGCCCTTGAACAACTCGAGAACGACACGGACTTGCCGTCCGACGAGGCCCGTGCCGCGGCGAAGGAAGTGCTCGAAAGCCTGTTCACCGTGATCAAGGACACGGTGGATGACGGTGTGATGGACGGAGGCGCCGTCCTGTCGCTCGACGAAGGCTCGGTCCGGTTCGCGGCCGGAATGCACGTCGCCGATGGAAAGGCGATCCAAGCGGCCTTCGAGAAGATCCTCGAATTGGCGAAGGATGATCCCGAGGTTCCCGAAGTCAAGCTCAACGCCGCCAAGCATGGCGACGTCGTCTTCCACACGATGAACGTTCCGATCCCGGACCCCGACGCCCAGAAGGCGCTGGGCGAAACGATGCAGGTCGCCCTCGGAACCGCTCCGAACGCCGCGTATCTCACGTTCGGCAAGGGCGGAATCGACTTGGTCAAACAGGCGATCGACAGCTCGAAGCAATCGTCGGGCTCGGCGGCCCCACCGGCGCAAATCGTGATTTCGCTCAAGCCGATCCTCGAATTCGCCCAAAAGATGCAGGAACAGCCGGCGATCGCCGGCGCGCTCGCCGCGCTCGAACAGGCCAACGGTCTCGATCACATCAGCATCGTGGTGAAGCCGACTCCTAACGGATTCAGTTACCGGTTCGAGGTCCAGGAAGGCGTATTGAAGGTGATCGGCGGCGCCGTCCAATCGCAGATGGCGGAACAGGGCAACCGGTAGGACAGCGGGAACGATCGGCCTACGTAGGACGACCGTCCCGGCCGTTCCTGAACTGAATTCAGCGTTTTCGACGTTGCATGGCCGATCGAGGACGATCGGCCTACGTAGGACGACCGTCCCGGTCGTTCCTGATCAGAGATCCATCCGATCGAGCTCATCCACGAGTCGATCAAGCGTTCGGTCGACCGTCTCCCGTTCGTCTCGGATCGCGTTCCTTGCCGGGGACCGCGTGGGCTTGTCCGTAACGCGCGCGGATGCCTGTCCTTTCGGATCGCCGTTCGATCCCAGGCCGCGCAGCGCCACTGTGACGATGGCTGAATCCGCTTGGATCCGGCGCAGTTCGTGAAGGACCGAATCGATGTCGGCTCCGCGCCGCATGTCGATCGCGTAGATCGAGCGAGCGGCGGACTCGGCGAGGCGGCCGGACGCCGGTCGAACCGAGGCGGCGGGCTCCGCGCGCGAAACCCCTTTTTCCGGCACATCCCACGACATCCCACCTCGACGACCGGAGACTCCTCGGGCATTCAGGCACGCTACGGTCGCCTCGGGTTCCATCCACGCGGCGATCACGAACGGTCCGACGATGCCCTCGATGCAAACCAATCCCGTGCCGCCCGGTTCGAGACGCTCGACATGCGGAACCACGCTCACATCCATCCCCCGTTCGATGAGCAACGCGGCGACGAACGCCTCCTCGAACGCTCGCCGCGCGGGATCGCTCGTCGGGCTCTGCGAAACAACGACGGGGAGTCGGCGGACCATCGGCGGGATCTCTGGGGGAAGAACGAGCGAGCCCAAGGCATGGTGGCGAGCGGCAACCGGGGATTCGACCGGCGCCGCGCGGCCACGGCCCCGATCGGTCCCATGATAATCCAAAACCGAGCGGACGGCATGCTGCCGGAGTCCATGTCTCTTATCGCTCCGCGATGAGCCTTTCTTGGTGTCCAAGTCGCGTTCTGCTACAATCGGCCGCCGGCGGCAAGGGGATGATCGAAAGGGGATCAGCGATACGGACGACCATGAACGCCGCGTCGAGCACAATTCGACTGCGTTATTGGGGAGTGACCGGATCGTTCGCGAATCCTCTGCCGCCCGAATGGGTCGAACGGAAGTTGGTCCGCGCGCTTGGCCAGCTCTGCCGCTCGGATCGCTTCATCGAGAGGCTGTCCGAGTTCGCGCGAGACTCGGATGCCCTTGCGCGATTCGTCGAACACCACGTGGCGTTCGCCGATCGATCGACGTTCGGCGGAAACACGACCTGTCTGGAAATCGAAACGCCCCGCTCGCTCGTCATTGTCGACGCGGGCAGCGGCCTGCGCCGACTCGGCGAGGATCTCGCGCGGCGCTGGAACGACGCATCCTATTCCGGCGACCGTTCCGCGCATGTGCTGCTCACCCACGCGCACATGGACCATACGTTCGCCACGCCGTTCTTCGACCCCTATTACGACAAGCGGAACAGTTTTCATGTCTGGGGCTCCGAGAAGGTCATGCGGAGCCTGAACGCGGTGCTCAGCCCGTCGTCGGCCCTCCGCAGCACCTATTTTCCGCTCACGTTCGAACTGATGGACGGCTTGGATCGATTCACGACGATCACGGACCACGAGGATTTCACGATCGAGGAAGAGATCCGCGTTCGCACGCTTCCGTTGAATCATCCCGGCGGTTGCATGGCCTATCGGCTCGATGTCGGTGGCCGGGGGATCGTCGTGGCGACCGACCATGAACCGACCGAGAGCCCGGACGCCGCGCTGATCTCATTCTGCCGCGACGCGGAACTGCTCTATATCGACGCGCAGTACACGCGGGCCGAATACGAGGGCCGGAAGGGTATCGCGGAAGAGCCGCCGCTCGAGCGCCGCGGCTGGGGGCACGGCACCATCGAATCGGCGATCGACACGGCCTTGGCCGCGAATGCGCGGCGTGTCCGGATCGGCCATCATGAGCCCAGGCGAACGGACGAACGGCTCTTGGAAATGGAATCGTATGCCCGGAGCCTCCTGAGCGCCGAATTGGCTCGGCGCGACCTTCCGCCCGATCATTGCGACGTCGCCCTCGCGCGCGAAGGCGCGAGCGACTGGGTCTGACGGGGCGATCGGCCGATGGCCCCGCGTCCCGCGCGCGTCGCAACACGGTCCACGCTCGCACCGGACCGACCGTTCGGACCGAAGCGCGCCGATTCACGCGCGCCGATCGATCGTGAACGCCGTGTGAGGGGCCGTCGACGTCGAAACGGTCCATGGCGGCGATTCGGAAAACGCGTGAGCGATCGAAGCGGCCCGGTCCCGATCGGCGGCGCCCGCATGGGCATGGAGCGGATAACGGACTCGGATCGGAGCGTCTTGAGTCGTCAGCACCGGATTCCGGAAACTCATCGACGGGCACATCCATCCATCATCGCGCACATGCCAAGAGGTGGGCCATGTGCCGGGCCGCGACCGTTCCGCCGTTTCGGGTCTCCCGATCGACGGAGGACCGTTGCGGCGCGCGGTCGTGGAGCGCACAATGGCCGGCAACCCCAAATGGGAGATTCACCCCACCATGGCCATTCCTCGTCCGACCGGCAAGCCGTTGGATCGCCCCCGGCGCGCGGCTCGGTCCGCCCCATGCGCGCTCATCGCCGTCGCCGCCGCCTGCATCGCGGGTTCGATCGTCGCCGACGCGACGCGCGGCGAGTGGAAGATCGAGACGGTCGCGGGAAACGGCAAGCCCGATCGCGGGCCGGCGGGCCGCGCGCTCGATGTCCAGATCGGCGACCCGTTCGGCGTCGTGTTCGGCCCCGATGGAAGGCTCTATGTCACCGAAGTCCGCAACCACCGCGTTTGGGCCGTCGATCTCGCGAAGGGCGACGCCGTCGTGGTCGCCGGAAACGGCACCAAGGGCTATTCGGGCGACGGGGGCCCCGCCACGTCGGCCCAATTGAATGAGCCCTACGAGGTTCGATTCGATGCCGAGGGCAACATGTTTTTCGTCGAGATGCGGAACCATCTCGTTCGCCGTGTCGATGCGGGGACGGGTGTGATCTCGACCGTCGCCGGCACGGGCCAGGCGGGTTTTTCGGGCGACGACGGACTGGCTGTCGAGGCCCGGTTCGATCATCCGCACAGCATCGTGCTCGACGGCAAGGCCGGTCTCTATGTCGCCGACATCGGCAACCATCGGGTGCGGCGAGTCGACCTTACGAGCGGGGTCGTCACGACGATCGCCGGGAACGGCGAGAAGAAACTGCCGATCGACGGACAAACGGCCGTCGCGCGTCCGCTGCTCGGCCCCCGCGCGCTCTGGTTCGATCACGACACGTTTTGGATCGCGTTGAGAGAGGGGCACAGCGTCTGGACAATGAACGTGCGCGAATCCACGCTGCACCCGCTTGCCGGCACCGGCCGTCGCGGTTTTTCCGGGGACGGAGGCCCCGCGCGGTCGGCGACGTTCGACGGCCCCAAGGGAATCGCGCTCGACACGCGAGGCAACGTCTATGTGGTCGATACGGAAAACCACGCTCTGCGGCGCATCGACGCGCAAAGCGGTGCCATCGAAACGATCGCGGGGGGAGGTCCGAAATCGGCCGGTTATGGCGGCGACGGCGGCCCCGGCCCCCTCGCACGGCTCAACCGACCCCACGGGATTTGCGTCGGGCCCGACGGCTCCGTCTACACGGGCGATACGCTCAACCATCGGGTCCGGCGCGTTCACTTCGAATGAGGGCGATTGGAATCACGGCCCACCCGGCAAACCGTTCGCCGTCACCGCATCGAGCGAAAAGTCACGAGTTCCGATCCGCCATGGAACGGGATCGGAAAGAGTCGGTTCACGCACCCTATCATCGAACGCGAGGGGATTTCCGATGACGCCGCGCCGCCGTTCTTCCGCGAAACTCATTCGAGCCGCCCTGGCCGTATCCGTCTTGGCGCCGATCGCCGGTTCACGGATCGCTCCGATACCGAAGGCGGACGCCGAGCGTCCGGCGCCCGCCGGCACGAATGACGCGAATGACGACAAGGCGAGGAACGACACGGCGCCGACGGCGAACACGCGCATTCGAATCGGAATCATTGGGCTCGATACGTCGCACTCGCCCGCCTTCACCAAAGTCCTCAATGATCCCAAGGCCGCGGAGGACATCGCGGGATGCCCGGTGGTCGCGGCCTATCCGAAGGGCAGCGCCGATATCCCGTCGAGCGTCGAGCGGGTGCCGGGATACACGCGCGAAGTGGAAGAACTTGGAGTCAAGATCGTCGACTCGATCGACGCGCTGGTGCGGGAAGTCGACGCGGTCCTGTTGGAGTCGAACGACGGCCGTCCGCATCTGGAGCAGCTCCTGCCCGTCCTGCGCGCCAAGAAGGCGTGCTTCGTCGACAAGCCGATCGCCGGCTCGCTCGTCGATGCCCTGGCCATCTTCGAGGCCTCGAAGAAATATGGAACGCCCGTCTTTTCGTCGTCGTCTCTCCGGTATATCGAGGGGGCCGGGGCCGTGCGGCAGGGCGCTCATGGAACGGTCCTTGGATGCGACACGTATAGCCCTTGCTCGCTCGAACCGTCCCATCCCGACCTCTTCTGGTACGGGATTCACGGGGTCGAAGCCCTCTTCACGGTGATGGGAACGGGGTGTGGGACGGTCAGCCGAACGCATGCGGACGGGATCGACGTGGTGGTTGGGGACTGGCAAGGCGGCCGGATCGGCACGTTTCGCGGAATCCGTTCGGGCAAGTCCGGATACGGCGGAACCGTGTACACCGACAAGGAAATCCTGCAGCTTGGCGGCTACGCGGGCTATCGACCGCTGGTGGCGGACATCGTCACGTTCTTCCGAACGGGCAAACCGCCGGTGACGATGGAGGAAACGATTGAGATCTACGCGTTCATGGAAGCGGCGGACGAGAGCAAGCGTCGAGGCGGCTCGCCCGTGTCGGTGCGCGAAGTCATCGACAAGGCCCGAGCCGGCGTCGCCGCGCGGCTTGCCGCCGCAGAGGCGGCCCAATGAGCAGATCCGGCCGCCCCGCGCTCCAATCACCCGACTCGGCGCGCCCCGCCGACCCAACGCGGCGGACGAACGCATGTCGATCAGCGCCGAAACTCCTTGGCGCCGTGCTGGCCGTCTACGCGATCTGGCTCGCCTATCTGGGCGCCGTCGCGTTCGTCACTTCGGGACCGTGAATTCGAATCGCCGCCGCAAGGCGTCATCGAAATCGAATACGCCGTCGAAATCCTCGCGGCGATCCCGTTTCGATTTCCGCATCTCACCGATGCGGATCAGATTGTAGACGACATCGCCGATATCACCCGTCGAGTGGATGCCCCAGGTATTGAGCACGGCTTTGGCGAGCAGGCCGAATTGATCGAGCGCGCGAAGGCGGATCGCCTCGCACAGCTCGGGGCCCGTCAGATGCGGATCGGCGTCTTCCCTCGGCCCGCCCGATGGGACCCCGCGCTGCGCGGCCAGGAGTTCCTGCGCGTGGCAAAGGGATTCGGCGATGAACAAGTACGCGTCGAGGGCGAATCGCCGATCCTCGAGCAGCATTCGAGCGAGCGTTCGGGAAATACGCATGGTCGTCACATCCCCAGAAGTTTGCCTTCCCATCACCGGCGCCCCGATCCGCGCCGAATCACCGACACGACGTCGGACGCCGCGATCACCATACGGCGATCGTCGTCCGTCTGAATCCACAATTGCCGGGCGAGGATCTCGTGGCTCAACACGCGCCCCTTCCCGTTTTGCGTTTCGATTTCCGATCCGACGGGCGGAAGCTCCTTTTGGAGGATCTCGTACGTGTCGAATTCGTAGCGCAGGCAGCATTTGAGCCGCCCGCATCGGCCGGAGATCTTTGTCGGATCGAGCGTGGCTTTCTGGACCTTGGCCATCTTCATGGAAACGGGGGGCATTTCGCACAGGTGCGAATTGCAGCAGACGGGCTTGCCGCAGTCGCCGTAATCGGCGAGCAACTTGGCTTCGTCGCGCACTCCGATCTGCCGCATCTCGATCCGCGTCTGGAACTCGGCGGCGAGCCTCTTCACCAGTTCGCGGAAATCGACCCGTTGCTCGGCGAGGTAATACACGACGATCCGTTCGCCTCCGAAGAGGTGTTCGATGTCGATGAGCTCCATTTGGAGACCGAGCTCGCCCACATGCCCCTTGCAGACTTCGAATTCAGCCCGCTCCCGAGTCTGGATATGCGCCCATTCGTTGGAATCCTCGACGGTGCCCTCGCGCAGGATCTGGCCCTGGCCGGGGTCCTCGAGCTGCGCGACGGCCATTTCGGTCGCCTCGCAGAGCACCTCACCCAATTCGACGCCCCGATGGGTCCGCAGGACGACGCGGGCGCCGCGCGGATACGCGTCATTCCCTCGGGCGGTCGCGACCGCCAAGTGGCGCATGGAGCCGTGACGGACGATATATCGCGCCATGACAGGCGTTCGCCTACGGATTGCGACAATAGGATAGGGCCAAGAGCGAATAGGCCGTGACCAGGTTGGCGTCGCCTTCCATCCAACGGCTGTTCTCGTTGATCCATGACCCGTCCGCCCGCTGGCGGCGAGCCAGCTCGGCGATCAATTCGGCTCGCCAGTCATGCCGCTCGCCCTTCGCGTCCTCGAACGTGTCGACCTTCATCGCGGCGAGCGCCTTGGCGAACGTATGATAGTAATAGTACAGGCCGGCCGTTCCGATTCCCGGGTTCGTCTTGAGATCGTAGTTCTTTCGAGTCCATTCGACCGCCGCGCGGACTCGCGGGTCGTCCGGCCCCACACCGGCATAGATCATGCTCTTGAGGCCCGCATACGTCATCGACGCGTAACTGCGCAGGCCGCCGGCATCGGTCGTTCCGGCCTGGCTTTGGCCTCCCGCCGCGGGCGTGTAATAGAATCCGCCGTCCGGATTCTTGGCGGCGAACGGCGTCGCATTGTGCGGGCCTTCGAGGTTCTGCGATCGGGATACGAAGAGCAGCGCGGCCTGAATCGATTCGTCGGTCTCCGCGTTCCCCGCGCTTCGGAGCGCGTCGATCAGGAACGACGTATTGGAGAGATCGGGCCGAGCGTGCGTTCCATACCCCGCGCCGCCGAACCGGAAGTCCGATTCCTCGATCTCCTCCGTCTTGTCCCATTGCACGTTCTTCACGAAATGATCGGCGCGGCGGATCGTCTCGGCGTACCGTCCGTCCCCGTTCGCCTCCGCGAGGCACATCATGGTAACGCACGTTTCGTAGTTCTGATAATAGGATCCCTCCGCGTAGATGCCGCCGTCCTCGCGCACGAACGTCGCCAGGTACTTGAGACCGCGGTCAACGGCCGGATCGTCGACGCTGCGACCGCTTCGCAACAGGGCCATTACGCACAGCGACGTCACGGCGGGCCCCGCATCCCTGGTGAACGAACCGTCCGGGGCTTGGCCTTTGCCGATCAGGTACCCAACGCCCTTGGCGACCGATCGGTTGAGCTGGTCCCGCGATCCTCGATCGGTCGGCGCGGACGCCTGTCCTTCCCGAGCCAGGCTTCCCGTCGGCGGCGCGACCAACGTCCAACACGCCATGGCAAACGCAGCGCCGAGCATTCCGTTCAAAACCATCCGCGCGAAAACAGGTCGAAGGCGTCGCATCGATTTCACTCCCTGGGGGAACGTCCCATCCGGCCAAGATCGCGATTCCACCCGCCAGACCGATCGGCGGCCCCTTCGGGCTGCCCGATGGAATCGCCCGTTCCATCGTACACGAGACTACTCGAGCACGGCGAGGATTTCGTCTTCGCCGAGGATCAGGAAGTCCTCTCCGTCGACAACGACTTCGGTTCCCGCCCACGACGTGAACAGGACGCGATCCCCTTCGCGGACCTGTGGCGCGACGCGACTCCCATCGGCGAGGCATCGGCCGCGCCCGACCGACAAAATGCGGCCTTCCCGCGGCTTTTCCTTCGCCGAATCGGGAAGGTGGATGCCGCCCGCCGTCCGAGATTCGGCTTCGAGCCGCTTGATGATCACCTTGTTTCCCAACGGCTCGAGCCTCATCGTTCCACCCTCAACCCCCCACGGCAACACGGTACGGGCTGATTCTGGCACGCTCACGTCCGCGGTTCAAGACTCCGCAAGGCCGATCGCCGAACATGCCCCGGCTTTGGGATCGGTTCGTAGGGATGGCTCATGCCGCGCGGGCGGCCAACGGATGCGGCACGTAGGTGATTGGGGGAAATCGGCGATTCGCGGGTGACCTGAATGATCGAACCGAGCTGAATGATTCGGTGGAGGATGCCGATAGTTCCATGGGAGCCGCCGCCAATGGGGGCTCGCCCAGGCCAGCCGTTCGCCTTTCGAACGGTGAACGGTCAGGAAACCGCCATGAAAAAGGCTGCCTCCAGTCCACCCTCCGCCGAATCGGGACCTCGGTGCGATGCGGGTTTGGCCCGCCGCGTCGATCCCGCGCATCACGGGTCGTCGACGGCCGCCGAACGCCCGGAACCCGATTTCGTCGGTTCCGGTGACGAATCGGTTCCGCAATCCCAAGCCGACTTCGATCCGAGCCGCGAGGGTGCGATCGGCCCTTCCGATGCGGTCCCGACGGTCGAATCGGGCCGTCCACGACACGCAGCCGAAGGGCCCGCCGACGATCAATCGGTCCGACCGGACGCTCCGACCGATTCCGAACCATCGGCCGAGTGGCAACGGCTCGAACACCATGCCGAACAGCTCGCGATCTTCCTCCGCGGGCGGCAACGGAACCTCGATCAACGCGAATCGGAACTGAATGCGTGCGCGAGCCAGTGGGAGCAGGACGTCCGAAGCATCCGGCTCGAATTGGACGAGTCGCGACACCGGTTGACGGCGTGGCGGAATGAACTCGAAGAAAAGCAAGCGGACGTCGATCGGCGCGCCACCGCGCTCGCGGCGGCCGAAATGGCCAACGAGCAAACCCATCAGGACCTGCAACGAACGCTCCGCGAACGCGAGGACCGGCTTCATGCACGGGAAGGGCAATGCGTCGAGCGGGAATCGCGTGTCGAACGGTCGGAGCGGCTGATCGAAGTCGCGCTCCGCAAACTCGAGACCGCTCGGCGGGATCTTGAACGGCGGGAACAGGTCGACGTCCAACAGTCCGCCGCGCGCCGAGCGGAGATCGAACGGCGCGAATGGCAACTGCTCAAGAACGTTGAATCCCATTTGGAATGCGCCGAACGCGAGCGCGAACGGCAACGGCGCGAGACGGCGAGTGTACCCGCCCGCGATCCCGAACCCGTTCCTCGCGAGGCGTCCGAGGAGGATCTGCGGGCGTTCCGCATGGTGCAGGAAGCGGCCGAGCGGGAGCGGCGGGTCGCCCTGCGCGACGAACAGCTCGACGCACGGCAGCGCGACGTCGAAGCGGGCTGGGAGGCGTTGCGGACCGAGCGGGCGCGGTGGGCCGAAGAGGAAGCGTCGCGGTCCCGGCAAGCGGCGCAACGGCAACACGATCACACCGAATCGTTGGCCCGGGAACGCGCGCGGCTCGAATCGCTCGTCGCGCGGGCCGCTCGACTTCGATCGCTCGCGCTCGCCGCGCAGCGCGACGCGCGGCGCATCCACGGCGAATCGCTCGAAATCCGGCTCGCCGCCGAACAGCTTTGGAACCTCGCGTCCGACCGTCTCGACCCGGCCATGGCGGCTCGCCGATTCGCCGATCTACGAAGTCGGATCGCGGCGTACTTTGTCGAGGAGCGTCGCCGGATCGCGGCGCGAGCCGACGAACTGCGCGAGTCGGCCAAACGGCTTGCCCAGCGCGATGCGGCCTTGACCCGCGAACGCGAAGCTTGGGTGCGCCGGACTCGCGGCGCGACGCGCGTCACCAGCTCGGAAACGGCCTGCGGCCGATCCGCGGCTGGCGGCTCGCCGGATCGCGCGGCCTAGGCCTTCGTGTCCGATTTGCGACAGTGGGCGAGCATATCGGCCACCGACATGTTCGCCCTCGCAGGGCCCGCCTTCGCGGGGCTCGCGGCCGGCTTGGAGGCCGGCGCCGAATCGGGCGCGGATGCGGCGGGAGCGGCTGTCGCCTGTTTGCTCCGCGCGGCCGCCAGGATCTCAGACACCGACATGCCCGCTTTCGCGGGCCCGGCCGACGCCTTCGCGGCCGGCGCGCTATCGGGCGCCCCGCTCGCCGAGGACGCCGCGCCGGAAGGCGCTTTCTTGGCCCGCGCGGCGGCCAAGATATCGGCGACCGAACTCTTCCCGGCCGCGGCCGGAGCGGCCTTGGGCTTGCCGGGCGGCCGTTTGGGAGCCGCGGCGGATTTCCCGCCGCCCGCCGCCTTCGCCGGTCGACCTTCGGCCGCCGGTTTAGGAAGCGGCGCGTCGATCACGGTCAGAAATCGCAGGTCGATATCGTACCAGCCGATATTGTTGTGCGCGTCGAACTCGACGAGCGCCCGGCCATTCATATTGACCGTCTTCACGGTGCCCGTTTGTCCAGCGAACCTGCGCAGTTCCGGCCGGCTGGTATCCACCACAACGTATTTGTCGGTAAATCGAGCCTGGAGTTGCTCGATCCGTTCGAGAGCCAATTCCATCGAACGCGACGGCCGCGGCCGCCCCTCACGCACGCAGTATACCCAACCCGCAGCATACCCAAAACGCAGTATACCCAACCCGCAGCATACCCAAAACGCAGCGTACCCAAAACGCAGCGTACCCAAAACGCAGCGTACCCAAAACGCAGCGTACCCAATGCGCGTCTCGAGCCGGCATCGATCGAATGATCGTCGGCCAGGACGACGCGACGCGCCTGCGATGCCCCTCGCGCCCGCCCAAGAGGCCGCATTGTCTCCGCGTCCGCCCGGAAAATCAAGGGACTGATCCGCCGCGAATCGCGACGGCAGGGTTGCGGCGGACATCGGCCCGGTGGCCATGCGGCCCATTTACGGCGTCGAGGTGCCCGCGATCGCTTCGAGCGCGGCGCGAAGTTGCTCGCCCAATTCAGGCCCGCCGCCGACGAATAGCCTGGCGATGTTTCCTTCCCGATCGATGATCACCGTTTGTGGGATTGCCACGGCGTCGTAGTGCGCGGCCACGGCCCCGTCACGATCCAACAGAACGGTCGGGTTCAGGCGCCTGCGTTCGAGAAACGCCGAGATCTTCTCAGGAGTTTCCTGGAGATTCACGGCATACAGACGCACATCGCGGTCCGCGAATCGGCCCACCACTTCTTCGACGACCGGCATCGCGCGGATGCACGGTCCGCACCATGTCGCCCAGAAGTCGAGCACGATGATCTTGCCTCGCTCATCGGCCAGCCGAAAGGGCGCGCCGTCAAGCCGCGCCAATTCGAATGAGGGAGCCGGTCTTCCCACCAGGTCCGAATCGGTGCCCGCTAGTCGCGGCGTTTGCCCCTCGGCGACGAGCGTGGAGGGATCGGGCGCGGAAGTGAGTTTCCATTGTTGCACGGGAAGCCGCGCCGCAGCCTCTTCGATGGCCGCCCCCACCACGAGTTCGTCGATGAGCGGCAGTTCGATCCGGCAAGCGCCCAGTCGAGGACTCGCGCCATGCAGGACATCCGCGTGGACCCGCGCCGAATCGAATGTCATCCGAGTCCCGTCGGCCCGAACGGCGTGAACGCGCGGTCCGGCCGTTTTGGAATGCGCCGACGGGGAACTCACCGAGGCGTCCTGGGAATCGCCGGCGTAAGTTCCACCATCGGCATCCGGGCGCAACCAATAGATCCCAGCGATCCGGTCGCGCGGAATGAGCGTCGTTTCGAGCCTCAGCTCGATGGAAACACCTCGAACATCCATTCCGATGAGCCGACCTCGAAGGTAATCTCCGGCTTGCGAAACGATCAAGTGCGTTGGCGGATTCCGCCGCTGAAGCCGAGGCACCGTCAGCAGGCGGGCAAGCTTCGCGGACTCGGCTTCCGGCGATGCGCCGAACGAATCATCGAACGGATTCCCATCGGGCCGACCGTCGAGCGGATCGGAAGCATCGCCATGCGACGGTCGATGGGACGGTCCCAGGATGACCGCCTGAAGATCGCCGACCGGAACCTGGGTGGCTTCGACGAGTTCGGAACGGAATCGGACCCGCTCGGCATCGATCAAGGCGATCTCCGAACACGGAATGCAATCTCCGGATCGCAGGTGGATCGCGAGCCTCGTTGCGGGCGGGCCCGATCCCGTCGGCCCCGAAGAGCGGAATAGGCGATGAAAGAAACCGGTCACACCCGTCTCCTGATCCGCGATCCCTTCATAGGGATCGGACGCGGCCGGGTGTTCGCGGAATACGATGCGACATGCTCCATCCGGCCGCATGCGGGCGGTGGTCAGACTTCCGATCGGCTGCCATGCGAGGCCATCGGCGCCGTCCGGCGTATCGCGCAGGTCGCCCCGCGTGGACCAACCGTCGTGCTCCAGCCGCGCGGCGCGCGCGACCTTCGCCTCGGACCGCGTATCCGCCGGCGCGACCCGCTGGATCATGCGGACGCCGTCGAGCGGAAGGGGAACGATCTCGGTCGATCCGGCGCAGCGGATGCGCACCTCGGTCTCCGAGACGCCGAGCAGCGCGCCGGTCACGCGTGTTCCGTCCTGGCACGCAATGGAGACGGCGCCTTCGACGGGCGTCTGTTGGTCGTTCGGCCCGAACGAAATCGCATCCAGATCCTCGGCGGGAACGCGGTCCTCGCGACCTCCTTCCCTATGCACGACCCACGCCTTGGATGCCGGGTCGTATCCGCGAACCGATCCGTCGAGATACTGACCGGAGGCTCGCCGGATTTGCGATGCCGTGCCGGGGGATTCGGGAGGAGCCGTTCCATTCCATCGCGCGATGATCAATCGATTGAGTCGGACATTGCCGCTGAGATTGGTCATGCGCATTCCCGTTGGGCCCGCCGCGGAATCGGGGACGGTCAATTCAGCCCGTTTCGCGCCGGACGCGTTGTATACGAGCATCCGACCCTGGCTCTGGTCGAGAAAGATCTCGAGCGCGACGCGTCCCGCTCCGTCCTCCAGCCCGTCCACGACGCGCACGTCGCCGTCGCGTTCGGTTTCGCGCTGAGCGACGAGTTTCCCTTCCCAAACTTCCAACGTGAAGGGAGCGGCGCGTTCCTCGCGATCGGGCGATGCTCCGAATTCGACAACAAAGTCCGGCTTCGCCTGCCAAGGCTGCCCGTTCCAAGAAAGTTCCAACTCGATCCTCGCCTGAGCCGGAAGGGACACATCGCCGAAGATCGACGCGCCGGGATGCTGCGCCGCGATGCCGCTCTGTTCCTCGTACCATCGCGAGTCGTCGAATTCGTGCCTCCACGCGCCAAGCCCGTTCGGACCCTGAAACACGACGGACGAGCCGTCATTCCACCGAGTCAGTCGAACGAGTCGCTCCCGCGAGAACGCGAGGCGTCCCAATCGGGGGGAATCGATCGTGAACCGAGTCTCGTTAAAGTCCCGTATCGACCCGAATACGAGGTCCCCGGCCGTCAACACGGCGCAGAATTCGCCCGACGGCTTGACCGGAGCGGGTGAGGGAAACTCGACCGCCGTGATCGCGCCGATCGGAAATACGAACGGCTCTTCAAACAGCGGAGACCGCCATGCGATCCGATCGGGCTCGGCGATCGGGCACAACGAGCCCGGAATCCCCCCACCGGACTCGACCCGCGCGACGGGCACCGTGATCGAGCGGTCCGCGTCGGGTGGGCTTGTCGACGGCGATATCTTCGGCGCCGGGACGAAGACCGGGGGCTGGCCCGTCGCGCCGCGCGGCATGGCGAGGGCAATCAGGACCGCGCATCGCGCGAACCGCCGCGCGGCGCGCGCGAAGGAACGGATTACCGAAGGCCTGCGTCGCACGTGGTTCATCGTTCGTAAATGGGGAGGAACCGGTAGTTGAGCGCGAGGGCGAGCAGGCCGAGCGCCGTATCGACATCGGCTCCGAATTCCCCTTCAAGACTCCCGTCCGCCTTCTGTTCGCTCTTGAGTTGCCGCACGAGCATCGCATTCCATTTGCTCCACGCTCCGACATCACCCTGGAAGAGGGCCTGCGCCTGGTAATAGCGCGCGTAGTTGATGTACGAATTGGGTTGTGTTTCAAGCTCGCCGACCAGATGCCGCAGCGTCGCCTGGTATTCGGCCAGGTCTTTTCTCCTCGCGACGGCGTACACCAGGGTCGCGATCGAAATGCGCGCCGGCGACTCGTCGAATCCTCCGAATCCGCCCGAATAACCGACCTGTCCGGACTGGGACGTCATGGATCGAAAGTAGCCGATGGCTCGATCGACGGCCGCATCGGGAACCTCGATTCCCGCATTGCGCGCCGCAAGCAACCCGACCAACACGGCCCCGCTCACCGATGTATCCGCGTCGTTCCCGTCGGGCGAATAGCGCCAGCCACCGAACGGGTTCTTCTTCTGCGACGTGAGGGCGGCGCGCACGGCGAGTTCGAGTGATTGGCCGATCGAGCGCCCCTTCTCCGCGTCGGCGCCTTCCCAAAGATCCCGATCATCGACGGCGCCGTAGGCCTCGGCGAGCGCCAGCATTCCGAACCCGTGATGGTACATGCTGTTGCCCAGGTATCCGGTGTTGGGATCCTGTCCGCGGATGATGCTGCGCAGCGCTCGGCGAATCTGCCCGCTGTAGAGTCCGAAATTGGGATCCTCGCCCGAGGCGAGCAGGACCATGACCGCCATGCCCGTGACGCCCGGTCCGCTCTGTCCCTGGCCGTGCCATTCGCCGTTATCGGCTTGGTCCTTCAAGAGGAACTTCAGCCCTCGGTCGTACATCTCGCGCACGTCCCGCGGCACGGCGTCGCCGATCCGGTCCCCGGGCGCCTGAGCGAGGGCCGAGCCCGAAGCGGGAGCCGCCGCAACCGCGGCGCAGCAAGCCATCCATACCCACACGCGACGGACCTTCGTCGCGGGCGGCTCGCCGTTCGAGCGGTTCAAGTGACACATTTCTGTCATATCCAATCGCATGCCCGTTCAACAGGTTGACCCGATCGGCGTCGCCCATGTCATCGCGGTGCGTCCTCGATCGGCCGCGGTTCGGCCATCGGCTGTCCGTCGGCCTCGTTCGACCCGTACGGCCGAACCCCCTGCGACTGCAGAAACGGTTCATACTGCTTCACGAGATCGAGCCGCTTTTGGAGGTTTCGCCACTGGATCGGCTCGAAGAGCGGTTCGAGTTTCGCCGAGGGCACTCTTGAGAGTTGGTGCAGGAAATAGACCGAATCGAATTGGCCGAATTGGCTCGGCGGCCGAGTATCCGATTCGACGATCCGGAGCAGGCCCGCGCGCTGCTCCTCGTCCATCGGAATCAGGATCTCGGGCCGAGCGATCAAATAGGCGGCGCGAGCCCGGTAGCGGACCCACTGCCGTTCGAGTCCGTCCCGCTTCCACCGCTCGGCCTGCTCGGGCGTGAGTTCCCTGAGGAGGACTTTCACGAACAGCGACGACGTGCCGAACAGGCCTTTGCGCACCTGCTGTTGCAACGGCTGCAGCTTCTGAAACACGGGCCCCACATCGTTGTCGACGTGGATGCGGCGCGCCTCGCGCTTCGCCGCCGCCGCCCGATTCAGGAAATGCTTGATGTCGCCCGTCCCGGCCAAACGGACCGTCGCGCGCTGCGTTTCGGAGAGTCCGCAGACCTGGGACGCGCGCTCGACCTCCACGGTGAGCCGCCCTTCGAGCGACTGCGTTCCCGTCCTCGCGTCATGGCCGTCTCCGAAGATCCACTGATCGAGCGTTTCGTCGGGCAGGTCGATTGCACGCTGCCCCACGGCGCGCTGCATCGCGACGGGCTGCGCGCGGGCCTCGGGCCGCGCCGGAATCGCGAGCATCGCGACGACAATCGCGATGGGCCCCGAGGCCCGTCGCGCCCGCAATGCCGAGCCAACCAAGGCGGCTCGGCGCGCCCCGCCCGCGACTCCTGGGAAACCGATCATGGAACGGCTCCCTGTGGTCCACCGCGGTAAGCCCCGCCGCGGTCGATGTTGGGCGGGTCGCCGTCGCGGCGCGGGCCCGGATCGCTCGGTTCATCGCCCCACGATTGGGTCTCATCGCCGGGAAGCCGCAAGAGGACCTGATTGCCCCACATGATCGTCTGCCCGCGTTGCCGTTCGTTCCACGTCTTGCGCTGGGACTCGGAGAGATGCGGCGCGATCAGATCATCGGGTAATTCCGGGAAGAAGAAATCGCCATGCGCCAGATAGGCGTCGAGCGCCTGCGACCAAGCGGTCTGAAAAGCGCCGTCCAGCGACTCGGCGATCCGCGCCCGCTGTTCCGCGCTCAACATATACCGGCCGTCAAGCTCGGCGACCAACAGTTCGACCGCGGCGCGGCGCTGGCCGGCTCGACGCCGTTCCAGTTCCGATTGGTATTCCTTTCGAGTCGCCTCATCGAAACACTCGCCGGCGATTCCCTCAAGAAACTTGTTGAATTCGGCGTTCTCATCGAACGCAGCCGTCGCCCTCGGTGGGCGTCCTCCGCCGACCAGGGCGAGGATGACCTGTCCGAACCCGTTCGCAGGCATTTCCGACGCCGTCCTCGATTGGGCGGCGCGTGCGACGAACGACTCGAATTTCCCGCGTCCGACATCGCGGATCCGCTTTCGAACGGGCGGAGCCGCGTGCGCGACGCGTCCCAAGAAGAACAATTCGACGTCCAGGAGACGTTGATATTGCCCGCGGATCTCCATTTCGGCCGCCGCCTTGGGAGTCAACTCCATGACGGGTCCGTTTTGACCAAACTCGTCCGGCGCGTCCTCCCAGGATCCGTCGAGTCCCGCGGCCGCCATGCGCCAGAAATCGCGAGCCCGAAATACGCCCTCGGGATGCGTGTCCGTTTCCAGGACGGCGACTTGGGGAGCCCGGGCCGCGTCGAACGGGATCTCGACCGCCTCCACGACGCGCTGAGGCCGCGCGCGCCGGGGCGCGACCGGTTGCGCCTCGGCCGCCCGTCCCCATAGGACGTTCGCGGTCCCGACCAGGGCCCAAACGATCCGGATCGTCCCGGTCTTCACGGCGAGCTCCGTTCCAGTTGTTGGAAATAGGAATCAAGGCCGTCCCGGAATTCATCGGGCAGCCCCTTCTCGGCACTGCCCGTGGCCTGGACAACGCCCCGGTCCTCGCGGACCTCCCTCGGATTGACGCCGCGTCCGATGAGGGCAATCGCGGCGTCCGACGTGGTTCCTCCTCCGCCTCCTCCCGGTGAATCTCCGCCGCCCCCTCCGCCTCTCGGATTGAACCGTTTCGATTGCAGAAGGAGCTCGATCGCCTCGGTCTCCGCGGCGATCGCGGGCGGTCCCGTGTCGCGGCTCGCGAGGATCCCCGCGGCGTCCTCCATGACGGTCGCGACGGTTTGCAGCAGTTTCAACTCGCGGGCGAATTCGGTTTCCGCGTCCGGAAGATCGAGGATACGCTTGCCGACGTCCTCGATCCGCCTTCCGAGATCCCGCTGGGTTTCGGCAAGCGAGTGCGATTGCCGATCATGTTCCTCTCCTACGACGGCCCGTTTGGCCTGTTCGACGACGCGCGTTTCCTCCCGCAACTGGATTTCCCCTTCGAGGATTTGCATGACTTCGAGGATGATCGAGGGCGGCAAACTGCCGCGCGATTTGGCGCCCGGTCACGTGCCGCCCGAGGTCGGGTCGACCAGTTCCTCGGCCCACCGATCAAGGGCGTCGGACCAGAACTCGCACTGCGCGATCGAAAGGCCTGTTTCCTTCACCACATCGTCGCCGATCTGCCGCAGTCCGCCGATCACGTCCGATTCGCGCATGGCGTCGAGCACTTTTCGGAAATTCACCAACCTGCGCCGTTCGAAATAGGCCTGCATATCGTCCATGATCGTCGAAACGACCTGGCTGCTTTCGAGCTCGTGCCGGGCGACTTCGCCGAGCATGGTTCGTTTCGCCTCCTCGTGGCGGAATTGCGGCACGCCGAACGTCGCGTCGATCTGATCGCTGATCCGTCCGCCGATTTTATACTGATTCCGCGACGCGGCCTTGAGCCGCTTGACGAGCGTGCTCCCCTCGAGATTCGCCAGAATCCGGTTCAGTTCCTCGGCGATCTTGTCGAACTCGGCGAGCAGATCGCGCTGTTGCTCGACAGCCGTCTCCACTTGCCGCGCCGCGGGGCATGTCTCGTTGTTGTCTCCAGGCTTCACGCCGCCGGCGAGCGATGTCGCGGGGAGCGTGAGTCGTGGGGAACTCCCTTGCGAAGGCGGAGCGTCCTTGCCCGCGTCGGCGGCGGGCGGCTGCTGCGACGATTCCACATCGGCGAGGGTCGGAACCGAGGGCGCCGCATTCGGCGCCTCGTTCGGTTCGGCCGAGGAACCGCTCGACGGTGTCGAACGCGCCTGGCCCGCGCCGGGTGACGGAGCGGACGCGGTCGAGGCCGAGCGAGGCGCCTGCGCCGCGTCGCGCAGCAGGTCGGCGACCGACGGCATGCGCGCCGCCGAAATGTCCTTGAGGATGCCGAGCATCTCGGCCCATTTTTCCAGATGCCCGACTCCGAACTCGGGATTGCGAGACGCCTGCCGAACCAGGTCCTCGCCCGCCGCGGTGAGCCCCGAGAGCCGGCGGCCGTTGGCGCGTTCCGCGGCCGCTTGCGTTTCGATCTTCCGGCGCGTTTCGGGCCGATCCAACGCGTCGGCATTCAGCTCCCTCAGTTGCTTGTTCGTTTCATACAGTTGCAGTTCCCGGTCGCGCACCTCGAGCGATTGCCGATGCCATCGGTTGAGCTGTTCCGTCAGCCAGATGGCGTGATCCTTGGCGTCGAGGATGTGCAGAACATGGGGCACCGAATAGACCCGGCCACGTTCCGGCGCGTAGTCCTCGGCGAAAAGCCGAACTTCAACGGATTGGGGAGCGATCCCCAAGGTCTTCGCGCAGAACGTGCCGTCGACCGTCGATTCGGTCATCTCCGGATCGCCGGCCGCGAGAATCCGTTCGCCCGGCGCCTCGCCCGATGATGGGCCTCCAGGCGCCGCGCTCCGCCATTCCATGCCGATGCGGCGAACGCCAAAATCGTCGCCGGCGACGACCTGGAAGGCGAGTTGTTCGCTGTCGAGCACGATTCTCTGTCGAGGCAGTCCCGCCGCCGCGATCGTCGGCGGCTCGTCGCCGATCGCGAGCACCGTCAACGTGAACGGCTCTTTCCCCGACAAACCGGCCGCGTCGCGCCACCACAACACGCGGCGGATCTCGACCGAAGGCTCCTTGTTTCCGTCTCCCGCTTGCTCGATCGATGGCGTGCGAGCATCGGACGGACCCGTTTTGGGAACACCAACGACGAACGGGTCGCTCATGAATGCGGACCCGCGCGGCGGCGTCGGGTTCGCATCGATGGTGGCTTCGCCGAGTTCCCGATTCGCGTTGGCTTCGAGCGTGACTTCGCTCCCGTGGACGAATGACACGGATCCGCCGCGCACGTCGCGCCGAATCGGACGCGTTCGTTCGAGGTAGGCGGGAAGCCGCGCGATCGCGTCGACGGCGGCGAGTTCCGGCCGGAGCATCGGTTCGACCACGATGCTCCGCCTCGCGTCGCCGATCCGGATATCGAGGCGCGCCGGGGCGACTTGCGCATCGAATTCAAAAGAGTACGCGCCGTCCTCGAGCGGCGCGAAGACCGGTTCGCGACCCGCGAGAATCGCCGCGCCGCGCGTCGGCTCCCACGGACTCCCGGGCGCGATTCGGATCCGGAACGCGAACGGTTCCCCGTGCGGAACGACGAGCCGATCGGCATGGGATTCGAGTTGCGTGAACGTGTATCGCGGCGTAGGGATCCACGGCGCAAGGAATCGGCGCCACGCATTGGCGGCGGCCTCGGGCGCGAGCCACGCGGCGCCGAACGCGGCGATCGCGCCGATCAGGGCCGCCGTGACGCACGGACGATGGCGCGACGCGGGCATCGCGCGGTCCCAATCGCACGTTCCCGCGTCGCGATCGGCCTGGACGACCGCCGCCTCGCACAGCGCGCGCGATCGAGACCACTCGCGGTCATTGCGCACCAATTCGACGACGCCCAGCAGTTCATCGCCGAGCGCGGGCATGCGCCGAGCCAGCAGGCGGGCGAGTTGATCGAGCCGCCGGTGGTTCCAGACCCAGTAGTGCGAATACCACGGAATGATGAGGCTGGTCGCGACGGCCGTCAGGAGCAAGCCGAACCGCAACCAGGCCGGCGCGTCGAAAATTCGATCGACGCCGAAGACGACGAAATAGGCGAGTACGACGCCGGTCGCGGCCGTTCCGATCGCCTCGGCCGCCTTCACGGCCCATACACGGCGGCGAAACGTGAGCATCCGGCGTCGCAATCCGATCGGCAAGTCCATGCGATCGCGGGTCGAGACCAGGCTCATGATCGAGCTCCTGCTATGTGGCTTGCCGTATCATATCAGCCCGGCCGCCTTCCGGCCTACCCAAAACGCGCAAAGGAACCCCACGAACAAGGCGGCGGTCGCCGGATGGCTCCACAAGGGAAGCCGCCGGATCGTCGACGGCGGGTCGGGCAGTGACGCGAGGCGCCGCAGGACGCCGTCCGTCTCCGCGGCGTCCAACACGGCCCCCTCGGTGACGCGGGCGATCTCCTCGAGAACCTCGGGGCGAGCCGGTCGGCCCGCCCGTTCCGACGCCGTGCCTTGCACGAAGAACGACGCGTCGAGCGTCGCTCCGGTCTGCCCGCAATTCAGCCGCAGATCGTGCTTGCCGGGCTCGCGAGTCAGGAACGCGGCGACATACGAGCCCCATTCGTCGCCGTCGGCCCGGAATCGGATCGTATCGACCTTCCCGGACGGCGCCGTCACCCGCGCGGTGATGTCGCCTTTCGCGAGCGGCTCGCCACCCGGCTCCATCGCGTTCACGCGCAGCGTCACGTTTTGGCGGAGCCGCGGCTGATCGGGGGAGTAATACAGTCGCATGGTCTCGCCCTTGGCCATGTTGCGCGAGTAGGCCATCCACCGCACGACCTGCCCCCAGAATCGATAGTGGTATTTGTCCTCGACACCCTTCCGCCATCGCCACGCTCCATCGGTGCCCATGAAGAGCACTTTGCCGGCGCCGAGCGTGCGCGTCACGAGCAGGGGCAATCGCCCGAATTCGTTCACCGCGTCCTTGTGGACGCAAAGCACGTCGCTGCCGGCCTTCGCGCGGATGACAGGCGCATACCACTGGAATCCGGGCAGGCTCTGCCAGATGTCCATGTTGTCGTCCTGCGTATCGGCGAGCTTCGTCAAGAGGCTGCGCTGCCCGAACTCGGTCAGCTCGAAATGGCCCGGCGTCCGGGCTCCCCAGCCCGAAGGCTGCGCGGGATCCAGGACGACGGGGTAGACATCGCCGAGCTCCGTGTCGAGCAGGGTCATTTGTTTGCCGAGGATCCCGGGCATCAGGACGAGCCCGCTCGCCTGATGCTCGACGAGCCCGCGCACGAGCCGGCACTGTTCGGCGGTCAACTGATTCGGCTCGACTCCCACGTCGCCCAGGAAGACGACATCGAATACGGACAGCGCATCGAGACTTTCGGGGAAACGGGCGATGTAGTCGGCGTTGCCCCCGCCCGCCTTGTTGAGGCCCGGATGGAAGAGCAGGCACGCGACGTCGACACCCGGATCGCGGGAGAGCGCGTTGCGCAGGTATCGGTATTCCCAGCGTGGCTGCGACTCGACCACCAACACCCGCAGTTTCTCGTCGCGGACGGCGATCGGCGCGGCGAGCTCGTTGTTCCCCGCGATCGCCTCATCGGCGTGACGCGGAACGGAAAGTGACAGAACATAGTCACCTTGCGCGGGCGACGTCCAGACGATTGCGTCGGATGTCCGGCCCATCGCGTGGATCGTGATCTCCTTGACGACCTCGCCTCCCGACGAATCGCGGAGGACCACCGAGGCGAGCGTATCGCGCGGAAGCGAACTCTCGATCGTGAACGGAATGCGGACCGGTTTCCCCGCGACACCGAACGTCGGCGCGTCGAGGCTCAGCAGTTCCAGATCGGGGAGCCGCGATCGGCTCCCGACGGGGACCACGAATACGGGAACGCCCCGCTGACGAAGGCGGACCGCCGCCTCGACCGGCGGCGGGCCGTCGTTCCAATCGCCGTCGGAGAGCAGCACGACGCCGCGAAGGCCCTTGTGGCGTTCGCGGACACGGTCGAGCGGTTCGTGCAGGTCGCTCGCCGGAGGATCCGCCTCCGCGGCGAACGGCTCGATCGCGACGCGGAGCCGATCGTCGAGCGGCTTCCACATGTTGGGATCGAGCCACGGCGCGATGCGTTCCTTGCGGGTCGCCGGCGCGTCCGCGTCGATCGGCGTCGCGTCGCGCGTGTCCATGCTCGGCGAACCGTCCCAAAGCACGGCGATCGTCGGTTGCTCCTCGGGTCGGAATTCCTCGACCCATTCCGGCTGATTGAGCAGGAGGGCGGCGAGCCCGACGAGCGACAGGCGGGCGGCTTCGAGCAGGCCGATCGACGCGCGATAGCCGCTGCGACGCCATGCCGTCCAGCACAGGACGGCCGTGACGAGGAGCAGGCCGAGCGAAACGATCGCCGAGCCGGTTGTCCATTCGAGCCTCAGGTCGCGGGTCGGCGTCATGTCGAGCCTCCCTCGCCGCGCCGGCCCTTCGGCATGCACAAAGCCGCCTCGACGACCATCGCGACCACCATCGACGTGAGGAAGAGTCTCCAGATTTCCTGAATGAGCGACCGCCCGCTTCCCGCGCGATCGTCCACCCGAGTGAAATCGAGTCCGCGAAAAAGCTCGGCGACGCGCGGCTCGGGCAACACGCCCGCGAGATCCTCGCCCAACGGCCGGTTGACCGCCGTCGATGCGTCCCCCGTTTGATAGACGCCGGCATGGAGCGGATAGTCGGTGGACAGGACGGGTCGGGAACCGGCGAGCCGGGTCCACGGTTCCGAGTCGGATGAGAGTGTGAATCCCGCGTCGCGCTGTCTCGCGTTGCCAAGCGATTCCGCGCCTGCGGCGAGCGCTCGATGCAGGGCGATGTAGAGGACCACGCCGTCGGCGGCGAGCGACGAATCGGCGGGCGACGGCGTCGTCGCCAGGAAATATACGCCTCCCGATTCGGTGGGCGCGCGGGCGAGCAGCGGCGCGCCGCCGCGCAGCGTCGCGAGCGGCGAAGGCGTGCCCGCCAGATCGCGATATCGGGCGATGCGCAACGATCCGACGGGCAGCGCCGCGCCGTCCGACGTGTTCGCCAACAAATCCTGATCGGTCCTCCAGGATTCCACGAGCGTCCCCGGAGGCGATTCGTGCCACGATCCCCACCGCATTCCGCGGAACGTCGCCGCGTCGGAGCCGCGGGGCGGCAGGAACACGATGCGGCCCCCCCGCGCCAGAAACGCGTCGATCCGTTCGGACTCGGACGGCGACGGAAGGACGCCCTGCCAGAGCACGAGCGACACCGTCTCCCACGCGACGCCCGCGACCCGTTCCCGCTCGACCCGCTCGACGGCGCACGCGATCGAACGGTCCGGCGAAATCGACGCGGCCAGTTCGGCATGCCGCACCGCGTCGATATCCTCGGCGACCACCAGCATCGCGCGCGGGGCCGGTTCGTCGTACACGAAGAAGAACTCGTTGTCGGCGGGATTCGAATCCTCGGGCAATCGCACGACGCCCCATCCGGTCTTTCGGTCGGACGGCAGCGGCACGCGGTAGTCGAGCCAGTCGGCCCGGTCCGCCACGAGATCGATCGGGAGCACCGACGGGGCACCATCGATTTCCATCCGCACGGGAATCGTGCGCGGGCCGTCGTTTCCCGCCTGGCCCGGTTCCCGCGCGACATGGATCGACAGCGTCAATTCGGCTCCGTCGGACGTCGCGCGGCGCCGCACGTTGCCGACGCGGATCGCCAGGTTGCCCGAGTCGACGCGCGGATAGGCAACGAGATGGAATCGAATCGACTGCGTGAACTCCCCGAACGCGGAACGCAGCGTCGCCCAACGCGGGCTGTCGGCGTCCCAGTCGTTCGCGCGCGTGTCCGAGCAGATCCAGATCTCCGTGCGCCCCGCCCGGTTCGTCGCGATGTAGTCCCGCGCCGCTTGCAGGAGGGTCGGGAAATCGGACGGACGGCTGGTCCCGTCAAGCAGCGGACCCTCCGCCAGTTCCCCGGGATTCGCGATTTCCCGAGGCACGCCCCGCGCTCCGTCGATCACGACCCACTTCGTCGACCGCGTGCGGCCGAGGAGTTCGGCGAGTTGCTTCCGGGCCGTTTCGAGTTTGGAAAGCGATGAACCGTCCTCGCGCTGCGACATGCTCGGGGATAGGTCGATCAGGACGAGCGTCGTGTCGGCCGCGTCGCCGATCGCCGACCCGATCCAGCCGCTCGCCAGCGGCCTGCTGATCGCGAAGACGAGCGTCGCGACGGCGAGCGCGCGGAACAGCAGGATCAACCATTGGCGCAGCCGCGCGTAGCCGCGCGACATGCGGGCGGCGGCGAGCAGGAACATCATGGCCGCCCAACGCACCGTCCGGAACCGGCGCTGGTGGATCAAATGGATGACGATCGGCAGCGCGGCGAGCGGCAAGGCGGCCAGGAGCCATGGTTGCAAAAAACTCATCGCCCGCCCCGCCCCCGAGCCCGACCGATCAGGAATCGGCCCAAGAGCGGCTCGTAGTCCTCGTCGATCGACACCCGATGATAGTCAACGGCCGTTTCCAGCATCACCGCGCGCATGCCATCGAGGTACGCCCGGAGCGCGCGCTGATACCGATCGGCGATCTCACTCGGCTCCGCGAAAAGCGATGCGCCCCCTTCCATGTCCACGAAACGCGTGGGGCGGTGGAACGTGAACGCGAGCTCCAGCGGATCGAGCAAATGGAAGACGGCGACGTCGTGCTTGCGGAACCGAAGGTGTTCGAGGCAACCCCGCACGGCGTCAGGCTCCACGAACAGGTCCGACAAGACGACCACGAGCGCGCGTTGGCGGATCGTCTCGGCCAGTTCATGCAACGCCTCGACCAGACGCGTTCCACCTTGAGGCTCGGCCTTTTCGAGCATGTCGAACACGAGCCGCAGATGGCCTGGGTTGCGGCGCGGCGGCAGGTTGCGCACGATGTTCTCCGCGACGCACGCCAGACCGACCGCGTCGCCCTGTTGGACGGCGAGGTATCCGAGCGAACCGGCGATTTGCCTGGCGTAGTCGAGCTTCGTGACGCCGCGCGAACCACTCGAACCAAAATCCATCGAACCGCTCGTGTCCACAATCAGGCAGCAGCGCAGATTCGTATCGGCCTCGAATTCCTTGACGTAATACCGGTCCGATCGGCCGTACGCGCGCCAATCGATCCGCCTCGGATCGTCGCCCGGAACATACTTGCGGTACTCGGCGAATTCGACGCTCGCGCCCCGATGGGGGCTCGCATGACGACCCGACACCGTGCCCAACATGGGCCTGCGCGCGAACAGTGGGATGCCCGCGAGGCGGGACAAGACGTTGGGGTCGAGGAACGAGCGGAAACGGCGATCGGGCAACATCGCGGACCGGCTCCGTCATGGGCATTCGGCGATCAGGCGGCGGACGATCTGCTTCGCATCGATCCCCTCGGCTTGCGCCGCGAACGTCGTGATGATCCGGTGGGTCAACACGGCCGCCGCGATTTCGTGGACGTCGTCGAGCCGCACCATGTAGCTGCCGAGCAGGGCCGCGCGGGCCTTCGCGCCCAGGATCAAATACTGCACGGCCCGCGGACCGGCGCCCCAGGCGACGAGCGGCTTGAGCCACGCGGGGGCCGAATCGCCCGCCGGACGCGTCATGCGGACCAGCCGCGCCGCATAGGCGTAGATATGGTCCGGTACGGGTACCCGTCGAACCAGACTCTGGTGCGCGAGGATATCAGGCGCCGCCATCAGCGGATTCAGTCGCGGAGCCTCGTCGCCCGTCGTGGTCCTCGCGATCTCGATCTCCTCCGCCTCCGACGGATAATCCAACTCGATCAGGAACATGAACCGGTCGAGCTGCGCCTCGGGAAGCGGATAGGTTCCTTCCTGCTCGACCGGGTTCTGCGTGGCGAGGACCCAGAACGGCGGATCGAGATGGAACACCTGGCCGTTGACGGTCACCTTGTGTTCCTGCATGGCTTCGAGCATGGCGGCCTGCGTCTTGGGCGGCGCGCGGTTGATCTCGTCCGCCAATACGATGTTCGCGAAGACCGGACCTCGGACGAATTCGAACTCGCGCCGACCCGCGCCCCGTTCCTGAAGGATGTCGGTGCCCGTGATGTCCATCGGCATCAGATCGGGCGTGAACTGGATCCGGCTGAACCGGAGGGAAAGCGTTTCCGACAGTTTGCTCACAAGCAACGTCTTGGCGAGTCCCGGTACGCCCATCAACAAGGCGTGACCGCGGGCGAACAGGCAGATCGCCATGCGCTCGACGACCGCGTCCTGTCCGACGATCACGCGGCGCAGTTCGCCGCGCAGCGCCGCGTACGCCTCGCGCAGGCGATCGATGGCCGCCACGTCGTTGTCGGCAAGTCGTCCGGCGGCGAGTGCTCCCGTTCCGATTTCCGAATCGCGCATGCGATGGGTCGTCCCGTCCAAGGTGTTTCGCGAGGTGTGGCCCGGCCCGCATTATAGTCCGCCAAGCCGCCTCCGTGCCAAATGATCTTGGCCTCGGCACGAATGGCCGCCGCGAGAACAGGGCCGTCCTCTAAGGATGGGCGACGTCGCCTTGATCGCGAGTTCCCAAGGCCATCCATGTTTCGAGATCGATCCCGTTGCTCAGGAAATCAACATGCCCATCGGCGAACGCCGCATTGATGCCCCGTGAATGAAAGCCGCCCGCCGTGGCCGCGGCGGATCGGACAGCCGTGCCGTTGTAGCATGAGGGCGCATTGGGCACGAGCGTGTGCGTATAGAGACCCAGCGTGATGCTCCCATTCGACCAGGGCACGCCGCGGCCGATGGGGGACCCGGACCAACCGCTGTACTTCGGGTCCGACGGAAGGCCTCCGCACATTTCCCGAAACGATGCGAGTCCCGCGAGTCCGGGCCCAAACGCGAACGGCAGATTCCAGACCATGCGAAGACGGTGATACGTGCCGTCCGAACGTGGCACGTCGGCGAACAGGGACGTGTTCGAAAGCCCGTCCACGAACTCGCTCGGTCGCAGCGGAGGTCCGGTTCCGGGCTTGGGTGCGACATCCCAATACCGAAAGGCGCCGTCGAAGGGTCGAAGGAGGTGCCACACTCCGCAATTCCCCGCGTAGTTCGTTCCCGCCACGGATTGCAATTGCGGCAAATGCGTCGGGGCTCCATCGGACGGGCAATAGAACACGGGAACGCGAACCGTTCGCAGTTCCGTGGGACCGTCGTCTTCCCCTATGGAATAGTCGACGCGCGCGAACAACGACTCGTGGTCCAAATACGGCAACAAGGCGACGAGCGCTGAATAGCCATTGGGAGCGCAGCCCGGTGGGAAAGCGCCCTGAGCCACCGAATACTCATGGGTGGCGAGCGCGATTTGGCGCAGGTTGGAGCGACACTGCGTCTTCCTCGCCGTTTCGCGCGCGAATTGCACCGCGGGGAGCAGCAGGCCCACCAGGATGGCGACCACGAACAAACTCACCATGAGTTCGACCATCGCGATGCCCGGACGAATGGCGCGCATGGGCACCTCGGCGTCGTCACTTTTCCCGGGTCGTCGAGTTTGCCGGGACTCGAACGGTACCGGTGGCGAGGAACTTCCCGGGACCCAGGGATACGACAACACGATGCGCGCCAGGTTTCGGAAGGGCATCCACGACGACGCGATACGTCTTGCCCGGATTGCGGTCGCCCGGATTGTAGTCGAAGCACGCGACTCCCGTGGCGACGTTGACGATGATGTCGCCCTTCCGAGTCTCCTCGAATGCCACGAACGTCGGGCCATACTCGTCCTCGGCGGTCACCGTACCGACGAACGCCACCGCGGTCATGCCCGTTGGAACGGCGATTTCGCCGAACGAAACGGCGCCTTCCCGGGTCGGCGAAATCTCGCCGGGCGGCACCGAGACTTCCAGCGTTGGCGGCGTCGGTTTTTGAGGCGGTGGCCGATACTCGCGACGACACGCCGAACCCGCCACCGTGAGTGCCACCACGACGAGAGTCACGACATTGGTCGCCGAATACGACATGTCACGTCCACTATTTGCGAACTCAGTTGGTGATAATTATGGTGTGGGACTTGTCTTGGCTGCCATCGGACGGGAAGAGCTTGAACGCCGCAGTCTGGCTGACAGTCCATTGTCCGGAAGGCGGCAACGGTATCGTGACACCCCAGCTTAGGTTCACTGAAGATCCATTCGTCGTGTTTTCCTTCTTGCCATTTACCCACACTTCGGCGATGAATGCCGTCCCGAATGGCGCGGTGGTCATACCGCCTCCGGAAATGGCGACATTCTTCGGATGAGACGACCCCTGCGCTGGGTTGACCAACGTCCAAGTGGCACCCATGTTCGCGACCACCACACACAAAGTCAATCCGACCCACAGTGTACGGCTTCGCATGAAAGCGACTCCCAATAATGAGGCAATGAAGGACGAACACGTCGGCGATCGTTGCGACTCACCGATTTCAATGCACGCAGCATACCCCCCCCCTTGATGTCAACTAAACTCCGGGGGAATCCGCCCGCGAAAAGCGTTCAGGTGCGTAAGGGGATGAACGAATCGTCGCCATGCGTCGCGTTTCTCACGCGAGCACGCGTTTGGCCGGTTCGCCGGGTATCTCGCGCACGAACCGGGGAACGGCATAGCCGGGAAGCCGCGCGCGGAGTTCTTCGATCAGTCGTTCACCAACACCGTCGGCCGTCTCGAAATGGCGAGCTCCGGCAACGCGATCGAGCTGGTGCAGATAATACGGAATGACCCGCGCGTTCACGAGCGTTCGGCAAAGGTCTTCGAGCGCGGCCGCCGAATCGTTGACGCCCCGAAGGAGGACCGACTGGTTGAGTACGGGGATGCCCGCGTCGACGAGCCTCGCGAGCGACGCGGCGACCGGTTCGTCGATCTCCCGCGCGTGGTTGGCGTGCACCACGACGATCGGCGCCAAGCGTGTCGATCGGAGACGGGCGACGAGCCGCCGGGTGACCCGCCGCGGAATGACGATCGGGAGCCGCGTGTGCAACCGGGCACGGCGCAGATGGGGGATCTTGTCGAGCCGGTCAAGCAGGTTTCCAAGCCGTTCATCCCCAAGGGTCAACGGATCGCCGCCGCTCAGGACGACCTCGTCGACCGATGGATCGGCATGCAAGCGGACGAGCCACGCATCGAGGGCTTCCTCCGAACGCGAACGGACATACGGGAAATGGCGGCGGAAGCAGTACCGGCAATGGACGGCGCACGCACCGGTCGCTACGATCAACGTCCTTCGAGCGTATTTTTCGAGGAGGCCGGGGACCGGTGAGGCCGCGTGTTCGGCGAGCGGGTCGTTCGAATCGCCCGCGACGACCGCCTGTTCGGCCGACATCGGGAGGACTTGGAGAAGGAGCGGATCCCGCGGATCGCCGGGGCGCATCCGAGCGATGAACTCGAGCGGCGCGAAGACCGGAAACGAGCCGACCGCGGCGGCGATCGACGCGCTCGGAGGGATTGGAAGGTCGAGCATCCGGCAGAGCGTTTCGGCGTCGCGCACCGCGCGGCGCATCGCCTCCCGCCACGAAGGCGGCCGCGACGGCGAACCCGGGCCGACAGGCTTCCGTGAACCGGATACAATCACCATGCTCGATAGCATACTCTCCCCCCATTGGAAAACGAAGCAGAGTCGGAACCGTGGCTGTTTACAAGACGAGTGAATTCCGCAAGGGACTCAAGGTCCAGATCGACGGCGAACCGTACTTGATGATCGAAATGAATTTCGTCAAGCCGGGCAAGGGAAACGCGCTCTATAAGTGCCGTCTTCGCAACATCATCCGAAATACGGTCCTGGACCGGACCTACAAGGGCGGCGATACGCTCGAAGCCGCCGACATCCAGGAGATCCAGACCCAATACCTCTACAAACAAGGCACGACCTTCGTCTTCATGGACAACGCGTCGTTCGAGCAATACGAACTGAGCGCGGAGCAAGTCGACGATAACTGGAAATACCTGAAGGACGGCATGGTCTGCTCCATGCTCCTCTACAACGGCAATCCGATCGCCGTGACTCCGCCCAACCATGTCGAGCTCAAGGTCGAATATTGTGAACCCGGGGTGCGCGGCGATACGGCCACGAACGTGACCAAGCCGGTCAAGGTGGAGACGGGGGCCGAATTCGTCTGCCCTTCGTTCATCGAAATGGGCAATGTCATTCGGATCGATACGCGCACGGGCGAGTACGTCGAACGGGCAAGCACGTGATCGATGGCGGGCAGTTGTCGAACGATTGGCGGCCGACCGCGCGCCTCGATCGCCTGCGGCGCCGCGCCGAACTGCTGCGCGAAACGCGTGCGTTTTTCACGGAACGCGGTTTTCTCGAAATCGAAACGCCCGTTCTGTCGCGCGAGACGATCGTCGATCGACATCTCGATCCGCTCTCCGTTCGATGCGACATGGAGACGGGCGACGCGTCGGATTCCGCGCGTGGATGGCTGCAGACCTCCCCCGAACTCGGCATGAAACGGGCACTCGCCGCGTACGGCGTGTCCCTGTTCCAGGTCACCCGCGCGTTCCGCGCCGGCGAGGTCGGCGTCCGGCACAATCCCGAGTTCACGATGGTCGAATGGTACGAGGTCGGCGCGGGAATCGACGCGGGCATCGAACGCCTTTCCCAATATGCCGAGCGGCTTCTCGGCCGACCACCGGCTCGACGCGTCTCCTATGCCGACGCGTTTCAGGCCCACGCGGGCATCAACCCCCATCGCGCGACGATCGAAGCGATGGCGGAGGCCGGTTCCCGATTGGGAAAGACGGTCCCCGAGTCCCTCCCACGCGACCCGGACGCATGGCGGAACTGGTTGCTTGCCGAGTGCGTCGAGCCGCATTTGGGTTGGGGCGAACCGGCGATCGTGTGGGGATACCCCGCGAGTCAGGCGGCCCTCGCCCGGCTGCATCCCGACGATCCGGCGGTCGCCGAGCGGTTCGAGTTGTACGTGGACGGCGTCGAATTGGCGAACGGATACCACGAGTTGCTTGACGCGAACGAGTTGGCGGCACGCGCTCGGTCGCAGAATCGCGCGCGGGAGGCGGGCGGGAAGACGGGCCTCCCCGCGCCGAATCGGCTCCTGAACGCGATGCGCGCGGGGATGCCCTCGTGCGCGGGAGTGGCCCTCGGCTTCGATCGGCTTGTCATGATCGCGACGGGATCGACGGACATTCGGGAAGTGATGGCTTTTCCGTGGGATCGCGCCTAGCCGTCGCGGCGCGTTCGAGCACTTCGAACGCGTGCGCCGGGACGCCTCCTTCGGCCGGAACCGATTCCGCGCGCACCACGCGCCAATCGGTCGGCGCGAGTTCGGGAAACGTCGTGTCTCCCGCGACCGTCGCGTCGACGCGCGTCCGATAGATACGGTCGGCGAGCGGTAGTGCTTGGCGATAGATTTCGCCGCCGCCGACGATAAACACCTCGTCATCCCCCGCTTCCGCCGCCGCGTCGATCGCTTGCTGGAGCGAGCGGGCCACGACGGCGCCGGGCGATTGGTAGTCGTCGTTCTTCGTGAGGACGACGGTGGTTCGGCCGGGCAGGATGCGTCCGATCGATTCGAGCGTCTTGCGTCCCATGATGAGGTGATGGCCCATCGTGAGGCGTTTGAACCGCTTCAGGTCGGCGGGGACGTGCCACGGCAGCGCGCCGTCGCGGCCGATGACGCCGTTCGCCGCGACCGCGACGATGATCGATCGGATGGGAATGGACGGCCCGTTCATGGCGCACAGCCTATTTGGACTTGTCATACTGGGCCGCGATGCGACCAATCATCTGGGCGAGGGTCCGACGCGCCGCCGCGGGCGCGATCAACTCGGCGTGGTCGCCGAGCGCGAGGACGCGAAGGACGACTTCGAGCTCTTCGCCCGCACTGACCGTGAGCCGTGCGGAGCCGTCGGGTTGCCATTCGACATGCTGTTCGGGGTGCCATGGGTCCTCGGAAATCCATGCCGCGGCCGATGACGACAGTCGAATGGTATAGGTCTGGGGCTTCGCGACCGAAAACACGCCGAGGCTCTTCTTCAGATGGCGTTCGATATCGAAATCCGGAGGGGGCTCGAACCACGTGTCGAGCAGCGTGGCCTTTTGGAACCGGTCAAGCTTCCAGTGGCGCAGTCGTTCGGCGATCGGGCCTTCGAGCGCATGGTCGGCGGCGACGGCGTAGAGGCTCGTGCGGTGCACGATCAGCGCGTAAGGCTCGATCCGACGCCGTTGGATTTCCCGATTCACCGGCCGGTATTCGATTTCGACGACGCGGTGTTCGAGGATCGCCCTCTGGAGCGATTTCAACATGCCCTGCTGGCGTTCGTACGACTTGGGCGGCATTCCCTGGACATAGAGCGCGCTTCGCATTTTCTGGTAGTGCCGCAGGACCGATTCGGGCAACGACTCTTGGATCTTGCTCCAGAACGACTCGATCCCCTGCCAAAGGGGCGTTCCGTAGAGGGGCGTCATGAGGTCGCGGCCGACCGATAGGGCCACCAGCTCGGTCGCCGACGCCGTGATCCTGTGGATCGGCCGGATCCGAGGCCCGAATTTCCAGACGCGGCCGCGCTGCGTCGCGACGTCGACGATATCGAACCCGGCGATCTGCAGGGCCGCCAGATCGCGGCGCACGCTCCGTTCGTGCAGCGACGTGAGCCCCAATTCGTCGACCGCTTCGTCGCGGATTTCCGCAAGCGTCCGGCCGAACCGGTACCGTTCGAGGATCTGCAGGATTTTGTACTGCCGGATCAACTGTTCGTTGCGGGCCACGCGACGTTTCCTTGTGCGGCACGGGAAGCGGACTTTGGCGATGATACCCGGCGAACCGGCCGATTTCCCAACCGATTTCCGAAATTCCCGGCGATTGGCCCGCGAGCCCCTTGGCGCGTCGGAATCGCACGGTAAATTGTTCAACTCCTGCGACGCGAAACTCGATACCAGTCGTTGCCCCGAAAGGGCCAAGCCCGAAAAGGCGACGGCCGAGTGGGACGGCGGTTCCCGAGCACGGCGGTTCCCGAGCACGGGTAACCGAGAACGCAAGCGCGATCGAAAAAAAGAAAGTTCGCGGCGGAGGTTGACACGGTTTCGAGCGCCAGTACAATGGCGAATCCCGACGCGGGAAAGCCCGCGGCGGGGAACGTCTCGGCCTGTTGAGGCCGGGTCGGTTTTGGTTTGGGATCTTTGACAATTCGGCAGACAAGCCTTTTCTGTCAATTTTCTGTTTGAGGCGACGCTTCGAACAGGCCTTTGATGGATGTTTCATAGCGACTGAAACATCGCATGAAAGTGGAAAGTAGTTTCAAACTACTTCAGCGAATTGGCTCGAGATCGCGAGGGCGGTCGGTCCGCAAGGGTCGAGTGTCCGAGCGTCCAAGCATAAATTTTTGAAGGGTTTGATCCTGGCTCAGAATGAACGTTGGCGGCGTGGATTAGGCATGCAAGTCGAGCGTGTGGTTTTAGCTTGCTAGAGCCATAAGCGGCGAAAGGGAGAGTAATGCGTGGATATGTACCCTCGGATCTGGGATAGCGGCGGGAAACTGCCGGTAATACCAGATAGCGTCTCCGGACCAAAGGTGTGATTCCGTCCGAGGAGCAGTCCGCGTGCTATTAGCTAGTTGGTGGGGTAATGGCTCACCAAGGCAAAGATGGCTAGCGGGTGTGAGAGCATGGCCCGCCTCACTGGGACTGAGACACTGCCCAGACACCTACGGGTGGCTGCAGTCGAGAATCTTCGGCAATGGGCGAAAGCCTGACCGAGCGACGCCGCGTGCGGGATGAAGGCCTTCGGGTTGTAAACCGCTGTCGTAGGGGAGGAAGTGCATCGGGGTTCTCCCCGGTGTTTGACCTATCCTAGAAGGAAGCACGGGCTAAGTTCGTGCCAGCAGCCGCGGTAAGACGAACCGTGCGAACGTTATTCGGAATCACTGGGCTTAAAGCGTGCGTAGGCGGCCCGGCAAGTTGGGTGTGAAATGCCTCGGCTCAACCGAGGAATTGCGCTCAAAACTGCCGGGCTCGAGGGAGTTAGAGGAGGGCGGAACTCACGGTGGAGCGGTGAAATGCGTTGATATTGTGAGGAACACCGGTGGCGAAAGCGGCCCTCTGGGGCTCTTCTGACGCTGAGGCACGAAAGCTAGGGGAGCAAACGGGATTAGATACCCCGGTAGTCCTAGCTGTAAACGATGAGCACTGGGTCGTGGGAACCTCCACATTCCCTCGGCCGTAGCGAAAGCGTTAAGTGCTCCGCCTGGGGAGTATGGTCGCAAGGCTGAAACTCAAAGGAATTGACGGGGGCTCACACAAGCGGTGGAGGATGTGGCTTAATTCGAGGCTACGCGAAGAACCTTATCCTAGTCTTGACATGTTTGAGAACCTTCCTGAAAGGGAGGGGTGCCCGCAAGGGAGCTCGAGCACAGGTGCTGCATGGCTGTCGTCAGCTCGTGTCGTGAGATGTCGGGTTAAGTCCCTTAACGAGCGAAACCCTTGTCCTTAGTTGCCAGCGGGTCATGCCGGGGACTCTAGGGAGACTGCCGGTGTTAAACCGGAGGAAGGTGGGGATGACGTCAAGTCCTCATGGCCTTTATGACTAGGGCTGCACACGTCCTACAATGCCGCGTACAAAGGGATGCGAACTCGCAAGGGCAAGCAAATCCCAAAAAGCGCGGCTCAGTTCGGATTGCAGGCTGCAACCCGCCTGCATGAAGCTGGAATCGCTAGTAATCGCGGGTCAGCATACCGCGGTGAATGTGTTCCTGAGCCTTGTACACACCGCCCGTCAAGCCACGAAAGTGGGGGGCATCCGAAGTCGCCGAGCTAACCGTAAGGAAGCAAGCGCCGAAGATGAACTCCGCGATTGGGACTAAGTCGTAACAAGGTAGCCGTAGGGGAACCTGCGGCTGGATCACCTCCTTTCTAAGGAAATCGACCGTACCGCGGCGACGTGGTTCGGTCCAACGTGGACGTGGTCCTCAAACAGCGGAAAAGGCGCCGGATTCTTCCGGCAATCTGTCGAAATTGTTGATGATAGACCCGTTCAGGTATGGCCTACCTGAACGGGTTTTTTTGTTGCAAACGCGGAGCAAGGTCGTGGTTCGCGCCGCGAACCACCGAACCCGCGCACGACCTGGATACCAAGAAAGGCGGATCGCGGAGCGATCCGCGACTTTCGACATCGTTGGAGTCCACGTTCGTGGATTTTCGGATTCACTCCAACTAGGATGGAACTGCCCGGCCCCGCGCGCCGCGCGGGGCCATGCTATCCACTTGAGGTTGTCCACCATGATCCGTTCGCCGCGATCGCGCCGCCCGTCGACCGCCGTTCCGCTCGCTCTGCTCGCCATCCTCGGGGGACCCGTCGCACTCCAGGCCCAGCCGACCGGGCTCGTCTCGCACGACGCGGCGACCCGATTCGGACTCGTGCGGGCTTGGGCCACCCAGGCGGCCGTCGATCCGGCTCGCGGTGAAATCCAGGCCGTCACGCTCCACGTGCATTCCAAAGAGAGCCGCGCGAGCTACGAGCTTCGAGTCGGCGATCTGCGCCGCATCTACGCGGAGGACGAACCGGACGCCGACGGCCTTCCGATCGGAAAGGACGGGGCCAAGAAGCGGGCCGACCTGGAAGCCGAACGGCTCACATTGCGAGGCGCTGCGGCCGAAGTCGTCGAGCATGTTGTGCCGATCGCGACCCTGTTCATCACGACAGATCAAGGCGCGCTCGACGCCATCGACGGCGAGACGGGTCGGCGGCTATGGTCGGTTCAGGTCGGTCCGCCGGGCCATCCGATGAGCGCCGCGGCGGCGGAAAACGATCGGGTCGCCGTCGTGCATGGATCGATGTTGCACGTTCTCGACCGAAAGGACGGGCGCACGCTCTCGAAGCGGAGGACGCGGCACGTTCCGGTCGCCGGACCCGCGCTGAGCCGCGAGCTGGTCTTCCTGCCGATGATCAACGGCGCGCTCGAAATCTACTCGGCCACCGATCTCGGCGCTCCCGTCGCGGCGTACCACGGTCTGGGGCATGCCATGGAATCGCCGATCGTCACGCCGTCGATCGCCGCGTGGACGACGAACCGCGGGTACCTCTATGTCGCGGCGGCCCATAGCCGATCGATCCGGTACCGGATCGAGGCGACGAAGGCGTTTGTCGGAGGGCCGACCGCGTGGGGAAAACGCGTATTCGCGGCGTCGATCGACGGGTATGTCTACTGCGTGAATGAAGCGTCCGGCACGATCGCGTGGACGCGTTCGCTGGGAGAACCGATCGTGCGATCGCCCGTCGTGCTGGGCGACGCGCTTTTCGCCGTCGACTCGACGAACCACCTCTTCCACGTCGCGACGGCCGACGGCTCGATCGTCTGGACGGCTCCGGATGTGCGTCAGATCCTCGCCGCTTCCGCGACACACCTCTTCGCCGTCGATCGGCTCGAACGGCTCGTGATCCTCGACCTCGCGTCGGGCACGCGCGTGTCGAACATGGCGGACGTGCTGCCCGACATCCGGCTCACGAACATGCGGACGGATCGCGTCTATTTGGCGACCCGTTCGGGCCTTCTGCAGTGCCTCAGGCCGATCGAAGCGATCTATCCGACGCTCCATGTGGATCCGCGGGAAGCGGAGGCGGCGTCCGAGCCCGCCAAGCCGGCCGACGCCCCGCCGTCGAGCACGGACGCCGCGCCGGCCGCCGACGATCCGTTCGGAGCGCCCAAACCGCCCGCCGCGGGCGGCGCCGCGCCCATGCCGCGCGGATCCGATCCGTTCGGCGCTCCGCCCGCCGGGACGGACGGCGAGGAAACGGGCAAATAGCCGTCACGCGGCACGAGCTCGCATCCCGTCACACGCGCCGCGCGCCGTCTCCAACACGGCCCGTTCCGCATCCACGTCGACTCCGGCTTGCGAGCCGCCCGGCTCGCATGACTCGGCTTCCCGTTTCACGCGTCGATCCGGGCCGCGCGGACAAGAATCGGTTGGCGGGGGCCGTTCGTCTTATGGAACGAGTCGACTCGGCCGAAACCGAGTCGCGCCGGGCACTCCCCTGCGTTTGGGTGATCTAGAATTGCGGAGCGTTCCGCGCGCCGAATTCGACCGGCGCGGGGCGAGCGGCGGGTTCCGCGTTCCGACTGTGGATTGCGGGTTCCAAGGCGTTTTCTCGATCGGGGATGGGTCATGCGTCGCACGTGGTTTGCCGTTTCGAGCGTCATTCTGGTCATCGCATGGTGTGGACGCGGTTGGGCCGACGACGTTCCATGGGCGGAGACGTTCGCGCTCGCGGGCGACCGGCAAAAGGTCCTCGACCAGCTCATCCCAGGGACCGAGGACTACTACTACTATCATTGCCTGCATTTCCAGCACCTGCAGCAATTCGAGAAAATCGAGCCTCTCGTGCGCACGTGGGTCGAACGGCACGGTGAGACGGCGCGGGTCAAGGAGATCCGACACCGGCAGGCCTTGCTGACCTACGATCAGGCTCCGCGGGAGACGCTCGACTACCTGAAGCGAGTCCTGTCGCTGACGTTCGACCACCAGCGCGCGGTGCGCGATCGGCCGCCCGACCTGCCCTCCGCGCTCGATCCGAATCTCATCACGCGCGACGCCTATTCCGAACGCGCTCGGCAAGGCCAACCGAACCTGCAGGGCTTCGAGGATTCCGCGCTCGAATGGCTGATGGCGACACCGCTCAACAAGGACCAGCGCCGCGAATTGCTCGGCAGATTGCAACGCGCCGACTACGCGGGACTCGTCGATCTGATCGTCGCCGATCTCGACGCGGGCGCCGGTTTCGGCGCGCATGGCGTTCACGCGATGCTCCTACCCGCGCAGATGGACGAACTGGCCGCGCGCAAACCCGCACTGCTCGGCAACGCCGCCTTTGTCCACGCCTACCTCACCAAGCTACGTCCGCGGTCCGATGTCGACTGGTCGGTCGACGCGGACGAGCGCGAGGCGTATCTCGACCGGTTATGGGCTTTTGTCGGCAAGTTGCCCGACACGTTCAATTCGCTCAAGGCGCACGTGCTCTACCACCGGCTCGTGCATGATCGGGGCCAAGGCGTCCACGACCGCGAACGGTTCCTGGCCTACATCCGCCTTCCGCGCGGCGTGGCCTACGCGAATCCGGACTTCGTCCAACGGTTCGCGAACAGCGGCGGCATGGTCGACCTCGACGCGGCCTTCGAGCCGATGACGGCCCTCCCGTCGATCGGTTCCGACGAGCCGCTGGTGCGCGCCTATCTGGGGCGATTCTTCGTCGAGGACACGACGTATCAGCCGTTCGGCGAATTCATTCGCGAGGAGTTCCTGCGGTCGGTGTTCGCCGAGACAAAAATCGTCCACGGGCTCGGCGAACAGGAGCAGTGGGTCTCGTGGCTCAGCCCGGCCGAATTCCAGGCGCTCAAGGAACGCATCGACCTCGCGTTCGCCCCGACGAACAAGACGTCGGTCGACGCGGACGAACCCGTTCGGCTCGACTTGTCGATCAAGAACGTCTCCACGTTGATCGTCAAAGTTTTTGAAATCAACACGCTGAACTACTACCACCAGAACGCGCGGGAGATCGAGGCCGATCTGAATCTCGACGGGCTCACTCCCAATTGGGAATATTCCTACCAATACGAGGAACCGCCTCTGCGGAGGATCGACCGGCACTTCGAGTTTCCCGATCTGAATCGGCGCGGCGTGTATGTCATCGATTTCATCGGCAACGGCAAGAGCAGCCGGGCGCTCGTGCGCAAGGGCCGTTTGCGGTACGTGTCGCGTTCGAGCACGGCGGGCGTGCTCGTGCATGTGCTCGACGAAAAGAACGAGCCGCTTCCCGACGCCGAATTGATGCTGGGCGGCCACAAGTACGCGGCGAACCAGCAGGGCGAGATCGCCGTACCGTTCAGCACGTCTCCGGGGGACCAGCCGATCATTCTCCTGCATCGGGGATTCGCGTCGCTCGACCGCCTCCAGCACGAGGCCGAGAACTACCAGTTGACGGCGGGGATCTACATCGACCGGGAGTCGCTCCTGCGCGGCCGCAAGGCGATCGCGTTGATTCGGCCAGGCCTGACGGTCAATGGCACGCCCGTCACGCTCGGCGTGCTCGAAAACGTGCGGCTGCGCGTGACGGCGACCGATTTGGACGGCGTGTCCACGACGCGGGACGTCGAGGACTTCAAGTTGTTCGAGGACCGCGAGTCGGCGCATGAGATCCAGGTGCCGCCGCGCCTCGCGCGGCTCGATATCGCTCTGCTCGCCAAGATCCAGTCGCTCAGCCGGAACACGAAGGTCGATCTCGAAACGTCGGATACGTTCGAATTGAACGGGATCGACGCGTCGGACGCGATCCACGACGCGCACCTGGTGCGCGCGGGCGACGCGTATTGGGTTGAATTGCTCGGCAAGACGGGCGAGCCGAGAACCGACCTCGCCGCGGCCATATCGCTCAAGCACCGCGACTTCCGCCAGCCGTTCGCCCTTTCGCTCAAGTCGGACGCGGACGGCCGTATCCGCGTGGGTCCCCTGACCGACATCGATCAGCTCGACGTGAACATCCCGAACGGCGTGTCGCGATCCTGGCCGATGCGGGGCGATCGGCAGACGTATCCGTCGAGTCTCCACGAAGCGTTGGGGCAACCGATCGAGGTTCCCTATCCCGGCGCGGTCGAGGGCAAGCCGTCGCGCGACGACTTCTCGTTGCTCGAAACGCGCGCGGGCACGTTCGTCGCCGACCGTTTCGACGCGATCGCGCTCGTCGGCGGCGCGCTCCGCATCACGGGGCTCGCGGCCGGTGAATACGATCTTTGGCTCAAACGGCGCGGCGCGCATGTCCGGATCCAGGTCGTCGAGGGCGATGTCTGGAACGACTACGTGCTCGGCGCGCACACGCTGCTCGAAGTCCGGCGCCGCAATCCGGTCGCCGTCGGGGAACTGACGGCCGACGCCGAATCGGTGCGGTTGCAGTTGCGGAACGCGACGCCGTTCACGCGGATCCACGTGTTCGCGACGCGTTACGCGCCGCAGTTCGACGATTTCCAAAAGCTCGCCGCCGTGCGGGATTCCGACCCGCGCTGGGCCTTCATCCCCGCGCCGAAGTCGTATTACGTCGAGGGTCGCAACATCGGCGATGAATACCGCTACATCATCGACCGCAAGTACGCGTCGAAGTTCCCCGGCAACATGCTCGAGCGGCCCGAGCTCCTGCTCAATCCGTGGCCGGTCCGCGAGACGAGCACGTCGCGGCAGCAGGCCGAGCAGGGCGGCGAGTTCGACGCGCCCGCGCCCGCTCCGGATGCGATGCGTCCGGCCGCCTCGGCGCCGGGGGACGCGAAGTCCGCGGCCGCCGGCCACTCCAACCTCGATTACCTGCTCCATGCCGGCGCCGTGCTCGTGAACCTGCGGCCCGACGAACAAGGCCGCGTCGTCATCCCCCGCGACGCGCTCGACCACCGATCGTTCGTGCGGATCATCGTGGCGGACCCGCTGAGCGTCACGTCGCGCGCCGCGACGTTGCCCGACCAGCCGCTCGAATCCGTCGACCTCCGCCTCGCCAAGTCGCTCGACCTGGGCAAGCATTTCACCCAACAGCAGCTCGTCACGCTCGTTCCCGAAGGCGGGTCGTTCACGGTCGCCGATCTGGCGTCGTCGCGTTTCGAGTCGTACGACAGTCTGGCGAAGATCCACGCGCTGTTCCGCACGCTGTCGAAAAACCCGCTGCTCGACGAGTTCCAGTTCCTTCTCGACTGGCCGACGCTCGAACCGGCCAAGAAGGACGAAATGTACTCGAAATACGCCTGCCACGAACTCGACTTCTTCCTGTACCGGCGCGATCCGGAGTATTTCCATCGGGTTGTCGAGCCGCACCTGCGCACCAAGCGGGAGAAGCGGTTTCTTGACGATTGGCTGCTCGGCGAGGCTGTCGCGCGATACGCCGAGCCGTCGCGTTACGAGCAATTGACGACGGTGGAACGGATCCTGCTCGCGCGCCGCCTCGAGGGCCGATCGATCGTCGCGCGGGAAATCGCGGATCGCCTCGCGATGACTCCGGTGGACTCCGCGCGTGTCGCCTTCCTCTTCAACACGGCGACAGGCGTGAGCAGTCTTGACTCGGAGAACGTCGTCGAACAGGCCAAATCGACAACGGCCATGGACCGGCTCGAACGCCGCGGCGGCCGCGCGCGGGCGGGGCTCGGCGAAGGAGGCGGCGGGAAGGGCGAAGCGGCGGGCGAACGCGGCGGCGCGCCCGGCGCGCCGCCGCCGCCGGAATCGGCGGGGCTTGCCGTGGAAATGCACGAGGAAAAACTCAAGGACGCGGCCGACAAGGCCACCGGGGCGCGCGGCGCCGCGCGGAAGGAAGAAAACGCGCTTCGATTCTTCGGCAAGCCCGAGCGTCGCGAGGAATACGAACGGCTCTTCCAACCGCTCGACACGACCCGGGAATGGGCCGAAAACCACTTCTACCATGTGCCGCTCGGCCAACAGACGGCCGCGCTCGTCAACCCGAACCCGTTCTGGCTCGATCTCGCCGGGCTCACCGATGACCAACCGGCCCTGTCGTCGCACTTCCTCGAATCGGCCAATTCGTTCACCGAGATGATGTTCGTGCTGGCCTTGGTCGACTTGCCTTCCAAATCGCCCAAACACGCATTCGCGTTCGAGGAAGGCCGCATGACGATGACGGCGGGCGGCCGCGCGCTCGCGTTCCACGAGGAGATTCGGGAGACGCCGGTCGCCGAGGAGGCGACGTCGATTCTGGTGAGCCAGAACTTCTTCCGGCATTCGGACCGGTTCGAGATGGTGAACGGCCGGCGCGTCGACAAGTTCGTGACGGGCGAATTCCTGGTGAATACGGCCTATGGATGCCAGGTGGCCGTCACGAATCCGACGTCGTCGGCACAATCGTTCGATGTCCTGCTGCAGGTTCCGGCCGGAGCGATCCCCCTCGCGCTCGCCCGCTATACGCGCAGCGCGCGGCTGCAGCTCGATCCGTTCAGCACGCGGACGATCGAGTATCTTTTCTATTTCCCCGACGCGGGCGAGTTCACCCATTATCCGGTCCATGTCGGCCGGGACGGCAAGGTGCTCGCCCATTCGCCCGCCGCGACGTTCCGCGTCGTGGAGCGGCTTTCGGAAGTCGACAGGCGTTCGTGGGATTATGTCTCGCAGGAGGGAACGGACGACGAGGTATTGGCGTATCTCGGCGAACGGAATCTGTTCGCGGTCGAACTCGAACGCATCGCCTGGCGGATGCGGGACGCCGCCTTCTTCGAGAAGGTGATCGGCGCGCTCTCGCAGCGGCACGCCTTCCACGGCGTGATCTGGTCCTACGGCGTTCTCCACAACCACCGCCCGTCCATTCGCGAGTTCCTCGCGCACACCGACCCGTTCGTTGGGGAATGCGGCGAATATCTCGAAAGCCCGCTGCTCGACATCGAACCCGTGCTCCGCAGGACGTTCGAACACCTCGAATACAAACCGCTCGTCAATGCCCGCGCGCACCAACTGGGCGACCATCGGCGGATCCTGAACGACCGGTTCTTCGCCCAGTACGATCGATTCATGCGAATCCTCGCACACAGGCGTTCGCTCGACGACAACGATCTGCTGGCGACGACCTATTACCTCTTGTTGCAGGACCGGATCGAGGAATCCCGCGCGTTCTTCGCGCGCGTGAATCCCGACAATGTGGCGACGCGCATGCAGTACGACTATTGCGATGCGTATCTCGACTTCTTCAACGAGCAACCCGAACGGGCCATGGGGATCGCGGAGCGGTACGCCGATTACCCGGTGGCCCGCTGGCGCAACGCGTTCGCGAATATCCGCCAACAACTCGCCGAAATCGACGGAGGCCGAGCGGGCGTCGTCGATCCGCTCGATCGGAACCAGACCCAGGCCCAACTCGCGGCCGATGCGCCGACATTCGAGATGAAGCTCGAGGGCGGGCGGATCGAGGTTTCCTACCGAAACCTGCCCGAGATCCAACTGAACTTCTACGAGATGGACATCGAGCTGCTGTTCAGCCGCAATCCGTTCGTCCAGCAATTCACCGGCCAGTTCTCGTACATCCGGCCGAATGTCACGCGAACGATCGCGCTACCGGCGGATCAGGCGCGGCACACGGTCGAGTTGCCCGAGGAGCTTCGGTCGCGCAACGTGCTGGTCGAGGCGGTCGGCGCGGGCCAGACGCGGTCCGAGGCCTACTACTCGAATTCGCTCACCGTCCAACTCAGCGAGAACTACGGACAGCTCCGCGTGCTCGATGCGGCGTCGACCCGTCCGCTGCCCAAGGTCTACGTCAAGGTGTACGCCCGGATGAAGGACGGACAGATCCAATTCCTCAAGGACGGCTACACCGACCTGCGCGGACGGTTCGACTACGCGTCGCTCAGCACCAACCAGCTCGACGCCGCCGAACGACTCGCGCTGCTCGTGTTGAGCGAGACACAGGGTGCCGTCGTTCGGGAGGTCGCGCCGCCGACGCGATGATTCACGCGACGACCGAGGCTTGAGGGGTCAGCGCCAATCGGCCGAGGATCGCGCTCTTGCCGCGCTCGAACACCATGTCGGGATCGCCGCTCGCCGAAACGAGTTCGAGCTTACCGGCGCGCGCGAAGTAGTCGATGAGCGGCCCCGTCGATTCCTCGTAGACTCGCATGCGAACGCGGATCGTCTCCTCGCGGTCGTCGTCCCGCTGAAACAGGGTCGACCGGCAATGGTCGCATATCCCCTCGCGGAGCGGCGGGCGGGAAACGACATGAAACACGGCGGCGCACCCCGAACACGTTCTCCGGCCCCCCAGCCGCTCGATGACCTCGTCGATCGGGAGCTCGAACGCGAGCGCGGCGTCCAGTTCGACGCCAAGGTCTTGGAGGATGGCGTCGAGCGCGCGGGCCTGGAGGATCGTGCGGGGGAAACCGTCGAGCAGGAACCCGCCGTGGCATCGCAGGCAGGACGACCGTTCGCGCACGAGATCGATGACGATCTCGTCCGACACCAATTCGCCGCGCTGCATGCAAGCCACGGCCGCCCGCATCGCCGGGCTCACGTGCTCCGCGCATTTCGCGGCGCGGAAGAGGTCGCCCGTCGACAGATGGCACGCGCGGAACTCGCGCACGATCCGCTCCGCTTGGGTCCCCTTACCGACTCCGGGAGGGCCGAGCAGAACGAACCGGACGGCCCGCTGATAGGGTAGCGGCTCGGGTTCGCGCGCGACATGCGGACCCTGCAACCAGCCTTGGCGTTCGGTTGAGTCGTTCATGGCCGTCTCCCAGCGATACCCGCGCGGACTCCAAGGCCACGGCGTCCGGTGCGGACTCTCTCCATTAGGATATTCGAAGGTCCGCCGGAATGTCACGCGGATAACGGTCGTTTTCGGCCGAAAGTCCCAGGCTCTGGATGTGGCGGATTGTCGCGGTCCACGCGGGCCCAAGCCTGCGGAATCGATGACCGCGAACACACGTCCGACATCCGATAGTGACGTGCCGCCATATCGACTAGACTCGAATGCGTCGCGGGATCGGGTCCGGACCCGCGCGGCGCCGACGCAACCGAACGCAAGAAGCCCGCGATCGTTTGGATAGGGAACGGCATGCATGATGACCGGCATTGAGGCGATGATCGAGCTGCTCGCCGAGTTCGGGGTCCGCCATGTATTCGGGAACCCGGGCACCACCGAGTTGCCGCTCAACGACCGACTGGTCACCGATCGGCGACTGCAATACGTGCTCGGCCTGCAGGAAGTCCCCGTCATGGCGATGGCGGACGGATACGCGATGGCGAGCGGTTCGATCGGCGTCACGAATGTGCACATCTGCTGCGGATTGGGCAACGCGATGGGCATGCTCTATAACGCCTATCGCGAAGGGACGCCCCTGCTCGTGACGGCCGGCCAACAGGATCGCCGCCTGGCCTTCGAGGAACCGATCCTCGGGGGCGCGATGACCGACGTCGCGCGGCCGTGGACGAAGTGGGCGGTCGAGGTGCGGCGCGTCGAGGAGATTCCCTCGGCGATCCGCCGCGCGGTCCAGTGCGCGCTGACACCCCCGCGCGGCCCCGTGTTCCTTGCATTGCCGATCGATGTCCAGATGGAATCATCGGATCAGCTCGACCTGACCCCCATTCGACTTCCCGATACGCGGGTCCGACCGCCGACGGACGCGGTCGAAAGGGCCGTCGCCGTGTTGCGCGAGGCCCGCAATCCGGCGATCCTCGCGGGCAGCCGCGTCACCGAGCGCGGAGCGATGTCCGAACTGGTCGCGCTGGCCGAACGGCTCGGCGCTCCCGTTCTCTCCGAATCGGGCACCACGCACGGCCGCTTGGCTTTTCCGAGCCGGCATGAACTGAACGGGCAGGGATTGCCCCTCTGGTCGCCCGACGTACGCGAACGGCTGGCGGAATACGACGTCGTGCTGGTCACCGGGATGGACCTGCTGCGGCAGTACGTTTACCACGAACCGTCCCGCGCGATTCCCGAACCTATTCGGCTGGTCCATCTCGACGAGGATCCTTGGCAGCTCGGCAAGAACTTTCCCGTCGAGGTCGGTGTGATCGGCGATACGCGGGAATCGCTGCGCGAGGTGGCGGACGCGTGGGATCGCACGGCGACCGTCGATGAATTGGAACGGGCTCGCGCGCGGCGGGCGCGGCATGCGGTTCGGCACGCCGAGTCGCGCGTGAGGTTGGAGGCGGCGATCGGCGCGGAACTTCGTGAACGGCCGATGACGCCGCTCGCCTGCATGGGGACCATCGCGAGGGTCATTCCCGACGACATCGCCGTGGTGGAAGAGGCGGTCACGACCACGAACACCACGCTCGAACGGCTCGGCGCGCTCGGGAATACCACGGGCTATTTCGGACATCGCGGTTGGGCCCTGGGCTGGGGATTGGGATGCGCGATCGGCGTCAAGCTCGCTTGGCCCGACCGCCCCGTGCTCGCCCTGCTCGGCGACGGCGCGGCGCTCTACGGCGCCGCGGGACTCTGGTCGGCGGCCCGCTACCGATTGCCGGTGGCGTTCGTGATCTGCAACAATGCGCAGTATCAGATCCTCAAGGTCGGCGCGCGGCAGCTCGGCTTGCCGAACGCGCGTGACGAACGGTTCGAGAGCCTGGAGATCCGCGATCCCGAAGTCGATTGGGTCGCCTTGTCGCGGTCCTTCGGCGTCGAAGCGGTCCGCATGGAGGAACCCGATCGGCTCGCCGATTGCCTGCGCGACGCCTGGAAGCGCGACACGCCGCTCCTGATCGACGTTCCCCTGCGGCGCGAGGCGCCGCCGCGACTCAACTACGGATAACGACATGACCGCGAACGGCGGCGCGCGGCGTCTTCACGTGGTCGCCTTGACAACAGGGGCGGTCCATCATGCCCGACGGAGTTTTTGCGCTGAGCCCGCGGATCACGCTGATCCCGGTCGTGCATGGGAGCGGCGACGTCGCGGTCGAAATCCGTCGCCGCATGTTGGCGAACGCCTCGGATTGCCTCGCCGTCCCGCTCCCCCGCTCCTTCCAGCGCGCCGTGGAGGACGCGATCCGTTTATTGCCCCAGCCGACACTCGTTTTGCAGCGCCGGGCGAACCCGTTCTCCTGGCCGACCGAGGGTTGGAACGCCCATTCGGCGGATGAGGACGGGGAATCGTGCGCCGGGCAAGTCGGGAACAACGCGCTCAGTTATGTCCCCATCGATCCGTGCCAGCCGGTGATCGCCGCGATTCGGACGGCGATGGGAGAACGCATTCCGCGTGCGTTCATCGATTTGGAGACCGACCGGTTCCTGCCGTGGACCCGCCCGCTTCCGGACGCCTACGCGCTCAAACGCGTCGCCTTCGAACGTTTCGCGGCCGCCGTCCTTCCGACGCTCGAACCGCCTCCGCTCGGCCAGCCATGCCGGCGCATCGCGCGCATGGCTCGACGACTGCATGAACTCGAACAGCGTTTCGAGTCCGTGCTCGCGTTGTGCTCGATCCTCGATTGGCCGTGGCTGCGCGACGCGTATCTGGGCGGAGTGGACGATCCGATCGACGAGGACGTCGGGGATGTGGACGTTTTCGAGCCGAGTGAACGAACATTGATCTTCCTGCTCGGCGAATTGCCGTTCGTGACGGCGTTGTACGAACAGGCGAGGTCCGATCTGGAGGACGACGACAACCTGTCGGTCGACGGCGTCAAGGAACTCCTGATCGCGTCGCGCGTCGCGTATCGAGCCGAGTGGACGGATCGGGCGCGGAGCATCACGCCCCATTTGCTCGCCGTGATGCTCAAGTACATCCGCAACCTGTCGCTCATCGAACGCCGGTTCACGCCCGATCTGTACACGCTGGTCACCGCCGCGAAGCAGATCGCGGGCGATGCGTTCGCGAGCCACGTGGCGGAAACCGCGCGGGACTATCCCCTCCTTCGCTCGACGGGCCTCGACACGATCACGCTCGGCGTCGATCGCGGCCGGCTTCCCGACGGCGCGACGGTTCCCTTGGTGAGCCGTCTGTCCGGCCCGCCCCTCATCTGGCGCCGGTGCGAATTGAGTCGACCTTCATCACCCCGCGCTATCGAGCGATGGAAATGGCGCATCCAGTGGAATCCGTATGAACAGTGCAGTTTTCCGCCGGAGGACGATCGGATCGAGTGTTTTCGATCGCACGTGTTCGACCGGGCGAAGGCCGTAATGGGAGCCGATCTGGCGCGGACGGAGAAGTTCACGACGAGCATCAAGGACGGAATCGACATCCGGGACACCTTGCGGCACTGGTATTCGGGCGACATCTATGTGAAGGTCGTGCCGCCCGCGCGCGGCGACCTGAACTGCGCCGTCATGCTGTTCGAGTTCCCGGCGGACCCGCGCGCATTCACCTGGCGTGTGACGTGGTACGCCGAGCACGACGCCGAATCGACGCTCGCCTTCTACGCGACCGACTACATGGAGAACCTCGTCGGGCCCGGCATCGCGTCCGCCTCGTACGGCGGCTCCATGTTCCTTTTTCCCCCCGTCTCGATTCCCGACGTTTGGACCGATCCGAGGTTGGACTTCGCCGAGACGCTCGAGGAACGGCTCCTGGCAGCGGCGTGCCTGCACAGCCGGAGCCGCCAGATAGCCTTGCTGAGTCCCGCGCCTCCCGGCGCGGGTTGGCGCCGGTTGGCGAAACGGTTCGGAAGACAATTCGTCCACCTGCCGCTCGGCCAATTCAGCGAGTCCACGCTTCGCGAACTGCGCCAAGTGCATGTGCTTGACGGGCGACACGTCCGTTCCTATGCCGCCCGGTACATTCGCCGATCGTAGGAATCCGTGGTTCTCGGCGAGTTCAGTCCGTGTCGAATCTCCATCCATGTGTCACGCCGCCGTTCGTCTTGCTTCCCAACAATCAACCGGAGAGCCGGATGCGGAAGATGCGCCGGTTCGTCGATAATTTCGAGATGGGCCTTCGTCCTCCTGCTCGTGCTCCTGCTCGTGCTCGTGCTCCTGCTCCTGCTCCTGCTCGTGCTCGTGCTCCTGCTCCTGCTCCTGCTCGTGCTCGTACTCGTACTCGTGCTCCTGCTCCTGCTCCTGCTCCTGCTCGTGCTCGTACTCCTGCTCGTGCCC
>VGZC01000012.1 GCA_016872725.1 Planctomycetota bacterium
TTTCGGGACGGAAAGTCGTGCGCAGATATTATGGTCTGCCGGCACGGTGCTTCGAGGAGCACCCGGAGGATTCAGACCGCCCGTCGTTTCGCGCCGACACCATCGAGCGAGCCGTGCTGGCCAAGCTCCAGCAGTTCATGTCGGACGAACGGACCAAGCGGGCCATCCGTAGCGAGATCAGCCGTCGCACCAAGAAGGCCGAGGCCAACGTCGGCCGGTACGAATCGCAGTTGGCCGAAGTGCGGGCCAAGATCGAACGCGGCACCGAGAACCTCGCCTTGGCGAGCCGCGAGGATATCCCCGGCGTCATCCCGCTGACCGATGACGACATTCCCAGCCCCGGCCGCTGTCGCGACGCGGCGCGATTCGTGCGTGAACGGGGCGACGTGGTCTACGTGCAAGACGTGGCGGACACTCTGGGCGTCAACAAGGCATTCGCCTCGACCCTCCTGGCCAAGGCAGTTCTCAGCGGCAAGGTCCGCAACCTGGGCCACCAGAAAGGCTGGACCGCCGCCGAATAGGCCGCGTTTCAGTTGTTCTCTCTTTGTCCGTCTCTTGGACGCCTAATTAGAATGGGCGAGGAAATCACACGGAACAGTTCGCACGACTTTCGGCGCTATTTGTCTGCGCGGGAATCGCGATGGCGAACGCGGTCGAGCAGCTTTGCCAGCACGGCATCCGTCATGCCATGCTCTCGTGCCCACTCGGCTCGGTACGCGCCGCCTTCCCTCGCCACCGCCCACGCCGCCGCGATATCGGCCTCGCGTTGTTCGGTGGCGTAGTCGGCCTTCTTCCGTCCTCGGCGTCGCGTCGTCGGCTTGGGCTTGCCGTCCAGACTGGCGAGTGAAAAAAGTGCTCTTGGCAAAAGCGCCAAAAGCACTTTTCTCGGGACTTTTTGGTACTTTTCCCTCCCGACAGCGGGGGAGCTTCGGCGAGCAAATGTTCTTGAAAAAACTCGCGGCAGAGCACGTACATTGTCCCGGCCGCCCACGATTGGGGCCTCCCCACCCGGCCCCCCACCCCCCGCCGCTCGGCCTTCCCACGCCTCGCCACGACGCACCACGGGCCGCCTCGCCGCATCAAGGCTTCCCGTCCTTCACGCCTCGCCGTCGGCTTCCTCGTCGTCCAGGGCCGCTTGCACCATGGCGTCCCGCACCATGGCCACCACGGCGGCCTACGCGGGGTCGCGCAGGTAGTTGAGCTCGCCTTCCGCGTACATCTCCGCGTCGTAGCCGGGAAACATCCGGTTCTCTTCGAACGGATCGAACTGGAAGAGCCGCTTGATCGCCTCGGCGAACACCGCGCGGAAATCGGTCGTCACGGGGACGTCCCGGCGCTGGTAGAGCTGGTCGTCGGCGAGTCCCGTCCATTTGCCATAAACTTTCTTCTCGCGGATCATGCCGCCGATCGCGAGCATGAAACCGCCGTGGCCATGGTCGGTGCCCCGGTTGTCGTTTTCCTTCACTGTTCGGCCGAACTCGCTCATGACCAGGATCAGCGTGTGCTTGAGCTGTTCCGGGCCGAGGTCCTGCGCGAACGCCGCGATGCTCTCGCTGACGTCCTTGAGCTTCCGGCCCATCTGCCCCGTCGCGGGGCCCTCGTCGATGTGATGATCCCACCCGCCGATGTCGACCCCCGTCACTTCCAGACCGCGCTTGGCCTTGACCAGCTTGGCCACATCGCGGAGCGCGCGGCCGAAACCGCTTTCGGGATAGCGGATACCTTGGGGCGCGGGTTGTTCGAGGATGGCGTTGAGTTCGTACAGTTGTTCAATCGTCCGAGCTCCGAATTCCTCGACCGCCGCGCGGGTCGACGACGCCGCGCCCGGTTTGGGCCGGTTGGCTCGACCCGATTGCTGCTGCTGTTGCAGGTAGAGCTGCGAATAGACGGCCATCGCCTGATCGGCTTTCTGGTCGGGCCGGGCGAGTACGGGATACGAGCCGCGCAGCGATCGGGGGAGCAGAGGCTGGAGCGACACGGCGCGCAGGTTGGCGTCCTTGCTCGTCTTGGTTTCCGTGAGATACCGGTTCAGCCAGCCCGTCATGACGTTCTTCTGGCCGGGAGCTCCTCGTTCCATGAAATCCTGGGCATCGAAGTGGCTGCGGGTATCGTGGGGCGAGCCGGCGGCGACGATTGGCGCGACGAGCCCCGCCTCGTACATCGAATGCAGGTCCTTCATGTTCGGGTTGAACGCCCAGGTATCATCGAGCGGATGGACGGCGGTCGCCGACGCGCCACCCGTCGCCTGCATGGCGATTGTCGGCCGATGCCGCGGATAGTCCTTATCCGAATAGGGAACCACGGCGCTCAGCGTGTCCGCTCCACCCCGCAAATACACGGCGACCAAGGTCGGAGTCGGGCCCTTGGCGATCGGCGCGGCGGCCCGCGAGAGATTCCATTGGCTTGCCGCGCCTGCCGCGAGAACGCCAAGACCCGCCTGCTGCAACAACTCGCGTCGTGTTGATTTCATGATGGAAACCTCGCTGACCTGGATCGGAAAAGGACACCGTCAATACTATTGCTGCTGGAAACTCGGCGATCCCAGCGCGAACGCCGTAATCGCTCGGGGATCCGGAGTAAACGTCAAGAGTTTTTCGAGTTTCGGGTCGGTCACGCCGGGCAAGAGCATTTCCATGACTTTGCGGGGCCGCGAATCGGCGGGCGCCTTGAGGATCGGTTCGACGAACTCCATGCCGCCCGATACGCCCTTCACCTTCCCGGTCACCAGCTCGATCGAGAAATTCCAGCGGTACACCATCACGCCCGGATCCAACCAGGCTTCCTGCGCGTCCGAGTAACCCGTCGGCTCAAGGCATTCGTAGAGCGGCTGTCCCATGAGCTGAAGCTCGCGGAAAATGCGGTCGGGCGATTCGATTCGGGCATCGGTCATCCGAAGGGCGCTTACGATGAACTCGAACGGCGTCCGCACCTTGCACCGGAAGTTGCTCGATTTCATGAACTCCGGGTCGAGAATGATCGCACGGTAGACGGCTTTCAAGTCGCCTTCGGTCTTGCGGAACACGGACGATACGCGTTCGACGAATGCCGGATCGGGATTGTCCCTGACAAGGTAACGGCACAGCTTAGCGGCGATGAAACGCGACGTGTTGTTGTGCAGGGCCAAATGGCGGATGGCGGCCTCGCCGTCCGCGATGCCTCCCTGGCCGCCGATGTCGAGTCCCACCACGGTCACGGGCGTCGGATCATGCGCGCCCTCGTTGAAGAAGAACTTGTACTCGGTCTCGTTGCCGGCACTCGCGTTTTCCGCCGGACGCCAGCCGCACGTCCAGCCGGTCAGGACCTTCGCCAGGTTGATCACGTCCTGCTGCTTGTAGCCGTTGTCGACGCCAAGCGAATGCAGTTCCATGAGCTCGCGCGCGTAGTTCTCGTTCAACCCGTTCCGGTTCGACACGTAGTTGTCGAGGTAGACCAGCATGGCCGGATGCCTCGCGGTCGCCATCAACAGGTCGTCGAACTTGCCGAACGCGTGCGTCCGCAATACGTTCTCCTCGTAGTGCGTCGCGAGGTACGGAACCTTGTTCACGTCGACGTTGAAGTGGTTTCGCCAGAAATCGACGATCACTTCCTGCAATTGACGCTCGCTGTGGACCGCGCGCAACAAGACGGCCTTGCGGAGCTCGTTCTTGATCCGGTCCCGCGACTCCCGCTCCGTGTCCCGGTCGGACTCCCGGCTGAGTCCTTCGAGTTCGCTGAGCGTCCGCCGGACCGACGGGCACTCCTTGGTGATCCGTTCATCGAGCTTACTGTCGTCGATCGAGGCCGGGTCGAGCTGGGATTCGACCCATTTCTGCCAGCCCTCCTTCGCGACCGTCTTGTACTCGCCCGGCCTCGGGCCGAAAGCGAGCCGCACCAAGACGTGATGGGCCGATTCGTTCGCGTTGAGCTTCGGGTCTTCCGGCGCGGCGCCCACGACATTCCGCTTCACGACCGCACCGACCGCCAGGACTCCCATAACGATCGAAACGGCGGCCCACGCCGCTTTCATCCCACCCAATCCCGTTCGCCACGTTCCGCACCGCATGGCCACACCCTCGCCTGGACTTCGTTGGACCCCCATCCACATCGACGTTGCTTTCTCCCCCGTCGACCCGGTCTCCCTGGACAGGCCCATCCCTATCTTAAACGACGCTTCCCGATATTGTATCCAACGGATCTTGACGAAATGAGTTGAGTTCCTTCGAGGCGCGTCGCCTGGATTTCCGTTGGCGGTACATCTTGACGCGTCGCGATCCCGCCGTCAATCAAAACCGATGCGCGGATGACCGCGTCGCGCGCACGAGTCCACCCGAAGCGTCGGACGGGGTTCGTTATTGTGGGGGGTGCCCTTCGGGCGGATGGCGCGGCGCCTTGCGTGAACCGGGTCGACCCGCCAAGCTGGACGACCAGCGGAATTCGCCGGAATCCGATTTGGGAGCGCGCGGGAACCGATGGAGGGTGGGGTTGCCATGACGGACTTCGAGGACTCGAACGACGACCCCACAACCGACGCGGACGCCACGACGCGGTCCGGCCGTCGATCGGAAATGCGCGCCGCGACGGAATGTCCGTCCGACACGGCGCCCGAGACCAAGACGCCGCTCAGGAGGCTGTCGTGGGAGGACGCGAGCCCGGGCGGGCGAGCGACCGGCCAGATCGTATTGAAGCCCCGCAAGGTCCGGCCGTTCTTCGCCCGCCATCCGTGGGTGCTCGATTCGGCCGTTGGCTCGGTTCGCCACGCGCCGACCGACGGCGACACGGTCGATCTGGTCACCGAGCGCAGCGATTTCGTGGCGAAAGGGGTCTATAACAGTCGGAGTCGGTTGCGGGTCCGGCTCTATACGTGGGACCCTGGGGAACCGCTCGACGCCACGTTTTGGGAATCGCGTATCGACGCGGCCGTGCGTTGGCGGGAGCGGCTTGGCCTGCTCGGCGCGGACTCGGCGGCGCGGCTGATCTTCAGCGAAGCGGACGGCGTGAGCGGGCTGATCGTGGATCATTTCGGCATGCATGTGGTTGTCCAGGTCAACGCGCTCGCGACGGCCGCTCGGCTTTCCGACCTGTTGCCGATCCTCGAACGGCGCATCGAGCCGCGCAGCATGCTCGTGCGCGCGGAGCCGGGCTTGGAGAAGCTCGAAGGTGTCGCGCCGCGCACCGGGTACTACCGGGGCGAACGTCCATTGGAACCGGTGGTCATCGAGGAACACGGCGTGCGGTTCGCCGTCGACGCGTCGTCCGGGCAGAAGACGGGGTTTTATCTCGACCAGCGGGAGAACCGGTTCGCCGCGTCCCGCTACGTCCGCGATCGGCGCGTGCTCGATCTGTTCTGTTATTCGGGAGGGTTCGGCCTGCACGCGCTGAAGAACGGAAACGCCCGGTCGGTGCTCGGGATCGACGGAAGCGAACCGGCCATCGCGCTGGCGCGCGCGAACGCGGAGCGGAACGGGCTGGACGGCGCGCGGTTCGAACGGGGAGACGCGTTCGAGGCGCTCGATGCGTTCAAGAGCTCCGGCGAACGATTTGGCGCCATCGTCCTCGATCCGCCGAAGTTCGCGAAGAATCGCTTCCATGTCGACGAGGCGCTGCGCGCGTACTATCGCATCAATCGCGTGGCCGTCGATCTCCTCGAACCCGACGGAATCCTCGTGACATGCAGTTGCTCGGGAAGCGTCTCGCGCGACGATTTCCTCGGCATGCTCGCCGGCGTCGCCGAGAAATCGCGCCGACCGATCCAGATCCTCGAACAACGGGGCCACGCGGCCGACCACCCGGTCGACCTGAGTTGTCCGGAGAGCGAGTACCTCAAATGCATGATCTGCCGCGTCCGTTGACGGCGGCTCGGCGGCCCACGCTCAAGACGCCGTCGCGGAACCAACTCGAATCGAACCTCCAAACTCCCTATCCCGGAGACGCTTCCATGATTCGCCGGTTCGACCTGGTCCGCCGCGTCGCGCACGGGGCTCGTGCGCGCGTCCTTTCGTTCGGGGTCCGACCGACGCGCGTCGCGCTGGGGGGACTCGCCGTACTCGCCGCACTCGCCCTGTTCCCCGTTCCGCTCAGCGCGCAACCCGACTCGACGCGACCCGCCCCGACGCCGTTGACGGCGCACGACGTTGCGCGGATACGGATCGTGACCGAAACGCGGATCGCTCCGGACGGCAACCGGGCGGCGTATGTGCTGAGTATTCCGCGCCGCGTGGGCCATGACGAGAACGGGGCCGCGTGGACCGAATTGCACGTTTGGGACTTCAAGGCGTCGCAATTGCGTCCGTTCATCACCGGACCCGTCAACGTCGGCACGATCCGGTGGACGGCCGACGGTCGGGGCATCGGAATGCTCGCCAAACGCGGTTCGGACAAGGAAACGAGCCTCTACGTCATCCCGGCCGACGGCGGCGAGGCGCGGCGCATCGCCGGGTTCAAGACGGGCATCTCCGACTACGCGTTCCATCCCGACGGAAAACGCGTCGCCCTGCTCGCGGCGACACCCGTCGGCGAGGATCGCAAGAAGCTCGACGAACAAGGCCTCGCGCCGATCGTCTTCGAGGAGGAACCGCGCCATGTTCGCGTCTGGATGGCCGACATGGATCCCGAGACCGACGACACGTTCTCCGAGATCGACCTTCCGGGAACGGCGTCCGCGTTCCGGTGGAGTCCCGACGGCGAGCGGTTCGTCGTGGCCCTCGCGCCGAGCCCCGGTGTCGACGACGAATACATGCGTCGTCGGTTGCATCTCGTCGATGCGGCGACCGGGAAGATCGTGGCCAAGATCGCCAATCCCGGGAAGCTTGGCACGGTTCAATGGTCTCCCGACGGGCGGCGGATCGCATTCCTATCGGGCGAGGACCTCAACGATCCGTCCGAGGGACGGCTGATGGTCGCCGACGCCTCCGACGGCTCCTTCCGTGAAGTGATGAAGGACTACTTGCCGAACATCGAGAGCTTCGCGTGGCGAAACGCGACGTCGATCCTGTATGTCGCGGACGACGGATGCCTGACGTCGATCGGCGAAGTCGATCCGGAGAACGGCGCCCGGCGCGAATGGATCGCGCCGGGAGGACCGATCCTGTCGGGCCTGTCGCTCGATACGCTCGGCGCCAACGCGTCGCTCGTCGGCTCCGCGCCCGATCATCCGGGCGAACTTTTCCATCTGTCGATCGGCGACTCGGCGACCTCGGTCCGGTGCACCCATTCGAATGTGTGGCTTGGCGATCGCTCGCTCGCTCCACAGGAAATCGTCCGATACCAGGCCGGGGATGGAGAGACGGTCGAGGGCGTTCTTGTCCGGCCGCTCGGCGAGGAACCCGGCAAAAAATATCCGCTGATCCTCGCCGTGCACGGCGGACCGGAAGCCCACGTCGCGAACGGGTGGGTGACGAGCTACAGCAATCCCGGCCAGGTCGCCGCCGGACAACGGATGGCCGTTTTCTATCCGAACTATCGCGGGAGCACGGGACGCGGCGTCGCGTTCGCGAAAGCCCATCAGGCCGATTACGGAGGCCGCGAATTCAACGATCTGATCGACGGCATCGACCACCTCATCGCGGCGGGGCTCGTCGACGAGGGTCGGGTCGGCGTCACGGGCGGATCGTACGGCGGGTACGCCACGGCGTGGTGTTCGACGTATCACAGCGAGCGATTCGCGGCGGGCGTCATGTTCGTGGGGATCAGCGATCACATCTCCAAGTCGGGAACGACCGATATTCCGGACGAGATGTACCTGGTCCACGCGCGCAAGCGGCTCTGGGAGGATTGGCGGTTCTTTCTCGAACGAAGTCCGATCTATCACGTGCAAAAGGCGAGGACACCCTTGCTGATCCTGCACGGTCGCGACGACACCCGCGTGCCTCCGTCCCAATCGATGGAACTCTACCGGCACCTCAAGACGCTCGACCAAACGCCCGTCCGTCTGATCCAATACCCGGGCGAAGGACACGGCAATCGGAAAGCCGGCGCTCGGCTGGACTACAACCTGCGGATGATCCAGTGGATGCGGCACTACCTGATCGGTCCCGGCGGGAAACCGCCGCCGCCCGCGCTCAATTACGTGCAATGAGCCGCATCCGAGCAGCGCGGACCCCGCGCCGTGGGGCAAGCTCCGGGCTCGCCGTCCGACACGAAAGAAGAAAGCACGAAGCAGGAAGCGTGCAACGAAGTAAAGGGTGGGAGATCGGGTGTGGGCTTCGGGCACTGGAGGACGTTTTTCGCTGTGACAATTGGCGTCCGCGGCCATCGGATCGGCCGCCGCCGGTGCTTTGGGCACTGGAGGATGTTCTTCGCCGTGACGGAGCACTAGCGGATTTCGAGGATCACGTCGTCGGGGATCGCCATATCGGGTTTGATCGTCGCGATCCAATCGCGCCACGCGATCTGTTCGGCCCGCTGTTGTTCGGGGGTCGGCTTGTCGGGCATGCCGAATCCCGAGATCCGGCGCGTCACGTGCCGCAGGCCGTCGCGCGCTTCCTTCGCGACGCGCCAATCGGGATCGCTCAGCGCATAAATCAGCACGGGCACGTTTTCGAAATCACCCGTATTGGCGAGCGCCCGGACGGCCAGGATGCGCGCCTGATAGTTCTCGCCGGCGACCATCTTCTTGAGTGTTTCCGTTTGGCTGGGCGCCGATTCCCTCTTCGTTTCGAATTGGATATGGTCGATTTGGGCGATCAGCGCTTCATTGTCGATCGCCTCGCCCTTTTGGATCATCTCCATGAGACTTCCCAAATCGCCCTGCACCTCGGTCGAGACGATGTTGCCGCCGTCGAGCTTGATGCGCGTGAGATCCGCGGGCAGGCCGTAGCCTCCGACGAGCGCGCCTTCGGACGCGATGATTTTCTTGGTGGCCCGCATCAGGAACAGGGTCGCGAACGACGTCGCGCAGATCGCGCCCGAGTTATCGGTCCAACTCCCGTTCTCCTGTTGATTCCGCGCGAGGAAATCCACGCCCTGCGCGTACCAGGTCGGTTCCTTGGCCACTCGCTTTTCGGCCGCTTCGCGGAGACTGTGGTACCGCTCGACCGAATACATGTAGTAATACTGGAACAGGGCCTCGGGCGGGACCTCGATGCGGAATGACGCGTCGTAAACCTGGTTTCCGTCCTGAAGGGCCTTGCGCATGTGGGCCGGATCGACTCGGCCGCTCGACGGCCCCTCACCGGTTTCCGTCACCTTGCGGAAGACCTCTTGTTGCTGGGCCGCGTCGACGACGGGGATCTTGAGCAGGTCGGCGGCGATGTAGAGGCTGCCGAGCGCGGCGGGGAACATGCGGTACGAGTGCGCCTGCATGGTCGCGATGTTGGGCTGCGCCACGCGCGAGCCGTTCGACCCCGAATCGGTGCCCTGGTAGGCAAACCGTCCGGACGGGTCCTGCGTCCGGATCAACCAGTTCCCGAACGCCTCGACCCGCTCGTCGGGAATCTGAAAGCCGCGTTTCCTCGCCACCCACGTGCTGAGCGCTCCGTACTGCGTCTGCGACGTGTCGCCCGTCGTATACGTGGGATAGGTCCAATACCCGCCCGCGTTCTGGCGCGCGAGCATCATGGAGATGAGCGTTTCGATTTCACGCCGGAGGCCTTCGGGATCGGTCTCGCACAGGAAGATGATGGCGATCCCAAGGCTGTAGTTGAACTCGGACTCCTGATTCGCCTGGGGATTCGCGGCGACCTCCCGGCACATGGCGATCGCTTTTTGAACCTGCGGATGGTTGATCTCGTATCGGTGCTTGTAGCAGACCATGCCCGCGAGGCAGACGCCGCCGAGCTTTCCGGCGTTGAAGTCCTGGGCGTCGCTCCCTCCCCCGCTTTCCAGGAACGTGACCGCCCGATCGATCATCGCCCGCACTTTCGGATCCTCGGGCGTGATCGCGCCAACCGGAGCGGCCGCCCGGAATCCGATCACGATGGCGAAAAGACCGATCACAAGTTTGCGGCGTGCGGGCATAACGGTCCTACCTCGATCCAACGGGACGGCAACGGGAATCGGCGGAAACAGGCGACGGGCCAACCGGGGAAGACGATAATGATCATGGTCGACGGGTGTGACGAGCCCGACTCGTCGGCCTGCCGTACCGGTGCCGCCTCCCGCCCTGGTTGATCGTAGCCATGGCGGATTCCCCCGTCAACGAATGGCCGTCGCGTTCGTCCGAGCTTCCCGACCATGGAAACGCGTTCCTCGATTCCAACACCGCGTGAAGGCGAATCGGCGGCCGAGCGGGCGGTGTTTTGGCCGGCGATGATGCGATGGCTGATGGTCGATCGGGGCGTCGCGTTCGCCTCGGCCGCCCGTCTTTGGCAGTTCGGCGCGGGCGTGGTCTCGCTCTACTTCGTCGCGTGCTTCTTCTCGCCCGAACTCCAGGGCTTCTACTACGCATTCGCGAGCTTGCTCTCGTCCCAGATGTTCTTCGACCTCGGCCTGGGCTCGGTCTTGACGCTGGTCGCGAGCCACGAGTGGGGGAACGCAAGGCGGCCCGGGGGACCGGACTCGGACCTGGCGCGCCGAAGGCTGGGCGAACTGGCGCGCCACGCTCGGCGGTGGTATCGATGGTGCGCGCTGCTCTTCGCGGGAGTCCTCCTGCCAAGCGGCCTCGTGTTCTTCGCGACCGAGTCGCCGGTCGCGTTCGACTGGCGCGGACCGTGGGTCGCGGGCGTCGCCGTGTCGGCCGTCAATTTCCTGCTGATCCCGTCGTTCGCGATTCTCGAAGGCTGCAATCGCGTCGCGGCCGTTCAATGTTGCCGCCTCGCCTCCGGCGTGCTCGGCAGCCTGGTCGTCTGGACGTGCGTGGCGACGGGATGCGGCCTTTGGACGATCGTCGCGTCGTGCGCCGTGCGGCTCGCCGTCGAATCGGCCGTGGTCGTCGCGGGGCACGCATCGTTCTTTCGATCGTTTGATCGTTCGGTCCTTCCGAACGAACCAAGCCTCTCGTGGCGGCGCGAACTGCTCCCCTTGCAGTGGCGCATCGCCGCGCAGAACCTTGTCGGGTACGTCGCGCAGCAGGCCTTCACGCCGATCGTGTTCAAGTACCACGGCGCGACGCTCGGCGGACGCATGGGCATGACATGGAGCGCGGTCACGGCGATCCAATCGGCCGCCGCGGCCTGGATCCACACACGGGTTCCCCAATGGGGGCGACTGATCTCGGAAGGCGGAACGGTCGCCGCGCGGAGTCTCCTGCGTCGCGCGCTCGGAGTCGCGCTCGCCGTGCATGCCGCCGGCGGCTTGGCCTTGTTGGCGCTGATCGCCGCGCTCCAATCGCATTGGCCCGCCCTGGGGGACCGGTTGTTGCCGCCCGGCACCGCGGTCCTCCTGGTCGCCGGTGCCTGCGCGTCGCTCGCCGCGTATGGCCTGGGTGTTTTCGTCCGCTTGCACAAGATCGATCCGTTCCTTCGACAAAGCGTGACGTGCCATGCCCTCACCGGTCTGCTCGTCTGGCAACTCGGCGCGGCATTCGGTCCGGTCGGCACGGCATGGGGGCACCTCGGCGTCGCCGTGCTCGTGACGCTCCCCTGGACGTGGCTCATCTATCGCGAAACGGTCGCCCTCGCACGGTCCGCGATCATGGCGTCGAGCAGCAACGAGAATTCCGCGACGGCGGTGCGCATGTCGTGTTCGCGCTGAAGATGGCGTGCCGCTCGGCGCGCCATCAAGGCGCGCGCGGTCGAGTCCGACCAGAGCGACTCGACTTGCCGCGCCGCTTGATCCGCCTCGCCGTCGAGGACGATGCCCGCTCCGGATCGTTCGAGAAACCGATCGAAATCATCGAACGACGCGATCGGAACCCCCGCGGCGGCCGATTCGAGCAGCACGTTCGGAAACCCCTCGTGCTCGCGCGATCCGGTGAAAAGCAGCAGCCGGGCCTTTGCGAATTGTTCGGGCATACGCTCGTGCGCGACGCGTTCGACGATCGTCCCGTTCGGCGGGATCGCGCGGCGGACTTCGGCCTCCACGTCCGGATCGCCGCCTCCGCAAACGAACACGAACGGGATCCCGGGCGTCCGCCGAGCCAGTTCGATGCCAAGGAGCGGCCGCTTGTGGAATCGGTCGTAGCGTCCGACCCAAAGGACATGGCGGCGCGCCGCGTCGTCAATCGTGCCCGCGCGCCATTTCGCGATTTCGACCGGGTTCCGGATGACCAGATTGCGTTCGGTCCGCAATCCCTCGATCCGCTCACGCTGCCAGTCCGTTTGGCAGACGACCCAGGTCGCGCATTGGACGGCGTCGCGCGCGTCGGACGCACGGACACCGTACGCGTTCACGAACGACGGATCCCGGAAGAACCGGGGATCCAGATCGGCATTGCTCTGAAGCCAGAGCGCGCACGGGACCCCCGATTCGACGGCCGATCGCACGACGACCGCCGATTCCGAGGAACAGCCAAGGGCGACCCAAACGTCCGGTCGCCGATCCACGCAATGCCGCGCGAGCCGCTGATGCGGACGGTATCCGAGCAGTTGGGCGAATGCGAGCGTTGGGACCTGCCAGATGAGCGGCGTTCGCCAGACTCGCATGCGCAGCCACGGAAAATGCGGGACGCGCTCGATCGAGCGCGAAACGGCAAGCCGCGTATCGCGGAGACGCTCGACGAAGGGATCGATGCGGATCGATCTCCATCGGACGTCCCGAGGCCGGCGCGCGACGCGAACCGAGACGCTGACGCGGTAACGCCCGGTGTCGGCGAGCGCCGCCGCGAACTGGCACGTGAAGGTCTCGAGCCCGCCGATTGAACCGCGCGGATCGAGACCGAGCACGGGGCCGGCATTCCATCCGCCGAACGCGACATGCGCGGGACTATCGCCCCGTTCCGGACTCGATCGGTCCATCCGCGTCGCCGCCATTTGCCGAGGGAAGTCGTTGCCGGGTAGGTTGGTGTCGGTGATTCGAACGGTCGAGACGCCGTTCGGGTCCGGGCGCGCGGGATCCGAACGGCTCGCATCGCGCCGCCCGGCGGCCGCGCGGGTCAGAAGAACGCGTACATGAAGGTCAAGGCCGGAGTCGCCATGGCCACGACGGCGATCGCCAGCAGGGCCAGAACCAGGAAGATCGGCGCGAGCCACCATTTGCGGTTCGTGCGGAGGAACAAAAGGAACTCGCGCCAAGAACCGGGCCCCGGACCTTCGGCCCCCGACGCGAATCGCTCACCCAGCCCTCCGCCTTCATCGCGCATCGGTCCCGCCGTCCGCATGACAAGATCCTGGTCCCATGATCCGCGCGAAGCCGACGCGAATCCGGAATCCAGAATCAACAACAATCAACAAGATCAACAATCAAGAATCATATACCAATCACCGAATTCCGTGATCCACGATCCAAGCAAAGGGTGCCCGCCGACGGGGCATTCCGCGGCCGGCTCGCCGAGGATTTCGACGACCGGACCTCGCGACGCACTCCGGACCGCCATGATAATCCGCGTGCGAAGGAACTTCGAGCCATCACGGCGGCGATCCACTCCAGCCTGCTCGACGCGTGCACGCGGAACGGATGCCCAATCGCCGAAATAGTTCGGACCAGCGCGTGGCCCTACGACCGGCGAGCTCGGCATCCGCGGCTTCGGCCGCATCATCCGGTCGCCGCCGCCGAGCTTGTCTCGGCGGGGCGCCGATTCTGCACCACCGCGCTGCGCCCACCACGTTCTGCCCGCAACAGGGTCCGTTTTTTTCAAGCACGTGCCGGGATCAAAACGGACGCCAATAATCGACCGGGTCGGCCGGCTCGGGAAGCTCCCGCCAATAGGTCGCTCGGTCCGCACTGCTTCGAACGTCCAGAGGATCGTCGCCGCATGCTCGGCGGATCAGACCGATCGGAGTGATGAGCAGGCTGTGGACGGCGGCGAGCGCGACAAGCGAAACAAGGCCCGCCACGGTCCTTGAAAGGCCCGCGCCCAAGCGATAGGCGCCGCGCAGCGCCGATCGTGCGGCCCCGCTCCGCGCCTCCATCGGTCCTGTTCGCCCGCGGACGGCCGTGTCGCGATTCCGGATGGCCGACTGCTCCTCCTTCAACAGCACGTGGTCCTCGATCACGAGTCGATCCAGGCCCGAACGCAGGAACGTCCGATACGCCTCTTCGGGTGAACAGACGATCGGTTCGTCCGCCGTGTTGAAGCTCGTGTTCACGATCGCGGGACATCCCGTGCGTTCGAAGAACGCGCGCAAGAGCGACGCGAATCGCGGATGATGGGCCGAATCGACGAGCTGCGCGCGCGCCGAGTGGTCGACATGGGTGACCGCTGGAACGGCCGAGTTCACCGCGGGCGGGTCGACGCGGGCCGCGTGCGTGAGCGATGTCATGTACGCGTTCGATTCCCGATCGGCGGCCGGAAACAGTGTGACGGACGGACCGCGCAGGATGGCCGGCGCGAACGGCCGGAACGACTCGCGATCCTTGACGCACCGGTTCAGGTGGTCCCGCATGCCGGCTCGGCGCGCGTCGGCGAGGATGCTCCGGCTGCCGAGCGCGCGAGGTCCGAACTCCATGCGCCCTTGAAACCAACCGACCGTCTTGCCCTCGTCGATCCAGGCCGCGACAAGTCGGTCCAATTCTCCCGGTGACGGGACCCGCCGGGCGACGGCCCCTTCGCGATCGAGGGCCTGTGCGACCTGCCCGCTCGAGTAGCTCGGTCCCAGCAGGGCTCCCGACATCGAATCGACCGGATCGGCTCGCCGAGGCCGTTCGAGCAATTGGTGCCAAACGAACCATGCGGCGCCGATCGCACCGCCCGCATCGCCGGCGGCGGGCTGAACCCAAACCTGCTCGAAAGGCCCTTCACGGATCAACCTTCCGTTCGCCGCGCAGTTCAACGCGACTCCGCCGGCCAGACAGACCGCGCGGGCGGGATGCGTCGCGTGCAGGAATCGGGCCATGCGCAGCACCGATTCCTCGACAATCCACTGCACGCTCGCCGCGAGATCCGCGTCTCGCTCGGTGATCGGTTCGCCCGCTCGGCGCGGCTTCCCGCCCATAAGCCGCTCGAACCGCCGCGACGTCATGGCGAGTCGATGGCAAAACGGAAAGTAGTCCATATTCAATCGGAGCGATCCGTCGGCCTTCAGATCGACGGCGTTCGCAAGCAGCGCGTCGACTATCCGCGGGCGACCGTACGGCGCAAGGCCCATCAACTTGTATTCGTCCGCATTGACGCGGAAGCCGCAGAAGGCGGTCGCCGCGGAATAGAGCAGACCGAGCGAATGGGGGAAACGGAGTTCTCGCGTGAGCCGCACACGGTTTCCCCGCCCGATTCCAAGGCAGGCCGTCGCCCATTCGCCGACCCCGTCGCTTGTCAGGATGGCCGCTTCGTCGAACGGAGACGGATAGAATGCGCTCGCGGCGTGCGACTCGTGGTGCGCGACGAACACCGGCCGTTGGCACGGTCCGGAACGCGAACCCAATCGGCGGCGGATTACGGAACCGACATCGAGTTTGTTCGCGAGCCACGCGGGCATCGCGCGGAGGAACTGGCGCAGTCCGCGCGGCGCGTGCGCGACGTGCGTCTCGACGATCCGCTCCAGTTTCCGCAGCGGTTTCTCATAAAAGGCGATGAAATCGAGCCGGCTTGCGGCGAGGTTCGCTTCGGACAGGCAATACGCGATCGCCGACTCGGGGAACCGCGCGTCGTGCTTGCGCCGCGAGAACCGCTCCTCCTGGGCGGCCGCGACGAGCCGGCCGTCGATGAGCAGCGCGGCGGCCGAGTCGTGGTAGAAGGCGGAGATCCCCAGGATGGACACCATGCCCGGCTCAACCCCGCTCGAGCACGCCGCGGACGTACGCGCCGTACGCGTTGGAGAACTCGGACGCCAACCGGCTCAGTTGGGCCGCGTCGATGAACCCCATCCGGTACGCGACTTCCTCGACGCAGGCGATGAGCGTCCCGCGTCGCGCTTGCATCGCCTTGATCCGGTTCGCGGCCCGGAGGAGCGAGGGAACCGTCCCCGTGTCCAACCAGGTGAATCCGCGTCCGAGCGTCTCGACGCGCAATCGGCCGCGGCGCAGGTATTCGCGGTTCACGTCGGTGATCTCCAGTTCGCCTCGGGCCGACGGGCGCAGCCGCGCCGCGATTTCAACGACCTCGGCATCGTAGAAATAGAGGCCTGTCACGGCGTATCGCGACGGAGGCTCGGCCGGTTTCTCGACGATGTCGGCCGGAACGCCCGCGTCGTCGAACCGCAAAACGCCGTATGGCCGCGGATCGCGGACCGGATGTGCGAAGACCGTCGCGCCTTCGCGCCGTTTGGAGGCCGCCGCGAGCCGCCCGCCGAGTCCTTTCCCCGCGAAGATATTGTCGCCCAACGCGAGCGCGACGGGATCATCGCCAACGAACGGTCCGCCGATCCGAAACGCGTCGGCGAGGCCTCGGGGCTCCTCCTGCACCGCGTATTCCAAGACCATGCCGAGCCGCGAGCCGTCACCCAGAAGGTGTCGATACGACGGCAGGTCCTCGTTCCGGCAAATGACCAGGACATGCCGGATCCCCGCGAGCATCAGGACGGACATCGGATAATAGGCCAACGGCTTGTCGTATACGGGCAGAAGGTGTTTGTTCGCGGCCCAGGTCAGCGGCGCGAGTCGCGAGCCGCGCCCTCCGGCAAGCAGAATCCCCTTGCGGTGTGCGCGGTCTTCGGTCGACGGACAACGTTCTGGCTTCCGCATCGGTTCCACTCGAGCCGCGCATCGCTCGGAACGGCCTCGGACCACCACGGCCCCGCCGTGCCGATTCCCGAATCGCGCATTCCATTATCTATCGTTCGTTCAACGCGCGGCAGTAGTGGATTTGCCGAGCGACTTCGGTGAAACCGCACGCGGGATACAGCGTTGGGCCGACCGGGTTCTGATCGAGCGTTTCGATCCTCGCGTGCGTCAAGCCGAGCGACCGGAAGTGGGTGAGCGCCCGGTCGATCAACGCGCGGCCGATCCCCTGATTCCGATACGCTCCGTCCACGGCCAGATTCGGAATGAACCCGACTCCCGCCTCGATGTCCGACCACGTCGTGACATACGCGGCCACCCGTCCGTCGCTCTCCGCGATAAACGCGCCGGCCGGGTCGGCGGTCAACTCGCGGTCGACCTGCCGAGCCTTCCTCCACTTCCAGTCCCGTCCGCGGATCGGACCGAACCGCCGCTCAATGTTCCGTTCGATGGCGACCTCGGTGAACGACTCGACCGTGATGCGCAGGACGTCGTCCCGGTCGGCCGCCCTATATGAACGGATGTTCCAGCCCATGGTCGATCAGTCGACGTCCTTGGTCTCGGACGGCCCGTCCTTGAGCGTCCCATCTTCGGACGGCCCGTCCTTGAGCGTCCCATCTTCGGGCGGTGCGTCTTCGGGTGGTGCGTCTTCGGGTGTCGGAAGCCGTTTCTCGAGCGGCGCGGCGGACGCCGGGAGATCGCGCAGGGTGCCGGGATAATGGTATTCGCCGCAGCCGCACGCGTACGGGCACGGGGGGCAACTGTACGGGTACTGCAGCGCGCACCGGCCGTAGAAATGCGTGAAGTTGTAGAGGGGTTCAAGACTCACCGGAATGTCCGAGCCGGGACAACCCGTCGAACAGCAGCCGGGAAGGAGACAGAGCGATACGAGCAGCAAGCCGATGACCCAGCGCCGGTCCATTGGATTCCCCCCCAAGGCGACGGTCGATGTCGAGCCGAGCGGCCATCCCGGCGCAACGGTCCGATGCAGGCGTTATCGTCGAGCGTTTCGGGAAAAGTTCAACAAATCGGTAAACTCGCCGCTACCCGCGCCGGGCGTTGCGGGCGCCGGTCGGTGACGCGGACGGCCACAGGCGTTCGCGGCCCCGTTATACTCGGAGCGCGGTCGACACGACGTTGCCGAACGGCCGTTCTTCGATCGGTGTCCGCATGAGGAGGGTGTCTGCCATGTCGCGTGGCGTCGCGTTGGCGGCGGCTTTCGCCGCGGCAAGTCTGTTGGCTCCCGCCACGGCCGCTCGCGGCCAAGAATCGGCCGCTGCGCCGCCGGCGGAGACCGAGGCATTCTTCTTCACGCCTCCAGGATTCTCGAAGCCGGGGATCCCGGTCTGGGCGAACGCCGAAAGCTCCGCGCGCCTGCACATCGTCGTGCGCGATGCCGACCGGGCCGAACCGACTCCATGTCGCATGACCGTTGTCGGACCCGACGGGAATTTTTTTCAACCCGAACGCGATCGATTATCTCCATACGCGCTCACCGGGGAATGGCCCAAGGAATCGGCGTGGGGCAATCGGCGGGACAAGGCGCCGTACCGATATGTCGGGCGGTTCTTCTATGTCGCCGGCGAAGTCGAAATCGCCGTACCTCCCGGATCGATCCGCATCGAGGTCACGAAGGGGCTCGAGTACCGGCCCGTGGTCCGCGCCGTTTCGGTGGAGGCGGGTGAGCGGAAGGAGGTCGAAATCGCGATCGGGCGCACGGCCGCCATGCGGCCGCTCGGTTGGCATTCGGGCGATCCGCATCTGCATGTGCCCCGGTCGAGCGACGAGGATGACGCGAGGATCTTCGACCTGCTGGAAGCCGAGGACATCCGCTATGGGAGTTTGTTGGGCTACAACGAACCGGCCGGTCCGTACGCCGGGTTCATGGACAAATTCGCCGCGCCGCAATTCCAGGGACTCGGCCGCCGGTCCGAGCGCGAACGGGCCGCGTATCGGATCATGTCGGGTCAGGAATACCGGACGTCGACCTATGGTCACTTGTTGCTTTATCACCGCGACGACATCGTCTTTCCGGGTGCATCGTTCGACGCCAACCGTTGGCCCGTGTATGGGCTCGTCGCGCGGCAGACACGGGAGCTCGGAGGGTTCGCTTTCTACGCGCACGGCGGATATCGGCAGGAGATCTATGCCGACGCCGCGCTCGGCGTGGTCGACGGCGTCGAATTGCTCCAGTTCGGCGTCTATCGCGAGATGGGGCTCGAGGACTGGTACCATGTGCTCAACACGGGCTATCGATTCCCGTGCATGGGCGCGAGCGACTGGCCGGCGTGCCGCACACTCGGCGACTGCCGAACGTATGTGCGGTCCGAGACCGACCCCGATTTCCCGGGTTGGCTTGCCGCGATGGCGGCCGGCAAGAGTTTTGTGACGACCGGACCGCTCGTGTTGCTGGACGCCGAAGGAAATGGGCCGGGGGACATTGTGCGTTGGCCGGCCGACGGCGCTCGGCCGCTCGCCGTCACCATCAAGGTCGCGTGCGAGGTCACGCCCGTGCGGCAAGTCGACCTCATCGTGAACGGAATCGTCGCGAAGTCGTTTCCCTTTTCCTCACCGGATGGAGCCGATCGGGACGGTTCGTCGGATCGGGCCGCGCCATGGCGTGAATTCCGCGCGACGGTACCGATCACCGAATCGTCGTGGGTGGCCGCGCGCGCGTGGTCGACGACGGCGGGCGGGCGCCCCGATGCCGAAGCTCACACGAATCCGATCTATGTCCAGCTCGGCGATCAGGCTCCGTACCGCCGCGAGTCGCTCGACGCCTGGATCGCCCGAATCGATGAGCAGATCGCGAAACAGAAAGCGCGCGACTTTCCCGAGAAGCCGCGCGTGCTCGACTATTTCCAACTTGCGCGGGATACGCTCCTTGGGATCCGTGAACGGGGCGGCCTGCGCGCCGACGAACGGCCGGCGGACTTGTCGAGCGAGTGGTTTTCGGGCGCAGCCGAGCCGCGGCTCGAACGGGATGCCGCGATGGCCGAACCATCGGGCGAACAGCTCACCGCGTTCCTCAAACGGGTCCCCGCAAAGACACCCGATGACGCGATCCGCGCGTTTGATCTGGTTCCCGGCCTGGAAATGCGGTTGGTCGCGGCCGAGCCATTGGTTTGCGATCCGGTCGCCGCCGCCTTCGACGCGGACGGCAATCTGTACGTGTGCGAAATGCGGGACTACCCCTTCAAGCCGGCCGACGGCGCGGCGCCGCGCGGCACGGTGCGATGGCTCCGCGACATGGACGGCGACGGCTCGATCGATCACGCGACCGTATTCGCCGACGGACTGCTCTGGGCCGCCGGCGTCGCGCCCTGGAAAGGCGGCGTGTTCGTCGCGGCCGCGCCCGATCTTTGGTACCTGAAGGACCACGATGGCGATGGGGTGGCCGATGAGCGGCGCCGGTTGTTCACCGGTTTCGGAACGGACAACCAGCAGGCGATGGTCAACAACCTCGCGTGGGGACCCGATCACAAGATCTACGGCTCGACCGCCGGAAACGGAGGACGCGTTCGTCGAGCGGACTTGGCCGATGCGCCGGAGATCGACATATCGGGACGCGATTTTCGTTTCGATCCAGAAACGCTCGAACTCGAATTGATCACAGGGACCGTTCAATTCGGAAACACGTTTGATGACTGGGGGAACCGGTTCGTATGCAGCGAATCGCAGCCGCTGCAACAGATCGTGCTGCCCCGCGAGTACCTCACTCGCAATCCATGGCTCGTCGCGCCCGCCGCGATCCACAACGCCGCGCGCGGCCCCGTTCCCATCCACCGCATTAGTCCGATCGAGCGATGGAGGCGAATCCGCAGCGCGCGGCGCATCGCGAAGAACGAACGATCCGCCGACGCGCCCGGCGCGAGCCACCACGTGATCGACGCGGCGGCCGGCGTCACGATCTATCGCGGCGGCGCCCTTCCGCCCCAATACGATGGGACCGTGTTTGTCGGCGATGGTCAGAACAACCTGATCCACCATCGCAGGCTTGTCGGTAACGGAGTGACGTTCGGCTCGGAACGCACGTTCGAGGGAACGGAAATCGTCCGATCGTCCGATATCTGGTTCCGACCCGTGAACTTCGTCAACGCGCCGGATGGAACGTTGTATTGCCTTGACATGAGCCGTGAGGTGCTGGAGTCGATCCATATCCCGCTCGATGTGGCCGAACACCTGGATTTTTCGAGCGGCCGGGATCGTGGGAGGATCTACCAACTCGCGCCCGCCCGGTTCCGATCGCCGCCCCCGCCCCGACTTGAAAACGCGCCGACCGATGCGTTGGTCGACGCGTTGGCGAGTCCGCACGGATGGTGGCGCGACACGGCCCATCGGCTGCTGCGCGAACGTCGCGACGCGTCGTGCGCCGAACGGCTCCGCGCGATCGTGCGATCGAGCGATCCGACGACCGCCGCGCGAACCCGCCTGCTCGCGCTGGGTTCGCTCGAAGGACTGGGATGCATGGCCGCCGAAGATCTTCTTGCGGGGCTGGGCGACGCGTCGCCGGGCGTCCGCGCGCGTGCGCTTCGCCTCGCCGAAAGGCGGCTGGATCGGTCACCCGCCGTGTTGGACGCCGTCCTATGTTCGATCGAGGACGCGGATGCGAGGGTCCGGTTCCAGGCGGCGTTCACGCTGGGTGAATCGTCGGATCCGCGCGCCGCGCACGCCCTTTGCACATTGCTCGCGAAACACGGCGCGGATCCCTGGCTGCGGACCGCCGCGCTCAGTTCGGCCGTCCCGCACGCCGTCCCCCTGTTCGACGAGCTGCTCCGCCGGGAAGATTGGGTCGACCTGGAGTCCGCGGATGCCGTGCTCCCGACGCTCGCCCATCTTGTCGGAGCCGTCGCGACGGAACGGGAATGGGCCACCGCGGCGGGGTCGATCTTCGAGTGCCCGCGCTATCGGAATGACGCGGGCCGACTTCGATCGATGGTCGTGGCTCTTGGGCGAGGCATCCGGCAATCGGGATCCGATCCCGGGCTCGCCTTGGCCGAGTTCGGCGGCGATCCGGAACGGATGCTCGGCCTCCTTCGCGACGCGCGGCTTGACGCCCTCGATCGGTCGAAACCCGAGGCGATACGGCGCGGCGCGATCGACGTTCTGGAACTGGATGCGTTCGCCCATTCCAGTGAAGCCTACGCCGCGTTGCTCGACGTCGCGACGCCGCCGGAACTGCGGAACGCCGTGATCCGATCGCTGGCGCTTCGGACCGAACCGGAAGCCGCGGAAGTCATCGTGCAAGGATGGTCGACCTACACGCCGGACCTCCGGGCGGAAGCGATCGACGGGCTGTTGACCGGCGACACATCCCTGCGGCTCTTCCTCGACGTCCTCGAACGGGGCGGCGCGTCGCCGTCCGAGGTCGACGCGACGTGGCGGCAACGTCTCGCCCGGCACGCCGATTCGGCCATCCGAGCGCGGGCCAAGCGGCTTTGGGGCGATCCGAGCGGTTCGCCGCGCGCCGAGGTCGTGGCGCGATACCAAGCCGTCCTTCCGTCGATGCGCGGCGATGTCGAACGGGGGAGACGCGTCTTCGCCGACACGTGCGCGGCGTGTCACCGCCTCGACGGCCAGGGCGTCGCGGTCGGCCCCGATATCCTCCCCACGGCCGTTCAGGACCGCGACGTGTTGCTCACCCATGTTCTCGATCCGAACCGGTACGTTCCGCCACAATTCGTTCAAGTCACGGTCGTCGACCAGCGAGGCCGTGTTCTGGGTGGCATGATCGCGGCGCAAGACGACCATAGCATCTCGATCGTGCGCGAGCGAGATCAGCGGGACACCGTGCGGCGCGCCGACGTCGAATCGATCACCGCGACGGGGCAGTCGTTGATGCCCGAGGGTCTGGAACGGATGATTCCGCCCGAGTCGATGGCCGATTTGGTGGCCTATCTGCAAACCGCATCGACGCATTCGCCCGCCGACCGTCGCAAGGAACGGGATTTCGGCACGCTTCCGGGACTCGTCGAACGACCGAGCCCGCCGTGATGCGGCGTCATGGTCTTCTTTCAAAGTCGTTGATCGCTTGGCGATCAACCTGCTTCTGCATCCGAACCGAGCGCGCTTCGGGTGGTTCGCGGAGCGAACCACGACCTTGACCCGACACAGGACACCCCGATTCGCTTTGGAGCCCGAACCTGGGTACCCTGTCTTGACTTCTTCACCTCCCACCTCTCTCGATTCGCCCGCTCATTTCGCCGTCCATCCGCCGTCGATGACGACCGTTTGGCCGGTGATGTTGCGCGAGGCGGGGCTGCAAAGGAAGTCAATCGTTCCCGCCACTTCCTCGGTCGTGACGAACGCCCGCTTGGGCATCGGTTCGAGCATGATGCGTTCGACAACCTCCGACTCGGAAATCCCGTGCGCGGCGGCCTGCGAGGCGATCTGCCGTTCGACCAGAGGAGTTCGGATGTACGAAGGGCAGATCGTGTTGATCGTGATGTCGACGTCGGCCGTTTCCAGGGCGACGGTCTTGGCGAGTCCGAGAAGGCCGTGTTTCGCGGCGACATAGGCCGATTTGAACGGCGAAGCGACGAGCGAGTGGATCGAGCCGATGAGGATGATCCGTCCCCAGGCCGCTGCCCGCATCGATGGCAGGAGAGCTCGGGTGAGCAGGGCCGGGCCGGTCAGCATGACGTCGATCAGCGTTTTCCATCGATCGGGAGCAAACGCTTCGAGTTTCGAGACATGCTGGAGTCCGGCACAGTGGACGAGCACGTTTGGCTTCCAGTCGCCCATCTCTTCGACACACGCATCGATCATGGTCGGGGACGCGACGTCCAGCGGCATCGCGCGTCCGCGATCGGAACCGACCACCTCCAACGTCGCGGCGGCTCCGTCCGGGTCGCGATCGGCGATCCAGACCCGGTCGGCCCGTTCGGCGAAGTGCGCGCACAGATCGCGCCCCAGGCCGCTTCCTCCTCCCGTGACCATCACGATGCGACGCGCATCCGCCATGGCGATCTCCCCATCCGACGCGCTTGCGCGCGGGTTCCGGTTTTCCGAGTCCACCGATTCGACAACGCGTCACGACCGGTCGCGGAGCCGTCGGCGCATGACCTTGTTCGACGCCGTGCGGGGCAGCGAGTCGACCGGACGCACCTCATCGATCTTGAACAGCGGATTGAGTTCGGCTCGGACGCGGTCCCGCATGCGCGCGAGGAGCATGCCGAGCGGCGTTGCGGGATCGTCCAATACGGCGACGATGACGAGCCGGTTTGGGCCGCCTCCGGGAGGCGGCTCGGCGATCGCCGCCGCCTCGCGGATTCCCTCGACCTTCCCGACCACCCGCTCGATCTCCACCGAACTGACCTTGATGCCTCCAAGATTCATCGTGTCGTCGACGCGCCCGAGCGCGCGGTAATCGCCCGTCGGCAGCCGTTCGACTTCGTCGCCGTGGCGGCGCAGCGTTTCTCCTCGAGGTCCTTGAGGGCATCCGGCATGGTAGACGTCGTGATGGTCGCGGTGGAGCAGGCTTGTCGAGAAACCGATCGAAGGCGGGACGAGGAACAGTTCGCCCTTGTCGGCGGGCCGGTTTGATGCGTCGAGGATGACGATGCCGAGCCCGAGTGCCGGTGAGTTGAACGTCGAGGGTCGGATGGGGCTCGCGACGACCGACGCGAAATACCCGCCGGAAATCTCGGTCCCGCCGCAATACTCGATGACCGGTTTGCCGCCCGCGCGGCGCGACAGCCAGATCATGTCGTCCGGCCGCGAGCATTCTCCGGTCGAGCTCAGCGTTCGGATCGACGACCAGTCGCGGGCGTCCATCGCGCCCGACGTTTTCCAGGACGCGACGAGACTGGGTACGACGCCGAGCATGGTGACGCGCGCGCGTTCGACGAATTGTCCGAAACGCGCATCGAGCGGCGATCCGGCGAACAGGCCGATCGTCGCTCGATTGATGAGGCTCGCGAAAATCAGCCACGGCCCCATCATCCAGCCCAAGCTCGTCGGCCACGCGACGACGTCGCCGGGCCGAACATCCTGGTGGAAATGGGCGTCGCTCGCGCATTTGATCGGAGAGACGTGCGTCCACGGCAGGGCCTTGGGTTCTCCGGTGGTGCCCGACGAGAAGAGGATCTGCATGGTGTCGTCGGCGTTGCGGATCATGGTCGGCGCGGCGCGTTCACCGAGGAATGCGGGCCAATCGCGTTCGCCGGGTCGCGGGGGATCTCCCGATCGACGGCGCGAATCGCTCGCCCCTTCGCGGAGGACGACGATGCCGATCCGAGATCCGGTCGCCTCGCGGACCCGGGCGAGAAGGTGATGGGCCTTGCCGCCCCGGCTGACGCGGTCTTGTGTGAGGACGAGCCGCGTGTCGGCCATGCGCAGCCGCACGCCGATCTCCCGCGCGCTGAAACTCTCGGCGATGCCGACGGCGACCGCGCCGGCCTTCAGCACGCCAAGATAGGCCGCGACCGACTCGACGGTCATCGGCAGAACGAGCCCCACGGCGTCGCCGGGCCGGATGCCCGCGTCGGCGAGCGAGCCGGCGACTCGACTCGACAGCACATCGAGTTCGCCGACCGAGATCGTCCGTTCGCCGCCGTCCTCGCGATGCTCGAGGATCGCCGTCGATCGGGGATCGGCCTGGAAACAGCTCTCGGCGATGTTGAACTCGGCGCCGACCATCCACCGCGCGCGTTCGACGCCGGAGGACGTGTCGAGCAGTCGATCGTAGGGTCGGCGCAAACGGATGGCGAGTCGTCGGACGGCAAGTTCCCAATACGCCTCGCGGTTCGCGTCCGACCACGCGCGCAGCGCCCGCGGGTCGTCGAAGCCCGTTTCGCGAAGCAGCCAGCCGATGTTGCTCGACGCAACGAAACCGGGATCGGGCACCCACTCGCCCAGGTCGTTCATCATGGGGATCCTTGCCGCGCGTCCCGACTTGCGATAGCCTTCGACTTCGGTCGGACCATCATCGCCGATTTCCGCGAAGGGCTCAACGTCATGCGGTCGCCCGTTCTTCTTGTCGCGATTTTCTATGGATCGGCGTTGACTGGGCCGAATCGAAACCTCTTCCTGAAAATCGGGAGACAACGCCCATGGCCTCGCACGTTCGCCGATCTCTGTGGTCCCTTCGCATGCGGACCGCGTCGCCTCGCATCGGGTTGTTCGTAGCCGCGCTGTTCATTGCCGCGCGGGGAGTCGGCATGCAGGGCACGGCCCGCGGCGCCGAGCCGGGAAGCGAGGACGGGAAACGGCGCATCGTCGTCTTCGGCGCGCATCCGGACGACGCGGAATTCAAGGCGGGCGGAACGGCCGCGAAATGGGCCGAAGAAGGCCATCACGTGCTGCTCGTGTCGGTGACGAATGGCGACATCGGCCATTGGCAGGCGGCCGGCGGTCCGCTGGCGCGGCGCCGCACGGCTGAAGTCGCGGCGGCCGCGAAGGTGCTCGGCACGACCTCGATCGTGCTCGATATCCATGACGGCGAACTGCTCCCCTCGCTCGAGAATCGGCGGCTGATCACGAAGGTGATCCGCGAATGGAAGGCCGACCTCGTCATCTCCCACCGACCATGGGACTACCATCCCGATCACCGATATGTCGGCGTCCTCGTGCAGGACGCGGCCTACATGGTGACCGTCCCCTTCTTCTGTCCCGACATTCCGCCGCTCACCCGCAATCCGGTGTTCCTGTATTCGAGCGACGCGTTCCAGAAACCGTACGCGTTCCGACCTGACGTGGTGGTCGGGATCGACGATGTCTTTGAGAAGAAACTCGACGCCATCCATGAACTCGCGTCGCAGGTGTACGAGGGAGGAGCGAACGGAAGCCCGGAGTCGGTGCGGGCTGTGCCTCCCGAAACCGAGCCGGCGGCGCGGCGCGCGTGGCTCAAGGAACGTTGGAGCGATCGGCAGGGCCGCGAGGCCGAGCGGTACCGCGACCTGCTCGTGCAGGCGTACGGCGAGGAGAAAGGCAAGGCGGTGAAGTACGCCGAGGCATTTGAGCTGTGCGAGTACGGTAGCCGGCCGACCGTGGAGGAACTGCGTCGCCTCTTTCCGTTGTTCCCGGCGAAGTAGCGCGCGGTGAGGCGCCGTGCGATTCGGACGTACTCGGAGTGGCTCGCATGCGGACGTTCATCGACGGGGAGCGGGAGGATCGGGCGGACCGGATCGACGTCGTCTCGCCTCTTGACGGAACGCCGATCGATCCGGCGACACGGATGGGACCGATGGTGCGGGGGTCTTCACGCGCGACCTCGATCGGGCCCTGCGGTTCGCCGAGGCGATTGAGAGCGGGAACATTCAGATCAATTGGGGGCCTCAGTGGCGCGTCGACTTCATGCCCTACGGCGGATTGAAGGAAAACGGCATGGGTAAGGAAGGACCCCGGTACGCGATCGACGGAATGACCGAAACCAAGATGGTTGTCGTCCATCGCGAAGCGTGAGCGGTTTGCCGAACATCCGGATGGGGGCGCGATGCCGCCGCGGATCGCGGTGATCCGATCGCAATCGAAAGCGCGGCGTTGGGGATTGTCCGTGTTTTGTCAGCATGGGTGGGATGTGAATCCAACATCGCCGTCTTCGTTCGCGGCGCGCGGCGCGACCGTTCGCGTGGGAAACGCGGGAAACGCGCGCTGGCTCGTGCGCCTTCGTTGGGTGGCGATCGCGGGACAGTTGATCACGATCGGAACGGTCGTCCTGATTTGGAATGTGAGCCTTCCGGTCGGGACGCTGCTCGGAATCATCGCATTCGCGGCGCTGACCAACCTCCTGTTGCAAGGCGGACTTTCGCGATCGGCGCCGGGCGATGGGGAACGCGATCCGTTCCAGGGCCATGTCGTGCCGGGCGTCACCATGGCCCTGGACTTGGTTCTGCTCACCGCCATGCTCTATTTCTCCGGAGGGCCGACGAATCCGTTCAGTTTCTTCTATTTCGTCAATCTGGCGCTAGCGGCCATTCTCCTTCCGAGCGGATGGGTTTGGAGCCTGAACGCGGCGGCCATCGTCTGCTATGTCGGGTTATCGGTGATCGGATACCACTCGATTCCCGAACTCGAGCCCGTCACGGCGCCCGGCGCCCTCGCGATCTCCGAGGTCCAAAAGCAGGGAATGGTCGTCGCGTTCGCCGCGTGCGCGCTCGTGAACGGTTACTTCATCGCCCGCGTCGCGCGGGAATTGGAACGGAGGGAAACGGAACTGCGAGTGGCTGAGCAGCGCCGGGCACGTTCAGAGCGGCTCGAGGCGCTCGCGACGCTCGCCGCGGGGGCCGGGCATGAACTCGCCTCGCCGCTCTCCACGATCGCGGTGATCGCGAGCGACTTGACGAAGCATCTGGAGGGCGCCAATGTTCCTCCCTCGGTCATCGAGGACGTGGGGCTCATTCGGAGCGAACTGACCCATTGCCGTTCGATCCTCGACCGCATGTCGGGGCACGCCGGACAGGCCGTCGGCGAACAGGTTGGACCCTGGTCGCTCGAACAGATCGTCCGCGAGGTCGCCGACGGGCTGCGCCGGCGCGACCGGCTGATCGTCAGCGGACTCGACGCCGTCGTGGCGACGTGCGTGCACGTTCCCTTGCAGGGACTCGCCCAGGCCCTTCGCGGCCTCGTGCAAAACGGGATGGACGCCGCTCCGGAAAAGACCGTGACCCTCCATGTCGAGCGGAACGGCGATCAGGTGGTCTTCCAGATCCGCGACCAAGGAACGGGCATGGACCCCGAAACGCTCCGCCGCGCGGGTGAGCCGTTCTTCACCACGAAGGAACCCGGCCAAGGCATGGGGCTGGGCTTGTTTCTGACGCGGAACGTCATCGAACGGCTCGACGGGAGGCTCGAAATCCGCTCGATCCTCGGCCAGGGCACGACCGCCGAAGTCCGCTTGCCGGCCGCGTGAAAGCGGGCGATGTTCGGCGAGTCGGAACCCTGTTCCACGGGTGGCGTAGGCTCCCGGCTCGCGGGTCCTGTCGCGATGTTCGGCGAGCTGGAAGCTCGCTCCGCGGGTGGCGTATGCTTCCGGCGATCGAATCCCGGCAAATCGGCATCTTGATTGCAGACAACTCCGCGGATTCCGACTACCATGTCACGATAACGACCGAAAAGCGTCGGGATCGCCTCGGGTCCGTCCGTTCGGCCGTGACAAGGAGGTTTCGTTTCTTGTCGCACCGCTCTGCGCGCGGGCTCGGAAAGAATGCTCATGGGTATGTGTGGGGATCGTTTCGTGGCGGAACACGCCGTTCGGCGTGCTCGTCGATCGAGGAAGATGCGCCTGGAACGCCGTAGGATTCTGGGGCTCGAACCGCTCGAATCCCGCGTGCTGCTCGCCTGGACGAACCTGTTCACCGCCGAAACAGGTCGGTTATCCCCTGACCAATAACTCGCAATCGCCCTACGACGATCGGCTCGTGCTCACGAACGACGCAGCCTTTGTCGCACTGAACGGCAACCGTCTCACCGTCGCGACGGCTGATGTGCGGTCGATCGTGGTGACCGGCAACGGGTCGAGCGAGACGATCGATCTGCGCGGCGTCACGTCGGCCACCTTTCCGGCGCTTGGGCACGGGCGCGTCGACGTGCTGGGAAACGGCGGTCACGATACGATCCACGGATCGGCCTTCGGTGATATCCTGCGCGGCGGAACTGGGCACGACGATATCCGCGGCGAGTCCGGTGACGATGTCATCGAAGGCGGCGACGAATGGGATTCTCTTAAGGGGGGCGATGGCAACGACACGCTTGTGGGCGGCGCCGGGGATGACTTCCTGTACGGCGGCGCGGGGAGCGACACGCTTCAGGGCGGTGCGGGCAACGATACGCTGGTCGGTGAGGACGGCGATGACACGCTGCTCGGAGAAAATGGGTCCGACGCGATTTTCGCGGACGAAAACGATTCGCGAACCGACGCGCGTTTCGAAGTCCGCGCGGTCCTAACGGCAGGTCACCATGCGACCTTGAACGAACACGTGCCGTTTGTCATCACGGTCGTCAACGACGGGCCGGACCAGGCCGTCAATCTGTCGCTCACCGCGGCCGGCTCGTCCGAATTGCGGTTCGACGCGATCGACATTGCCGAGGGAGGATCGCCGTCCGACTCAAGATCACCCGGATATTTCAGCGCACGCGACTACCGAGCTTTCGATGTCGGAAGGCATGCGACCTACCATGAAGGTTGGACGCGGAACGCCGGCACCGGCCATCTTTCGGGAACGCTGCGCGTTGATCCGAACCTTCCGGATGTCGACCCGACCGACAACGCGTTCAATCACACGATCACCGTTGATTTCGCCGATCGCGTGAATATGACAAGGCAGGACGCGACCACTGTGCAATACGGTTCGTGGCAGTCGATCATGCCGAGTGAGAACGGTCGTTGGATCGCGTTGCATTCCCTAGTCATGGGCTGGAAGCACAAGATCTGGGTCATCGACGTCGAGAACGCGGCGACCGGCGCGAGTCCCTATGAAATGCAGGCGCCTTTCGAATTCACGCGAGGCGATCTTGTCGGCGAAAGCCCGCTGCTCAAGATGGGAAACAACGGCAAACTGCTCATTCAAGGAGCCGTTGACGGCGTTCGCGGTTTCTACATATTTCAGCCAGGGACCGCGCCGTATCGAATCCAACCCGCGCTCCACGACAGCCGCATTCCTGGCGACGTCGTCCTGCCTTTGAGCCTCACCTTCCTTCCCGTGATGAATGACGCGGGAACGAGCTTGATCTTCGGAAGCACCTACCCGTGGGACTACCATCCGGAACTCTCCGAACCGGATCCCCACGGCGAGCAGTACTGGTATTGGAAGGCGGACTTCGTCCCGGGGGAGAACGACGTGCCACTCGGGCTCCATCTATGGCAGAGTCTCGTTTCCGAATCGAAGACGGCCCAAGGACACTCGACGAGCTATGTCGGCTATTACCTACTCAACCAGGGGCGCGCCGTACCGGACGGATACAATGCGGTCTTCCTTACCGCGGATCATTTTCCGGGGAGTGAACTGGGCCGGCTGTTGTTTCGCAACGGTACGGTACGCGAGGTTCCCAATTCGCAGGGCATCGCTCATGGTTCCTTCGCGCTGAGCCGCGATGGTCGGTCATTGGCGTTCGCCAAGTGGGATCCGGATCGGTCGGTCTGGGTGCCGATGATCTTGAACACGTCAACCGGATCGACGGAAACCGTTCCCCTGCCGGCCTCGTTCTCCGTGCATTGGATCCGCGAAAACCCGTTTTCGCTGACCAATGGAGGACAGAACGCGATCGCCGGTTTCAGCGGGAACGGCCGTTTCGTCTTCTATCACGGGACGATCGAAAACCATAGCACGAGCGGGAACGGCTGGTTCCGCGCCGATCGAACGACGGGACAGGTCGTGCGCGTCGATGCGCACACCGATGATTCCGACGCCTATTGGGCGAGTGGCGTTTCCCCATCCTCGATTCAATGGGCCGGCATGCTGAACGCGGTGGATGTGTCGCCGACCGCGCAGCAGTTCGTGTATGCGGCCAATGGGGACGCCGACATTTTCAATCATAAGGGAATTTCCCTCCCCGACCTCTCGATCCGAAATCTCGATGACCCCGGCGATCCCCTGAGCGGCGAGGGGATTTATCGACCCTATCCCTTGGCCATGGACCCGCGCGAGGTCGGCATGGAGTGGCAGGGCACGCAGGTCGAACGGATCGACGTACCCGCAGGTGGGACGGCTCGATTCGAGGTCCGATTGCGGAACAGCGGGGACGCCGCATCGCCGTTTTGGCTCCGGCCGTTGCGGTGGCCCAACCACGTGCCATGGACCGTGATGCCGATCGTTCGTCATGGCACGCGGGACATCACGGCGACGTTCTGGGATCCGGCCGGCTACATGACGCCCACCCTGCAACCGGGCGAGACGCAGGTCTTCACGATCGAAGCCCCAGGTGAAATCACCGATTGGGAAGACATGGCGTTCGACATCTACGCGCAGATCGCGCCGCTCGCCGCCGTGCTGGATGCCGTTCGCCCGATCGTCATGGCCGACCGATTGAAGGCCGACCTTCGTATCGTCTCGGGAACCGCGCGACCCGGTGACAACATCTATCAGACGCGTCCCGGCGGCGAGCAGGTTGCCAGTCAACCGCCGAGCACGTTCTTCGAAAACAACTTTCAATTCGACATCGAGAATGAAGCCCGCCAGGGCGAGACGTATCTGCTCCGCGTGTCCGACAAACTCCTGGATGGCTGGCAAATCAGGGTTCGCGACCACAATTCGCAGGACGTTACGGATCAGGTTCTCGGTGCGGGCGCGGTGACTCCGTCGATCGCGCCGTCGACGGACCCGTTCGCCGCGCGGACCTATACCGTTCGCCTGACGCGGACGCCGGGCCAGCCGATTCAGCCCGCTTACGTGGCCTTTCAGGTCCTGAACGACGACGGAAGTCCGGCCGTACGCGACTCCATCCGACTCGAGGTCGGAACACCCATCACCGTGAATGTCACGGGCGACGGCACCGATCAGAACCCGGATCCGAACATCATCGACGTGGACCTGGCGCAGGCGGGGAACCAGGTATCGCTCCGCGCGGCGATGGCGGCGGCGCAGGCGTCTCCGGGCGCGGATCGGATCGTGTTCGATATTCCGGGTTCGGGTCCGTTCACGATCGACGTGGGTTCTCCCCTTCCCGAGTTGACGCAGCCGGTGACGATCGACGGATCGACGCAAGGTGACCATGCGTTGATCTTGCGGGGGAACCACGCGTCATTCGACGGGATCGTGATCCGGGGGGGGAACACGACGATCAAGCAACTGAGCGTCGGGGGATTCCGCAACGGCATCCGGATCGAGGGGAACGAATCCAATACGATCCAGGAGTGCTATGTGGGCTTCGACGGCGTCAACGTGCTGCCGAATCAGGAGGACGGCGTTCTGATCAGGAACTCGGCTCGCAACATGGTGCGGGACTCGGTGTTGAGCGGGAACGTGTCGGACGGGATCCAGATCGAAGGCACGGGATCGAGCCGGAATGAGGTGGTGGGGAATCGGATCGGCGTCGACGCCGACGGCGAGAACGTTGCGTTGGACGGGATCGGCAACCTGGAGAACGGCGTGCATATCCTCAACGCGCCGGACAATACGATCGGCGGCGTCGACCTGGGGAACCAGATCTCGGGGAACCGCAAGAACGGGATCCTCGTCGAGGGGGTCGACGCGGTGGCCAATGCCATCCAGGGCAATTTGATCGGCACGAGCGCGGACGGAACGTTTTCGGATCTGTTCGACCGGCCCGGAGAAAACGGCAACCCGATCATGGATCTCGCGAACCGCGCGAACGGCATCCTGATCGTCAACGCGCCGGACACGCAGATCGGCGGGCGTCGGACGAGTTCGGCGCTGGGCTTGGGGAACGTGATCGCGGGGAACGGCGGGGCGTCGTTCCAAGACGCGCCGGCGGACGCGGCGGGCATCCACATCGTGGGCGAACCGGCCCGGGCGACCTATATCCAAGGCAACATGATCGGCCTGGGCATCGACGGGGACTACGGTCTGTCGAACCGGGGTGACGGGATCCTGGTGGAGGGCGCTCCCGCGACGGTGATCGGCGGCCCGGACGAAGCGCATCGGAACTACATCGCGGGGAACGGCTTTTTCGGCTGGTTCGCCGAGGACTTCAACGTCGGAAACGGGATCGTCCTATCGGGCGCGACGTCGACGGACAACCTGATCCAAAACAATTTCGTGGGAACCGATTATTCGGGCACCTATACGGCCATCCGGTATTTTCGAGAGGGCCGACTGCTCTACAACGAGGGAAACAACGGCGACGGAATCCGCATCGAAGGCTCTTCGAACAACCAGATCCTCGATAACCTCATTTCGGGCAATACGCGGACGGGCGTACTCATCGACGGGAAGACGGCGACCGGGAACGTACTGCATCGCAATAAGATCGGGACGGACCTTTCCGGGGAAAAGCCTCTGGAACTGGGGGGCAAGGGAACGTACGGCGATTTCTACGTCGGCCCGCGCGGCAACGGGGGCAACGGAGTCCAGATCTATCACGCCGACCAGAACACGATCGGCGGGGATACCGACTCGGACGGCAACATCATCGCGTTCAACGCGTTGCCGACGAGTCATCCGGAAAACGGCGACAAGAACAAGTACGGCGCCGGGATCGGCATCGACGGCAACCGCAATGTGGTCCGGCACAACACGATCTTCGGGAACGTGTGGAACGGCGTGCAAGTGGTCGGCACGATCGAGACGGGCGAGGTGTATGGCCAGAAGAACCGGATCTCGGAAAACTCGATCGTCGACAACGGGGATATCGGGATCGACTTGCGGAACCTTTGGCACGAGTCGGGCGGCGTGACGTTCAACGATACGGGCGATTTCGACGACGGCGCGAACGGGTTCCAAAATCATCCGGAGATCCAGGATTACGGATTCCGGGAGAATGACGCGGGGCGCGGATTCGTCAAAGGTCGCTTGCGCGGCCAACCGGAGATCGGGTACTTCATTCAGTTCTTCGCGAACGACTCGGGGCCGGATGAGACGGGTTTTGGCGAGGGAGAACGGTTTTTGCGCGAGATCCATGTTCAGGCGAACGCGCAAGGGATCGCCGTATTCGACGAGGAATTTCCGGGCGAGGATCCGGCTCGGATCAGCATGACGGCGACCGATCTGGACGGCAACACGTCGGAATTCTCGGAACTGGCGCCGATCATCGTGAACGATCTCGGCGACCTGCCGGACGCGGATCCGAACGACGGCGTGGCGGATGTCGACCTGGCGACGCCCGGCGCGCGGACGACCCTTCGGGCCGCTTTTCAAGAAGCGGAACGCCGCCGGGGAGAAACGTGGATCAGCTTCAACCTGACCGCCGAGGGCCAGACGGCGGATACGGAGTTCATCATCCGGCCCGCGACCGAGCTTCCCACCCTGACGCAGAAGACGGTGATCGAGGGCGGCACGCAGTTGGAAGGCCGGATCATCATCGATGGTTCGCTCGCTCCGGACGACAGTTCGGGGATCGTGACGACGGCGAACGAACGGCTGATCGTGAGGCGATTGACGATCCGCAAGTTCGACGGACACGGCATCGACGCGGCGGGCCCGGTCACGCTGCTCGACGCGAACCTTCTTGAAAACGGGGGATGGGGCGTGCGGGCCCAAGGGGATGTCACGGTGGGCGTGCACGAGTCGCTGCCGAGCCTGGGCGTGACGCGCTTTGTGGGCAACGGCGCCGATGGGCCCGGCGCGGGTGGAGGCATCCTCTCGCGGGCCGGCTCGATCCAAACCAACGATGTCGTCGTCACCGACAACGGAGGTCCCGGTCTCGCGGCGTTCAAAGGCATCGATATCACACCCAAGATCGCGGCGGTGGAGATCAGCCGGAACGCGGGGCACGGCGCCTTCGCCTATTCGGGGTCGATCCAATTCAAATCGGGACTCGACTTGGCGCACGAGGTGCGGAACAACAAGGGCGACGGCATTCGAGCGGAACGATCCGGAATCACGGTGAACGGCAACGTCGTGGTCACCGACAACTCGGGTTGGGGGATCCAAGGTTCGAGCATCACGCTCAATCGAAGCGGTGGACAGGGAACGGGTGGAACGATCGAGGCCCTGTCGAACGGAAAGAGCGAGGATCGATGGACGGTGGAATTCTCGGATGCGGACGCGCCGATCGTTCGTCCGGACGCGATTCGCGGCGCGGGCGGCATCCTGGCTTTTGCCGGTTCTCTGGAAGCGTCGGGCATCAAGGCCAATGACAACGACGGCCCGGGGATGGCGGCCTATAACGCGATCGAGTTGACGCCGGGCTCAGGCGTCCTCGAATCGAATGGGAATCAGGGTGACGGAGTGATTTCCCACAAGGGAACGGTCACCGTGGCCGGTTCGGGCGGCCCGTTTTCGTTCAGCAATAACCAGGGGATCGGGATCGGCGGTTGGGCCGGCTTCGTGGACCTCGGAGCGGGCGTCGTCGCGAACGGCAACGCGTCGTGGGGCGTGTTGGGTTCGTCGGTGGATATCGGCTACGCGGATGGGACGTGGCTTCCGATCGCGAGTCAAGCGAGCGGCAACACGAACGGCTCGGAGTGGTATTTCATCGCCGAACAACTGGACGACCGGTCGCCCGATCCGGCGATTGTGGTGCGCACGCCGTCGGAATTCTCGGGCGGCGGCGTGTTGGCGTTCAGCGGCGCGCTGCGAGGGTCCAACCTTCGGGCGTCGGATAACGGAGGTGCGGGCGTCGCGGCGTACGGTTCCGTAACGCTCCGTTCGGGCGTGGAGTCGTTGGCGATCCTCGACAACAATGGCCCGGGCATCCACAGCGAAACGGGGAGCGTGGAGATCGACGTATCGGGGAATTTTTCCGGCGAAGTGAGTCGGAACCGGGGTCATGGCGTGATCGCGGGCGCGTCGTCGCCGCGCAAGAACATCACCGTGTCGGGCTGGGTGGAATTCACGGGAAACCGCGGAACGGGATTGATGGGCGACCAGATCGCGTTGGGCGTGAACAACGGTTCGGGCTCGCCGATCCTGGTGGAAGGCAACGGCGTTGGTCCGTCGCGTCGCGACCTCGATCTCGACGGCACGCCGCACGACGACTACGCGGAGACCTTGATCGAATCGGGTTCCGGCATCTTCGCGTCGGGTTCGGTGACGGGCGGCGAGGTGGTGGTTCGGGAGAACCGCGGATTCGGCATCCGCGCGACGGGTTCGATCAACGTCGTTCGGGGCCGCCTGGAGGGGAATCCGCGCGGGGATGCGCGGAGCGATGGAACGATCGGCCGCGGCGCCGCCCTGTTCATCGAGGACGCGGACGGGGATGGCGCGACGGACGCGTTCGAGTTCGGCGCGTCGGCGACGGGCGACCTCAACCGGAACGGCCGCCTGGACGCGGACGAACCGACGTACCAGCCGGTCCTGGGGCAGGACGGGAGCTTGATGACATTCACGAGTTCGACGGGGGACCTTGCCGACGTGTCGGTCGTCGACAACCCGTCGCCGGACGACGCTCCTCCGGACGCCGTGTTTCCCACGGGGTTCTTCTCGTTCCGGATCGTGGACGTGGCGGTTGGCGCGGCGGCGAGCGTCGATGTCTGGCTGGGAGGAAGCCATCGGGCGACGAACTACTGGATGCATAGTCCGACGTCGGACGATGCGTCGGCGCACTGGTGGGAATTCACGTTCGACGGAACGACGGGCGCGCAGTTCCTGAACGGAGGCCGCACGGTTCGTTTGACGCTGGTGGACGGAGGCCGGGGCGACTCGGACGGCGTCGCGAACGGCGTGATCGTCGATCCGGGCGCGCCGGCGGTGGACTTGACGTATCACGGGAACGGAGGTCCGATTCTCAGGACGAGTCCGACCGGTTTCGGGCCGATCGGGGAAGAGGATCCGAGCTTCGAGATCCGTTTGAAGGCGGACGACGTGGAGACTCCGGCCGACCGGTTGCGTTTCACGATCGATGTGGTTCCGCGGGGCGGCGTGCTCCTTCACGAGGGCCGGTTGGTCTTCGCGGGCGACGCGTTCACGGGAACTCCCGAGGGCGTTCGTCTGGTGTATGTGCCCGGCGGCGAGGCGTCTCCCGTTCCGATCGGCGGCCTGAGCGACGGATTCACGTACACGGTGACGGATACGGGCGACGAGGAAGGAGCCGACATCCAATCGGCGACCGGTTCGATCGTCGTGGATCTGGTTCCGACGACGATCTTGGAACGGACGGTGACCGTTCGTTCGGAGGCGGACGGCAACGTGCTGTTCGTTTCGGGTTCGTCGGGGCGCGATCGGATCACACTGTCGGGAACGGAATCGGGGGCGCGGATCGAGTTCGACTCGGGCGATGGCCGCCGGAAAAAATACGCGATCCGGTCTTTGGGCGAGGGCCGGTTCGGGATCGAGGAGGAAGGGGAATCGGGTCTCTCTCGCGCGTCCGAGATCCTGGCGGGCGCCGGTCCGATCACGGAGATCCGCGTATTCGGACGGTCGGGGCGCGACACCCTTCGCGCGAACGGTTCGTCGGTGCGCGCGTCGCTGCACGGGGGCGACGATTGGGACGTCGTGCAGGGCGGAAACGGAAACAACCTGTTGTTCGGGGGCGCGGGGAACGACTTCGTGTGGGGCGGCCCCGCGCACGACGCGCTGTTCGGCGGTCCGGGCCGGAACGTCCTATGGGGCGGTTGGGGCGAGGACGCGTTCCTGGGGCCCGACCCCGAACGGGAACCGGGCGGTTCGGACGGCAATCTGTACATCATTCCGTGGCGTCAAACGGGCGAGTACCGGATCGAGGCGTTCCGGCCGGACCGGGACCGCATCAAGGTGCTGGGCGTCGTCGGCCCGATGCGACTCGTCCGCTCGCCGCCGCCGGCGCATCCTCGGAGGGACGTTTTTTACGGGACGTCCGACGGCCTGGACGCGTGGCTGCATCTGGCGAGCGGCAAGCGGATCCGCCTGCGCCGCGTCACGCTCGACGACCTCGACGCCTTCGTTGGCTGGCGGTCCTGACCCGCGACCTGATACAACAGGACGGCGTCGGAAGCGCGCCGCGCTCCGGGGAGGCTCGCGGGACGCACGAGGAACGCCGCGCCATGCACGAGATCGTCCGTCAGCTCAAGGAAAAACGGGACGCCGCCATCTGGGGAGGCGGCCAGGCGCGCATCGACGCGCAGCACGCCAAAGGCAAACTGACCGCCCGCGAACGCATTGAACTGCTCCTCGATCCGGGAACGTTCGAGGAGTGGGACATGTTCGTCGAGCATCGCTGCGCCGAATTCGGCATGGATCGACAGACGATCCCCGGCGACGGTGTCGTCACGGGGTACGGAATGATCAACGGGCGCATCGTCTTTGTCTTCAGCCAGGACTTCACCGTGTTCGGCGGATCGCTTTCCGAAGCGCACGCGGAAAAAATCTGCAAGATCATGGATCAGGCGATGAAGGTCGGCGCGCCGGTCATCGGCCTGAATGACTCGGGCGGCGCGCGCATCCAAGAGGGCGTCGCGTCGCTCGGCGGTTACGCCGAGGTATTCCAGCGCAACGTGCTCGCGTCGGGCGTCATTCCGCAGATTTCGCTCGTGATGGGACCGTGCGCGGGCGGCGCGGTCTATTCCCCGGCGATGACCGACTTCATTTTCATGGTCAAGAACACGTCCTACATGTACGTCACGGGCCCCGACGTGGTGCGCACGGTGACGCACGAGACGGTGACGCACGAAGAGCTCGGCGGCGCGCGGACGCACGCGACGACGTCGGGCGTCGCCGACCGCGCGTTCGACAACGACGTCGAAGCGCTCCTCATGACGCGCCGGTTCATGAACTACCTTCCCGCCAACAACCGCGTCCCGCCTCCGCACCGTCCCACGCCCGATCCGCCCGATCGGACCGAACCGTCCCTGGATTCGCTCGTCCCTCCGCGCCCGAACCAGCCTTACGACATGAGCGAGTTGATCCTCAAGATCGTCGACGACGGGGATTTTTTCGAGATCCAGCCCGATTACGCGCGGAACATCGTCGTGGGACTCGCGCGGATGGAAGGCCATCCGGTCGGCGTGATCGCGAATCAACCTCTGGTGCTGGCCGGGTGCCTCGATATCAAATCATCGATCAAGGCGGCTCGGTTCGTTCGGTTTTGCGATTGTTTTGGGATTCCCCTGTTGACGTTGATCGACGTTCCCGGTTTCCTTCCGGGAACGGCGCAGGAGTACGGGGGCATCATCAAGCACGGCGCGAAGCTGCTCTTCGCCTATGGTGAAGCGACCGTCCCGAAGGTGACGCTGATCACGCGGAAGGCGTACGGCGGCGCGTACGACGTCATGGCGTCCAAGCACCTGCGCGGCGACGTGAATTTCGCGTGGCCTTCCGCCGAGATCGCCGTGATGGGGCCCAAGGGCGCGGTCGAGATCATCTTTCGAAAGGAACTCGACAAGCCGGAACGCATCGCGGAGCTCTCCGAGGAATACCGCGTCAAGTTCGCGAATCCGTTCATCGCGGGAAAGCGCGGGTACATCGACGACGTCATCATGCCCGAGCAGACGCGGACCCGCATTTGCCGTTCGCTCGCCATGCTGCGGACCAAGTCGCTTGAGAATCCGTGGCGCAAGCACGACAATATTCCCCTTTGAGCAGCCTCCCGCCCGGCGCCCTTTCGTGAAGGGCGTCACCCAGACCGCGTCGCCCGCGTGAACCGGATCCATGGCTCCATTCCCAATCCACAAGATCCTGATCGCGAACCGCGGCGAAATCGCATGCCGCATCATCCAAACGGCCCATCGCATGGGAATCCGCACGGTCGCCGTCCATTCGGAGGCCGACCGGGACGCTCGGCACGTGGGTGCGGCCGGCGAATCGGTGTGCGTCGGCCCGCCGCCCGCCGCGGAGAGTTACCTGCGGATCGACCGGATCATCGAGGCTTGCCGATCGAAGGGCGCCGACGCCGTGCATCCCGGCTACGGGTTCCTCTCCGAAAACCCGGCGTTCGCGGCGCGGCTCGCCGACGAAGGCATCGCGTTCATCGGGCCCGGTGCCGACGCGATCCGTTCGATGGGCGACAAGATCGCGTCCAAGCGGCTCGCGCAGCAGGCCGGCGTCCCGACAGTACCCGGTTTCGACGGTGAGCTCCGCGACGCGGCGCACGCGGTCTCCGTAGCCCGCGAAATCGGCTACCCCGTCATGCTCAAGGCGACGGCCGGAGGAGGCGGCAAGGGAATGCGCGTCGTGCGGGACGACGACGAATGCCGGTCCGCATTCGAACGAGCGTCGAGCGAGGCGCGTTCGGCCTTCGGTGACGGACGGGTCTTTCTGGAAAAACGCATCGACCAGCCGCGACACGTCGAGATCCAGATCCTGGCCGATCGGTACGGAACGGTCGTCCATTTGGGTGAACGCGAATGTTCGATCCAGCGCCGGCACCAGAAGGTGATCGAAGAAGCGCCATCGCCGTGCGTCGACGGCGAACTTCGCCTTGCGATGGGCCGATGCGCGGTCGCCCTCGCGCGCGAGGTCGGGTACGAGTCGGCGGGCACCGTCGAGTTCCTGGTCGACGCGGACCGCCGATTCCACTTCCTCGAGATGAACACGCGGCTGCAAGTCGAGCATCCGGTCACCGAGTTCGTGACCGGCCTCGATCTCGTCGAATGGATGATCCGGATCGCGGCCGGCGAACGGCTCGCGTGGAGTCAGGACGACGTGCGTATGCGGGGCTGGGCGATCGAGGCCCGCGTCTACGCGGAGGACCCGTTCCGGTCGTTCCTCCCGTCGGTCGGCCGCGTCGTTCGGTACCTGCTTCCACCCGACTCGCCCGACTCGCGCGTCGACAGCGGCGTGGAGGAAGGGGGCGAAATACCGATCCATTACGATCCGATGATCGCCAAGGTGATCGCGCACGGCGCGACGCGCGACGAGGCTCGCGTCCGCCTGCGCGAAATGCTCAGCCGGTTCTGCATCCGAGGCATCGCCCACAATATCGGATTCCTCGCCGCGCTGATCGATCACCCGCGATTCCGCGAGGGGAGGCTGAGCACCGATCTGATCGCCGAGACGTTTCCGGACGGTCTTCGGGCCGAGGACACGATGCGCGGCGATTTGGGTCCGCTCATCGCCGTCGCCGCCTCCATCCACCGGCGCTATGCCGATCGCGCCGCGCGCATCGGCGGCCAATTGGCGGGCTACGAACGGCGGGTCCACGATGATTGGGTCGTTCGCTTGGGCGGGACGTCGCACGGCGTTGAAGTGTCCGCCGACGACGGCGGCCACGATGTTCGATGGGGTGAACGGCATTTCCGCGTTTCGAGCGACTGGCGGTTCGGGCAGCCCCGGTTCGAGGCCGTGGTCAACGGCGAATCGATCTGCGTCCACGTCGAACGACGCGATCTGACCTATCGGCTCTGGCATCTCGGAATCCCGATCGACACCATGGTGCTGACCGCGCGCGCCGCCGCGCTGCTCGACGCCATGCCCAAACGGCCTCTCGAAGACCGATCGGGTCGGTTGGTTTCCCCGATGCCGGGGCTCTTGATCGCACTGCGGGTCGGTCCCGGTGACGCCGTGAAGCGAGGCCAGGCGCTCGCGGTGATCGAGGCGATGAAGATGGAGAATGTGTTGATCGCCGAGCGGGACGTGATCATCGCGGCCTGTTTGGCGTCCGAGGGCGAGACGCTCCAGGTCGATCAGCCGATTCTCGAATTCGCTCCATCGTCCGGCGCGTCGTGAGTCGGTTTGGATTGGGTGCGCCGGAACGCGTCGAGGATTTCGCGAGCGGCCGACTCGGCGGACCGCGATCCGTTTCCGACCTCCGATTCGATCCGATCGCGCATCGCGCGGACGCGCGCATCGGCGCGCACCTCGCTTTGAAGGCGTTCATCGACAAGATCCCACATCCAGGTCAGGCATTGGCGGCGCCGGTGTTCGGTGAGCGACCCGGAGGCGGTCCGCGCATCGTAGCGGTCCTGGACCGCCGCCCAGACGTCATCGAGCCCATCGCCGCTTCGGGCGCTGCAGGTGAGGACGACCGGCGGTTCGCCGCCGTCGCGACGAGGGACGGCTTGGAGGGCGAGTTCATATTGACGGGCGGCCCGTTTCGCCGCGTCGCGCGTCGCGCCGTCCGCCTTGTTCACCGCGATGATGTCGACGAGTTCGAGCAAGCCCCGCTTGATGCCTTGCAGTTCATCCCCGGCCCCGGGCAGCATGAGCGCCACGAGGCAATCGGTCATTTTGGCGACCATGGTCTCCGATTGGCCGACACCGACCGTTTCGACCAAGACGACATCGAACCCGGCCGCTTCGCACACGAGCATCGTCTCGCGCGTGCGGCGCGCGACGCCGCCGAGCGTTCCGCCGGACGGGGAAGGCCGGATGAACGCACCGGAATCCGAGGCCAGACGGACCATGCGCGTCTTGTCGCCGAGGATGCTCCCCCCGCTGATTTCGCTCGACGGATCGACGGCCAGCACGGCGACACGCCGGCCGTCGCGTATCAGGCGGATTCCGATCGCGTCGACGAACGTGCTCTTGCCGACCCCTGGAACACCCGTGATGCCGACTCGGATCGAACCGCCCGTATGCGGCGCGAGCGCCGCGAGGAGCCTCGCCGCTTCGCCTTCGTCCTCGGCTCGGCGCGATTCGACGAGTGTCACGGCCCGCGCGACGACCGAGATGTCTCTCGCGAGAATGCCCTCCACGTAGGCGTCGATGGTCAACGAGGGTCGTGCCGTCATGGAGTCGCGCCGCTTCGTCGGGAGTCGTGTCCGAGCCGCGATTCGAGCAGATCGAGCAATCGGGTGGCGGCATCGGCGATCATCGTGCCTGGGCCGAAGACGGCGGAGGCGCCCGATGCGAGGAGCGCGCCGAGGTCGTCACTCGGAATGACGCCGCCGACGACGATCGCGATGTCGTCGCGCCCGAGTCGGCGCAGTTCGTTCCTCAGATCGGGGACCAGCGTGAGGTGTCCGGCGGCGAGCGAACTGACGCCGATGCAATGCACGTCGTTCTCGACCGCGTGCCGCGCCGTTTCGTCCGGCGTTCGAAAGAGCGATCCGATGTCGACGTCGAATCCGAGATCGGCGAACGCGCCCGCGACGACTTTTTGGCCCCGGTCGTGCCCGTCCTGCCCCAGCTTGGCGATCAGGATGCGGGGCTTTCTCCCTTCGATCCGCTCGAAAGCGGCGACGCGTTCCCGGATCGCGAGGATGCGCGCGGCGCCGCCGAGTTCGGCGGCGTAGATCCCCGTCACCGATTGGACGGGCGCGAGATGGCGCCCGAAGACCCGTTCGAGCGCTTCGGTGATCTCGCCGACGGTTGCCCGCGCCCGGGCCGCGTCCACGGCCAAGGGAACGAGATTCGATTCGGGATCGCTTGCCGCTTCCGTCAGCGCGGACAACGATCGCTCGACGGCGCGGCGATCGCGTTCCGCGCGGAGACGCGTCAGCGACGCGATTTGCTGTTCGCGGACCGCGGCCGCGTCCACGCGCAGGACGCGCACCGCGTCGTCGGACGGACCCGGATACCGGTTGACTCCGATCACGGCCTGGCGCCCCGATTCGATGCGCGCCTGCGTTCGGGCCGCCGCCTCCTCGATCCGCCATTTCGGAATGCCGGCCTGGATGGCCGCCGCCATGCCTCCGAGCGATTCGATCTCGGCGATGTGCGTCCAGGCCCGGTCGGACAGGTCCCGCGTCAGACGTTCGACGAAATAACTGCCTCCCCACGGGTCGACGACGTCGCACGCATCGGTTTCGCGCTGCAGGAAGACCTGCGTGTTGCGCGCGATCCGCGCCGAGTCCTCCGAGGGAAGCGCGAGCGCCTCGTCGAACGCGTTGGTGTGCAACGACTGGGTCTGGCCGTGCACGGCCGCCATGGCCTCGATGCATGTGCGCGTCACGTTGTTGTGGACGTCCTGCGCCGTGAGGCTCCATCCGCTCGTCTGGCAGTGCGCCCGGAGCATGAGGCTTCGCGGATCGCTTGGGCCGAACACGCCGATCATGCGGGCCCACATCCATCGCGCCGCGCGCAGCTTGGCGACCTCCATGAAGTAGTCCATGCCGATGCCCCAGAAGAATGAGAGGCGAGGGCAAAACGCGTCGATGCCAAGCCCCGCGCGAAGACCGGTCCGCACGTATTCGAGGCCGTTGGCGAGCGTGTAGGCGAGTTCCAGATCGGATGTCGCGCCCGCTTCCTGCATGTGGTATCCGCTGATGCTGATGCTGTTGAACTTCGGCATCCGGCGGCTCGCATACGCGAAAATGTCCGCGATGACGCGAAGGCTCGGCTCGGGCGGGTAAATATACGTGTTGCGGACCATGAACTCCTTCAATACGTCGTTCTGGATCGTCCCGGTCAATTGCTCGGGCGCGACCCCCTGCTCTTCCGCCGCCACGATGTACATGGCGAGGATCGGCAACACGGCGCCGCTCATCGTCATCGATACGCTCATTTGGTCGAGCGGGATTCCCTCAAACAGGGCGCGCATGTCCAGGACACTGTCGATCGCGACGCCCGCCATGCCGACGTCACCCCGGACACGCGGATGATCCGAGTCATAACCGCGGTGCGTGGGGAGGTCGAACGCGATGCTAAGCCCCATCTGACCGGCCGCCAGGTTGCGCCGATAGAGGGCGTTCGATTCGGCGGCTGTCGAGAATCCCGCGTATTGCCGGATCGTCCACGGCCGCCGCGTGTACATCGTCGCATAGGGCCCGCGCAGATACGGCGGAAATCCGGGCATCCCGTCGATCTGGTCCAAGCCCGCCCGATCGGCCGGGTCGTACGCCGCGCGGATCGGGATCTCCTCGGCCGTCATCCGGCACGCGGTATCGTCCGGTTCGCCTTCGCCGATCGATTCGGACGGCGGGGATTCCGGCGTGAAGTCGGTGAACGGAACGCGCGCGAAGTCGGGAAACGGGTCCATGCTCATGCCCACGGCTCGGCGGCGATACCCGCTCGATCGAGCAGTCCGCGCAGCGCGGAGACCAGATCGCAGCCGGGATAGAAACGGCAATCGGTTTCGGACTCCGGATCGGTGTGGGGCGACGCTTCCGATCGCTCGACGCGCGCGACGACGCGGGCTCCGGAGGATGCGAAGCACGACCGAACGCGGCGCAGCGCGGATGCGTCGAGTTCATCGGCCGCGCAAATCGCGAGGATCGTCGCGCCGCTCGACCGGAACGTCTCGACGGCCCTGTCGAGTTCCCGCGTATCGCCTCCGATCGGCTCGACGCCGCCGACTTCGAGGCAGCTTCTCGCGAACGTCGCCGATCGGCGGAACGCGGAATCGGATCCCAATACGGCGAGGAACGCGCGAAGTTCGCGGCCGTGATCGCGGGCCCACGCGGCGCTCGCTTCCCGAATCCTCTCGAACGGCTCGGCCCATCGCCGCCGAGCCAGCGGTTGGATTTCGACCGGCCGCGCGTCAAAGCCGAGCTCCCCGGCGATTCGTTCGATCGACGCGCCGCGCCGCGCGAGGTCGATCGCGGCGGGAAGCGAGGGACGCGCGGGAGGTTCCCGATCGCGACCGGTGATGGACGCGTTCGACAGGCAGGCCGCGTCGGCGGTCCGCGCGCGATGCGGCGGCGCGGTCTTGGTTCGCGGCGCGGCTTCCTCGCGTGTCGGATAGTCGCTGACGCCGATGATCCCCGTCGCTCGCCGCGCGATCGCGTCGGCTCGTCGCGCGTGCGCCGCTTCGATGGTCTCGGCGATCCAACCATCGCCGAGCGCGGCGACGATTCCGCCGCGACGCTCGATCTCCTGGAATACGCTCCATGCTCCACGCGCGAGACCTCGCGTCCGATCGACCAGGAACCAGCTTCCGCCCGCCGGATCGGCGACTCGGCCGAGCCGACCTTCGTCGCGCGCGAGCAGGGCGGCGTGCCGGGCGATCCGGCGGCTCGACGCGGACGGCGGGCCGATCGCCGCGTCGTGCGGCACGGACGTCACGATCGAAGCGCCTCCCACGGCGGCCGCGAATAGGGCCGACGCGTTGCGCAGCAGATTGCCGCGGGTATCGATGCGCGTCCGTTCGCGATCGCCGAGCTGCACGTGGATCGGCGAGGCGCCCGCGGCACGTGAGCTTCCGCGGGATTCGAACGACGGGACACGGCTTACCGCCGTCAAGATCTCCGACCAAAGTCCGCGGAGCGCGCGGATCTTGGTGATCGATGCGAAATGCCGCGCGTCGATCGCGATATGGAATTCGATCCGCGGCGCGATTTCGTCGATCGCCAGGCCCGTCGCATGGAGCGCCCGCAGGTAGCAAAGGCCCGTGGCGAGCGCGACGGCGATATCCTGGACGTCGGTCGCGCCCGCCAGGTGGTACGGCGTCGTATCGACGCGAATCGTCCGAACGTGGGGCGTGGAGGAACGCGCCTCCCGGACCAATTCGCCGACCCATCGCATGGCCCAATCGATCGGGTACGGAAGACGTCCGTCCCGCGCCAGCGCGCCGATCGGGTCCGCGCACCACGTGCCTCGCGCGCCGCGATCCGGGTGTCCTCGATCGCCGGCCAGAAGCAAGGCGGCCACCGGCAGGAAATACGCGCCTCCGTCGATCGCCGTGCCGTACGGAACGGGCCGGTCGCTCGGCAGGATCGCGTCGAAGAACGCGCACGTGTGGGAAAGACGCCGCGTGGCGCGTTTGGACGACGGTTCGGATTCCCATTCGACGCGTTCGATCGGATCGACGTTGAGTCGGATCGACGTGGCTCCGCCGTCGAGTTCCTCTTCGATCGCGTCGCGCGTCGCGACGGCGTCGGTCTCGGAACAGGCCTGCCGCACGTCCCACGCTCGGTGTTCCGCTCGGTCGCCTCGCACAAACGGCGGCCTGCCGGGCCGCCCTTCCCGCTCCGCCCATCGCTCGACGCCCGCTGGAACGTCGCGCGCGTAAAGGGGGAGCACGTCGAGTTCGTCGCATGTACGGCGAATGTCGGGCGCTTTCCCGGACTCGCGCGCGGCCAACGTCCGCCACGCCTCGTAATCGGGCCGCGGAAATGCGTCGTCGTCGCATCGCCATCGGTCGCTCATGCCTCGCCGACTCCCGCGCCCGGCGAGGTCCGGTCCGCCGAATCCTCCGGCGGGCCGCCGCATCGCTCGCACAGTTCCGTCAACACGCCGTGGGCGCTCGACGGATGGATAAACGCGATGCGCATTCCGTGCGAACCGGTTCTTGGCGATGCATCGACCATTCGGATCCCCGATTCCCGCAGCGCGGCGATGCGGCCCTCGATATCGGCCACGGAAAACGCGACATGATGCAGGCCTTCCCCCCGCCGTTCGAGGAACCGATGCACCGGACTGTCGGCGCTGGTCGGTTCGAGCAGTTCGAGCCGAACGTGATGCGCGCGGAAGAAGGCGACCCGGACTTCTTGGCTATCGACGAGTTCCTCTCCCTCGTATTCGGCGCCGAGCACGGTTTCATAAAACGAACGGCACGCTTCGATCGAACGAACGGCGATTCCGATATGGTCGAGTGTTGGAACGTCTGGCACGGCGCGACTCCGGCTCGGCGACGACAAACGGCGGGACTCCCGCGGTCCGATTATACCCGATGGAACCGCGCGCGGCGCGAATCAGCGCCGTCAATGGGACGCGCGGCGCGGGGAGGCGGCCTTCACCGCGTCGGAAACGCCGTCGGCGTATTTCGAGAAGTTCTCGTGGAAGAGCGACGCGAGCCGGTCGGCGGTCCGATCGTACGCCTCGCCGTCGCTCCACGTGCCGCGAGGCCAAAGAACGTCGGCCGGAACCTCGGGACAATGCAGGACGACGTCGAGTCCGAAAACGGGATCGACCCGCGTCGACGCGCGCGCCAGATCGCCCGCGTGGATCGCGTCCAGGATGGCCCGCGTGTGCGCGAGTTTGATGCGCGAGCCGACTCCGTGCGATCCGCCTGTCCAGCCCGTATTGATCAACCAGACGTTGGCGGCGCGCCGCGCGAGGCGGTCCGCAAGCATGCTCGAGTACTTCCCGGGATGCCAGACCAGGAACGGGCCTCCAAAGCAGGGCGAGAACGTGGCCTGCGGTTCCACCACGCCGACTTCGGTTCCCGCCACCTTCGCCGTATAACCGCTGATGAAGTGGAACTCGGCCTGCGCCGGGGTGAGGCGGCTGACCGGCGGAAGCACGCCGAACGCGTCGCAGGTCAGAAAGACGACGTCGGTCGGGTGTCCGGCCACGCACGGGACGCGCGCGTTGGGGATGTAATGGATCGGATAGGCGCCGCGCGTATTCTCGGTGATCGAGGCGTCCGCGAAATCGACGTGATGGTCGGCCCTGTCGTAAACGACGTTCTCGAGCACCGCGCCCCATCGCAGGGCGTCGAAAATCTGCGGCTCGGCCTCGCGCGTCAGATAAATCGCCTTCGCGTAGCATCCGCCCTCGATGTTGAAAATGCCCCGATCGGTCCAGCAATGCTCGTCATCGCCCACGAGTTGGCGTTTCGGATCGGCGGAGAGCGTCGTCTTGCCCGTGCCCGAAAGGCCGAAGAGGATCGACGACGCGCCGGTCGACGGGTCGGCGGTCGCCGAACAGTGCATCGACAGCACGCCCCGTTTGGGCATGAGGTAGTTCATCAGCGTGAAGACGGCCTTCTTCATTTCTCCGGCGTATTCCGTGCCGAGGATCACGACTTCGCGCCGTTCGAGGCTGAGATCCACGCTCGTCTTCGACGTCATGCCCGTCGTGTACCGGTTCGCGGGAAAGGCTCCGGCGTTGAAAAGGACGCAGTCGGGTTCCCCGAATTCCGCGAGCTCCGCGCGCGTGGGTCGGATCAGCATGTTGCGCATGAACAGCGCGTGGTAGGGCCGAGCGCAGACGACACGGATGCGGATTCGATGTTCGGGATCCCACCCCGCGTAACCGTCGACGCAGTGGAGCCGCTCGCGCGTGTTCAGGTAATCGATCGCCCGCTCGCGGTTCACCATGAAGACCGACTCGTGGATCGGCACGTTGACCGATCCCCACCAGACTTCGTTCTCGGACGCGTTGTGGCGGACAATATGTTTGTCCTTGGGGGATCGGCCCGTTTTGTCCCCGGAAAACGCAATCAGCGCGGCCGTATCGGAAAGGGACGTGCCGGGATCGAAGCGAATGGCTTCCTCGCACAGCGCGGCCGTGGACAGGTTCCGAAAGACGTTGGGGACATCGATGCCGTAACCGCGCAAATGGAACTCGGTCATCCGCGTCTTCCTTCCTCGCGCCGCGCTTCCTTTGGGTCTTCCGTTCGACGCCGACCGACGCGGGGCGCCGCATTCCATGCTACCGCCGCAACCAGGGCGCCGCGCGTGTGGCTTCCTCGATCGGCCCCTCCGCGCCCGAACCGCTCGACAGGAGACGCAGGTGTCGGTAGTAGACCTCGAGGCAAAGCGTCGCCATGGCCGTCGTGTAGACGCGCCCGCCGTATCCGCCCCACACGGTGTCGGTGGGCCAGCTTCCGGCGTGCTCGCCGACCCGCTCCTGGCGGGACAGCAAGGCTTCTTGCAGCCTCGCGTTCCAGGACGGCCATTGTGGATGCTTGACCTGGTATAACGCGAGGGTCGCGTAGTACCAATAGTACAGGTTGGTCGGTCCGGCGCCGGGAGGCTCCTCGCCGCAGAACGCGCACGCCTCGTCGACCAATGCGCGATGCGCGGGCGCATGGAGGAAGACGCGGCAGACCAGGGCCTCGGCGGTCATCGTGCGGGACGGTCTCGCGCCGACCCGATACGCGGTCTTGCCTCCGTATTCGCCGGCCGCGGACGCCGTGAGGAAATCGAGCATGCCGCGCCGGGCGCTGGCTGGGATGGCGATCCCGCCAAGCTCGGCGCTGCGCAGCGCCATCACCTGCCATCCGAACTGGCTCATGTCCCCCTGCGCGTCGCCGCGCTGGTACCGCCAACCGCCGTCGTTCGGAATCTGGGACGCCAAGGTGAACCGCTGCGCGCGGCGCACATACGGAGTCAACCGAGGATCATCCGTCATCGCGTGCGCCTCGCTGACGGCGAGGAACGCGATGCCGTGGCAGTACATGGCGGCGAACACGCTCGAATCACCCGCGAGACTTCCGTCGGGGCGCTGGCTGTTGAGCAGGAATTCGAGTCCGTGCCGGACCGATTCGCGATAGGCGCCGTCGAGATGGGTGTGTCCCGCGCCGAGGAGCGCGAGGAGCGCGAGTCCCGTGATCCCCGTGTCGGCTCCCGCCCCGGCGCCGCCCCGATCGTGACCCAATACCTGCTGCTCGCGTCCCGCGCCGTGCGCCGTCGCATCCCAGCGCCCGTCCGGCGCCTGATGGGCGACGAGCCACGCGAGGCCCCGCTCGACGGCCTCCTCGCTCGCCTCCGAACCGCCACTCGCCAGCGCGACCCGGCGCCGCTCGCGTTCCGACCGCCCGCGATAGACCTCCGGCGTCTCCCGCCGGATCGGACTCGCATCCGCTGACCGCGAACTCACCCACGTCGATCGCGCGGACGGCGACTCGGACCAAGGGCTCGTCGAGCTCGGTTCGGACGCGGGCGCCGCGACGTTGGACGCCGACGCAACCCTGTTCGCGTCCGGGTCCCGGACGGGATCCACGTGTTCGTCCTGGATGGGCTCTTGGCCGCGATCGGGAGTGGATTCCGCGACCTGCCCACGGTTGGATTCCACCGGTTCCGGCTCGGCCCGCGCGGGCTCGGGCCCGGCGCCCTTCTTGTTGGAACGATCGCCGGCACGGGCATCGTCATCCGAGGCCATCGCGGCGCGGTCCGTTGGTTCGTCGGGCTCAAGTGGGATTCCGCCTTCGCCCGAACCGAACGATGCATCCTGGGCGAGCGCGCCGGGTGGTTCAACCGAGTGGGAAACGGACACCGTATGCGCCGTGCCGTCCGCCGAGACGTCGGGATCGGCCGATTCCGTCGCCGAGTCCGGAGGTTCCGGGATGGCCGGAGAGGCCGCCGTCGCGTCCGCCACGTTCCGATCGGCCGAGTCCGGCGCGTCTTGGGAATCGGACGAAACGGCGTCCTCTTCGCCGTCGAGCAACGTGAATTGAACGGGCGGGCCGAGTGGGCCGAGCCCGATCGGGTCGACGACGAGTCGCGTGGAAAAGGCGGTCGTCGCGAGAATGACGTGTGCGACAAGGGACAGGACCACACACTGGGCGATCGGACGAATCCGCCACCATGGGTGCCGCATGCGCACGACCACGGCGATCGTCAACAGGCCCACCAAGATCCACAGGCAGGCGATCAGCCACGGCGCGTACGAGCCGGGCGCGCCGATCGATGCGATCATCGCGGCCACTAACGAACCCCCGTCGATGCGCCGTTCGGGGCACGAGCCAGGCGTACGGAGATTCCCATCTCCGAAATCCCCGCTTGTCGGCATGCGTGCAGCACGGACGCGACCTGTTGCAGCGAACTGTCCGCATCACCCCGCACGAGGACTCCCAGCCCCCGCCGCGTCCCGGCGGCCGCCTTGAGTTTCCGTTCGAGTTCGTCGAGCGTGACGGGTTCGCGATCGAGGACCAGGGCGCCGGCGCGATCGATGGTGACCGTGCGCCGCGTCGGAGCCGGCGGAGAACCCGCGTTCGGATTGGCCACTTCGGGCACGTGCACCGCCAGGTTCCGCTCGGCGTCGGTGAACGTCGTGCCGACCATGAAGAAGATGATCAGCAGGAACACGACATCGATCATCGGCGTCAGGTTCAAACTCGGCGCTTCGTCCCGATGGGTCTTGAGCGGCATGTCCGGCGCTCTCCGTGCGAGTGGACGATTCGACGCGCCCGTCGATCGGGCGGTGCCGTGCTACGCGGCGCGCTTGCCAAGCCCTTTCTCGGCCGATTTCGCCCCCGATTCCACCGCGCGGTCGCCCGCGATCGACTCGACCACCTCCTGGCTCAGCGAGTCGATTTCAATGACGAATCGGTCCACGCGTCCGACGAACCAGAGGTAGGCGGTGAGCGCGGGGATGGCGACGGTGAGTCCCGCGGCGGTGGTGATGAGCGCCACGCTGATGCCGCCCGCCAACAGCTCGGGACGACCCATCGCCGCGGCGCTCGCGATCATGTTGAAACTCTGGATCATCCCGAGCACCGTTCCGAGCAGTCCCATGAGGGGCGTCACCGTCGCGATTCCGTTGAACAACCGGACAAAACGCCGCAGATGGTTCGCGACCCGCTCGCCTTCATCCAAGACGGCCTGTTCCACTTCGACCGCCGGCCGTCCCCATTTCTTCACGGCCGCCGCGAACACCGACGAAACGGGACTGCGGTTCTCGTCGCACAGCGTCAGGGCCGTGGCCCGGTCGAGCTGGCGGTCGGCGAGCATTTCCAGGAACCGTTTCACAAACGGCCGCGGAACAACGCGAGAACGGCGCAGACTGAAACACCGTTCGAGCAGGAAGACAACGAACACGAAGGAACAGGCGCCGATCGGGATCATCAAGACGCCGCCTTCGCGAACGATGGCGAGCAGATTCTTAGTGGGGATGGCCGGAGCGGATTCCGTTTCCTGAGCCATGAGCGGAACCGCCGCGCAGGCCGCCGCGATCCATGCGGCGGCGATCCACGCGGCGCGTCGGAGTCGGATCGACCCAAACCGCCGATCCGTCCGTTGCTTCCTGCTCTTCATGGCGGCCATCCCTGGCGACTCCACGTTCCTCCCTCTTCATCGAGCCGTCAGGCAAGCCGGCATCACGAAAAACGCGAACGGGCCGTTCGGGCGGGCCGAACCTGTCGGAGTGCGCCGTTTGCGCAAAGTGGACGGGACGGATGCCCTGCGAGCCCACCTCACCAACCTGATTTCCGATGTCGACGAAGGTTCGATTCCAAGTCAAAATGGAGAATCCCGATCGATCCGGAATGGCGCGAGCCGCGCGTCAAGGTATGCTCGTCGAGAGCGTGTGGAACGACCGATCAAGACCCTTCGACGCGGAAGGCGTTGGGGGCCGACCATCGGGAGCCGGACGGCGTCACCCTGCGGAAGCGAAGGCGAACCGACCCATGAGCAGTCTCGAATGTGGATCACGCGACCCGGTGAAGCCCCGCTCGGCCGATGGCAAGCGCGCGCAACAAAAGGCTCCATGGCGCGCGATGGCGATCGTCGTGACCGCCGCTTGCGGATTGCTCGGCGTATCGGTGGCGCCCCGCGTTTGGACCGAGTTTCAGATCCGCAAGGCTCGCCGGTTGATGGACGCAAGGCAGGATGCGCGGGCACTCGATCTGCTGCGACGCGCCGAGCGGTTTCAGCCGAACAGCGGTTCGATTCAATTCCACTTGGGCCGCGTCCACCGGCATTTGGGAGATACGGAGACGAGCGGCAAGCACTTGGCGATCGCCCGCCAAAACGGTTACGCCGAGCATCTCGTCGATCGCGAGTACCAGTTGATTTCGGCCCAACAAGGGCAGTTCGGTGAAATCGAGCCGTACATCGGCGCCCTGCTCGCCAACGAGGTCACGGAGTTACCCGACATCTGCGAGGCGCTCGCGCGGGGATTCGTCAAGACGCTTCGGTTCCGCGACGCGCATCGCATGCTCGACTCGTGGGCGCTTGTCGAACATACCGACCCGGTCCTGCACACGATGCGCGGCGAGTTGTTCCGACTGCGCGACGAATGGAAACCGGCAATCGACTCCTACAAGATGGCCTTACTGCACGACCCCGATCACGCGGACGCCCTGCTGGGTTTGGGTGAGGCGTTCCTCGAGATGGCCCAGTGGTCCGAGGCGGAAGAAGCGTTTCGACGCGCGAGGCCTCTTTTCGAGGTCCGCGAAAACGCCGATCGGGAACGCGTCGAACGGGGGCTCGTCCGATGCCTCATCGAGCTGCGGTCGGACGATCCGTCGCGCCGGGACGAAGCCCGCGCGCTGACGGCCGATCTGACGGCCGACCTGACGGCGAACGACGAGTGGCGGCCCATGCTGGCTCGGCTCGCGCTCGCCGAAAAACGGCCGGACCGGGCCATCGCCTGGCTTGCTCCGCGGGTGGCGTGTTGGCCCGACGAAATCGCGACGGCATCGCTGGAAGCGGAGGCGTTCCGCGCGCTCGGACGCGTGGAGGACGCCGATCGGCGCACGCGGGCCGTCGAGTTGGCCGCGAGGGAATGGTCGGGTGTCGCGCCGCTCCTCAAGGTGCTCGACGAACAGCCGAAAAACGCCGACGTCCGCTACGAAATCGGCGAACTCGTCGTTCGCTTGCGTTCGCGGCGGGACGGAATCCGCTGGCTCGAAGCCGCGACACTCCTCGATTCATTCCACCGAGCCGCCCATGAGCGGCTGATCGCGACGTGCGAAAAGGCGGGCGAGGTCGAGTTGGGTATCCGATTTCGGCGGCGCATGGAGTCGATCGTCGAAGTTGTCCACCGTTGAAGGGCGCCAAGGAAACTCCGAAATGGCGTCGCGCCTCATCCACGGGCGATCGACCCGGCGGTTTCCAAGCGCGATTCGGCGCGGCCGTTCGTGAAACCCGAAGCCGAGCGTTGCGAGCCGCCAGGCTCGCGAGGCGGAGGCGAGGGGACGCCGCTCCGAAACGTCCCGCGATCGAGCGTCGGCGTGGTTCATGGCGGAGTGTCGCGAACCGTCGTTCCCGCCCGACCTCCCCCCTTGACCGTCCCGGCCGTCGACCGAATAATCCGAGGGATTCAGCGAGACCGAGTCTCATTATCAGAAAGCACGCCGCTGCGATGCGGTCTTCCTCAAGGGAGGTTCGAATCATGCGATGGGTCGAGTGTCGTCCGGGGTCGGGGTCGGGGTTGGGGTTGGGGTTGGGGCTGGGGTCGGGGTCCGGAGACGGGAGCGAACGGGCGCGGGCGAACGGCGACCGCCGGTGGGGTCGGCCCGCCTTTACGCTCGTCGAATTGCTCGTCGTGATCGCGATCATCGGCGTACTGGTCGCCCTCCTCCTCCCCGCCGTGCAGTCGGCCCGCGAGGCGGCTCGGCGCATGGCCTGCTCCAACAACCTCCGGCAACTCGGCATCGCGCTCGCCAACCGCGAGTCGGCCTTGCGTACGTTTCCGGCGAGTTGGACGCTGCCGGCCGACGGTTCGGGAGACGGATGGTCCGCGCCGGCGCAGATCCTTCCCTATGTCGAGGAAACGAATTACGCCGACCGCATCGACCTGAACCGAGGCTACGCGGGCCAAACGTTCACCGAGAGCGGAGGCAATGTGATCGTGCTGAGTTCGTATCGGGTGAACGTGTTGGTCTGTCCGTCGGAGACGCGGGACGAGGCGCGCAGGGACAGCGGCAAGCCTGTTCATTTCCCGTTGAATTACGGCGCCAATGTCGGAACCTGGTTCGTCTATGATCCCCGGCGTCCGGGCCAGGGCCAGGGGGCGTTCGAGCCGGCCCGCGAATCGACGCCGGCTCAGATCACGGACGGGCTGAGCAACACGGTGGCGTTCGCGGAAGTGAAGGCGTACACCGCCTACTTCCGCAATGCGGCCCTCACCGATCCGCCGCCGCCCACCTCCGCCGGACTGTGCGCGCTCGGCGGTCAGTTCAAGACGAACTCGGGGCACACGGAGTGGGTTGACGGCCGTTGTCATCAGTCGGCGGTCACCGGTTTGTTTCCGCCCAACACGGCCTGCCGCTGCGCGATCGGCGGGCAGCCGTTCGACGTCGACTGGACGAACCAACAGGAAGGCAAATCGGCCACCGTCCCGACGTTCGCGTCGGTGACGTCCCGCAGCTACCATCCGCAGGGTGTCGAGGTCGTCTTTCTGGACGGCTCCACGCATTTTGTCGCCAACACGATCGACCCCCGCGCCTGGCAGGCTCGATTCACGCGGAGCGGCGGCGAGGTCGCCGAGCCTTTACCGTGACGGCTCAACGTCACGGAGCGGCCTGATTCCGCGCGGGCTCGTGTCCGTGTCTCAAGAAACGTATACCGACTGGCAAGTTGCCAGCCGGTATACGTTTCAGGCGTCGCATGCCTCGAAGACACAGGCCCGACCGCAGGAGCGGTTCGGGCGATTCGAACGGTGGCCGATCAGAACGGAGCACTCGCTCCGCTGTCGACGTCGCCGACCATATGGAAGTGGTTGTGGTCGACATAGATCACTTCGGATGCCTCGGCGTCTTGCACGGTGTACGGGACGGGCCAGCCGACGCGCGTGGTTTCCGAGTAGTAGATCGTGCACTTGTAGTGGGCATGGTGGAGCTGCGCGGGGCCGATGAGCGGGATGAAGCGCGGCGGATCGACGTAGTCGGCGATCTTGTCCTTCACAATCCGCACGTTGGACCGCTGTACTTCGTGGAGGAACGGGAGTCCCCCTTGCACGGGCTTGGCCCGTTCGAGCGCGCGAACCACTTCATCGTCGCTCGGCGGATCGAGGGCGACGGCCGGGCCGCCCGCCGTGATCGGACCGAGGATGGGGGCACGGGCGTACCGCTCGTGGTCCCAGGCCTCGTCCTCTTCCGACTTCTGGAAATAGGGACTGACCGGGATCGGTACGCCGAAAAACCCGAGATCCGGTCCCGACGTGATGCCAACGCATCCAGAGCTCAACGTGGCGATCGCCACGAGCGCGAAACCGCGCAGAGCTGGAATCCTGTACGCCATGGGTAATCCTCGATCGTTGCGACGCCCATCCTGCGGCGGCCAAGGCGTTGACAGCTCGCCGCGATTTCCTCCGCAGGGACAATCCTAGTTATCGTGTGGGTTTGGGCAGAACTTGCGGGATTTTCCGGAAGTACCGAAAAAAGCGGAAAAAGCGATCGACTCGAACGGGCCCCCGGACCTTCGGCGACATCGCGGACGATGCCCGCGCCGAGGCATCCGGACGGACAAGAACGCAAAACGCCCCCGTGCGACAACGGGGGCGTTTCGTGCTCGTTCGCCGCGTTTGCGGAGGGTCCTCCGACTACCTCGACTTGAAGTCGAGTTGCCACCAACCGTCATCCCATTCCAGCGTGACCTTGCGCCAGCCGAGGGGGACTTGGGGGTATGGGTAGAACGGACCGATGTAGGGCCAGGCGGTCGGCGAATACTGGCGGGGATAGGTTACCGCCGCGTAGTTCGGATAGGCCGCGTAGCTCGGCCACGCATACGACGGCATTTGCGGGTGGTCGTAGCGGACCTGGGCGACGCCGACCATGCTGCCGTAATGAGCCGGAATGGGAGCCGCCTGCGGGAGGCCGGCTTGCGCCTGGGGCGCGGCGGGAATCGGCGCCGCCGGAGTCGGCTGGAGCGGCGCGGGTGACGCGGGTGTCGCGGGTGTCGGCTCCGGTTGGGGCGCGACCTGGGCGACCTCGGGGCTCGCCGCGCGTCGGCGGGTTGACATGTCGCTGGTCGACGCGGGACGGACCTGCGCGGTCGTCGCCGATTCGATCTGGATCATGTCCACCACCTGATAGACGCCGGGCACGCGGCGGGCGACTTCGAGCGCCAGTTGCTTCTGTTCGGGCTGGGAGACGCGGCCTTCGAGCATCACGGAGCCTTCCTCGACTTTCATGTCGAGCCGGAATCCGTGCAGGTGGCCGCTCTGTTTGTACTGCTGCAGACGATCGAAGATCTGCTGGGCGATCTGGTCGTCGCTGATCCGCGGCGCGGCGGCCGGCTCGGATGTCGTGTTCGCCGAAGCGACCTGGACGGGCAACGGCGCGTCGGCCTCGATCGCGCGCCGCTCGACCGGCTGAGCATTCGGCCGTTTCGCAGCGGCCGTTTTCGAAACGGACGATTCGCGCGTGTCGCGGTGGGCGCCGAGCAAGTTCTTGGGGTTGAGTCGCGAGAGGCTGAAGCGGGGTGTTTCCTTTTCGCCGCCCTTCGCGTGTCCGTCGGCGACCCGCAGGTCATTGACGACCTGCTTGACGCCGGCCGTGCGCCGAGCGACATCCAAGGCCAGCTTCTGTTGCTGGGCATCGGACACGCGGCCCGTGAGCAGCACGGTGCCTTCCTCGACTTCCAGATCGATCTTGAAACCGCGCAGCTTGCCGGCCGACTGTTCGGCCTTCAGTTCCTGCACGATTTGCTGGGCGATTTGCTGATCGTCGGCTCGCACCCATGTTGGCGCGAAAGACGCCAGCGTGACCGCCAGGCCAACAAAGACTCGTCGCATGGGTCCCCCTCCTGAGGTAATCTTCCGTACGCGCGCAGCTCGCTGACTTCGCGGATGCGCGGGACGCAACCGGTCCCGGATCCGACGCAGGGGCGAACGAAGCAAATGCGGGATGGTGTTGGGTGTGTCGCTGGATTCCGGACGCGCCCGTTCGAGCGCGATCTACAACATCATGCCACGCAGGAGGGAGGAGTTCGGCGGGCGACAAGCCCGCGGCCGAATGCTGTTGGTTGCGGAAGGCCCCCCTGCGCAACCGAGGTCGTCCATGGGACGCCCGATATTACTTGTCGGTCGGATCGACTCGCGAATGGTAGGTTTTTTTGGATTTTGCCGATCCAACCGGTTCCACCTCGCATGCCGACTGTGCCGGAAGCCCCATGTGGAGCGTTCCGGCGGGACGAAGGGCCTCATCGGCTCGAAACTTCCGCCTCGGCGACGATCCTCCGAACGCGCCGCGCGCCCGATTACGCGGTGAAGTAGGCCTCGCGCGAACGGCCGTCGCACGTCGCGGCGATCGCGAGCCCGGCGTATGCGACCGCGCCGCAGATCCACGACGCGTCTTGGTGGGCGAGCGTGACGATCGTCATCCCGCCGATCCCGACGAGGCAGGCGGTGAAGAGACGTTGGAATCCGAGTTGGCGGGTCTGGTCGGCGCAGCGAACGCCGACCACCATGGCGGCGAACCCAATGCCCGCCAACGAGGCGGATGCGATGAGGGTGAATGCGGGGGTCATGGCCACCGTGCGGGGGCTATTTCAGCAGTTTCTCGATCTGTTTCTCGACATCGCTCGAATGGGCGTTGCGCTGGACCATGCGCCCCCCTCGGTCGATGACGAACATCGCGGGCAATGTGAGGATACCCATGTCGTTGGCCAGGGGGCCGTCGAGCCCTTCGGCATCGCGGATATGCGGGTAGGTCGCCCGGTTCGCGCGGAGAAACGCGCGCAGGGCCTCGGTGTCGGTGTCCAGGTTGACGCCCACGACGACGAGTCCGGCCTTGGCGTATCTGGAGCTGAGCGCGGCGAGCGTCGCGAGGTCTTGTTTGCACGGCTCGCACCACGTCGCCCAGTAATGGACGATGACCGTCTTACCTTTGAGCGCGGTGATGTCGAACGGTTTGCCGTCGAGCGTGGCGCCCTTGAGCTGGAACGGTTTGCCGACCGACGCGAGTCGCCGCTGGGCTCCCGCCGCCTTGGGCGCCGCCGCCGCCTTGGGGAACTCGCCGGTGATCCGAGCGTACCATTCCCCGGCCTTCGATTCCTCGCCGGAGAATTCGTGGGCCATCGCGATCTGCAGCATGGCTTCGGCCGCGTCGGAGCTCTTGGGATAGGCCTTGACGAACGACTCGAGTTTCCCGAGCCAGGCTTCCTGCACCTTCGCGAAATCGGCGTCCGGGGCCTGGATGTCATGGGCGTACTGGGCCATCAGGTGGCGGTAGGACGCGTACGCGATCAGGTCTTCGTCGGCCTTGTCGGCGGTGAGCCGGCCTACGAGTCGGTCGAGCCGTTCGAGGCCCGCGGGATAGGCGTTGGTCTGAACGGCCGCGCTGACCGAATCGGCGAACTGGCGATACCAGACGGCCCGTTCCTCGTCCTTCGGCGCCGACTGGGCGAGTTTCTCGAGCAGGTCGGCCCGTTCGGCGTGCAGTTTCGCGGCCGTTTCCTTGTCGGCGTTCGCCAGCTTCTGATCGATGGAGTCGAGGCTCGTGATCAACTGCTGCGCCGATTCGCTCGGCGCCCCATCCACCGTGGGCGTCCTGGTGGTCATCGACGCGAAGAAGAAACTGCTGATCTCGCCTTCCACCAGCGACGCGGGGAGATCGATGAGCCGCCAGCAGTCGCCCGCGCGGACGAGCGCGCCGATCGGAACCTGCGCGTTCTTGCCGTTCGTTTCGACGACCGCCGAGACGCTGTCATACAGATAAACGTCGCGCGCGTTGCCGTCCGTCCCGGCGGCGATGACTCCGGGGCGGCCTCCTCCGAAAAAGACCCATTCCGAATCGCTCGAAACGCCTTCGGGCTTTCGGCTGAGCTGCTCGAAGTCGGCCGTCGATTGGGCCACTTTCCTGCGGATTTCCTCGGTCCGCGCCGCGCCCAGACCGACCCCGTCAAGCTCTTCGGTCGTGATCAGCAGCCTCTGAAATCGCGACGCGTCCCGCGTACGAAGCGCGGCGACCACCTCGGCCGTCACCTCCTCGGCCGATATCACCTTCCACCGGTCGACGCGGCCGTCCTCGTCGGCGTCGACGGCCCAGCGCGTGCCGGCCGAACCAAGCCACCGGTATTCGTCGGCCTTCCCGTTGAAATCCCCGTCGATGTCCCGGTAGACCTCGACGGCATTCTTGTAGTAGCACCACCGGTCGACCTTGTTGTCGCCATTCGAATCCTGGAACCGGCGCAGGACCTGTCCCGCCGGATTCCGCACCACCCAGCTCGTCGCCGTCCCCTCGGTTTCCGCATCCAGAGCGCATTTCGCGAGCTCGTCGGCGGACGGCCGATCGTAGTCGACGTCGGCGACCTGGATCGGCGTCAATTGCATGGCGAACTCGATCGTGGGCTTTTCGGCGCGGGCCGTTTCGAAACCGGCCACGAGGACCCATCCCAGGGCGATCCCCAGCGGCACGCGGGCGGAACGGAGTGGCATCGAGTAGTCCTGTCGCATCGCATGGCGTCCTTGTGCTGCGAGGTCTTGTGCTGCGAGGTCTTGGGCTGCGAGGTCCTTGCGGTCGACCACTTGGTTCAAGCTGGCCGTTCCAAACGGCTCCCCGGCGATCCAATCAAAACGGAATCATGGAGCCGTGCGCCGCGGTCGATAGTAGATTATCCGGAAGAGGCCATCCGAGGCCATGGCACTTTTTTGAGGAATCGGCGTCGAGCAACACGCGTCTGAACGCCGTACCGCGCGGCGTCCGCCCATCGCGCGAGCGCGAGGGGCCTTGGAGCGGGTCGCGCGACGACTTAGAATTACGACGGCTCGTTCGAACGTTCTGACGGATGATCGCGACCGAGCGGTTTTTTATAGGCGTTTTGAGCGGGATTTCGAATGAATGGGGGCGCATAGCTCAGTTGGTTAGAGCGCGTCGCTGATAACGACGAGGTCCGAAGTTCGACTCTTCGTGCGCCCACTCTCCTGGCATCAACGCGTACCGACGCGATCGGCCTGGTCCGGTCGTGGCGGTCACCGTTCCGCGTGGCGAAAGGAATAGGTGGCGAATCGGGCTTTGGCGCGGGGCCCTTAGCTCTTGGGCCCAAGTTCGGGCTCGTTTTGGGATCGCAGCCAACCGGGGGCCGTAGCTCAATTGGGAGAGCATCGGCTTTGCAAGCCGAGGGTCGTGGGTTCGAATCCCATCGGCTCCACTGGATCGCATGCCTGGATCGCATGCCTGGATCGCATGCCTGGATCGCATGCGTCGAGGACGCCGCGCGACGGAACAGGAATCGCGAAACGGAGAGACGCGACGAGCGGATGAAAAAACGGGTCGGGGGGCGGAGGCCCCGTTGACGAGCGACGCCGACAGGAAGAGAATGGCCGCGTCGTTCAAGGAAAGGAGCGTTCGGAAGACGGAAGCGAAAAAAATGTCCCGGGATCGCTTGAAGGCCCGTTGACATGGATTCGCCGAGTCTGTAATCTTTGGGGCTTCCCGGTTGCCGAGTACGGATCGCTGGGTTTGCCGCGTGCGGATTGCTGAGTGCGGTGGCCTTCTGTGGCCGAGCGGACGCGCGATCGACGGGGAGTTCTCGCGAGCCAAGGGTTGAAATTCGGTTTGACGCGTTCGGGTTTGGCGCGGGCAAGGCGGATTTCTGCTCTTGCGAGCGGGCGAAGGCCTGTTGGGTCCTTCGCGGGATCTTTGACAATCAGGTTGCGGTAGATGGCATCTTAACCAGTGGAGCATGGCTCCGCTGTTAAGTTCCTAGTAGCGCCGATGGATCGTCGCCCTTCGGGGCGGCGGTTCTGGATAGAAGGAAGGCTATTGTTACTCGCGCCACCCTGCTGGACGCGATCGTTGGATCGCGGCGGGTGGCACAGTGGCTTGTCCGCGTCGGATCGATCGGCCGGATGGGGTTCCCTTGGGAATCGCGTTCGGCGGGCCGTTCGGCGCGGGACATCGGCACGGCCGCGGCCAACGCGGTCGTGCGGCTCTGGCGGGTTCGGCGGGTTCCTTTCGGCGGCGGAAGCCGGCGGAGGTCGCTTGTCGAGCATCGCGGGAGTCTTGGATATTGGTGGTCAAGCTACTAAGGGCGCATGGGGGATGTCTTGGCGTTGGAAGGCGATGAAGGGCGTGGAAGTCTGCGAAAAGCCCTGGGGGAGCTGACAAACGAGCGTCGATCCCGGGATTCCCGAATCATCCCGCACTGAATCCATAGGTGCGCGGAAGCGAACCCGGTGAACTGAAACATCTAAGTAACCGGAGGAGAAGAAAGAAAAATCGATTCCCTGAGTAGCGGCGAGCGAAAGGGGACTATGCCCAAACCGTTGGGGTTTTCCCCGACGGGGTTGTAGGGTCCTTCATATGGGAGTTATCAAGCAGTCGACTAGTCGAACAGGCAGGAAAGCCTGGCCACAGAGGGTGACAGCCCCGTAGGCGAAAGTCGTACTGCCTCCCGAGGGATACCTGAGTAGGTCGGGTCACGTGGAACCCCGACTGAATCGACGGGGCCCATCCCGTAAGGCTAAATACTCTCCAACGACCGATAGTGAACTCAGTATGGCGACTGAAAGATGGGAAGAACCCCGGTGAGGGGAGGATATGTGAACCTGAAACCATGCGCTTACAAGCGGTCGGAGCACTGTGGCCTTGTGCCCGTGTGACGGCGTGCCTTTTGCATAATGATCCGGCGAGTTACCGTCAGTGGCTTGGTTAAGGTCCTCCGGACTGAAGCCGCAGGGAAACCGAGTCTGAATAGGGCGATTTGTCACTGGTGGTAGACGCGAAACTGCGTGAACTACCCATGAGCAGGTTGAAGCGCGGGTTATACTGCGTGGAGGACCGAACCCACTTGGGTTGAAAACCGAGGGGATGACTTGTGGGGAGGAGTGAAAGTCTAATCAAACGCAGAGATAGCTCGTTCTCTCCGAAATATATTTAGGTATAGCCTCGAGCCACTACGCACCGGGGGTAGAGATACTGAATTGGAATGGGGGGTTTCCAGCCTACTCATCCGAACCAAACTCCGAATACCGGTGCGACTATCTCGGGAGACAGTCCGTGAGGGATAAGCTTCGCGGACGAGAGGGAAACAACCCAGATCATCGGCTAAGGTCCCCAATGAATGCTTAGTCACTAAGGAAGTTGAGTTGCTGAGACAGCCAGGATGTTGGCTTAGAAGCAGCCACCATTTAAAAAGTGCGTAACAGCTTACTGGTCGAGCAATTCTGCGCCGATAATGATCGGGAGTAAGCATTCAACCGAAGCCGTGGGCCGGCTCTACCCTTCGGGGTGGGTCGGCGGTAGGAGAGCGCTGCACGTCAGATACAAGCCGTACCGAAAGGAGCGGTGTCGGGGCGTGCAGGTGATTATGCCGGAATGAGTAACGATAAAGCAGGTGAGAATCCTGCTCGCCGAAAGCCTAAGGTTTCCTGGGGAAGGTAAATCCGCCCAGGGTTAGCCGGTTCCTTAGTCGAGGCCGAAAGGCGTAGACGATGGGTGGCAGGTTAATATTCCTGCGCCACCGCGCGGACCGATGGAGGGACGGCATCCGAATGGGGAGCGTTCGACAGTTAGAACTGTCCGTTGCCGCGGACGAGGCGGCGGGATTGGAAAATCCGCCCGCGTAAACCAAGTCCGTTGGCTAAGGGCGTTTGTTCCCGATGTCTCCGGAAGGATGTCCAAGAAAAGCTTCTAAGGGTTGAAGCGCGTGTGACCGTACTAAAACTGACACAGGTAGGCGAGACGAGAAGTCTAAGGCGCTCGGGAGAACGGTGGTTAAGGAACTCTGCAAATTGACCCCGTAAGTTCGCGATAAGGGGTGCCCTTGGGGTTGAAAGGCCCTGGGGGCCACAGTAAATCGGCTCTTGCGACTGTTTATCAAAAACACAGGTCTCTGCCAACTCGTAAGAGGATGTATAGAGACTGACGCCTGCCCGGTGCCGGTAGGTTAAGGAAGGAGGTTAGCCGCTTCGGCGGTGAAGCTTGCGACCGAAGCCCCGGTAAACGGCGGCCGTAACTATGACGGTCCTAAGGTAGCGAAGTTCCTTGTCGGGTAAGTTCCGACCTGCATGAAAGGCGTAACGACAGGAGCACTGTCTCAACCACCGACCCGGTGAAATTGTAGCCGTGGTGAAGATGCCACGTACCCGCGGTTAGACGGAAAGACCCCGTGAACCTTTACTGTAGGCTGATATTGGGCTGAGGTATGGCTTGTGTAGGATAGGTGGGAGGCTGTGAGACAGGAGCGCCAGCTCTTGTGGAGCCAACGTTGAAATACCACCCTGGTTATGCTTTAGTTCTAACTTCGTTCCATGAATCTGGGCGAAGGACAGTGTCAGTTGGGCAGTTTGACTGGGGCGGTCTCCTCCAAAAAGGTAACGGAGGAGTGCAAAGGTACCCTCAGCCTGGTTGGCAATCAGGCATCGAGCGCAAAGGTAGAAGGGTGCTTAACTGCGAGACTCATCAGTCGAGCAGATACGAAAGTAGGTCTTAGTGATCCTGTGGTCCCGTATGGAAGGGCCATAGCTCATCAGATAAAAGGTACTCCGGGGATAACAGGCTTATCGCCTCCGAGCGTCCATAGCGGCGAGGCGGTTTGGCACCTCGATGTCGGCTCATCACATCCTGGGGGTGAAGAAGCTCCCAAGGGTTTGGCTGTTCGCCAATGAAAGTGGTACGTGAGCTGGGTTCAGACCGTCGTGAGACAGGTCGGTCCCTATCTGCCGTGGGCGTACGAAACTTGAGGGGATTCTTCTTTAGTACGAGAGGATTTAGAAGGACGTAGCTCTGGTGTACCAGTTGTCGCGCTAGCGGCACGGCTGGATAGCTAACTACGGAAAGGATAAACGCTGAAAGCATCTAAGCGTGAAGCCCGCCCCGAGATTAGGTTTCGATTAGCATGGCTATGAAGCCCCCTGGAAGACGACCAGGTTGATAGGCCGGATGTGTAAGCGCAGCAATGCGTTCAGCTAACCGGTACTAAAGGGCGACCGCTTGGCCATCAATATCCAATACTCTCCAGCTCAGTAGCCCCCGCGCTGCTCGGCGAACCACGTTCCCTAAGAACGCGGTTCGGCCATCTCCCGCAACCCGATCCCCGCCGATTTTTTGGACCATTTTTTGGACCATTTTTTGGACCATTTTTTGGACCAAGGGCTCGAGGTCTTACCGCCTCGTGTCCTTCTTCCCGGTGAACATATCGGAAAGGTCACACCCGTTCCCATCCCGAACACGGCCGTTAAGCTTTCCGAGCCGATGATAGTGCCAACAGCGTGAAAGTAGGTATCGCCGGGATTTTTTTGACCCATCGAGGGCGAGTGGCTTCGGCCACTCGCCCTTTTTTCGTGCGCCGTCGGATCGGACAGGACACCCAAGGTTCGAAGGTCCAGAAAGACGGAAATCGCGCGCAAAAAAACACCCGGACGACCGTCCGGTTTTGTCTGGTTTGCCTGTCTTGCCATGGGAGGCCCGTTTCCTTTTCGCACCGGAGTTCACGGTCATGTCTCGACGTACGACGCGGTATCCGCTCCGATCCCAGGTTCCATCGCCGCAACGTCGCCGCCGTCGGGCCGCGCGAGCCCATGTGTCGGGGACCGCGAGGCGGCTCCTCCTGGAGATGCTTGAGTTTCGGACCCTGCTCGCCGTCGATTTCGTCGTGATGAACACCGACGACAGCGGCTCCGGATCCCTTCGTCAGGCAATCCTCGATTCCAACGCATCGTCCGGACCCGACGCGATCGTGTTCAATATTCCCGGCGCCGGTCCGCATACGATTCGGCCAACCTCCGAGTTGCCCGTTGTCACCGATCCGATCGTGATCGACGGCTATTCCCAGCCCGGTTCATCCGAGAATACGCTCGGGATTGGGCCTGATTCTCCAGGTCACGTTTTGGGTGACGGCCACAATGGCGTGCTGAATATTGAACTTGACGGCAGTCTGGCGGGCCCATTCGCCAACGGATTGGTGCTTGCCGGCGGATCCAGCACGATCCGCGGGCTGGTGATCAATCAGTGGGACGGCAACGGATTGGTCTTGTCCGGCGACGGAAACACGGTTGCGGGGAATTTCATCGGCACCGACCTATCCGGAACGGTCGCGAGGCCGAACGCAACGGGTGGCGATCCGATCTCGTGGGACTGGTCCTCGCTTGCGGGAATCGACGTGCGTTCCGGAAACAACACGATTGGTGGAATAACGCCCGCCGACCGGAATCTCGTATCGGGGAATGGAGGTAACGGTATCTCTGTCGGCGGTTGGTACCTGCCTTACCAGCCAACCAACAACCGAATCGTCGGCAACCTGGTCGGCACGGACCGAACCGGCACCCTCCCGCTGGGTAACGCGAGTGCCGGAATTGTCGCGTCGCACTCCTGGAGCGACCTGTTCGTTGGCGGTTCGACGCCCGCGGAACGCAATATTGTCGCGGCCACGACGGGGACTCGATCGTTTATCTTCGATAACTGGGAAACGGGCGGAATCCTCGCGCTGGACGGAAGTAACGCGACCATTCAGGGCAACTTCGTCGGTACGGACGTGACCGGAACGCAACCGCTCGGAAACGTGACGTATGGCGTCGCCGTTGGCTTCGTCGCCAACGCGCTCATTGGCGGAACCGAGCCGGGCGAGGGCAATTTGGTCGCTGACAGCAGCTATATGGGAATGTTCCTCCATTCGGGAACCGGGTATTTCGTTCGAGGTAATACCCTCGGTACCAACCTCGCCGGAACCGCCGCACTCGGCGAACAGAGCGTGGGCATTTTTGTTCACGATTGTGATGTGACGATAGGCGGAACGGATGCGGGCGCCGGAAACCTGATTTCAGGAAGTAGCGGCGTCGGCCTGGCCATTCAGGTTAGCGATGGCCCCATCGTGCAGGGCAACCGGATCGGAACCGATCGTGCGGGAACGACCTCCATCGGCAATGCCGTGGGAATCGATCTGGCGAATGGGGTGTCGGGAGCCGTAATCGGTGGCGCCGCGCCGGGCGCGGGGAATCTCGTTTCCGGGAATCAGTATCACGGCATTCTGCTCAAGCACTCCGACGTGGGAGGCAACGTCATTCAGGGAAACCGTATCGGTACCGATCTGTCCGGCACGTCCGCGGTTCCCAACGGACTGACCGGAGTCGTCTTGTACGAGGGAACCCACGATAACAAGGTCGGCGGGGCGTTGCCCGGCGAAGGCAACCTGATCAGCGGCAACTCGGAATTCGGAATCGTCGTGTCCAACGCCTCGTCCAACACAATTGAAGGAAATTCTATCGGAACGGACGTCACCGGCACGTTCGCCATCGGAAACCTCTTGGGTGGAGTCATTCTGGGGTCGTCGTCCGGCACCCGCATCGGCAGCAACATCGACGGTCTGGATGACGCCGCGGAAGCGAATCGGATTGCCCACAACGGCGGTACGGGCGTGGCGATTATCGACGGCGGAACCGGTAACTCGATACGCGGAAATGCCATCGAGTCCAATGGCGGCCCTGGCATCGACCTGGGTTGGGATGGCGTCACGCCGAACGATCCGGGCGATACGGATACCGGGGACAACGCGTTGCAAAACTTCCCCGTGCTTCAATCCGCGCGAACGGGTGGGCAAACCCGCGTGACCGGCTCGTTGGGTTCGAATCCGGCGACGGCGTACGTGATCGATTTCTATGCGAACGAAACGGCGGACCCCTTGGGGTATGGGGAAGGCAGCCGCTATCTGGGTTCCATCGATGTGACCACCGACGGCTCGGGCAACATCGATTTCGATGCGGTCCTCGCGGCGCCGGTCGCGGTCGGCGAATGGATCACGGCGACGGCCACCGAGCGAACGACCGGCAACACGTCCGAATTCTCGGCCGCGAGCGACGCGATTCCCAACGTTGCCCCGACGATCACTAGCTTCGCCTCGAACCACCCCGACGTTTGTGCGAGCTCGAGTGACGGGTGGGTCACCATCAGCGGTTCGTTGACCGATCCCGATTCCGATTCGCATACGGTGATTATCGACTGGGGCGATGGAACGACCGACAGCGCCTCGGTCAACCAGCTTGACGATACTTTTTCCGGCGGACATCATTACGCGGGCGGCGGCATCTACACGGTGACCGCGACGGCCTTCGATGGCGACGGAAACGAATCGGCCCCTGTTCTTACCATGGGGGTGGTTCAAGGTGTCGGCCTTGTGGGCGGCTCGCTTTATGTCATCGGGACACCAAGCGCCGACCGTGTGACCGTCCATGCCCAAGGGAACGGCCGGCTCAAGGTCCACGCGGACTTCCTGCAAGGTGGCCCGTTCGTGACCTTTTCCGCCGCCGACGTCGAGATTCTCCTCGCGTATCTTTGTGGTGGCGACGATCGCATGACGGTCAACGGCAACGTGGGAGTTCAGGCCATTCTCCAGGGTGGTGATGGAGACGATCGTTTGATCGCCGGCGGTGGTCCGACGGTCTTGTTGGGAGGTGGCGGAAACGACGAGCTGTTGGGCGGCGGAGCCAATGACATTCTGATCGGTGGTCTAGGCCGGGACCGGTTGAGTGGTGGAAGAGGCGACGATGCCCTGTTGGGCGGAAGCGCATCGAATGAGGATGACGTCGATGCGTTGCTCGCGGCTCTTGCGGTCTGGGCGTCGTCGGACGACTACGCGACGCGCGTTGCGGCGATGGACGCGATCTTCAGCGTGGCGGACGATGAAGACGAGGACGAACTGACCGGAGGCGCCGGGCGCGACCTCTTCTTTGGCGGTCTGGGTGATCGACTCCGCGATCGGGCGACCGGATGCAATCCGGAAACCGTGCTGTGAATCGCACGAGCGCCGAAACCGCCATTTCCGTTGACATGCGGCGGCTGCCGGGGGCGCGGCTCGCCCCGATTGGCTCGTCTTGCGGAATGTAGTGCTCGCCTGGTTCTAGTCCTTGTTGCCCTTGAAACGCGCGGGTGCGTTCCGGGCCTCCGGCCTATTCGCCGCCGTAGAACCAGGATTTGTCGATCACGGCGACGCGCAGGTCAATGACGTCCTGCATCGCCCAATTCGGCAGGTACTCGCACGTCCAGTAATTGAGAATCGCCCGGCCCTCCTTCGTGAATCGGCATCCGGGATTCGAGAACGCCCGTCCCGGATCGGTCTCGATGTCACGCACGTGTTTCCACGTCTTGCCGTGGTCCTGCGAGATGGCCGCGGTGAGCGGACTGCGCTTGCCGTAATGCGATGTGAACTTGGGATCATAGCTGTGATTCCAGATCATCAGCAGGTCGTTCGTGCCCGGAATCCGAGTCAATTCCGGGCACGATTCGGGGCTCGTCAATTCGGTGGCGCGCGGCGGGCTCCAGGTCGCCCCATCGTCGTTCGACTCCGACACGTACAGCTTGCCCAGTTGGTTGCGCACCACCATCAGGACTCTCCCGTCGGCAGTCTGCTCAACGTGCGGTTCCATCGCTCCGCGCATGGGGAGCCGCACGCGCGATTCGGACGCATTCCAGGTCGCGCCGTCGTCATCGCTATAGAGTATGGTGGCGGCATAGGGGCCGGATTCCGCAGGCATTCCGGGAACGGGCGGATTGGCGGGCAAGAGCAGGCGGCCTGAAGCGATCCGCTTGACGGTCGCGTTGCACAGCGCGAAATCCCGCCGCGGGACGAACTCCGACCGCGGCGAAAACGTCCGGCCTTCGTCGACCGATTCCCATGCATGGGCGGTCAGCGACCCAGGTCGATGCTGTCGCATGAAGAGCAAGAGGATCGCGTGATCCTTCGCTCGGATCAGATTCGGGGAATAGACATTGAGGTCGCCCGGTGTCGTTTCCGTGACGACACGGTGCCGGCCCCAAGTGCGACCTCCGTCGGACGATTCCCGCGCGACCAGACGGGTCTTGGCGAAGTCGCTTCCGTCGCCCGAGAACTCCATGTACACCAACAGCAACCGGCCGTCGTCGAGTTCGATCAGATCGCCTTCGCTCTTCCGAGTGAACTCCGGCGTACTTTGAGCGACCGTGACGATCGTCTTGTTCTGGTTCTTGAGTTGACGCCCTTCATCACCGTTGCCCGCGACTCGGCAAGCCACCCCGGTGGCGTCCTGGGATGCCGTCGGATTGCGACCTTCCGCGTTCGCCGCAAGGCAAGAACCGAGTCGAGCCGCAGCGCAAGCCATCACACACAAGCGAACCAGAAATCGGCAAGTCATGACGCGGAGCCCTCGGTTCACAAGCCCGACGCACCGAACGACGGGGACAGTCATACAGGACGAGCCATTTTCCTCAATCGCGCACGTCCTTTCCAGCCTTGACGCGCGAGCCTGGTCTCGCAAGTCGCGGATCGCTCCGCGATCCGCCTTGGCTCGACCGCTTCAAGTGGGATGGCGGCGCTAGGGCCATGCGTCGAGCATGCGCGCGAGACGTTCCAGCGGAAGGCCGACGATGCTCGATGAACTACCGGCGACGATCTCAAGCCACCCGTTCCGATCCTGCAGGCCGAATCCGCCCGCCTTCCCTTCCCATAGCCCGCTTCGTACGTAATCCTCGATGGCGGACTCGTCGAGCCTCGCCATGCGGAGCCGCGCCACATCGACTTCGACGCGTACTTGTCCCGACGGCACGCCATGGAGGCACAACCCGGAAACGACCCGTTGTTCGCGGCCGCTCAGGTCGCCGAGCATGCGGCGGGCATCGTCGGCGTCGCGGGGTTTGCCGAGAATCCGTCCTCGACATGCGACGACCGTGTCGCAAGCGATGACGAGGCCGCGCGGGATGCGGGTCGCGACCTCGGCCGCTTTTGCGCTCGCCAGCCGCGCGACGAGGTCCTCGGGCGATTCGCCGTCGCGCGGGCCGCTCTCAAGGCCCGGCCGCGGCGCCACGACTGTGAACGAGTAACCGGCCTCGCGCATCAGGTCGCGGCGACGCGGTGATTCGCTCGCGAGAATGAGCGGAAGGTCGTCGGACGCGGCCGTGTCCATAAACAAACCGATCCTCGACGTTCGCGTGAAAAACAAGGCGCCGAACACGCCGCCGCCGCGGAGCGATCCTCGTCTCGGCGCTCCCCATGCGTTACGATCAACCCAGATCAACCCAGATCAACTCCTATGTGGTCCACGCTCGGCATCGTATCGTTCCAACAACTCTTTCGCCACGCCCCCGCTCGACCATGCTTGATGTGATCTACGAGGACAACCACCTCCTGGTCGTGAACAAACCGGCCGGGCTCGCGACGCAGGGCGCGTTGCCGGGCCATCCGAGTCTCGTGGACCGCGCGCGGCGGGATGTCAAGGATCGATACCACAAACCGGGCAACGTCTATATCGGCGTCGTAAGCCGGCTCGACGCATTGGTGAGCGGCGTTGTCGTCCTCGCGCGCACATCGAAAGCGGCCGCGCGGCTGAACGAACAGTTTCGCGAGGGGGCGGTCGACAAGATCTACTGGGCCCTCGTCTCGCCTCGACCCGTGGTCCCAAAGGGAACGTGGCGTGATTGGCTGCGCGAAAACGACGCGGCTCACCGGGTGGAAATCGCGCCCGATCACCGCGGAGCGAAAGAAGGGGTGCTCGAATTCGCCGTGCGGGGCGAGTTCGAACGGGGCGCGTGGCTCGAGATCGTCTTGGAGACCGGGCGGAAGCATCAGATCCGCGCGCAATGCGCCCATCACGGGTGCCCGATCCTTGGCGACGTGAAATACGGATCCCGCGTCCCATTCCCCAACGGCATCGCGCTCCATGCTCGGATCCTCCGGATCACGCATCCGACGCGCGGCGATCGGCTCGAATTCAAGGCTCCCCTACCCGCCACCTGGAAGGCGTTGGACGGGCCCTTCCGCGACCCTCCGTGAGAAAACCGTTACGGAAGTCGCACGATCCGGCCGTGGCGGAAGTCGCAAGACCTCCACCGGCGGCGGCACCCAATCGGGTCCAGCGGGAGTTTCGCGACTTCCCGTTACGGAGGGCGAGGTGTTGCAAGACGGCCGATTTCGCTCAAACTGGTAAACGTATCCGACACGCCGTTTTTTTTTCGAGGTCGTCGAGTCTCCGTTCATGGCGTCACGCTCCGTATTCCGTGAATCGGCGATTGTCAGCGGATTGCTCACCCTCGATCAGCTCGAGCGGGCCGAGGACGAACTGCGCGAGGGCGCGGAGGAACCGCGCGACCCGAACGACGAGTCGCTCGCCAATCGGCTGATCGAACGCGGGCTCTTGACGCCCTATCAGGCGGCCCAGTTGCGCGAGGGCCGCACGAAGCTCAACTTGGGACCGTATCTGGTCACCGATTACATCGACAAGGGCGGCATGGGCCAAGTCTACAAGGCCGTGCACAAGGTCATGGGGCGGCTCGTCGCCGTCAAAGTCCTGCCGCTCCACAAGTCGACGCCCGACGCGATCGACAACTTCATGCGCGAGATCCGAACCCAGGCGCAGCTCGATCACCCGCACCTCGTGCGGGCCTTCGACGCGGGCCATGATGGAGGCGTCCATTATCTCGTCTGCGAGTATGTGCCGGGAACCGATTTGCGGCGGCTCGTTCGATCGCAGGGTCCGCTGACGATGCGGCAGGCGTCGAGCGTCATCATGCAGGCCTCGATCGGTCTCGAATACGCGCACGCGCGCGGGCTCATCCACCGCGACATCAAGCCGGGCAACATCCTCGTGACGCCGCAAGGCATCGCCAAGCTCTCCGATCTCGGGCTCGCCGGCTTCATCCACGAGGCCGAAGGCGATCCGCGCACCGGACGGATTGTCGGAACGCCCGACTACCTTGCTCCCGAGCTGATCGGCGATCCGACGCGGGTCGGTCGGATCAGCGACATCTATTCGCTCGGCTGCACGCTGTACTACGCGGTGACCGGAAAAGTGCCGTTCCCGGGCGGGACCACGTCGGACAAACTCCGTCGGCATCGCATCGAAACGCCCTGGCATCCTCGCCGCTTCAACGCGGAGATCAGCGAGGAGTTCGTCGAGATCATCGCCGACCTGATGGAGAAGGACCCTGCGGCGCGCGTCGCGACGGCCGAGGAGGTCGCCGCTCGGCTCGAGCCTTGGGCGACCGATGTGAGCTCGTTTCCGTCGACCCACCTCACCAAGTCGCCCTGGATGCCGCCGCCATTCCCGACGGGACAGGACGACGGCCAGGAAACCGATGCGGGCGCGTACGACGAGGACCCCGATTCAAGCCGTCCGGAGAGTGCCAGCCACGCCTCGCAGATCACCGATCCGACGGCCGCGCAAGAGACGAGCGCCGGGCCGAAAATCCCCCGATCCGCGTCGCGGCGCCGTCAATCGGCCCCTCCCCTGCCCCTCTCGGAAACGGCGCGGGGCGTGCAATCGCTCGGTCGGAGCGTCTGCGTCGCGATCGCCCTCGCGATCGCCGTCCCCGTCTCGATGCTCTTCGGCGCGGCGCTCACCTACGTTCTTCTGACCATGCTCCGGCGCGGATGATCGACGATTCTCCCAGGGGTGCCCTCCTAGGACCGCGGCAATTCGGACGTGCAGTGCGCGCAGCGCGTGGCGGCGATCGGAATCGTCGAACAACAAAACGCGCAGGTCTTCGTCGTGGGCGCCGCCGCGTCCTTTTTGGGCGCAAACCGGGTGACGACCGCGTTCATCTGGCGCACCACCAGAAAAATCACGAACGCCACGATCAGGAAGTCGACGACCGTGTTGAGAAACGTCCCGATGTTGATCGCGACCGTTTCGCCGTCGGTCGCCCCCTTCCTCAGATCGATCGTGAACTTCGAAAAATCGCCGCCGGTCAACATGCCGATCGGCGGCATCACGATGTCGTTCACCAGCGACGAAACGATCTTGCCGAACGCGCCTCCGATGATCACGCCGACCGCCATGTCCACCACGTTTCCCCGAAGGGCGAACGCACGGAATTCCGCTAACATCGACATTGGAGCCCTCCCACATAGTCCAACAAAGCGGATCCCCTACCCTTTCCGGTTCCCCGACGGCTGTTCACAATCTTCGAATAGCCGCGAACCCGCGGCAGTCTATCGCGGATCCGACAACGCGAAAAGGAGTGTTGGCCATGCGCAAGGACCGGCTGCCGCCCCCTCGCCTTCGATCGCGGGCTTGTTCGAACGGTGATCGATGGTCCGAGGTACCGCCCGAGGAACAACGGCCGATACGAGGCGATCGCGGTCATCAGCCACGATCCGGTCGAACGCGCGCCGTCCTGGTGGCCGTCGCATGTCTTGTCCTCTCGGCGGTTGCCGTTCGGATTCTCTGGTGGCAGCCGTGGCGCGGGCCCGCCGCTCCGCTCCGCTCGGCCGACCAGTATCGCCGGATCCTCTCGGATACGCGCGTCGCGCTCGGATTGCTCGAAAATGAAACGGAACTACCCCGCGCGGCCGACTTGTTCGCGGCGCTGGTCGATGAACTGCCCGACGAGGAACTTCCCAGGCGGAACCTGGCGATTGCCCGGCTACTGATCGTCGAGCACGAGGACCCGTCGCGCCGGACGCCCGAACTCCAGCAAGCCACGCAAGCGGCGCTCGAGGACCTTGCGGCGAAACACGCGAGCGCGGCGGCCAACTGGTTGATCGCCCGGTTCCTCGAAAAACTGTCGGGCGTGGATGATACCCAGCGGGCTCGGCGCATGATCGAGTACCTCGAAACGGCCGAGCGTATGGCGCCGCGCGAGGCGGCGTATCCGATGGCCATTTACGAGACCGGTTCGATCAGCGGCGACGCCGAACTGGAGAACAAGGCGTTTGACGCGCTGGGGCGAGCCTACGCGGCGGCGCCGAACAACCTGCGGGTCGCGGGCGAGTGGATGGCGGCTCAGGCGGAGCGGCGCGACCCCGCGCTGCGGGAAACGTTGTCGTCCGCCATCCGCCTCGTGGGGCCCCTCGTGCTCAGCATCCGCTCCGGCGACAACGTCAAGCGGGACGACGGCGTCGCCGCGCTCGGTCTCGATGTCCTCGACCTGCTCAACCAAGCGGTCTCCGCGATCGAAGCGAGCCAATGGGAAAACGTCGCGACGCTCGTTCGACGCGTCCGGAACGGAATCGGTCCGATGATCGCCCATCGCAATGATGTGGGTCGCGTCGCGCCGCATCCGCTCGAATTCGCGCTCCGCGACTACTCCGATGGCGTCGCGCACGAACCAATCGAACCGACGGACCGAGCCATCGACTGGCATTGGTCGGCGCCGGCCCCCGTCGATCCGGACGGCGTCGACGGTATTCGGGACTTCGCCTTCGCCGATTTCGATCGCGATGGAACGAACGACTGGTGTTTGCTCACCGATAAGGAACTCCGCGTCCATCGCGGCCTGCCGGGCGGAGGGATCGGCGAATCGATCGCGGCGGCCCCGTTGCCGCCTGGTTCGCTCGGAATGCGGCTCGCCGACCTCGACAATGACCATCGTCCGACCGGGCCGGTGAACGCGCCGACGGCGGATCCGCCGGGCCGTGACGATGCCTCCTCGCATGCGGCCGAAGGACACACGGCCGATCTGGATGTCGTCGTATTCGGTGCGCGAGGACTGCTCGTTTTCGAAAACCGACTCGGCCCGGACGGAACGCGGTCGCTCGAGCCGATCCGGCAGCCCGATTCCGTTGCCGCGTGGTCGGAAGTCGAAACGCTCGCGATGGTCGACTTCGACCACGATGCCGATCTGGATCTGGTCCTCGCGAGCGGCGGGATGATCCGATGCGCGTCCGGTCGCGGGAACGGCGAGTTCGAGGACATTACGCGATGGTCGAATCTGCCTTCGTCGGCGACGGAAATCCGGCGGATCGCGCCGGTCGACTGGGATCGTGACGTCGATCTGGACCTGCTGGTGGCGCCGGTCGGCGGGCACGCGGCTCCGTTTCTGGAGAATCTGCTGCACGGGCACCTCGCGTGGACCGAGTTCGGCGACTCGTTCGCCCGGCTCGCCGGCGCGACCGACATGGCGGTCGCGGAGATCGACGGCCGGCCCTCATGGGATCTGGTCGTCGCGCGGACCGACGGCATCTTCGCGATCCTCACCGAAACGGCCCATCGCGGACGCATCTCGACCGTGCGCGAAGTTCCCGTCTCTCGAACGCCCATCGAACGGTTGCTCGTCGCCGATTGGGACAACAACGGATTCGTCGACATCCTGGCCTGGTCGAAGTCGGCCATCGAACTCTGGCTGGGCCGCGGCGGCCCCGAGTACGCCGATGGCGCCGCGCGCTGGACGGCTCCGCCGGCCGCGTGGAGCGACGCTCGGGCCGCCGACGTCGATCGCGACGGCGACTTGGACCTGCTCGCGCTGCATGACGGAAACCTGTCACTCTATCGCAACGAAGGCGGGAACGCGAACGGTTGGCTCGACATTCGGCTCGTCGGACAATGCGACAACCGGGGTTGCGCCGGACACACGGGGATCGGGAGCCTGCTCGAATCGCTCGTCGGCGAGCGGTACCAAGCGCGGGTCGTCGAGAGCGAAACGGCCCATTTCGGGCTCGGCGCCGCCGAGCGGGCCGACTTGATCCGCATCGTGTGGACCAACGGCGTGCCGCAGGCCGTCATCCAGCCCGATCGCAATCAGCATCTGACCGAGGTCATGACGCTCAAGGGGTCGTGTCCCTACGTGTATACGTGGACCGGTTCGCGGTTCGAGTTCTTCACCGATTGCCTGTGGGCCGCGCCGCTCGGAATGCAGGTCGCGCGGGGCGTCGGCGCGTCGTCGCGTCCCTGGGAATATCTGCGCATTCCCGGCGACCGGCTCATGCCCCGCGACGGGGCGTACGAGGTGCGACTCACCGAGGAACTGTGGGAAGCGGCCTACTTCGACCATGTCAAGCTCATGGCCGTCGATCACCCGGCCGATATCGAAGTCTTCACGAACGAGAAGGTCGGGCCGCCGGAGATTGCCGAGTTCCAACTGCATCCCGTGCGTCAGCGTCGCATGCCGACGTCCGCCGTCGATGCGCGCGGCGCGGACGTCCGCGATCTGCTGGCGCGGGAAGACGATCGGTGCGCGGCCCCATGGCGCCGGCGATACCGCCAAGGACTCACCGACGAACACTTCATCGAGCTGGACCTCGGCCCATTGCCGAATCCCGAACAGGTCACATTGTTCCTGACGGGTTGGATCTATCCGACCAATACGTCGCTCAACGTGTCGTTCTCCGAGCATCCCGAGCTCGACGGTCCGCGGCATCCTTCGGTCTGGACGCCCGACGCGAACGGAGCCTGGCGTGAGGTGATCCCTTTCATGGGGTTTCCGGGCGGAAAGACGAAGACGATCGCCGTCGACCTTTCCCGCGCGTTCGTTGGACCGGATTATCGGGTCCGCATCGTCACGACGGCGGAGATCTACTGGGACGCGGCGTTCTTCACAATCGACGAACCGCCCGCCGCGTGGCCGGTCGTGGATTTGCCGGTCGCGACGGCCGACTTGCGGCATCGCGGTTTTTCCGAACGCATTCCGTATTCGGGCCAGCGGCCCGAGCGGTACGATTACGAACGCGTGACGACCGATCCGCGCTGGCCGCCCATGCGCGGCGCGTTCACGCGGTACGGTGACGTGCGGGAACTGCTCGAGATTCCGGACGATCGGATGGTCGTGATGGCCGCGGGTGATGAGCTCGCGCTCCGATTCGCCGTTCCGCATACGGAGGTCCCCGACGGATACCGGCGCGACTTCATCCTGCACAGTGTCGGCTGGGACAAGGACGCCGACTTGAACACGATCCACGGTCAAACCGTCGAACCGCTTCCGTTCCGGGCGATGGGCCGCTATCCCTACGCCATCGGCGAAGGACCGGAAGGTACGGAATACGCCGACTATCTGCGTCTCTACCAGACCCGCGAGCAGGGCCGTTCGCCGTTCTGGCGATGGATGGTCGCGCCCGAACAAGCGCCGTTGCGCGGAGACGATCGACCGAGTTCGCTCGGCGGGCCCGTTCGACGCTGAGACGGGGGGACGGGGGGGATGGGGAGACACATTGATGGCGAATATTCGGTCGTTCAAAGAGCTGCGCGTATGGCGGAACGCGATGAGTTCGGCCATGCGCGTGTTTGAGCTGTCGAAGCGATTTCCTGCGGAGGAGGAGTATTCGCTCACGGACCAGTTTCGCAGGTCGTCGCGCTCGGTGGCAGCGAACATCGCCGAAGCGTGGCGGAAACGACGTTACCAGGCGGCTTTCGTGGCCAAGTTGGACGATTCTGGGAGCGAGGCCGCCGAGACGCAAACCTGGATCGAGTTTGCGTTGTGATGCGGATTCCTGTCTCAGGCGGATGCCGATGAACTCGACCAACAACACGAACAGATTCTGGCACAACTGGTCTCCATGACGAACCATCCCGACCAATGGACTCTCCCCGAAAGCTTGCGCAACGACGACGTCTCGCGATACCGTCAATGGATCGAGCAGTTACAGACCGCACTTCCCGACATCGATGATGTCGTGACCGTGGAACGACCTGATACGCGTCATCGGTATCTTCAGGTTGTCTATCGAGGTGGCTTTGTGATCGAGCCGGAGTTGGAGGCCTGGGTGTGGGCCAACTCGTCCCGGGTGGCCGACGTGCTGGGCTGGGAGCGCTCACAAGAGGCACTGCGAGAGTTTCTGAACAGCCGCCAACTGTGGGACAGCAATGCTCTCAAGCCCAGCGACCCCAACGAAGCCCTAAGGCTGTCGTTGCGCTGCAAGCGCAAGCCGCTAGGGGCGAGGCTCTTTTCCGAAATCGCCGCGACCGTGAGCCTGCAGTCGTGCGAAGATCCGGCATTCGTCAAGTTGCGGCAACGATTGCGGAAATGGTTCCGCACGAATGCCGACAATACGCGATAACCAGGTACGTACGCGAGGGTGCGATGCCACACCGAGCCAGGGTTCCTCTTTCCGAGGACGTCGTCCGAGCGCGCCGATTTGGACGAGATTGGCAAAGGGAAGTCGCCGCGCACCGGAGCATCCGCCGCTGGGGTGCGGGGCATGGATCAGTCGGCGTATGCGCCGGGGAAGGACGCTTCGTATTTGCCGAAGACGGTGACGACAAGCGTGCCGCGCCGTTTGTCGGTGTCGACGTCCCGAGCGGCCACGTGCACCGGTCCCTTGACGTCACGCGAGCCTATCGCGAATTTCGCGTCGATCAGCGGCTCCTTGCCCGTTCCGTAGGCGTAGAGCCGGTAGTCCTCGTCGGAGACCTGCCGAGCGACCAGACGGAGGACGCGTATCCGGTTCACGATGCCGAATTCATCCGCGAGACTGACCTCGGGCACGCGGTCGGCGGAAGCGAGGGCCCCCTTCACGATCGGCGCGACGTGCTCGAAAAAGAGCGAGCCGATCGGCGCTCCGGCCTCGGTCTTCATCTCGGCCGCGAACGCCTCGGACTCGTTCAAGTCCTTGCGCGGAATCACGACGACGCGGATCGCCTGTTCCGACATCTGGAAACCGAGGGCCCGCGCCGCGTCGAACGCGAATCCGGGGCGCGCGGCGGGAACCGATTCCACCGCCGTCGCGAGCTTCTCGCCGAGTCTCTTGAGGCGAGCGTCGGGAATCGGCTGGACCGTCTGGGCTTGGGTCTCGCCGATCCCCGTTCCGATCACCAGTACGGCCAACAACATCGCGCGCGTCATGACGTCTCTCCGGAGGTGCATTGAAAGAAGAATGAAAAACGTGTCTTCGACCGGCCAAATCGAGCTAACAAGAACGGGTCGGCTGGTGGGATTCCCCACACGGTTACGAGTCCCAAACGTCATGCCAGATCGCGAGATCGGGTTTCATGATTTGGAGGCGGACGACGCCGCCGCGCGTGAGCCGCGTGCCGCGCACGACGGCCGCGCGGAGTCGATCGCACGTTTGAAAATGGCGTAAGGACTGATCGGTGATGCCTGTCCCTTCGAGATCCAGAACCTCCAGTTCGTTCCGCTCCGCGAGGTTTTCGAGATCACTGTCGGTGAAACCGGACTCGCGCGCGGAGAAAACGCGGGGCCGCGCGAAGGGCGGCGCCAAGTTCCTCCACCCGAATCGCCTTCGGAGCCCCAGCATGAACGACCAGGCGAGCCAACCGGCGGCCCGGGATCCCGGGCCGCTCCGGAGCCAGACCACCAGGACGAGATATCCCGTGCCGAGCACGCCGACGCAGATCCACGACCAAGGGTGGAAGACGAGCCCGATCACGGCGAGTCCGATGGCCACGACCGCGTGGATCGCCCACAAGAGGCTCGACGCGGATTCCCCATCGGCCAGTTGATTGCCGAGCCAACGTTCGATGCCGGTCGAGGAATCGAGTTCCAGGTCGGATAGATCGCTCTGGAGAACCCGCTTGAGCGTGACATGGTAGCCGCACGCGACGCAGAGCATGCCGTCCGGCGGCATCGGGCCGCCGCAGTTCTCGCAGCGGGAAGGCGGCTTCGACGGGTTCCGATCGGAAGATGCTCGGGGCGCGGCGGCCGCAGGCGCCGCTCCCGCTCGCGGCGGCGCGACGCCCGCCCGCGGTGGCGAAGACTTCCCGTCGCGCGTGTTCACGGACGGCCCTGGGGTTTCGACGAGCATATCGACGGTCGGACGTGCTTCCTCGGGCGCGAGACGCAGTTCGCCGTCCTCGTCGTCATCCTCATCGGATGCCGGCGGCGCGGGCACGGACGGCTTGCCGCCGACCCGGCGTCCGGATTCCGTTCCGAGCCGGGCACCCTGCGATCCGGCACCCTGCGATCCGGCCGGCCGGTTGCCGACGCGCTGCGACGTGCCGCATTTCGGACACGCGATCGCGTCGGCCGCATCCCACGTGTCGGGAACGGAAAACGATTTCCCGCAGTCGCGGCACGCGGTCTTCATTGGTTCGGCTCGGCGGGCAACGTGCTCAGTACGAACTTCGGAAACAGTCGCGGCCAGCCACGCACTCGGCTCGGTTCACGTGGAGCTGATCGGGGCCGAGCATATGCTGCGTGACGTTGCACCAGCAGTACGGACTGCCACCGTCCTCGGGGCGGCTTGGATCCCGGTGCTCGCCGTGTAGGTACAGCGCCTTGCTTCGCAGGAAAATGCAGGCGGGACCGGCGGCCGGTTCGGGAAGATCGTAGTACTTGGTGAACGCCATGGCTAGAATCCTCCCGTATCGAGTCGCGCGGCGACCAGAATCGACCGTTTCACGGCGACCTTGGCCCACTGGATCTTCGATGCATTCTGATTGAGGGCGCGGGCATTCGCGATGGCCGCCTCGGCCGCTCGTTCGACGGTGGTCGCATCGATCGGCATTCCGAGCATCGCGTCCATAGCATCGAGCGCGACATAGGGCACGGGAGCGACCTGTCCGAGCACGATCGTGATCTCGCGCACAACCCCTCCGCTGTGACGGAAGGCGCAGCTCGCCGCCGCCAACGGGTAGTCGGGGCCCGCGCTCGAACGGACTTCATAGGTTCCGCTGAGCCGTCCGTCGGCGGGAGGCAGAATGATGTGCGAAAGGAACTGATCGGATTGGAGAATGGTCTCGCGCTGCCGATCATGCTTCGGCTTCCGGAAGAACTGCGAGGCGGGCACCAAGCTCGATTCGTCGGGCTTGGGACCGACGATGCGCAATTGGGCCCCCAGCGCGATCAGCGCGGGGCCGAGCCGCGAACCGGACACGTATTTCGCGGGCCCTTCGTTGTCGAAGATCGCATGGTATCGATCGTCGCGTTCGCCCCACGCGTCGCGATGGGGGGCGAGCAGCGGTTCGCCGCGCCGGAAGAACCAGCACTGGGCCCGATGGCAGAGATCGCCGCCGATCGTGCCTTGCGCCTGAAGCTGCATGCTGGCGATGCCGGCGATCGCCTGGGCCAACGCCGGATAATCGTCGACATAGGGCGAGGCCGCGAGATCGTCGAGCGTCACAGCCGCGCCGATGCGGAACGACCCGTCGGGAAGCGATTCGAGCGTCTTGAGCGAATCGACCTCCATGATGTTCACGACCCGGTCGGGCGTGACGACCATTTTCTTGAGGAGTTCGACCAGGTCGGTGCCTCCCGCGAGGATCTCGGTCTTGCCGTATTCGGGCGCGAGAAGCTGGGCGATCTCGGCTTCGCTGCGCGGCGCCGCGTATTCGAAGCGTTTCATGTTCAGGCCCTCCCTTGCAGAGCTTTGAGTACACGGTCTGGGGTATAGGGGGCGACCGGCACGCGAACGCCGATCGCATTGCAGATGGCGTTCGAGATGGCGGCGATCGGGGAAATCGCCGGTGGTTCGCCGTTCCCGATCACGCCGCGCGACCGCTCGCTGTCCGGCTCGTGGAGTACGACGATGATCTCGCCGATGTCGCCGAGTCGCGGGAGCTTGTAGTCGGCGAGTTCGGCGTTGACGAACGCGCCCGTCTCGGGGTCAAGCAGCCGCTGTTCGAACAGGGCGGCCGCGATGCCCATCGTCACCGCGCCGAAGATCTGGCTTTCGCACGCCTTGGGATTGATGATCAGACCTTGATCCTGGACGGCGACGAATTTCCTCATTCGCACGACGCCCGTTTCCGTATCGACGGCGACGTGGGCCATCTGGATCCCGCCGACTTCCTGGCTCGACAAGGCCGTCTTCGTTCCCCGTTCGAACGAACCGGTGACTTCGAGCGGTTTCATACCGAGCAGGGCGCAGGCTTCCTTCCACGCCATGCCCTTGGACGCATTGCCGACGACCTGGATCCGGCCTCCGACCGCCTCGAGCGCGCCCGGTTCGACGCCCAGTTTGGGCGCGGCCTTCTCGAAGATCTTGGCGAGCGCGTCGGTTGCCGCGCGGCGATGCGATTCGGAAACGCCGCCCACCGTCGTGCTTCCGCCCGACGGGCCGCTCACCGGATACTTGGAACTTCCGATGCGGATCGACACGTCGTTCACACCCAATCCGAACGTCTCGGCGACCACCATCGCGCAGACCGTCCGCGTGCCCGTACCGAGGTCCTGCGTACCGCAGTGCGACTCGATGCTCCCGTCGGGTCGGATCTTGAGCGCGCAGCTCGAACTATGCGCGCCGCCTCCCCAAGTATGCAGGGCCATGCCGAGTCCTTCGACGACGGATCCTTTCCTCGGGCCCTTGCCGTGCGGATGGTAGTTCCGTTTCCACCCGATCCGCTCGGCGCCGATCGCCATCTGTTCCCGATAGACGTCGGCCTTCCCGTTGCTCGCATTCACGAGGTTCGCGAGGAACAGGTCATAGCTGTCCTTGCCCATCACGCGGGCCAGATCGTCGATGGCCGTTTGGGAGAGGGCGCATGCTTGGGGATGGTTGGGGGCCCGCCAGGCCCGCGCTTGGACCGCGTTCACCTTGATGTTGACGGCCTTGCGCCGATAATTCTTGGGCACCAGGACATAGGGAATCACCGTCTGGCTCACCGCCGGACCTGTGGCTCCGCCCGTTCCCCAGTGCTCCGAGTCCCAGACCTGGATGACGCCGTCGGCGTTCGCGCCGAGACGCACCTTCAAAAAACCCGACGGCCGATTTCCGGCCAGTTTGAGTTCCTGATCGCGCGTGAGCATGAACTTGACCGGCCGGTTCGTCGCCTTCGCGATACGGGCGGCCGAGAGATTCCAGTAATCCACGGCGAACTTGCTTCCGAAACCGCCGCCGATGTACTCGCATCGGATCTCGACGTCGTCCGCCGTGATGTTGAACTCGCGGGCGAAACCGTCATCGGTCGCCGACACGTTCTGCGTCGACAAATAGGCGAGCAGTTTTCCGTCCCGCCATTCAACGGTCGCTCCGTGCGGTTCGAGGCAGCAATGGGTGATCGCGTCGATCCCATAATAGGCCTCGACGACGTGCGCCGATTCCTTCAGAAGGCGTTCGATTTCCTTTTCGACGAAGGCGTCCTCGTCCTCGTTCGCGCCCGGTTCCTTTTCGGTTTGCGCCTTACCGCCGCCCGGACTCGTCCGGCCCGCCTTTTCGGCCGCCGCGAGATCCGAATCGCCGACAAAGATGTCGAGCCGTTCGTAATCGACCTTGATCGTCTTGACGCCTTCGGCGGCGGCGGCTTCCGATTCGGCCGCGACCACCGCGATCAATTCCCCCTCCCACTCGATTTCGGTGCCCTTATCCCTCAGCACGTCGATGTGGACGACCCCAGGCACCTTTTCGGCGGCCGACTTGTCCAACGACGTGATCCGGCAATGGCCGAGCGGGCAGCCGAGCGCGCGCGCGATGAGCTGATTTTTCAGGTTGACGTCGTAGGTGTATTTCGCCGATCCGGTGGCCTTCGCGAGGCCGTCGAGCCGATCGTGCGACTTGCCGATGACCGTCGATTTTTCCCGAACGGGCCAGGAATATTCAGCCATTGCCGCCTCCCTTCACGACCGCCAGCGCGGCCTTCACGATGTTCGCGTACGTGCCACAGCGGCAAATGTTGCCGTTCAATCCGGCGCGAATCTGGTCGTCCGTCGCCTTGGGGTTCTTTTCGAGGAAGGCGCGGACCGCCACGACGAATCCCGGAGTGCAGAATCCGCATTGTTCGGCGTCGTTGGCGATGAACGCCTTCACGACGGGATCGGGCGATTCGCCGCCGAGCCCTTCGATCGTTTGGATCTTCTTGCCGTCGCACGTGATGGCGAGCGTTGTGGAGGCCGCGACCGGTTTGCCGTCGACCAGCACCGTGCTCGCTCCGCTGCTGCCGTCCATGCTGGCGGGCTTGGCACCGGTGAGGTCAAGCTGGTAGCGGAGCATGTCGAGCAATGTCGTACGCGTCTCGACCTCGACCGACTGCGCTTTGCCGTTGATCGTGACCGAGATCGACTTCCTTTCCTGGACGAGTTCGACGCCCGCGTTCGGCGCGCCGCTCGCGACCTGTTGCCGCAGCGCCGTCGCGGCGGCAACGGCGCCGGATCCTTGAAGGAAAGCTCGACGACTGAAATTCGAACCTCCCTTCGGGTCCGCTGTTCGGGTCGAATCCGTCATGCATCCACCTTCTTTCGCTGCGGGACCAGATCTTGGAATCTCGAAATCGGAGTGCCCTTCATCGCGTGTTCGTTCCAAGGCGCCGGGCTCGGCGCGCTCGTCGCGCCCTTGGCCCCGACCTTGTCGCCAACCGTGCCGCGGACGTCGATTATACGCGCCGCCGAGCCGCATACAACCAAGCGCGGACCGAGCGCGGCGAGCGCCGGGGACGAGCCTTCCGGAAGGGCATTGCGACGGAGGCGAAACCGTTTGACGACCGTGCTATTCGCCGAGACCCTCGATGACGATATCGATCGTCATCGGTTTCGTTGCGCCGCCCCTGGCCGCGCGGCCTTCGAGTCGGATGATCCACCAATCCCGATCGACGTTGTGCCGCACGTCCTCGTCCCCTTCCTTGCGCTGCAGCGAGAGCAGGCATGGGTGCGCGGTGCCCGATGCTTCCATGCTGAGTTCCGTGAGCCGATCGTATTCGAGCGGAATGGTCTCGCGATCGTTCGCCGCCGGTAAGAGCAGCAGGAAGTCGCGCGTCGGCGACGTTCCCACGTGCGACCCGTCGATCGGTTGGTGCGCGTAGCGGAGCGTATAGACGCCCGCCGCGATGTCCTGGTCGCGGAAATCGCTCGACTTGCGAGCGAATCGGACGACGCCGACGAGCTGTCCGGGCGCGAACGGATAGAGCACGTCTCCCGATGCCTCGACGTCCTTCTCGATCGTCCAGTCTCGGCAAAGCCAAATATCGCAGACGGCTTGCGACGGCGCGCGCGTCACGCGGATCGCCTTGTCGCCAAGCGTCGCGGCGACCCCTTCGGAGACCGCGTCCGCCGGCCCTTTTTCAGAAAGCGTTCCGAGTCCATAGTCGGCGGCCAAGAGGCCGGTCGAGACGCCGCGGGTCGCAACCAGAAAGACGACCGTCATCGCGAATTTCATGGCACGCTTTCCATCCTTTGCGGTAGGCACCAACGCTCGAATGCCGGTTTGCACCCATGCCGGGTTCCCTGAGTATAGAAGGGCGACTCGATATCGCCACCCGGGATGCCCCACCCCCCGGCCACCGCGCTCGTCGCTTCCTCGTCGTTTACCCATTGCTGCCGTTCTTATGGGGGGAATGCGAGAAAATCGATACTTTCTTGATCACTATTCGCCACCGTTCGCGTTCTTGATAGATAGGGACGGGCGAGGTCCGTCGGTGGCCCACCGCGCGTCCCATCCACGACGAATGCCCGCCCTGATGACCACCCCGCGATGCGAGGCTCCCCGGTTGGGGGGCGAACGGCCATGATTCGACCGCAGCTCTGTCATCCGCCCGCGTTCCAGCTCCTCGCCAGCAGCCTTGCCCGGATCGAATCGACGGCCGGCTTGGTTCACGCGGCGATCGCCGTGTCGCTCCATGCGTTCGACGATGTCATACCCGAGCATGTCGAGGCGAAGCTGGACGGGTTATCGCTTCGCGTTCAGCGGCGTGTGCGAGGCGGGAGCATCCACGCCAAGCTGGCCCACCTTCATGATGTGCTCTTTGGCGAAGAAGGATTCATCGGCGACGCCTTCGATCCCTCGGCGCCGCTCAATCGGTATCTGCCCGTTGTCCTGGAAACTCGGAAGGGCGCCGCGATTTCGCTCTGCTTGGTATACAAGGCGGTCGCGGAGCGCGTGGGGATTCCGGTCATCGGGCTCAACGTTCCGGGGCATTTCCTGGTCAAGGTCGTGGATGCGGCCGAGCAATTGGTCGTGGACCCGTTTTCGGCGGGCCGCATGCTCAGCCATGGCGAGCTGGCGAGGCGTTTCGGGCGCTGCGATCGTTCGGCCGACGCGGGGGCGTCGCTTCCGGTCGCGACGCACCGCCAATGGATCTCGCGGCTCATCGGCGACTTGCAGCACGCCTTTTCGTTGTCGGTCCGTTCGAGCGACTTGGCGGCGATGACCGAGCTGCAGGATCTGGTCAGCACCGTCCACGCATGTGGTTGAGGACGGCGCAAACCGACATCAGCTCGATGGTCTTCATGGGAAGGTGGAGATGGAAGAGGTTGTCCTGGAGCCGGACAACCCCTTACTTCCCGTAGAACGCTCGCGCCATGTCGTCGATCGCCCAGACATCGACAGCGCACGCGCCCAGAGTTTCGGAGACCGTCAGGGCCTTGCGCAGGGCATGGAAAAGGCACAGGGATCGTGTCCGCTCAAAATCGCGGACCGATACGGTTTTCCGCCGCGCGGCCCTATGGTATTCTCCCCGTTACGCGTCGCGCGGATGGTCGTCGGCGCGAACGAAGGAGACGGAATCGATGGCGATGAGCGTACTGTCGGCGTGGTTGATCGTTCCGATCCTGTTTGGAATCCCGCTCGGAATGCCTCCGGCGGCCGAGGATCCGGTGATGGCGCGCATGGCGCCGGCCGATTGCCTGTTTTTCGTGACGTGGGCGGCCGCGGCGGCGCCGGACGGGTCGAGCATGAACGAGACCGAACGGCTCTTGGCCGAGCCGCAGGTGCAGCGAGCGATCGGGAGGCTGTTGTCCCAATTCGATGCCGTGATCGATCGCATGGCGGCCGACGAGCGCGACGAAGCGGCCCGCGTCCTCGCCCGCATCGCGTCGAAAGCCGCGCGCTGGGTCCTGAGTGAAACGGGCGCGATTGCGGTGAGCCGGGTGAGGCCGACACCCGACGAGCCCGACATTCAGGGATGGGCCGTCATGCGGTTGGGCGAGTCCGGCCGCGAGATGCCGGCCCTCTTGCTGCAGCTCCAAAAGACGGCGCCTCCCAACGCCGTGACGACGGTCAAGGTCGCGGGCAAGACCTGTTATCGGTGGCAATTCGGGCCCACCGCGCCCGCCGTCGCCTGGGGCGTCTTCGACGGCTATTGGGTCATGGGGTTTGGCGAAGGGCAACTCGCGGCGGCCGTCGAGCAAATGAAGGGGCAAGCCCCCGAGTGGTACGCGCGGGCGTCCGCGGCCGTTCCCGCCGCGCGCCGCGCGACGTTCGCCTATTTCAATATACGGGGCGCCTTGGACGTGGCCCGCGAGTTCGGTCCGCCCCAACTCGAGGCGCTGATCGACGGTATCGGCGCGGCGAATCTCAAGGCGATCGCCAGTTCCACGGGCCTTGACGATCACGGCATCGTCTCGACGACCAAGCTGCTGATCGACGGCGAACCGGCCGGCCTGTTCGCGCCGCTGGCCGCCGCCGGCCTGACCCGCGACGAATTGTCCGCGATCCCCGCCGATGCGATCGTCGCCGCGGCCGTTCGGCTCGACCTGCCGACGCTCGTCGGGCGATTCGTCGACACGATCGGCGCGGTCGACGCGCGCGCCGCCTCGGAGTTGCGGGACGGCCTTCGCGAGTTCGAGGAGAATCTGCAACTGCGTCTTCAGGAAGACGTGCTTTCCGCGCTCGGCGACACGGTCTACGCATACACGGCGCCTTCCACGGGCGGCCTCGTTTCCGGCTGGACGCTCGCCGTCGAAGTCAAGGACCCTCGGCGTCTTCAACGCGTCCACGACACGTTGTTGGGCTTCGCGCGCGGAGCGGCGGGTGGCAATCGAGGCGAGCCGGTGATTCGGGCGATCGACTCGGACGACCGGACGATCCACTTCCTGTCCGCTGGACGTGAAATGCCGTTCGCTCCCGCCTGGTGCCTTACCGACAGCGAGTTGATTGTCGGCATGTTCCCCCAGGCGGTCATCGCCCATCTCGGCCGGGATCGCGACGCGCCGCTCGTCGATCGAGGGGAAGTCGATGCGTTGTGGCGCGGCGGGAACGATCCGGTGAGTTTGGTCTATGTCGATACGGCGGCCATCGCCCAGTTCGGCTATCCGTTCCTGCAGGTGGGGGCGGCCGTGGCGCTTCCCGAGCTGAACCGGGAGGGGATCGACATCGACGTGGGAGCGTTGCCGCCCCTCTCGGCGATTCTGCCCCACCTTCGTCCACTGGTGTCGATGACGCGCAGGTCGGAGGACGGCATCGAGTTCATCCAGACCCAGACGTTGCCGGGCGGCAACGTGGGAGCCGCCGCGCCGGTGGTCGTCGCCCTCGGCCTTCCGGCCGTCCAGTCGGCCCGCGGCGCGTCCCGGCGCGCGCAGAGCACGAATCATCTGAAACAGATCGGTCTGGCGATGCACAACTATCATGACACGTTTCGGTCACTTCCGCCCGCCTACAACACCGACAAGAACGGGAAACCGCTTCTCAGTTGGCGCGTGCACGTTCTTCCGTTCATCGAACAACAGGCGTTGTACGAGCAGTTCCATTTCGACGAGCCGTGGGACAGCCCGCACAATCGGGACCTGATCGCGCGGATGCCCGAGGTGTATCGGTCGCCGGTGAGCCAGGCGGAACCGGGCAAGACGACCTACCTCGCGATCCGGGGCAAGCAGTCGATCCTCTCGCCTCCCAAACAGGGCGAAGACGGAAAGATGCCCGCGCGAGGCACGTCGTTCGCCGATATCACGGACGGCACGTCGAACACGCTGGTCGTCGTCGAGGCGACCGATGCGGCGGCCGTGGAATGGACTCGGCCGGACGACCTGGAGGTCGACATGGACGAGCCCAAGAAGACGCTCGTCGGCGCCTATCCGGGCGTCTTCCTGGGATTGATGATGGATGGGAGCGTGCGTGCGCTGAGCGAACTGATCGATGACGGCACGGTGCGCGCGCTGTTCACGCGAAACGGCGGCGAAGCCTTCGAACTGCCGTGACGCGGGTGCCTTGGTCCCGCGAGCCGTCGGCGGTCGAACGGACCGCGCGGGCGGACGTTGGTTCTTTTCCGAAAATCTATCGACCCAACAGGGGATGCTGCCATGAACCGTCGATGGTCCTCCTTGATGGCCTCGCTTGGCGCGATCGCGATGACGACCGGAATCGGCGCGGCGGACGAGCCGACGAAAGCGGCCGCCTCGATCCGGTTCGAAAAACACCAGCTCGACGCGACCTTCCGCAGCGAGGGAGTCGCGGTCGGCGATTTCAATAAGGACGGCAAGGCCGATATCGCGGCGGGATACGTCTGGTACGAAGCGCCCGAATGGAAGCCGCATTCGATCATCGAGAAGATGCCCGAATACGATCCCGTTGGCTACAGCAATTCGTTCTGCGCATTCGCCCAGGATCTGAACGGCGACGCCTGGGTCGACATCATGGTCGTTGATTTCCCTGGGACGCCGACCTGGTGGTTCGAGAACCCCAAGGGCGCCTCGGGCGCGTGGGCGAAACACACCTGTACGCCCGTGACGAACAATGAGAGCCCCCAGTTCGTGGACGTCGACGGGGACGGTCGACGCGACCTGCTGATGGCGTTCGCTCCCGATCCGCAGAACCCGGATGGACGGGAACGCCGCATGGGCTACGGCAAGCCGACCTCCGATCCCAAAAGCCTTTGGCAATTGACGGCGATCAGCGAGCCGGGCGCGCCCGGAACTCAGAAATACGCGCACGGCTGCGGTGTGGGCGACGTCAATGGGGACGGACGCGCCGACATCCTCTGTTCGGACGGGTGGTGGGAGTGTCCTGCGTCGAGCGACGGCAACCCATGGGCCTTCCATCGAGGGCCGTTCGGAAACGCGGCCCACATGTTTGTGCACGATTTCGATGGCGACGGTGATGGCGACGTGTTGACGAGCAGCCCGCACGCGTACGGCATCTGGTGGCATGAACAGACCGCCGCCGACCAATGGAAGACGCACGAAGTCGATCGGTCGTTCTCCCAGACGCACAGCGTGTGCATGGCCGATCTGAACGGAGACGGCCTGACCGACTTCGTGACCGGCAAACGCTGGTGGGCGCACGCGAAAGGCGATCCGGGCGGAGACGAACCGGCCGTGATTTGCTGGTTCGAGTTCTCGCGCGAAGGCGGCAAACCCCGATGGGTGAAACACCAGTTCGATCACGATAGCGGCGTCGGAACCCAGTTCGAAATCGCGGACGTCGACGGCGACGGACTGCTCGACGTCGTCACGTCGAACAAGAAAGGCGTCCACTTCTTCCGCCAAACGCGCGGCGCGAAACGGTAGGCCGGACCGCGAACGGCGTGTGCCCCCGCGGCCGAACTACCGGCCGTGCCGGTGGGCGACGAGGAATTCGAGTAGCTGATCCGCGCTCAACGACCCCATCAATCGCCCGGCCTTATTGACGACGAGCAGCGCGGTGGCGTCCGCTTCGACCATGCGGCGGGCGGCGTCCGCGAGCGATTCGCCGGGCTGGGCGTGGCCGCACGACGCGAGGCTGTGCAAGAGCGAGAGCGTCGGACGATTGCGCAGCCCCAGGATCGATTCGCAACGCGCCAGATCGTGTCGCGCGGCGAGGTCGCGCGCGATGACGGCGCCGAGCGGTACGCCGCCGTGCACGATCGGAATGACTGAATTCGGAGTCGCCCGATAGGACCGAACCACCTCGTCGACGGCCCGCGTCGCCTCGACCAGTTCGTGAAGATCGGCCATCTGTTCGATGACCGGCGTCGATCCGGCGACCGCCCACTGATCGGCGAACTCGCGCAGGTAGTCGCGCCGCGTCATGACACCCTCGAGACGACGATCGGCTCCGACCGCCGCGAGGGAAAGACCATCCCGCAACATGGCGGTCAACGGCGGCCATGGCGAATCGTCGACCGAATACAGGGACGTACCGGCGAGTTCCACGTCGCCGACCTTCCGATCCGGGCCCGCGTCGCGATCCGCGTCGAGCCGCTCGGCAATGGCGCTCGAGGTCGCCAAGCCCAGGAACGACCGATCGGCGTCCACGACTGGCAGCGCGAAGCCGTCGGATTCGGCCATTTCCGCGACGGCCGCACGCAACGGTTCGTCGCGCCCGATCACCGTCGGGTTGTAGGTGACGACCGCGCAGGTGGGTAATGACGCCATCGAGGAGTCCCCTGGAATCCACAAGTCGGCGCGCGTCGACCGGAAGGCGGTCGGCGCGCGTCGAGCCGTGCAAATTTAGATCAGGTTGACGCGTCAGGTTGCCGAGTCGCTCGGGCGATTGGCGGGCAATCCCCGTGAGTCCGCGCGAGTTGGGTAGGTGGGTTAAACGGCGCGGACTTTGACGGCAGCGCGACAAGTTCTCGATTTGACGGCTCTGAGGGTCGATTGGAATACTCAGGTCAACCTCTATTGCTTGGGGGGAATATTTCGATGGGAATCCGAGTCGGTTGGAACACGGCGGTGCTTGCCGCGGTTTGTTGTTGGGCGGCCGTCGCGCAGGCGCAATTCGCGCCGCCGCCAAGCGGTTATCCGGCCATGCCGGGCATGATGCCGTCGGGCATGATGCCGTCGGGCATGATGCTGCCTGGAGCCTTACCGCCGGGTGCGGCGCCCTACATGATGGCCGCTCCGATGTTCGCGGATCCGGCGTCGTTTCCCGTTCAGCAGGCGGCCGCGATGAACATGGGCGCGGCCTGCTCCGAATGCGGCAACAACGGGCACTGCGCGACGTGCGACGAATGCTGTCCGGGCGGGTCGTGGTGCTACGATTTCGCCGTCTTCGCCGACTTCCTCTACCTGCGGTCGCGCGATTCGGAAATCGCGTACGCGGTCGAAGTGAATTCGGCTACGGCGCCGCCGACCGTTCCGGTCCAGGTCGGTCGCGTCGGTGTCGCCGACATGGACTATCAACCGGCGTGGCGGGCGGGCTTCACGTACGTGCTCGATGACTGCAGCACGCTGACCGCCCAGTACACGATGTTCGAAGGAAACACGAACAGCCGCACCGACCTCACGTCCGGTATCCTCGGCGCGGAAGTCCAGTCGATGCTGTTCCATCCCAACACGGTCGCGGCGAGCACCGGTGGGCTCTACGCGGATGCCGCGTACAACATGAGCTTCGACTTGATCGACCTCGACTATCGCGAGTTGATCTGGTACGACTGCTTCCAGCAAACGAACTTCCTGGTCGGCCTCCGCTATGCCAACCTGGAACAACAACTGTTGCATCAGCTCCCCGTGAACGGAACGCACTCGGTCGCAACCGATATCGACATCGACGCGATCGGCGGCCGGTGCGGTCTGGAGACCGTTCGCTATTCGCCCCGCGGACTCCTCGCCTATGCCCGAGGTTACGGGAGCTTGCTCGTCGGCGACTTCAGCGCGACATACGATCAGACCGATACGTTCGACACGTCGGTTGTCTCGACGGCGTGGAAGGCCGGGCGCACGGTCCCGATCCTGGATCTCGAAGCGGGTATCGGCTGGACAAGCGCGAACGGATATTGGCGGTTGACCGCCGGTTACCTCCACAGCGTCTGGTTCAACACGGTGACGACGGACGAGTTCATCAAGGCCGTCCAGTCGAACAACTTTGCCGGACTCGGCGGAGACGGCATCACGTTCGACGGTCTGGTGGGCCGGATCGAGGCCCGCTTCTAGATCGACCCCGTCTTTTCCTCCAAGCACATTCGCGTCCGTGAATCGGATTCGACGCCGGGCCGGTGTCCCCACACCGGCCCGTGTTCGTTTCTTGGGGTCGTCCCGCGTCTCCGGCTTCGGCGCGTTCGCCTGCCCGTGTTCATTCGACCACATTCCTAGCTAAACCTCCAAAACGCTCTTGTTTTCTTGTTTTGCCTATCTTACCCTGTTGGCACTTCTCACAGTTCCATAGCGGCTCGTTGGGGGTGCCCGGACATCGGCCCGGTGGGCGATCGACGACGACACGAGGTTTTTCATCATGACGCACAGCATCAAAGGGTTTTCCATGTCACGTTCGGCGGCGCGGAACACAGAGGCGCGTCGGGTACGCTCGCTTTGGAATCGAAGGCGGCGGGCTCGCGGGTCGGAACGTTCGCTACAGATCGAGGCGCTCGAGAGCCGTCAGTTGCTCGCGATCGACTTCGGATCGGCCGCGATGGGCGGGACGTATGCCTATGACTGGCGTGACGGGGCGTTGTCGGACCCGACCGAAGGCGCGCCGGTGGATGTGGCGGCCGAATTCCTGACGGCGTCGCCCAACGTCATTGGGCTGGCATCGTTCGACGCCGCCGACTTCACCGTGTCGAGTGTGGTGCCGTCGGCGAAATCGGGCGTTCAGACGGTTCACTGGAATCAGATGGCCAACGGCCTCGCGATCCGGTACGCGACGGTCGCCGTCGGTGTAGCCGCGGATGGACGGATTCTGACGACGGGCGGAAGTCCGTTTGACGGAGAGATTCCCGAGGGTGCGCCGGTGCCGGCGCTGTCGGTCGAGGACGCCATGACTCGACTGGCCGGGAGCTTCGGTTGGTCGCTCGACGAGGCGCCCGGGGTGATCCGCCAGGACTCCGACGCGGCGCGATCGACCGTGCTGACTCCGGGAAGCGTCGCCATGGCGCCGATCACGGCGCAGCTCGAATACCTTCCCATCGGCGACGATCTGGATCTGACGTGGCGCATCAACGTGCAGACGATCGACACGAATCACTGGTACGACATTTCCGTCAGCGCGATGGACGGCTCGGTGCTCGACGTCGCCGACTGGATGTCCAGTGCGCAGTATGAAGTGTACGCGGCCCCGAAGGAAAGTCCGTACGACGGAGGCCGCACGATCGAGGTCAATCCGAACTCGCTCAGCGCGTCTCCCTACGGATGGCACGACACGAACGGCGCGGTGGGCGCCGAGTCGACGTTGACGGTGGGCAACAACGTGGTCGCGTACGCGGACCGCGACGGCGACAACGCGCCGGACGCCGGTTCCCAACCCGACGGCGGCGCGGGGCTCGATTTCACCGGCGCTCTGGTGCCGATCAATTTCGCGCTCGAACCGATCGGATACCGGAACGCGGCGGTCGTCAATCTGTTTTACTGGAACAACTTCATCCATGACGCGCTCTACGCGTATGGATTCAACGAGGCGTCGGGCAATTTCCAGACGAACAACTACGGCAACGGTGGCCTGGGTGGCGACGCGGTCAACGCCGAGGCTCAGGACAAGGCCGACCTGGGATTCCGCAACAACGCGAATTTCGCGACGCCGCCCGACGGATCGAAGCCGCGCATGCAGATGTACATATGGAACGGGGCGACCCCGGAATTGGACGGCGACTTGGACTCCGAGATCATTATCCATGAGTACGCGCATGGGCTGTCGAATCGTCTGACGGGCGGGCCGGCGGATTCGAACGCGCTGAATGCGCCCGAGAGCGGCTCGATGGGTGAGGGCTGGAGCGACTTTGTCGCGGTCATGCTCACGCAGCAGGCGACCGACGCGGCGAACACGGGCCGCGGCATCGTCAATTATTCGCTCAATCAACCCGACGCGGCGACCGGCCTCCGGTCGCACGCGTACACGTACAACATGGCGATCAATCCGCTCACCTATGCGGATGTGCCGTTCCGGTCGGTTCCGCACGCGGTCGGCGTGGTATGGGCGAGCATGCTTTGGGACTTGAACTGGGCGCTCATCGAGGGTTCCGCGTTGGACCCGGCGATCGGCACGGCCGGGCTGGGTTTCGACGCGGACACGGTCAACGGCAACGGCGGCAACAATCTCGCCCTGCAACTCGTCATCGACGCGATGAAGCTCCAGCCGGCCAATCCGACGTTCGTCCAGGCGCGCGACGCGATCCTCGCCGCCGATCAGGCGCAGACGGGCGGTCAGTATCAGGGCACGATCTGGCAGGTCTTCGCGCGGCGCGGGCTCGGCCAATCGGCCGACGCCGGCTCGGCGTGGAGCACGGCGGACGGGACGGCGGCGACCAATTTTCCGCTCATCATCACCGGCGCCGCGGCGGGCGGCAACGGAGCGAACAACGGAACGGCCGACGCGTTCCGGATCGTGCGGAACGGCGCCAACATCGAAGTCTGGGCGGACGGTTCGCTCGCGCAGACCGTGCCCGCCGCATCGGTCACCGAAATCCTCGTGAACGGCTCGGGCGATGACGACGAACTGCTCGTCGATCTCAGCGGCGGCCTGCTCGGAAAACCGATCACGTTCAACGGCGGTGGTCAGACCACGGGCGACCTGCTGCGCGTGATCGGCGATAGGGCTTCGGGGGGCGCGTATACGCCGAGCACGACGACGAACGGCGACGGCACGGTGACGGTGGGCGGCGACACGATCGGCTTTACCGGCTTGGAACCGGTCGAAATCAGCGCGCTCCCGTCCTTTGTCTTCACGACGCCGAACAGCGACGACAATATCCTGATCGATGGCGCGCTCGCCTCGGGCGGCGAATCCTCAGTCCGCGTTTCGGGGACAAGCGGCGGTATCGGCTTCGAGCAGCTCATCGCGTTCAACATCGGAGTGCTGACGGTCAACACGGGCACGAACGACGCAGGTCTGCCGATCGACAATGTCACGGTGGCCGTTGCGGGCCCCGTGCTCGGCGTCCCCAGCGTCGTTCTGTTCACGGGGAATGGAAATGACTCCGTCTCCATCCTGGCAACTCCGGCAGGAACCGTGACCTTGGTCGATACCCAGACCGGAAGCGGCGATTTCGTGACGGTCGGCCGGCTTGCGATCGCCGCGCCGGGAACGGGCTCGCTCGCCGGGCTCGGCGGAAACGTCGTGCTGGACGACGCCGGCGGCGTCTTGGATATCGCCATCGACAATGGAGCGAGCGCGGCGAATACCGACTGGATGGTCAGGTCATCGGCCGCGAGTCGAACGCGGGTGGCCGTTTTCGGGATTCCGGGCACGATCGATTTCAGCAATTTCGCCGGGGATGACGTCTCCATTCAAGGCGGATCGGGGGACGACACCTTCTTCATCGATTTCGCGATGGGCAATCCGCTTCCCTACGCGCGGCTCGACCTCAACGGCGGCGGTCAGGTCACGGGCGACCGCCTTCAGCTTGACAACGGCACATTCACGCAGGTGACGCACACGTTCACGAACGAGAACGACGGCACCGTGCGGGTGGACGACGCCACACCCAACAACGACTTGCTGCGGTATTTTGGTTTCGAGCCGATCATCGACAACTTGAACGTCGCGAACCGCGTCTTCACGTTCTCGAGCGCCGCGCCGAACGCGACGCTGGCGGCGAGCCCCGTGCTCCCCGCGACCCATTCTCGGCTGGATTCGTCGGTCAACGAGATGGTCGACTTCACGACCCCCACCGCTTCGCTCACGGTCAATTTCGCGCCCGGAGACAACTACTTCTATGTGCAGTCGCTCGCGGGCAACTACACCACGCCGACGTCGACGATCAACGGGAACGGGAGCGGCGACGACGTCCTCATCGAGGCGACCGGGCCGGGCACGTGGACGTTTAACGGAGGCAACGGGTCCAACCGGCTTTCGCTGAGCTTGGTGGCGGGCGACCTGGACAATCTGCCGGGCCGCGTGTTCTTCAACGGCGGCGCGGGCGCGGACGTGCTTGTGGTGAGCGATCACAACCAGGCGGTCGGCGACGTGTATGTCTTGACGTCGTCCACCATCGATCGGGCCGGATGGGGCGGCGTCACGTATGATGGTTTCGTCAATGCCGTCTCGTTGTATACGGGCGATGGATCCGACGTCATTGTCGTGACGAGCACCACGGCGTCCGGGTCGACCACCGTATTTGGACAGGACGGCTCCGACATGTTCACCATTGACGGGTCGCAACTCGGCGGAGTCAACGCGTTCCGAGGGGGCGCTCAGAACGACGCCTTCACGGTATGGATCACGGCGGCGGGCGGCATCACGGGCACGAGCGTGCTGCTCGACGGCGAATCCCATGACGCGGGCGATCGGGACATCGCGCACATCAACGACTCGTTTGGGCTCACCGCCAACGCGACCTTCGATTACGGTACGGGCACGATGGTCACCGCGTCGGGGCTCGGAACGACCGTATCGATGGACCGGATGGAGCGGATCGCGTTTTTTGGATCGCCCGCCAACGACGATTCCATTGTCGTGAATGGCTCGACGGGCGACGATCTGATCACGGTGGCTCCGCAGGGCACCGATCGCGCTCTGGTCTTCTTCAACACGTCGGCGGACGCGAGCGGTCCGTTCAACGGACCGCCCGAGTCGTTCGCGACGCGCCTGCCGGGCATCGAGGGCGGCGGTTCCCGCGCGGACCTGCTGCTGTGGGGGCTCTCTTCGTGGTCCGGCCTGACGGTCGGCGACGCGGGCGGCGTCCTGAATCGGCTTTACATCTACGGCGAGAGCGACAACGGACTGTCATCGGGCGGCCCCCATGATTGGTTCGGATTCGGGGCCGGCATGATCCTGCCCGCCGTCGGGGCCGGCAACGCGTTCGATGCGATTAGCGTATCGGACACGGGGACGTGGGTGAACGGATTCGCCGTCAATTACGGCAACACGGCGTTCGCGCAGGCGGTGCCCGCCACCCAGCCCGCCGTCGTTATCAACTCGGGGTTTGAAGCGAATCCGACGGCCACCGGCGGAACCGATGTCGCGGATGACATTTGGGTGACACTGTCGCCCAACTACCGATTCAAGGTGAACGGCGGCGATCCGGATCCGGCGACGACGGCCATCGTGCCTCCCGACGGCGACCGGGTGAATCTCTGGTCGGCTGGCACGATCCTGAATGTCCACAGCGACAAGGCGTCGCCACCCAATGTGACGATCGACTTCGCCGATGACGGCGCGTTGCCGTTTGGTTGGACTTCGATCGAGAATCTGTTGCTCGACGTCAACGGCGGTACGGTCAATCTGCTCGGCGACAACAATTTCACGACCGATCAGACCGACAATTTCGTCGTCGCCGGACGGAACGTCGACGACTTCGCCGGGGACGGCGGCTATCAGGAAATGGACCTGCGCATCAACGGCAGCGGTCCGCTTCTGATCAACAATTTCCAGTTCCTCAACGCCTACGGCGGCAACCTGGTCGATACGCTCGATGTACGGCCTTACGCCGACAACACGCCTCGGGGTTGGGGCGTCAGCGCGATGTTCGATGAAGGGGCTCCCGATCAGACCGACGGCGGCCAAGCCGACCTGATCATCTACCGCACGTCGCTCTACGGCGGCGCGGTTTCGGAGAACATCGTCGTTCAGCCGTCGGGTCCCGAGTCGGGCCAGATCCGGGTCACGAACGCGAGCTTCGGCACGCCGGTGGTCAACATCGACTATGTGAGCAATCTGGACATCATCGTCCATGACGACGACGGCTTCCTTTCGGACACCGACACGCTGACGCTGCGCGGGACGACAGCCGACGCGCCGTTGACGAGCGGCCAGGACCGTTTCGAGGTCGACATGCTCGCGGCGGGAGGCGTCGCCACGCCGAAGATCACGGTGACCGACCTGAATCCGCCGGCCGCGCTGCCCTTGCTCTATCGCGTCCGCGACCTGATCAACATCCGGCACGTGCGGATCGAGACGCTGAGCGGCGTGGACGAGGCGCGGGTCCGCACCGACGGAACGACGTCGTTCTTCGTCGACGGCGGCGATCCGATCGGCGTGATGCAGGGCCCCGGCGATCTTCTCGACGTGACGACCGACGCGGCCCCGATTTCCTTCCTGCCGGGTCCGGAGTCGGACGAGGGCACGGTCGCCGTCTTGGGAGACCGGCCCGTTTCATTCGATCATCTCGAAGCACTTCTGGTCGACGGCGTGCTGTACGTGCGGCCGGATGGCTCCGAAGCGAACAATGCGATGGCGACCGCCACCGTGCTCGGCTCGGAGCGCGAAATCGCCCTCTTGAACCGAACCTTGCATGGGACACACGGAACAGCGGGCGGAATCAGCGGCACGACGACGTCGGATGTCGATTTCTATCGGCTCACGGCGAACAAGACGGGCTACGTCATCGTCAACGCGCTCTTCTCGCACGCGGCGGGCGATGTGGACATGCGGATCCGCGACTCGGCGGGCAACGTCATCGCGAGCTCGATGTCGGTCACGGATAACGAGACGATCATCCTCCCGATCGTGGCGCAGCAGGTCTACTTCGTCGAGGTCTTCAGCTTCGATTCGAAGCCGACGACCTACGCGCTCGAGATCGAGCAGTTCGCGGCGGGCGCGCCGACGGCCATCGATTTGGACGATCCGGACGACAGCGGCCGTTCAAGCCTCGACAATGTCACCCGTTTGGGGACACCGACGCTCTACATCCACGCCGACCTTGGCGCGTTCGCCGACTTCGGTATTCCAATCTTGACGGCGGCGCAGGCGGCGGCGGGGACGACGGCGGGCGCGGCGGTCGAGCTCTTCCGCAACGGCGTTTCGATCGGATTCGCGAATTCGGTCGGCGGCCTGCCCAATCTGTTCTCGTTCGTCCCGACGGCCGCGCAGCTCGCCTTGGGAACGCCGATCGGTCCGGCCACGTCGCCGCCGGTCGCCGCGGACGCGATGGGTTATTTGAATTTGATGTCGGCCGCCGTACGCGTGTTTGATGCGGCCGCGACCACCGTGTCGGGCCGCGCGGCGAACAGCGCGCGCATGTCGCTCGTCTACGATCCGAATACGCCAAACGCCTCGCTTATTACCGCCGAGATGCTCGACGCGAGCGATTCGGGCGTGATCGGCGACGGCGTGACGAACATCAACCAGCCTGCGTTTTGGGGCATCGCCGAGGCGAATACGCGGATCCGGATCTACGCCCAGCGGGTCGGAGGCCTTCCGGAGCTGGTGGGTGAAGGGGCCGTCGGCTCCGATCTGACCGACGTGGCGGTCGCGGGACAGATCATCGGCGGCGTCGCCGTCGCGGGGCTCCCCAACGATGGGCTCGGGCTATGGGAAATCACTGTCGAGCCGCTGCGGGACGGTAACTACTCGTTCCGGTTCACGGTCGAGGACCTCGCCGGTAATGTGACAAGCCCGGCGGCCGGACCGGTTGTGGGAGGCGGGGGCGCTATCGGGATCGACACAATGGCGCCTCAGCGGCCGACGATCGACTTGACGGACGTCGATGATACGGGGTACTCGGACAAGGACAATGTCTCGATCGGTGATCCGACGCAAGGGAACGGAATTCTGGATTACCGGATTTCGGCCGAGCCGGGCAGCACGGTCTATGTCAAGGACGGCGAGGTCGTGATCGATTCGTTCACGTTCACCCTGGCGTTCGACATGACCGATGGCGTCGCGGACGGATTCGGCGTTCGAACGATCAACTTCGTGGTGAATGCCGGCGTGTTCGGCATTCCGGCCCAAGGGCCGCATCCGCTGAGCACCGAGTCGTTCGACTTGGCGGGCAATCGGAGCCACCAGAGCGAAGAGTTGTTGACGACGGTCGATTTCACGCCCCCCGCCGCAACGGCCGCTCCGGACCTCGCGGCCGACAGCGACACGGGTATTTCCGACAGCGACAATGTGACGGCGATCCGGAAACTGGTCATGGTGGGAAGCGGCGAGGCGAACGCGATCCTGCGCGTCTTCGCGACGAACGTGAATTCGGGAGCCGTGCAACGGGTCGGCATCGGATCGGTGCAGTCGGATGAAAGCGATGGGGCGCCGACGAACGGTACGGGGATCTGGGAACTGACGCTCGAACCGCTCGACGACGGCGTCTACGATTTGCGGACGGTGGTCGAGGACCAGGCGGGCAACATCAGCCCGTCGTCGGCCCCGCTGCGTGTCGAGATCGACACGGTTGTGCCGAACACGGCGTTCCTCGACATGTTCGAGGCGGACGACGGGGGGCGGCACAACGACGACAACGTGACCAACGTGGCGGCGCCCCGCTTCACGGCGACGACGGAGGATCCCAACGCGGCGTTCCACACGACGTTGTTCCCGGCGGGGCCGCACCTGCGGTACCGCGTGTACGACCGAGGCGAGGGCGTGGCCGAAGCCCTGCTCTTCGACTCGGCATTCGTCCCCGGGAACTTCGTGTCGACGGGCGCGTTGGCTCTGGCGGACGGACACCACAATCTGAAACTGGAGGTCGAGGATCGGGCGGGCAACATCAGCGCCGATTATCTCATGACGGTGGTGATCGACACGGTGGCGCCGCCGGTCACGATCACGGGAATCGCGTCGCGCGACACGGGCGTGACGGGGAATGCGGCGACGTTGGCGGACCGGGTGACGAGCGATATCGAGCCGACGTTCGCGGGGCGCGCGGAAGCCGATTCGATCGTCCGGTTGTATGTCGACGGCAAGGAGGGAATCGACAACGACAACAACGTGATCAACGCGCCGGGCGAGTTCGCGTTGACGGTGGCGCAGCCGATCGACGGCGACAACGCGTTGGCGAACGGCCAATGGAGGACGTCGTTCGTCCGCAACCTCAACCATCCGTCGTTCTTCGACTTGGACGGGGTGCGCGAGGTGTTGGCGACGGCCGAGGATCTCGCGGGCAATGTGAGCGCGCCTCAGGTGCTCGATATCTTCATCGACACGCGCGGTCCGCAGGTCACGGACATCCGGATCGACGGCAGCCCGGCGTTCAACCTGTTCGATCCGAAACCGACCGCGGGCCCGACTCCGCTCGCCAACGCGCTGCGGATCAGCGTTCGGGACTTGGCGGCGCGGAGCAATCAGGACGCGAACTTCCTTTACACGGCGTTGGAGGCCGGTGTTGCGGTGAATCCCGGTAACTTCACGCTCATCGGCGACGCGACGGGCGCCGTGGTGGTCAATTCGATCACGTTCATCGGGAATCCGGTGGCGGACAACGCGGCGGCGACGGGTTCGATCATTCTCGGGTTCGCAAAACCTCTGGCCGACGATCGGTTCACGCTGACGATCACCGACCGGGTGGTCGATCCGGTGGGCAACGCGCTCGACGGCGAAACCAATACGGCTCAGCCGACCGGCACACCGGTCTTCCCGAGCGGCGACGGGCGGCCGGGCAAGGACTTGGTGGCTCGGTTCACGATCGACTCGCGACCGGAGATCGGGACGTGGGCCGGCGGGACGATGTGGATCGACACGAACGGGAACGGGTATTTTGATCCGAAGAACGTCGACTTGACGAATCGGGACATCGTGTATGCGATGGGCCTCGTGACGGACGACGTGTTCGCGGGGAACTTCTCGCCGACAGCGGCGAGCATGGCGGACGGTTTTGACAAGTTGGCCGCGTTCGGGTTCGTGGGCGGCGCGTTCCGGTGGTTGATCGACACGGACAACGACGGGCGACCGGACGTGATCAAGGTGGATCCGACGGCCGTGAATGGTTTGCCGATCGCGGGGAACTTTGACGGAATCGCGTCGAACGGCGACGAAGTCGGCATCTTCGACGGAGACACGTGGTACTTCGACACGGACCACGACTTCGAAGTGGGCGACGTGGGCGGGTCGTTCAGTCTGAGCACGTCGATGCGGGGTTATCCGATCGTTGGGGATTTCAACGGCGACGGGCTGGACGATCTGGGGACATGGACCGACGACCGGTTCCGCCTCGATTTGGCGGCCGGCCCGGGCCCATTGACGTGGGACGGCACGGCTGACTCGACGTTCCGGTTTGGGTTCATCGGCGTTCGGGAGCGTCCTGTGGCGGCGGACATGAACCGCGACGGGTACGCCGACCTGGGATTATGGACACCGGACCGGGAGGGCGTTCCGTCGACGGAGAGCAGTGAGTGGTTCTTCCTGGTGTCGAACGGTGCTCCGGTGTCGAGCCGGATTCGGTTTGACGCGCCGATGGGGACGAGCGTGGTGGACTACCATCCGTATCCGTTCGGAAACGACATGTACTTCCAGATGGGCGACCAGTACGCATTGCCGGTGGTCGGCAACTTCGACCCGCCGTTGGACCCGAACCGGGTCGATCCGGTCGGCAACCTGCAATTCAACACGAGAAACGTCTACGACGTCGACGGAGATGGCCGAGCCACCACGAGAGACGTCATCGTGCTGGCGCGGGAAGTGGCTCAGGAGGGTGGACATTCACTCGTCGGGTCCGCCGCTTCCGCCCCCTATGTCGATGTCGATCAGGATGGGCGCCTTTCAACTTCAGACCTGATTGAGGAACTACGATTCGTGGCGTCTCTGAACCGAGGACATGCCGAACGAGAATCAAGCGAAGACAACGAGCTTCAAAGCCGCGTCGACTGGTATTTCAGTGACCTCGCTACTCAGAAACAAAGAAAGAACGGAATAGATGCCTCTCTACTCGAGGTCTTGGCTATCGATCAGGCTGTTTCCGCGCAAGATCGCACCCATTTGCTACCTTAGGCAATCGAATGCGATTAGTAATCGCTCTGTTTCGGCAATTGAAGTTTAGGTCCGGTGTGCAAATCAGAGCGAAGAAGCCGTGATTTTGCCGAACCGGTTCGGTCACACTCGTTGTTTGGGACACCCCCGGATCAACGCTGATAGTTGCCGGGTACTTACCCACTCGGTCAGGCTTCAAGCGTGGGGCCCTAAGCAATTCAGGGTGAAAACGATACCAATTCGTTCTTAATTGTCTTGATGCGGTATTGGCTCGGCAAGAGAATAGGCCTTATAGTCCCGAAGGGACGGAAACATCAAAGCCCAGGGCAAAGGCAAGGCGAGCGCGGCGAGCCTTGCCTTTGCCCTGGGGGGATGGTCGTATCGATATGTCAGTCCCACAGGGACGGTCCTAATCCCACGCATATCGTTCATCGAGTTCAGCACGGAGGCGGCGTGGTGGGCGGCGGAGGCGGCGGGTCCTAATCCCACGCATATCGTTCATCGAGTTCAACGCCATGTAGTCGGCACAATTGTCGAAACTCATCCTGAAACGAGACTTGCGAGTGGTGTTGCATCTGGTCGCTGATGTACCGTGTGACAGCATCTACCTGCGATGCGCTAACAGAAAACGCACCGTACCCAGATTGCCATGCAAAGCCAACGCCAACGCTTGACTGTCGCTTGAGCCACTTGGTTGTTTCCGTCTTCGCCATCTTGATGACGTCCATTATCGGAAACCGGCGACTTAGTCGGACCAGTGCGTGAATGTGATCTTCAACCCCGTTTATGAGCAATGCGGGTGAATCGACGTTGTCCCGAAGGACTGTCGCCATGTACGCATAGAGTTGGCGATTGACATCTGCATCACAAAGCCACATCGCCCGGTTCTTTGTGGCGAAAACGATGTGTACGTAGACTTGTGCTAGTGACTGCGGCATTCGACGAGCTCCGCTAGGGGCGCCACGTTGTGGCTGCCGTTAAGTGTAACGCCTGCCCCGGGGCAAGCCAATGCTCGCAGGGCTCGCATCGGCTTGCCCCGGGCTTTGCTAGGAACGTCGCTTTGCGACTGACTCTCGAGAAGGCGCAACGTCTCGGCGCACAAGAGCCAAAACGGCTCTTGGACGCGAGGCTTCGGGATGGCGCGCGGTCCGTCTCGGCCTCCCAGTGCAAGTACGCATTTCAAGACGAGCCGACGTCGAGGTTCGGCAGAGCGAAATCCCATGGGCAGTACGCCACAGCTGATCAGCGAGTCTTTCCTGGCTTCCCTAGTCTACCTGGTCGCCCCCCGTAAACGCCCGCTGAGTTAGCGAGTCGATCTGACGCAACAGCGTAGCTAGCAACGGATTCGCCGTCACTACTCGGCCTCGACCCCAGCGTCCCTACGTCACCTTGATGGCACTGTCTATTGAAATCCGTCGACGGAAAATGGAAAATCGCGCCTTGTCGGCGAGGAACACACTCGGACTTTGAATCGCGACGCCTCGAATCAGACCTTCGCATGTCAATGGGTGACGTATGTGTTCATGTAGGCAGATGTTTCGAATAGTCATATTGCTGCTTAGTATCGGAAACGCACCTCTTAGGGCGACTAGTGCTCAGGGGTTCCGCATTGACGTTCTCAATGAGCATGGGTGGGAGGATATTTCTGTGGCGACTCCGGTGCCTCATCTTTCTGTTGTCGCACCGTTCCGGATCACTCTACCGTTAGAGGAGTCTGCACCAAGTCGCGTTGTTTTTATTGACTCGAAGGGCGCCGTGACCGAGTTCGGAGATTATGGCAGACCGTTCGTTCTAACGGAATTCGGGCTCGTCCGAGAATTGAGGGACCAGAATTCGGGAGTCTTGGGGGAAGGTCCGTGTTTGCTCTTGGTCATCAAACGCGACCTGTGCATTGCGGATGAAATCATCTCCGCAATGTCATTCCATTTGGAACTGTGCTATCACAAGGTCATTCAAGACGATGAGGGCATTGGGATCGATGCGCGAATGGAGGCGAATTACATTGCAATGAGAAGCGTAATTGATAGCGCCGAGGCGCTAATGGCCAATGTTCCGCAAAGTTGGTATCTGCCGATAATGTGCGATCGCGAGTTGCACGTCGCTCCACCTGGCTATGCCGATACCGTAATGAAGTCGCGCGTGCTTACGCAGCTTCTTCAGCAGTCCTACTCGACGGAGCTTCCGCATGACGCCCTTGACATTGCATATCGTCTGCGAAGTCAAGTTGCCGCGTATTTCTCTCCCGAGCTATTTCCGGCTTCGCACGATGCTGTGATCAACTCAAGTATTGCGACCGCATTGCTGTCGAGCGGAACTGCGAGCCACGATCTCTATTGGGAGATGATTGACAAGATCATCTTAGACGGGGAGCGATTGCTGGTAGAGTCTCCGTCCCCCTGGCTGGTGCTGCAGATGGGCAATGCATATACCGAACGTGCACATTTGCGTAGCTACCAGGGCGAGCGAGAGGCAGCGATTGTGGATTGCATGCGCGCTCGCGCGTTGCTGGAGAATCCACCCGGAAGTCGGGAATACGCCGATTTGGTTGCGGTGTTTCGGATCTACAATGACATGCGCCTTCGTATGCTGATGGCGCAGAAAGACGGCCTTGTGACCCGGCAGGAGGTTCTTAGAGAGATAGAGCAGCAGGCTATTGCGTTCGTGCGGACGAACACTTCGGTGCAGCGTATGGTCGCTGGCAAGATCATTGTCGAAGAGATCGCAAGGGAGTATGTGGATTGCGGAATGCTGGGAGACGCGCAGAGAATTGCTCAATGGCAGTTGGCAATGGTGCGAGAGTGGGCAGGTCGAGAGGATAGCGCGACCGCGCGACAGTGGTTGGCCGGAGCCTATGGCGCGCGTGGCGAGATCGCGGCGGCAACGGACGACGTGGGTTCGGCCATTCTGTGTTATGGCATTGTTATGGAGATGGCGAACGCGGGAATACGCACGGATGTGAATCAGCGTGTTGCTGCGACGGCGACCCTGTCACATTTGTACCGCCTTCTGGGGGACAAAGATCAAGCGGAGACTTGGCGAAAGTGTCTGCTTGGTGAGCTCAAGAACCTTCCAGGGGATGAGATTGTTGCTGTCTCGTTGTCATCTTCATGGTTGACGGCGGCTGAGAGGTCTGGCGATTCGACGAATCTGCATCGAGTTCACGACATTGCTGTGAGAGGCGGTTCTATTCAACGCGCTCGTTTTGAGAAAGAGGGAGGTGAGGAACGGTTGTTGGATAGCGCCCGATGGTTCGCGATTGCTGCGAATGAGGCATTAGAGGATGGAGAGACTCGAACGGCGCGAATCCTTTGCCATGACGGAATGCGAAGCCTAAGAATGGCAAGGGAGGAGGCGCCAGGGGTGTGTGGTGTGGCTTGTGAATTGGTCGTAAATATCGGGAAGTGCGATTTGATTGAGGGGTTCGTCGACAAGGCTGCGGGAAGACTCTCGTTTGCAGAGGACCTGTGTAGAACGCATAACTTGCGGAACGGGCGTGTCTTGCGTGGTTTATCGGAACTAGAGTACCTAGTGCGACGAGCGCAAGGAGATGCGCAAGCGATAAGGTATTCGTGTGTCCGAGCATTGTGTGAGGATGTTTCATCTAGGATGTCTCGATCGATCAATCTGGCACTTGGGGCGAGGGAGGCACTAGGTGGAAACGAAAGTCGCTATGAGCAAGAACTCGTGCGGACGGGGCTCCTGGATGGTGCGAATGTAGCGCAGGCGTGGGAGGCGATTTCCCTGCGAAGTCGTGCGTCATACCGGCGTGATATGACGCCATCGTGGGATACTACCGAGTTTCATAGGTCGCGAAGAGTGGCGTCGGGTCTGCTGTTGGGAGCTCGGGCGATTAGCACTCGCATTGATGCGGTAAGTGGTGATATGGAGACTACTGCGGAAGGGCCGAGGGACTCAAGGTACGCGTTTCTCCCCCGGCGCGATCTGGCGTCGGTTTTGGCGCCGGAGGATTGTGTTGTCGAATTTGTTCGCGTTCAGGGGGCGGATGGGGGTGGCCCGGGGGCGTACTGCGCGTTCGTCGTCGATCGACGACA